>NZ_JSBN01000160.1 GCF_000797515.1 Sphingomonas sp. Ant H11
GGACAAGGACTGCGACCGGCAGCCTCCCCAGCGCGTGAAAGTCCAGCATATGAACGAGGGAAGGCATGATGGAATGCCAAGGGAGTTGACCCTGATGTCCACCATGCTGACGGAGTCCTCGTAGTAGTCCGCGACCGGGAAATCCGGCCACATGGCGAAGGGGGGCAGTTCAATCTGCTTGAAGTGCAAACTACCTGACCAAATGAGGTGAAGACCTTTGATAATCAGCGAAATGCAGCACAAGCTCGCGACATGGGCCGAGAGCGATCCAACCCGCCGGTTTGATCGCCTTCTCCGGCTCATTGCCGATCAGGCGTGGCTTGCCGAGCGCCCGGGTCGTATTGGCGTCAAGCGGCGCCCATACGCCGGGCATCGACGGAATGGATAAGCAGCGGATGCGGACAGGCCTTACGCAACATTTGGCCAGCCTGCGTACGGACCTGCTGGACGGGACTTACTGCCCGCAGCCGGTCAGGCGAATTTATATCCCGAAAGCCAATGGCAAGAAACGCCCATTGGGTATCCCGACCCTGAAAGACCGCATCGTCCAGCGCGCGATGCTGATGGCCATGGAGCCGATCTGGGAGAGCGATTTCCATCGCCTCTCCTACGGCTTCAGGCCGGAGCGCAGCGTGCATCACGCTGTTCGGACCGTGAAGATACAGTTGCAGGATACTGGTGCCGGGACGCGGGGCCGCTGGATCATCGAAGGTGATCTGGCGAGCTACTTCGACACGGTCCACCACCGGCTTCTGCTTCGTTGCGTCCGGCGGCGTATCCGGGACGACCGGTTTGTTGATCTGCTCTGGCGGTTCCTGAAGGCAGGCCACATTGATCGTGGCCTGTTCGTGGCCTCAAGCGAAGGTGTTCCGCAAGGCGGCGTTCTGTCGCCACTCCTGTCCAACATCATGCTCCATGAGTTTGATGCGTGGCTGGAGGCGAAATATCTGAGCGACAAGGCCCGGAAGGACCGCTGGGCATGGAACTTCGGTATCCAGCAGGAGCGCCCCATTACGGTTCGTGAGAACCGGCAATGGAAACCTGCTGTCGCCTACTGCCGATATGCCGATGATTTTGTCGTCATCGTCAAGGGCACCAAGGCACATGCCGAGGCCATCCGCGAGGAATGCCGGACCTTTCTGGAGGACGGCCTGAAGCTGACGTTGAATATGGACAAGAGCCATATCACCCACGTTGACGACGGGTTCGTGTTCCTCGGGCACCGGATCATTCGCAGGCGGGGATCAAGCGGACGCATGTCCGTGGTCTCAACGATACCCAAGGAGAAAGCCAAGACCTTCGCTCACCGCTTGATCGAGGCGCTCTCCGGCAATCATGATGTTGCCACGGTGGACATGATCGACAGCCTGAACCGCCAACTGGCGGGATGGGCTGCGTTCTACAAGTTCACCGACTTCACGGCGCGCACATTCCGGCGCATCGACACCGTCGTATTCTGGAAAATGGCGCACTGGTTGGCGCAAAAGTACCGCTCTCGCATCAAACCGTTGATGCGCAAATGGTACCGCGCCCCGGGCATCGGCCAATCGAAAACTTGGCTGCTGTACGGGCGAAGCAATCAGGGCAATGCCGTGGGTAAGGCGCTGCGGCGACTGGTCACAAGCCAGAAGTTGCAGTTCCGGTGGCGGAACCCGGAGCGAAATCCCTACATCTTCCGGGACGAACTCCGAAACACTGTCACCTCCCATTATCATGATGTCGCCATGGCCATGGGCCAAGGCTGAATGGAGAGCCGTATGCGCTGAAAGGTGCACGTACGGTTCGGGGAGGGGAAGCGCTGATGCGCTTCCTACTCCACTCTGGACCGCCGAAGGATGGCTGTACGCGGCCGCAGTGATCGATCTGTTCTCGCGGCGGGTGGTCGGCTGGTCGATGAGCGACACGATGACGGCGCAGCTCGTCACCGATGCGCTGGTCATGGCGATCTGGCGGCGCGGCAAGCCCGATGCGCTGCTGCATCACTCCGACCAGGGCAGCCAATATACCAGCGAGCAGTTCCAGCGACTGATGGCCGACAATGGCGTCACCTGCTCGATGAGCCGGTCCGGCAACGTCTGGGACAACGCGGCGATGGAGAGCTTCTTCTCCTCGCTGAAGACCGAACGGATCGCGCGCAAAACCTACCGCACGCGCAATCAGGCAAGGCAGGACGTGTTCGATTACATCGAACGCTTCTACAATCCCACGCGCAGGCACTCGACCTTGGGCTATCTCAGCCCCATGGACTTCGAGAAGCAGGCTCATGTAGCCTAACTTGGTGTCCATGGGACCGGCAGCAGCTCACATCGCCGATCACTCAGCCTTGTCCGGAATCTATCAGACCGCAGCCAAATGGCGAGCCGACACCCTGGTGGCCTTGCTGAAGTGGCGACCCGGTGACCCGCTTGACAACCTCCGTGGCGAATATGTCGGCCTCCTTGCTGATGAACTCCAGGACGATTCCCCGCTCGATGCAGAGTCGCTGATCCTCAACTGGGCTAAAGTGCTCTGTGAAGGACTGAACGCTCTTCACGTCCAGAACTGGGTGCATGGGGATGTCAGCCTCTCCAACATCCTCGTCGATGGCCGGGCCGCATGCCTGATCGATTTCGATCTCGCTCGACCCGTCGGGGAGGTGATCAATAGCCCTGGAACGACACTCTATGCCTCACCCGAGCGGCGGGCGCTGCGGCCCGCGACGCCGGCAGACGACGTCTTTGCCTTGGCGGCAAGCCTGTACCATGCGCTGACAGACCAGCATCCATTTCTCTTTGAGGGGATCCGTCGCGATGGGGCCGGAGTGGCTTGGTCACAAGAGGATCGCTCCCGATTCCCGTTGTTCGCACAGTTCGCCGACCGGGCCTGCGATCCCGACCCATCTCGCCGTTTTACCGGAGCCGGCCAGGCCTTGGATGCCTTGCGGCAGCTCGATCGCGCTTCTGCTGGAACGGTGAATGCACCCATAGCATCGACTGAACCCGAACCTCTTCGTCCAATGGTCGTACCTCGCGTCACCGAGATTCTCAGATCCTATCCGGCTCCCGTTTTGGGAACGCCGAAACGCGTGGTCTAGATTCTTCATTTGCAGCAGACACTTATGTCGAAACCGGGCTTGACCGGATGCTTGGCCCCGCCATTCTGGCTGGCGATCTTGCTCTGGTAATCCTGTGCGGAAATGCCGGTGACGGAAAGACCGCACTTCTGCAGCGCTTGGCATCACAGCTGGGCATCGACGACCTCCGTTCGGAGCGTCGCGTGCACGATGCGTTGATTGGCGGCCTGAAAATCAAGATCAACCTCGATGGTGCCGCATCCTGGAATGGCCGCTCTGCCGACGAATTGCTCGACGAGATTTTTTGAGCCCTTCCACGAAAAAGCACCGACGAATCGTATTCATCTTGTCGCTGTCAACGATGGCCGCCTGATGGAATGGATTGAATCCTACGAGCAAAGAAACGGCCAGAGCCGGCTTACACAGCAACTTGCCGACGCGCTTGGGCGTGAAGGCGAGGGGCTTGATGCCCATGTTCGATTGATCGAGCTCAACTTCCGGTCGCTGGTCGGCGGAATTGAGGACGGGCTCGATCAGGTATCCACGCAATTCGTGGATCAAATGATCGCCAAGTTGGTCGGCGGATCGAACGCACCGGAAATCTGGGAGGCGTGCAACCGCTGCACAGCTCAGTCACGCTGCTCCATGCAAGCCTCTGCTGCGATGATGGGCGCCAGCCGTGACCCCAGCACTTTGGCACGCGGAACCCTGTTGCGGACGCGCCTGACGGATGCCCTGCAGGCAGTCCATCAGCGCAATGAGGTCCACATTACTGCCCGAGAGCTCAAGGCGGCGCTGAGCTATATCCTGTTCGGAATTTACGCCTGTGATGACCTGCATGAAGACGTTTCGATCGGAAAGCACGAATCAGCTGACTATTGTTTCGACCCATCAGCACCGCGACGGCAAGGAGAGTTGTTGCGGGAACTCACGCGGCTTGATCCGGCGCTCGATGCCAATGCCCGTATAGACCGCTACTTGCTGAGTCCGGCCGCGCCCGATCCCGCACACGGAGCCCCTCGTTTTCCCGAGGCGCCTCTCCGAAGCGCACGACGCAGAGCTTATTTCTTCTGGAACGCAGATCAGATTTCAAAGGTTGGCCGGAGCATCGATGCGCTTGGCCTCCATGGCGGACGCCATCTAGCTGATTTCAGGGATTTCCCTCTACTGTCCGATGAACACAAAACCCAGATACGAGATGAGCTTTGCCGCGGTCTTTCTCGGCTCGAAGCACTACCCGACATTGCCTTCCGGGATCGTGAGTTTGTTCCCGTTCGTATCGTCCCACGAACCCCGACCGAAAGTTCCTTCTGGGTCGCGAAGCCCCTTGCTCGGTTCACGCTGGCGGCCGAAGAATTTGCGCGCGCGCCAGGCCTCGAGACGCTTCATCGCCATCTCGTGCTAAGTTACCGGCTATCAAATGATCGTGTCGAGCGCCTCATCGTACCGCTCGACCTCTTCACACTGCTGCGGGAACTCGCGGAAGGCGTCCAGATCCTCGATGCTTTTTCGGACGATGTTTTCGCCAACCTCGCGATTTTCACTCAGCGGCTGGCCCAGGAAGATGAACGGGGAATGCGGGCATGGAATCCAGCAGATGAAGAGCGTGTCTACACGGTTGGCATCGACATGAACTCTACTGGTCAGATCATCACGCTTGAGCGTGCTGAAATGAGGGTCTGAACCATGGCGAGTGAAGCCCGGAAAACGGTCGAAAAACGCCCTTGGCAATCACATGACGGCCAAGATCTGGACCGGCAACTATGCACCGGTCTTCCCTTTCACGCCCCAGGATTTTGCGATCGGGGCGCTGATGCCGATGATCCTGTATTTGTTTCGTTGGGGGCATCGGCGCGGTAGGGGCAAATTCAACAGCTCATTCGGGCCTGATGGCGGCAAGCCGACGATCCGGAGCGTGGCTGACGTTCTTGCCCAGAGCGAGGTCCTCGCTGGCTTCGATACCGAAACCGGTCGAACGATCCTCGGCGACCTGCTTTTGACCGCGATCCTCGAAAACAGACGACATGCAGAAGGGCATGATGAGCAGGTCCAACGCTGCTTCGCGCCGCATTATATGGCTTCGTGGATTGACCTCCCGGTGGATGCTGCCAACCTGCGTGGCGTCCCCGAAATGATCGTTGCGCTGGTTGCCGATCAACCCAAAGGCGCCAACCTCGAACTTGACGCCCGCGGTGGCCGCTATCCTGTTGCGCCCGGATAGAGGATAATGAGTTCGTCGCCGCCTTTGCGCCAGGGGTATCGGTCGACGGCGATCTTAGGACCAACTTGCGATCCGACAAATTCAGTGAAGACACGACCGTCGGCCTAGACCAGTTACTGACTGTACGGATGGCGCAACTTTGCGGCGAGGCCCCAAGCAAGGCCGTGGGGAAGGGGCAGCCCGGTCCGATCCCCAATCAGCGTCCGATCGCGAGCAAGGCGGCTGCCCAGTTCCGTAAAGATCTCCTCGTTTTCTTTGAGAGTTACGGACGCGACGGCACGATTCCTCGCTTATCGCTCCTCCCAATGCTCGAAAGCGCCATCGCCGTTGGGCTTTCCACGATCATTCTCTCGACTGTTCGCATACTCGAGCATTGGCTCACCGAAGGTGAAGTGCCGGAGCAGAATGAGCAGCAGCCATGGGAGCGGTTCGTCGATTGCTCGGGCTCGGCTGATCCGCAATTGCGAGACGCATCGGAACAATCGGGCGATCTCGCCCGGCGTCAGTTGCAGCGCTTGTCGACGATACTCATGTATTTGCGCCTACTGGACTTTTTTGTCAGCACGGAGTCGGATCTCGCATCACAGAAGAACGGTCTGCCGCCCAAAGAGCCCGATGCTACCGAATGGCTCAATCTACTCGGATCACTGGCTCGCGGTGCCCATGACGAATCACGCGATGCCGAGAAATTCTTTCGCAATTCCGCCCGCAAACTGGTGCAGGCGTCTGATCCTGAGCAGCCAACAGATCTACGTCTCGACATCCTTCAGAACGAAACGGACGGACGCAAGCACGGGGTTCGGCTTGCTGAAGCGCTGACGCTCGCACTGGAACAATCTTCCAAGAGCCGAATCCAAGAGAGCTTTCATGCGGCTCTCATGACCGATGAACCTCACGGCCTGGCCCGTCGCCGCCGTATTACCTTGCGCAAGGCACTGCCCAGCGGTCGAAAGACGATGGACGCAATCTCTTTCGTCCTTTCCAACACGGCACTCGAGTATCTGGTGCACCGTCATCTGAGAAGGGACGGAAAGGGCAACAAGCCAAAAGACCTCTCCTTTCCAGAGTTCCTGCAACTTTTGCGCGAGCGCTACGGATTCTACATCGATCAGCCGCCCCCAAATATGGCGGTCCCCAACGAACTCCTTCAGCGAAACCGCCGAGTGCTGGAGCGTCGGCTGCGCGATCTTGGCCTGCTCGTGGGCGTCAATGACGCCGAACGCATGAAGAAGCTGCGCACCCGCTACATCCCAAACGATGACATGGGCGAATCCCAAGAGGCAGTCGCCATATGATCACAGACGTTCACGCGGGCCATATCGCGACAGCGCTCGCGCAGATTCTTGGCGCGCCCGTGTCAGGTGAAATCGCGTTCCTTCGATGCCTCTCCTCCGAGCTTGTCGACGCATTGGTCGCTCCCCCGGGACTGATAGTTGACGGCTGGACAGTTCGGGCGGTGGTTGATGCGGCGGGTGAAAATCGGATTACGGCCGATGGGGCCGTCGAATTGCGCGAGAACAAGGCCGACCCTATTCTGTTCATAATCGACCCTCTTCGGGCCGGGGCAGGTCTGGATGGCATCTACAGTGCGGCGCGAGAGATCGGCGAAGCAGAGCTTTTCAGAGGCGCACAGGAGCGTGCACGCCGCCCGCTTCGGGGAAAGGGCGTTTTTTCTCAGGGCTGCGCAACGTAGAGCCGAGCGTCTCGGGCGCCGGCACCTTTTAACGCCATTCCAGATTTTCGATTTTCTTGTGACCGCCGAGTCGGTGGGCGCTGGGGCAGCGGTGGCACGGCTTGGCCTCTGGCCAATCGCCATTGAAGGAGTTCCGGACGAGAACGACCTCGACCTGAGCGGAGCCCTCGCCGAGCGGCTGCTCTATGCACATGATGACCGTTCTATTGGTGATCGCGTCCGCGGCCTGCTGCTAGCGAATGACCCGGATGGCGACCAGGCTGCAGCGCTCGAATCATTTCTGCGAGATTCTGCTGGCCGCGGCCCTCTGCAAATTCTGAATTGTCTCAATGGCAGGCCAGACCTCTGGCTTCGCGCGATCGATCCTCAGTTTACCGGTGCAGATGTACGTGCGCTCCGTCTGTCGTCGTGGCGGACCGGCGCGGGGGAAATTGGTGGGCTGGTCAGGCCTGAGGCCCACCGAGGAAACGGGAGACGAGCGCCCCCGCCTGGTCCTGGATCGCGCTGCGGCGACGAAGGATCAAGGCCGACTTGAAGTTCGCTGGGCTACAGAACCAGATGACTTGCCGCGCGGCGCGGTCGATTATCGCGTAGCCATTATGGCGGGCGAGGAAGAACTGGCTGAACAAACGGTCTCACACAAGGAGGTGAATCCTCAGCGGGCCGTGTTCTCCATCGAATACTTTGATCATCTGGGCTCGGATGCCAAGTTCGAAGCATCTGTGCATATAAGTGCCATTGGAGCCACGGACGTTCCGGCCGTGCAGAGCGAAGAGTTTGTCCTTGAGTTTGGTGAGGCTGAAGGCAAATCCACGGCAGTTTCTGGCAAAGTCGAACGAAGCCTGATCGACGGCGCATCGCGATTTTGAACCGAGCTGCTTTCGATGAAGCTGCGGACGTCAACCAACCTGCGTCGCGTGCCACGGAGGACAAGAAAGGGTTTATCAGTTGGAGCCTTCCGGGTGGTCGAAGCGCGCGGGTCCTACGCCCTACGCTCATACGGCAAGCCGAAGATGATTGGCAGCGTCTTGGCGGGCCGCCAGGACGATGGATATTGAAGGTCCGCTCCGATGGATCTCCCGTCGGCGAACTCGCCTTCGAGGCGCTGTCGCCCGGTTCACTACCCTCCAATGTCTGGGACCGAGTGGTCGATAGCTGCCGAAAATTGGCTTCGGAGCTTGGACCGCTTGGCTTGCTGGCTCGAATTCAGGCGAGCCGGTGGCCTGCTGGCGAGGCATATACGAATGCGTGGGCTGCGGCGCTTGAGGCAGGGCCACCCGCTCTTTGTCTTCACGGAACCATTGAAGTGCGGTCACTATCTGGCCGGACATGGGGTCTCATCGCGACGCCGCTGCATCCGCTCCGCATGCTGTGGCACGCTGCATACGATCAGCTTCTCGTTCATGCCCGCTACGAGCAGGGTATGACAGCGTCGTCCGTGCGCGCTGCGGTAAAGGATCTCGACGGTTCGAATTTTCCGGCAGTGCTTCCTGGAACGCCAAATATGCCGGGCTTTGTTTTTGCAGACATGCTGGGATTCCATGCCGTCGCTCTCACCGTGGACGGCGATCCGGAACCGAAGGCTGCAATTTCCTTGCTCTCGACCTGCCTCGGCGGTGGTACCCAGGAAATCGCTCCATCCATCGGCATAGAGAGCGCGGCCGTTCTGGCGAGAGAGATTCAGCACTATCTGGATTGCCACCATCGTGGCAGCGGCCTTGCCGGTGTCGGCCTCGACATGCTCCATATCCAGGCATGGCGACCTGGTGACGGAGCCACAGTTGCGCGCGCGCTCGGCGAGACGTTAAGGGCGGTTACGCCAGCAGCCGACGATGACGAAGAGCGAGAATCGGAACTCTGCTTCAAGCTGGACCTCATCCATCCCGAAGAGACCTCCTCCATATCTGGTAAATTCCTCAATGCAGTTGGACGCCGCCGCCGCACCGGCGGCGGCATCGTCAGCGCCGAGGATCGCTGGATGACGGAGACGGCGCGGCGGCCCGGAGAGATCGTCGCGCCGCGACTACGCTGGGCGAAGCGATCCGAGTCAGATGTACCGCGGACGAGTCATCTTGCTCTCGCATTCGACAGCTTCGAGACTCGGCTGACGATTCGCAAAGCCGAAGAGTTGGGAGATAGCCGGCCGCTCCACGCTTTCGGACTCAGCCGGGCATTGGAGCGCCGTGTGACCTTCGGCGAGGATACGGAATGGATCGTCTATGCCCCGCCGAAAACAGAAGGCGAAAAGGCACCTGAAAACCGAACCGGAATCGATCGCTTGCTCCGCATGGACGCCGCCATTGCCCGCGCGACGTCTCGATTCCTTGGTGGAGCAGCCGACGACTGGCCTGTTCTCAGGACGCGCCTTCCGCTGGCGGACCGTGGCCGCATCGACCTCATGCATGAACATAGCGACTGGGTAGTGACCGTCGATCGGAACGCATGTGTGGAATATTTTGATGCGCCAGTGGCGTTGCCCGACATCTATGAGCGGTTCGTTATCGACGCGATTCCTGAGCGTTCGGATCTCGGTGCCCTTCAGCTGGTCACCACGACGAGCAATCTGGAAGAAGTTCGTGCCCTCGTCGATGAAGCCCTCGGCGATATGGGGCTCAGCGGAAGCGAGCGGAACAGCCGCTTCCTGCTGCTGCACCTGAAGGCATTGTCAGGCAGGCTAGCGATAAGGCTCGCAAATCCAAGCTCTCGAACTGGTGAGATGATCTCCCTTGCCCTAATGCAAGCGCACTGTGCCCTTGCGGAGGATAGCAGCGGCCCATGGCTGGATCTGGGCCGAGGCTTCTTCGTGCCAGTGGACGAGATACTCGACGTGGCACCGGTGACTGGAAGCGAGGATGATGGCGAAGGCGGCCGCCGAGCCGACTTCATTCATGTTCAAACCACCGGACGCGGGGCGATCGAATTCCGCTTTGTTGAGGTCAAGCACCGGCTGCATCTGCGCACAGCGCGTCAACCGGAACTGTTCCAAGGGATGCTTGCCCAGACAGGTGACCTACGACGGCGGTGGTCAGCTTACTTTTTCTCCAAGGACCTGCATCCGCTTGAGCGTTCGCTTCGTCGCTCTCAGCTCGCACGAATCCTGCGCTTCTACCTTGAACGTGCCGCGCGCCATCGTCTCCAGCCAGCCGCAAAGACGCGGCTTCTGCGGGAGATCGATCAGATTTTGCTCAACGCGGACTATCTGCCGACCGAGATCGAACAACCCGACATCGGTTACGTCTTTTGTCCCGAGCATCGCACCGGTGCGCCGGAACGCATCCAGGCGGCGGATGCCGAAGAAGCCAGGTTGTGGCTCTTTGGGCCGTCATTGCTGCCCGACGATCCGGGGACTCTCCCCTCGCCGCACGACCAAGGCCCGCCAGAACCGCTGGAAATGCCAGTGCCAATACTGCTCCCAAACGAGGGTGTAACGAGCAGCAATTCCGACCTCGCGCAGGATGAGCCCCCGGCCGCAGCTGCGTCCTTTAGCTCTGAACCGGTGGATGGCTCGTCTGCCGGCGATCAGTCAGCGCGACCGGTGGATCCCACCGAGATCAACCTTGGTACGACGGCTGGTGGCCATGATGACGTGAACTGGCGACTGTCGATACGGGCCAATCCGCATTTGATGCTCGTCGGTCTTCCGGGAATGGGCAAAACAACCTGTCTGATCAACATATGCCGCCAGCTCAGTCGAGCTGGGATCTGCCCGATCATATTCTCCTATCATGACGACATAGACGCCAAGCTCGCGGATGAACTTGGACCGCTGAATTTCGTCGACTATGATGGACTGGGCTTCAATCCGCTTCGGATCGACTCATCCCAGCCGACCGCGCATGTCGATGTTGCCGGGACCTTGCGCGACGTTTTTCGGGGCGATCTTTCCCGACCTCGGGGATATCCAGCTCGAGGAGCTGAGACAGGCCCTGAAGCAAAGCTATGACGATGCTGGATGGGCAGATCCTTCTCCATCCGGACGTCGGACACCCAGCTTTCGCGCATTTTACGATATTCTCTGCGGGAAACCGAAGCCCAACGCCGGACTTCTCGCCCGATTGCGAGAATTGTCCGATTACGGATTCTTCGATGGCGTTGGAGAGAAACCCAGCCTGCTCGATGAGACGCGTCCCACGATCATCCGAATCCACGGGACAACGAATGGGATGCTACAGAACGCTTTCTCATCCTTCATCCTCTACAGTCTCTACAAGGATATGTTCAGGCGAGGAGTGCAGATGGGGCTGACGCACGCCATCATCTTCGACGAAGCCCATAGGGCCGCCCGTTTGAAGCTGATTCCGCAATTTGCGAAGGAGTGCCGGAAGTACGGCCTGTCGTTGATATTAGCCTCGCAGGAAGCGAAAGACTTCAACTCGTCACTCTTCTCAGCCGTTGGCAGCTACCTCACGATGCGTGTGACAGAGGCTGATGCCCGCACGCTGGCCCGAATGACGGGTGCTTCGGCAGACGAGAAGCAAACGGCTGACCGGCTCAAATCGCTTGAGCGGTATAACGCTCTGTTCTTCGGGGAGGGACATCACAAACCAATCCGCGTACATCTGGCGGAGTGAGAGCAGGAACGATGGAAACAGAACAGCCCGCACTGCCCACGCGCGATCACCGCATCGCACTCCTGATCGACGCCGACAACGTCTCCCACTCAAAAATCGCGGCTATACTCGCTGAGCTGTCAAAGTACGGAATAGCCAATATCCGGCGAGCCTATGGTGACTGGGCGAGTAGCGGATTGAAGGGCTGGAAGGAGAAGCTACACGAGTTCGCGATCCGCCCAATACAGCAATTCAGCTATTCCGCCGGCAAAAACGCGACCGACATTGCGCTCGTCATTGATGCGATGGAGTTACTATACACGCAGAAGTTAGACGCCTTCTGTATCGCGTTGAGCGATGCCGATTTCACGCCTCTCGTGATGCAGCTTCGAGCCAACGGGCAAAACGTCTACGGCTTCGGCGAGCGAAAGACGCCCGATCCTTTCGTCAACGCCTGTACAACCTTTCTCTATCTCGACGGCATCGACACCGCAGTAGCCTCGCCACCCGTTGCCGAATCGGCTGGAAAGGCGAAAGCCAAGGGAAAGCCCACCAGCAAGGCGGAGGGAAAGGTGGCTCGCGTTACGGCCGCAAGCCCCGCGAAGCCGCTCGCGCAGGACGCCGCTCTTGTAACGATCCTGCGCGGTGCCGTCGAAGCAGCGGCACGAGAAGATGGCTGGGCGTCTATGTCCGCGGCAGGCAGCGCCGCCAAGCGCCAGGCGCCGATCGATCCTCGCAACTACGGGGTCAAGAATTTTCCAGCCCTGTTCGAGGCGACGGGCTTGTTTGAAATATTTAAGGCGGATGGTGGACAGAGCTACGTCGCTGACAAGCGCAATCGGGACCATACACCTCGTCCCGCCCGGTGAAGACCAGAAGTCCCGTTTTCAGCCACGCAAAATGCGTGTCGAATGACCGGGACGTCGGCGGAACCTATCGACAAGAAGCGGCCCGTAGCAACCCGAGAACAGATCGCCCCATCAGGAAATTGACGGCCCACTCCGACCCCGCCCGATCGACCAGCTGATGCCGTCGCCGCGCATCAATCCCGAGACCGCTTTGCCGACCTGCCGCTCCAGTACCGGACGCCACGGCACGAGCGTGAAATCCCGGGTGCGCTCGATCACTGCAAAGCGCCCGCTGACGAGGTCGACCGAACGGCGGTAGACGCCCTCGATCCGGGCGCCTCGGCAGCCTCCCGGAATGGCAAATTCACCTCGTCGGCGAGCTGGCCCGCAACCCGGAGCAGCTCGCGCCGCTGGAGCGCCGCGATCATGCCGTTCGGAAACGTCGTGCTGCCCGCTGTTTCCTCGGCAAATCCCTGCGCCACCAGCCACTGTCGCCGACGCGCTTGGGCGTCGCGCAGATCATGGCCGAACCCGGCATCGCGGGTGGGTACGGGTGCGCCCGAAACAATCTCGCGATCGATCCAGGTCGCAGCGTCAGCATTGATCAGCCGATCGAGCGGCTGCGGCGACAGTATGGTGATCGCAACGGGACGGTCCTGCAGCCTCGCAGCCTCATAGGCTGTCACGCGATCGAGATGGTCCGGCGCGATGATCCAGCGGCCCGACGGTTCGCGTTCGACGATGCCGGATGTGCGTCGCATCGCCTCGAGCCGCCGGACATGGGTTTCGGCGAAGGCCTGGGTGGCGGTCGGATCGTGGCGAAGATGGGCGTCCGCATCGTAGCGTCCGCCATTGGCGGCGGCGACTGCGGCGATGGTCCGATCGACCTCCCGCACGGTCGGGCTAACCGGATCGATCTGCACGATCGAACCACGCGGCAGGCTCGCATCGGTTTCCGTGCTTTTGCCGATCGTCACATAATGGCTGCGCCCATCCACGCCGTCGACGATCAGGTAATAGCGATCGGCGTGCTCGTCGGCGAGCCCGCGCGCCAACACGCGGCCGACCAGCGGGCGGGCATCGGGCGCGGCCGGATCGTAGATCGTCTGGTCGACCTGCGCCCGGGCGATCGCGGCGCGCGAAAATTCGCGCTGCATCGTGCGGATGATGTCGCCACGTTCGCCCAATGCGCGAAGTGTATCGGCAAGGACGGGCGCGAGCCGGAAGCGGCCGGCGCCGAGGGGCTCGGCCAAGCCCAGGCGTGACAGCTTCGCCAACCGGCCGGCGCGCAGTGTCTGGTCGAAGGCGTCGCGACCTTTGGTTGCCACCACTAGCTCGGCGTCCGCTCGCTTGAGCAACTCCCGATCGATCGAGGTCAGGCGCTCCTGCTCGACTTCGGCGCGCAGCGTCTGCGCGATTTCGCGGTGGGTACGCGGGCCAAGATCGAGATCGATCAGCTCGGCGGCGCGCTCGCGGATGCCGGTCGTCATATAGTCGCGGGCGATGACGAGATCGGCGCCCCGATCATCCCTCCCGCGCACGACAATATGAGAGTGCGGATGGCCGGTGTTGAAATGGTCGACCGCGACCCAATCGAGCTTCGTCCCCAAGTCCTGTTCCATCCGTTCCATCAACCGCCGTGTGAGCGGTTTCAGATCGTCATACTGATCGCCGTCCTCGGGAGAGACGATGAAGCGGAATTGATGGCGATCGCCAGCCCCGCGTTCGCCGAACGCCTTGCCGTCGACAGCGTCCGCATCGCGCCCGTAGAGCGTGCCGCGTTCGCCCGCGCGCGTGGTCCCGTCGCGCTGGAGATAGCGCAGGTGTGCGGCGGCGGCCGACGCGCCCTTGCCGGCGAGCTTGACGATGCTTGCCTTGACGATGACACGGCGACCGTTCAACGCCGCATGACCGCCGCGGCTAGCGAGCAGCCGCCCGACACCCGCGCGCGTGCCCCG
>NZ_JSBN01000161.1 GCF_000797515.1 Sphingomonas sp. Ant H11
CCTCCCGCGAGCGGGAGGGGAGTTATGAGCCTGTGGACTTCCGCTGCGATCGCCGCTGCCACCGGCGGCACGGCATCGGGCGACTTCACCACCACCGGCGTGACGTTCGATTCGCGCGAAGTCGGCCCCGGCGACCTGTTCGTCGCGATGACCGGGGCTGCGACCGATGGGCATCGCTTCCTCGACCAGGCGTTTGCACGCGGCGCTGCGGGCGCGTTGGTATCGCAGCCGAGCGTCCACCCGCATGTCCTCGTCCCCGATACGATGGCCGCGCTGGAGAACCTTGCCCGCGCCGCCCGCGCGCGCACGGCGGCAAAGATCATCGGCGTCACCGGGTCGGTGGGCAAGACCGGCACCAAGGAGGCGCTGTACGCCGCGCTGGAGCGGAGTGCGCGGGCGCGGACGCACCGCTCGGTCAAGAGCTACAACAACCATACCGGCGTGCCGCTCAGTCTCGCCCGGATGCCCGCCGAAACGCGCTTCGGCGTGTTTGAAATGGGGATGAACCATGCGGGCGAACTGGCGCATTTGACGACGTTGGTGCGCCCGCACGTTGCGATCATCACCACCATCGCCCCGGCACATACCGAATTTTTCCGCGACGAGGCGGCGATTGCGGATGCGAAGGGCGAGATTTTTCAGGGCCTGGAGCCGGGCGGGGTCGCGATCGTCCCGTTCGACAGCCCGCATCGCGATCGCCTGGTCGCTGCGGCGACGCCGTATGCGGCACGGATCGTGACCTTCGGTCTTGACAAGGGGGCAGACGTCCGCGCCATCGAAACGATGCGCACCGAAAGCGGCGGCACCTTCGTCACCGCCGTGGTGGGCGCGCGCGAACTGAGCTTCACGATCAGCCAGCCGGGGCAGCATTGGGTATCCAACAGTCTGGCCGTGCTGGCGGCGGTGGATGCGGTTGGCGGAGATTTGGCGCTGGCGGGGCTCGCGCTGGCCGAACTGGGCGGTCTGGCCGGGCGCGGCGCGCGTTTTACCGTCGCGGTGGGCGACGGGCAGGCGCTGGTGATCGACGAAAGCTACAACGCCAACCCATCCTCGATGCGTGCGACGCTCGCGGTGCTTGCAGCGGAGCCTGCCGCACGCAAAATCGTCGTGCTGGGCGAAATGCGCGAGCTGGGTGCGGGCAGCGATGCTTATCATGCGGGCCTCGCCGAACCGGTGCTGGCCGCTGGCGTCGAAGCGGGCATTCTGGTCGGTGAACGGTCGCGCCCGCTGCTGAACGCGCTTGAGGGCAAGGGCGATTTCGTCCATGTCGCCGACGCCGCTGCGGCGCGCGCCAGCCTGTCCACGATGCTGGCACCGGGCGATGCGGTGCTCATCAAGGGATCGAACGGCGTGGGGCTGGCGGCGGTTGTCGCTGGCCTGCGGAGCGGGGAACACTAATGCTCTATTTCATCGCCGCCTATCTCGGCTTCCCGAGCGTGCTGAACCTGTTTCGCTATCTGTCGTTCCGCACCGGCGGCGCGGTCGCAACCTCTTTGTTCCTGGGTTTGCTGATCGGCCCGCGCTTCATTGGCTGGCTGCGCGTGCGGCAGGGCAAGGGGCAGCCGATCCGCACCGACGGCCCGCAAACGCACCTCGCCAAGCGTGGCACGCCGACCATGGGCGGGCTGATGATCCTGACCTCGATGGTGTTTTCGATCCTGTTGTGGATGGATTTGTCGAACCCGTTCGTCTGGGCCTGCACCTTCGTGACGCTGGGCTTCGCCGCGATCGGTTTCCTCGATGATTATGACAAGGTGCGCAAGGCGAGCACGGCGGGCGTTTCCGGACGGCTGCGGCTGGTCTGCGAATTTGCGATTGCGGGGATCGCCGCGACGATGATCGTGCATGAAAACGGCACGCATTTGTATTTGCCGTTTTACAGCGGGCCGGTGATCGAGCTTGGCTATTTCTACATCGTGTTCGCTGCCTTCACCATCGTGGCGTTCGGCAATGCCGTGAATTTGACCGATGGGCTTGACGGTCTGGCGACCATGCCGGTCATCATCGCCGCAGTCGCGTTCATGCTGATCGTGTATCTGGCGGGTAACGCCAAGTTCGCGGCCTATCTCGGTATTCCGCACGTGCCGCACGCGGGTGATCTGGCCATCTTTTGCGGCGCGATTGTCGGCGCGGGGCTGGCGTTCCTGTGGTTCAACGCGCCGCCGGCGGCGGTGTTCATGGGCGATACCGGCAGCCTAGCCCTTGGCGGCGCGCTTGGCGCGATCGCGGTGGTGGCGCATCATGAAATCGTGCTGGGCATCATCGGCGGGCTGTTCGTGATCGAAGCGATGAGCGTCATCATCCAGGTGTTCTTCTACAAGCGAACTGGCCGCCGCGTGTTCAAGATGGCACCGATCCACCATCATTTCGAGCAACTCGGCTGGAGCGAGCCAACCGTGGTGATCCGGTTTTGGATCATCGCGCTCGTGCTCGCGCTGGCAGGGCTGTCGACGTTGAAGCTCCGGTGATCGTATCGCCCCTCTGGCGCGGCAAGAGCTACGCTGTGCTGGGGCTTGCGCGCTCTGGTGCCGCGACCGTGCGCGCGCTGCTGGCGGGCGGCGCGGCGGTGAGGGCGTGGGATTCGGATGCGGCGCGGCGTGAAGCGCTTTCGTCTCCCTCTCCCCGCTTGCGGGGAGAGGGTCGGGAGAGGGGGAGCCTGCAACAGGCGGCACGTT
>NZ_JSBN01000162.1 GCF_000797515.1 Sphingomonas sp. Ant H11
AGGCGGGAGGGGAATAAGAAATGCCCGCTCATGCCGCCATCTCCCGCGCGACGCTGACATCGTCGAACGGCAGCACCAGATCGCCGACGATCTGCCCCTGCTCATGCCCCTTGCCTGCGATCAGGACGATGTCCTGTGGCCCGGCCATGGCGATCGCCGCGCCGATCGCCTCGCGGCGCGATCCGATTTCGGTGGCACCGGGCGCGCCTGCCAGCACCATCGCGCGGATCGCGGCAGGGTCTTCCGAGCGGGGATTGTCGTCGGTGACGATGACATGGTCGGCCATCGCCGCGGCGATGCGCCCCATTTCGATGCGCTTGCCCTGGTCACGATCGCCGCCCGCGCCGATCACCACGATCAGCCGCCCCGCCGCATGCGGCTTGAGCGCCGAAATCGCCGCTTCGAGCGCGTCGGGGGTATGCGCGTAATCGACATAAACGGGCGCGCCGTGGGCCGCGATCACCGCACGCTCCAGCCGCCCGCGCACTGGTTGCAACCGGCCCAGCGCAGCGATCGTCGTGGCGACATCGCCGCCGCACGCAATTACCAAGCCCGCCGAGGTCAGCGCATTGGCGGCCTGATAGGCACCGATCAGTGGCAGCGTAACCTTATAGCTCTTGCCTTCCGCCTCGATCACCAACCCCTGCCCCAGCAAGGTCGGCTCGCGCCCGACAAGCTTGAGCGTTTCGCCCGTGGTTCCGACCGAGAGCACGCGAAGGCCGCGCGCGCGCGCGCTCGGCGACGCGGGCCGAGGCGGGATCGTCCGCCCACACCACCGCCGTGCCATCATCGGCGAGCACTTCGCTGAACAGGCGCAGCTTGGCATCAAGATACGCCGCCATCGTACCGTGATAATCGAGATGATCGCGGCTGAGATTGGTGAAAGCGGCAGCCTGCACCGCCAGCCCCTCGGTGCGATATTGCGACAGGCCGTGGCTCGACGCCTCGAACGCAACATGGCTGACGCCTTCGCGCTTCAAACCGGCAACGTTGGACAGGAAAGTGACGATGTCGGGCGTGGTCAGCCCGGTCGAGACGCGGTCATCGGCGGTGGTGACGCCCAGCGTGCCGATCGAGGCGGCGTGGAACCCAGCCATCCGCCACACTTGTCGCACCATCTCGACCGTCGAGGTCTTGCCGTTGGTGCCGGTGACCGCGACCGCAACCTCCGGGAAGGGCGCGAAGAACTGCGCGGCGAGTTGGGCGAAGCGGCGGCGCGGGTTGACATCCGCAATGTGCAGCGCGCCGACGACGTGCGCCTCCGGGCGTGCCACCACCGCAATCGCACCTCCCGCGACGGCGGCGGCGATATAGTCCTCGCCATTGACGACCGCGCCCTGAAAGGCACCGAACACGACGCCCGGCGCGACCTTGCGATGGTCGATCGCAAAACCCGTGACCATCGCATCCGGCGCACCGCCGACCAGCGTTGAAAGCTTCACTGTTCCTCCGCGCCGCTCGGCGGCGTTGCCCCGGCGACGAGAGTCAGCATCGGCCGGAGATCGCTAATATCAACGTCGCGCCTCGCGTCGGGCATCACGCCCAGGATCGACCCGGTCCGCGCGATCACGCGCCCCACCACCGGCGCGGCGTTCCACGCCGCTGTCTTCCAGCCACCAGTTTCCCTGGTGCCTTCGGGCGAATCGAGCATGGCCAGCACCACATAGCGCGGCGCGTCCATCGGGAAAGCGGCAACGAAGGTGGCGACGTTGCGGTGATGGTCATAGCCGCCGTTCGACGCCGCTTCGGCGGTGCCGGTCTTGCCGCCGACGCGGTAGCCGGGCGCATCGCCCTTGCGCCCGGTGCCGTACAGGCAGACGAGCCGGAGCAACTGGCGCATCCGCGCACTTGTCTGCTCACTCAGTACGCGCCGCCCCGCAGGGGCCTGGCCGGGCGCGACCTTGAGCAAGGTCGTCGGCCGCCAGATCCCGCCATTGACCATCGTCGCATAAGCGTTCGCCAAGTGCAGCGGGGTCACTGCGATGCCGTGGCCGTAAGCCGTCGTCATCACCGTGGTGCGGCCCCAATAGCGCGGCCAGATCGGCCCGGCGCGCTCGCGCAGTTCGATCGACGGGCGCTCGCCAAAGCCCATGCCCGTGAACATCGCCGAAAGCTTGTCCTTGCCGAGCTCGTCAGCAATGCGGGCGGTCGCCACATTGGACGAATAGATCAGCGTTTCTGGGATGTTGAGCCAGCGCTTCGGGTCGCCGCGTTCGTCGTGAATCGTGAAGCCACCGACCTTGAGCGGCGCGGTGGCATCGAAGCGGCGCGCCATCGAGGTGATCGTGCCGCTCTGGATCGCGGTCGCCATGGTGATCGGCTTGAAGGTCGAGCCCAGTTCGTACACCGATTGCGTCACGTTGTTGCGCAGCGCATCGCTGGTCGTGCCGGTCAGCTTGTTGGGATTGTAGACTGGCAGCGAGGCCATCGCGATCACCTCCCCGGTGTGCACGTCCAGCACCAGTCCGGTCGCCGCCTTGGCCTGGAAGGTGACCATCGCCCGGCCGAGTTCGCTTTCCATCGCCGTCTGCACGCGCGCGTCGATCGACAGCGCAATCGGTTCGCCGCGGTGGCGCGGATCGGTCAGCCGCGCATCGAAGGCGCGCTCGATCCCGGCGCGACCCATGATGTTGGGGTCGGTCGCGGTCGGCCCGATATAGCCGAGCGCGTGCGCCGCCATCGTCGATTGCGGATAGAGCCGCTCGGGCTCGCGCGCGAAGACGATGCCGGGCTCGCCGAGCGCGTGGATCTCGTTCACCATCGCCGGGGAGGCGTGCTTGTCGAGATAGGTGAACTTGGCCTTCATCGTCAGGCGCTGCAGATACCAGGCCGAATCATGATCGGGCATCGCAGCCGCCAGTCGGTCGGCGAGGCTCTGGCGGTCGCCCAGCAATTCCGCCGGACGCACGCCGATCGTCCAGGCTTCGATGGTGCGCGCCAGTGGCTGGCCGTTGCGATCCAGAATGTCGGCGCGCACCACCGGATTGACGGTGAGCGTCGCCGCACCGGCTGGGGAACCGAGCAGACCCAGCAGTGCGATCCGCACTATCACCAGCAGGAAACCCGCGCCGATCAGCAGCATCAGCATCATCAGCCGCACATGCGCAACCGCGACCAGCGCGTGACGCTGATCGCTCGATCGCCTGGCCGGAAGGGGGCGCGCGACGAGTGTGCTCATCGCGCCGACCGGCTTTCCGCTCGAGCGCCGCTGCGCAAATCCCCGATCATGCTATCGTCGAGCAAAGCCCGGTCGAGCATCGCGACCGCAGCACGCGGCCTGGGCGGCGCGGCGGCTGCCATCGCCGCGCGCGGTGGGGGAA
>NZ_JSBN01000163.1 GCF_000797515.1 Sphingomonas sp. Ant H11
CGTATCGCGCGCCGCCGCGACGGCTCGGGCGAGACCTGGGCCTCGGTCGGCGGACGCGGCTTCAAGCTCGATCCGACCAGCGCGCTCGCCCGCGAGGAATGGCTGGCGGTCGCCGAAACCCAGGGCATGGCCTCGGGCGCGCGCATCCTTTCCGCCGCCGCAATCGACTTGCCGACGATCGAGGCGCTGTTCGGCGAGTCGATCGCGATCCACCGCACCGTCACCTTCGATCCCGCGACGGGCGGCGTGCAGACCACACGCGAGCGCCGCCTCGGGGCGCTGCGGCTGTCGAGCGGCCCCGATGCGCAAGCCGACCCCGACGCGATCGCCGCTGCCTTGCTCGCCGGTATCCACACCCACGGCCTCGCGGTATTGCCGTGGAGCGACGCGGCGCTCGCGCTGCGCCACCGCGCTGCCTTTGCACAGGACCATGGCGGCGCAGAGCTCGCGCTCGACGACGCCGCGCTGCTCGCTCGCGCCGATGAATGGCTCGCCCCCTTGCTCGTCGGCAAACGGCGGCTCGATGCGATCGACTCGGGTGCGCTGACCGATTCACTCCGCGCGCTGATCGGTTGGGACGCGCTCAAAACGATCGATCGCCTCGCCCCCACCCATTTCACCAGCCCTGCGGGCAGCAGCCACCCGATCGATTATGACGTCGAGGGCGGCCCGCGCGTGGAGTTGCGCCCGCAGGCGCTGTTCGGGCTCGCCACCCACCCGATGATTGCGGGTGGCCGCGTGCCGCTGGTGCTCAGCCTCACCTCGCCCGCCGGTCGCCCGATCCAGACGACGCGCGATTTGCCGGGCTTCTGGGCAGGCAGTTGGGCGGCCGTCGCCAAGGAAATGCGCGGCCGCTATCCGCGCCATCCCTGGCCCGATGACCCCGCATCGGCCAATGCGACGCTGCGCACGAAAAACGCAGATGCACGCGCGAAAGAAGCACGGTAAGGAGGCACCATGTCGATCGCCCGAATCTATCAGCGCCCGAAGAACTCCATGTCCTCGGGCCGCGCACGCACCAGCATCTGGATGCTGGACTTCGCCCCGGCCGAGGCCAAGCAGCCCGATCCGCTCACCGGCTGGGCCGGCTCGGGCGATACGCGCGACCAGCTCCGCCTGACCTTCCCGACGCAGGAAGCGGCGATCGCTTATGCCGAGCGCGAAGGGCTGCCCTTCACTGTTATTCCCGCACCCGAGCGCACGCTCAAGCTGCAAAGCTACGCCGACAACTTCCGCTAAGCGGCAGGCGCGGCGGTTACCCCGCTAGCATCCCCGCGCCCAGCAGCAGCAACAGCTTCACGTCGATCGCCACACCCTCGGCGCGCTTGGCGGCGACCACGTTCGCAATCTCCGCGACCGGCACGCGCAGCACGGTGATATTCTCGCCGTCGATCCCGCCGCCATCGGCAACACGCTCCAGCCCGGTCGCGCGCACCAGCGTGAAGCCTTCGGACACCATGCCGGGCGAGGAATGGAAAAGGCCCAGTTGCTCGATCTTGGCAGGCCGATAGCCGGTCTCTTCCTCAAGTTCGCGCGCAGCGGAGGCTTCGATGCTCTCGCCTGCCTCCTCGTCACCAACCAGCCCCGCCGGCAATTCCAGGCAGCGCCGCCCGAGCGGGACGCGATATTGCTCGACCAGCAGGACATGCCCGTCCTCAACCGCCAGGATCACTGCCGCCTGAATGCCGCGTGCGCGCGACACATATTCCCAGGTCCCGTCCTTCACGACCTTGATGTACTTGCCTTCCCAGACAATTTCCGCACTCATAGTTCGATCAGCCTGTCCGGGAGCTCGTTTCGGTCGTCCGCCGTTTTCGGGAAAGTTTCCGCGAGGATCGCGCCAATCCGCTCGACTGCCGCCGCCATGCCAGCACCCGGCTTGCCAGCGCGGGTTTCGGCGACCAACGCCGCCATCGCATCGCCCCAGCGCTCTGCGGGCACGGCACGGTGGATCGCTTCATCAGCGACGATCTCGGCCATGCGCTCATCGCGCGAGAGATAGAGCAGGATGCCGACGCGCGCGGTGGTGCGGCGCTCGGCCCCGACCTTGAAATATTGGATTGCCCGCCGCCGCACCCGCCGCGCGCGTGTCGCCCTGGGCACCAGCGCCATCCGTAGCGGCATATAGGCAAGCGCAAACCGCACGATCAAAAAGACCAAGGCTTGCGCCGCCAGGATTACGCCCAACAGCAAGCGCGGATCGGGCGCATCGTCCCACCCTTCGGTGAAGCCGCTCAGCCATGTCTCGATCGCGAGCGGATTGATCGCCGCCAGCGCGAGCACGATCAGCATCGCCGCAATCGCACAATGCAGCGCCGCATCGTGGTAACTGTCCGAACGCTCGGTCACGATCGTGACGATCTCGCCATCGGTGCCCGCTTCGGCGCGCGCTACGGCGGCCAACACCTGCGCATGGTCGTCGCGCGTCAGCCGTGCCGTTCCCGCCATCACCAATCCCCCGAAGCGCCACCGCCGCCGAAATCGCCGCCGCCGCCGCCGGTA
>NZ_JSBN01000164.1 GCF_000797515.1 Sphingomonas sp. Ant H11
CGTCGAACTGGGCGCGAGCTTGCGCACGATCGCCGATCCGGAATTGAAGGCGGTGCTGGAAGCGCTGGCCGCAGGGGTTGCGGCGACGCGTGGCGCGCCGATCGTTGGTGGGAGTGAAGGATGACAATGCGGTTGGTGTTGGCGGCAATGGCCATTGTGATTGGCACAAGCTCCGCAGCGCAGGCCGCACCGGCGAAGACGGCTGGGGCGCATCGCGCGCCCGCCAAGACCGCCTGGGCCAGCATGATCGTCGCCACGCCCGAGGGCGGGGTGCGGATCGGCAATCCCAATGCCAAGGTGAAGCTGGTCGAATTTGGATCGCGCACGTGCCCGCATTGCGCGCATTTCGACGCCGACGGTTTGCCCGCGCTGCGCACCGGCTACATCGCGACCGGGCAATTGAGCTATGAATTCCGCGACTTCCCCATTCATGGCGCGCTCGATCTCGGGCCGATCCTGCTCGGGCATTGCGTGCCGACGCGCGCCTTCTTCCCGCTGTTGAACGCGATGATGGCCAATCAGGAGAAGCTCGTCGGCAGGCCCGACCAGGTGCCCGACGACAAGCAGCAGCAATTGCAGGGGGCCAAGCCGACCGAGATCGCCGCCTATCTCGCCAAATTCTATGGCTATACCGATCTGGTGGTGCAGAAGGGTATGCCGCTGGCCAAGGCCGCTGCGTGCCTGGCCGACACCAAGGCGGTCGATCTGGTCGCTCAGCGCGCCGCGGCGGCCAACAAGGCCTATGCCGTGAACAGCACCCCCACCTTCCTCATCAACGGCGTGGCGCAAGCCAATACCTTCACCTGGGCGGCGCTGGAGCCGCTGGTGCGCGCCGCCGTTGCCAAGTAAAAATGCGTTTTCTCCAAGGAGCTTATTCGATGAACCCTCGCATCCTGTTCGCCGCGCTGGCTGCCGTTTCGCTCGCTTCGTGCGGCGGTGGCGGGGCATCGGGCGGCAACAGCGTCGCCGCAGCGCCGGTGGCGGCCAAGCCGGCACCCGCCGGGCAAAACTGGACCGAAGTGGTCTCCAAGACGCCCGAGGGTGGCTATCGCATGGGTAACCCCGATGCGCCAATCAAGCTGGTCGAATATGGATCGCGCACCTGCCCGACTTGCGGCGCGTTCGGCCAGACCGGGCAGAAGCCGTTGACCGAGAAGTACGTCACCACCGGCAAGGTGTCCTACGAATTCCGCGACTATCTGGTGCACGGCCAGCCCGATTTCGCGCCGAGCCTGCTTGGGCGCTGCGTTGACCCGAGCACCTTCTTCCCGCTGCTGGAAGCGATGTACATGGCGCAGCCGCAGTTCGAGGCGAAGCTGGCCGATCAGGCCGCAGCCAACGCGCTGCAGGCGTCGTTGCAGGGCAAGACGCCGAGCCAGGCGGCCGCTGCCTGGGGCGACTATCTCGGCTATGTCGATTTCGTGAAGCAGCGCGGCATTCCCGAAGCCAAGGCGCGCGCGTGCATCGCCGACAGCAAGGCGCTGGACGAACTCATCGGGTTGATGAGCAAGGGCGAGGGCGCGACCGTGACCGGCACGCCGACTTTCATCCTCAACGGCACGAAGGTTGAGGGCGTGTCCTGGCCTGACGTCGAGGCAGCGTTGAAGCGCGCTGGGGCGTAAGGTCGCGCGTCCCGGTTAAAGGCAGGTCCGTTCGGGCTGAGCCTGTCGAAGCCCCGCCCGCCGCAAGCGCGGAGCGTGGGGAGAGGGGCCCTTCGACAGGCTCAGGGCGAACGGAAGCGAGAATTTTGTAGAACCGCCATCCACTCTAGCCGGGGGGCTCTGAATGCAGATCAAGCGTCTCCGGCTATCGGGTTTCAAAAGCTTCGTTGACGCCGCCGATCTGCGGATCGAGCCGGGGCTGACCGGGATCGTCGGCCCCAATGGCTGCGGCAAATCCAATCTGCTCGAGGCGCTGCGCTGGACGATGGGGGAGACCTCGGCGCGGTCGCTGCGCGGGGCGGGGATGGACGACGTTATCTTCGCGGGCACCAACACGCGGCCGGCGCGCGATTTCGCCGAAGTGTCGATGCTGATCGAAAGTGCGGGCGAGGAAAGTGAAGTCGTCCGCCGGATCGAGCGCGGGGCGGGGTCGGCGTACCGGATCGACGGGCGCGATGTGCGCGCGAAGGACGTGGCGTTGCTGTTCGCGGATTCGGCGACGGGGGCGCATTCGCCCGCCTTGGTCAGCCAGGGGCGGATCGGCGCGATCATCGCCGCCAAGCCGGCCGAGCGCCGCGCGATGCTGGAAGAGGCCGCCGGGATCGCCGGGCTGCACGTCCGGCGCAAGGATGCCGAGCAGAAATTGCGTGCGACCGAGGCCAATCTCGCGCGGCTCGATGAACTGATCGCGACCAGGACGGCCGCGCCAATGCGCTGCGGCGGCAGGCGCGGCAGGCGGAGCGCTATCGCGCTTTGTCCGAGCAGATCCGCGTGGCGGAGGCGCGGATGATCTTTGCGCGCTGGCGCGATG
>NZ_JSBN01000165.1 GCF_000797515.1 Sphingomonas sp. Ant H11
CCGGCCAACCCGCCCCGCCCCGGCGCGCAACCGCGCCGCCACCAACGGATCCGTCGCCACGATATGCTGCACCAACATGTTCGAATGAAATTTCTCGCGCACCACCTGAAAGGTCGACAGCAACGCCGTACCGACCAGCCCGCCAACGCTCTGGCTGAGGCTGAACAGCACGACGAAGCTCACGAAATTGCGCCCGCCCGCCAGCAGCGTGCGCGCGATGCCGATCACCATCGCCTGGCCAAGGAACAGCAGCGACGCAAAGCCGATCATCGCCTGGCTCAAATACAGGTTGCTCGGGCGTGTCAGGTTGGTCGCATCTGAATCCATGAACGCGGCGATGGCGACCAGGATGATCGCGATTGTGATCGGCCGCGTTACGTTGTGTGGATCGAACGTGAAGATCGCCACCACCAGCCCCGCAATCGAGGCCGCCACGACGATCAGGTTGAGCGTGACCATTTGGTCGTTGATCAGACCGACCGCATTCAACAGGCCGATCGAGCCAAATGCCTGTTCCGACAGCAAAATGCGCACCGACGCGGCAATCGCCATCAGCCGCAGCATTTCGCGCGTGCCGAGCCAGCGCGTGTTGATCAACGGGCTGGCGCGGTGATGCTCCACGATCAGCGCCGCCGCGACCAGCGCGACGCTGCCCGCCAGTGCCCATCCCATCCAGGCGCGCTCGGTCCACCATTCGATCCGTCCTTCGGACAGCACAGCGATCAGCAGCCACAACCCCGGAGCGAGCAGCGCAAAGGTGAGGAAGTCGAGCGGTTCGAACGCCTTGCTGCGCTCGCTCGGCGGCAAGGGCAGCGCCATCACCGCTGCGAGTGTGGCCAGTGCCAGCGCCAGTTCAAACCAATAGAGATGATGCCAATCACCCGACTCGAGCAACCGCGGCGACAAAGCACGCGCCAGCGGCGTCGCCAGTTGCGGGATGCTGATACCCATCATCACCCCGATCAGCCGCTTCGGCGCAGGCATCGACTGCATCAGATAGAGCAGCGTCAGCGTCGACAGGCCGCTCGCCGCGATTCCGCTCATCGCGCGCACCGCCACCGAGGTCCAGAAACCGTGGACGAAGAGATGCATCAGCGTCGTCGCCGCATAAGCAAGCAACATGTAGCGGATGAACGACTGCAACCCGAATTGTTGACGGTATTTCACCAGCAGCAAATTCGCGGTGACATTCGTCATGTAATAAGCGGCGGTCAGCCACGCGCTCTCATTGGTGTTGAGCCCGAGCGTGCCTTGCGCGAAATTGAGGTTCACCTGCACCAGCGCATTGCCGAGCGCGCCGGTGATCCCCACCAGGCATCCCACCGCGAAATAGCCGATATGCCGCGACAGCGGATGTTCCGGATTGGCGGGCGAGCCGGGCAGCGTCGGGCGCTCATTCGGTTTGAAGACGTATTCCGCCACGTCTCTAACTGCTCCCTGCCCGACCGCTCGCCCAAACACCCCGCCGCATGGGGTGGAATTCGCCTATCAAACGTCCAGATTGGCGACGCTCAGCGCGTTCTCCTGGATGAACTCGCGTCGCGGCTCGACCACATCGCCCATCAACCGCGTGAAGATCTCGTCGGCGACATCGGCCTGTTCGATCTCGACGCGCAGCATCGAGCGGTTTTGCGGGTCGAGCGTGGTTTCCCACAATTGCTCGGCATTCATTTCGCCCAGGCCCTTATAGCGCTGGATCGCGAGACCCTTGCGCCCCGCCGCCAGAATCGCCTCGAGCAATTGCGAGGGCCGCGCGACCATCGTGCTGCCCTTGGACGGGGCGACCGCTGCCGGCGCTGCGGGTTCTTCATCGGCGGCATCGGCCGCCGCATCGGCTTCGGCCTGCACCGCCGCTGCGGCCTTGCTCGACACGATCCGCGCCGTCTGGACATAGGCCTCTTGCTGCTCGACCGCGAGCGCATGGAGCTTGCGCGCCTCGGCCGAGCCCAGGAACGCGCCCTCGATCGTGTGACGATCGGTCACGCCGCGCCACACGCGTTCGACATGGAAACCGCTATCGTCGGCCAGCCGCGCCGACCAGCGCGCCTCGGGATCACCGGCATCGAGCCCGCGCACCACTTGCACCACCACCGCACGCCGCGCCTCGGGGTCGAGCGCCGGATCGAGCGCACCGCCCATGGCCAGCGCCTCGACGATCGTCGGCTCATAGCGCCGCGGCACATAGCGCATCAGCGTGCGCATCCGCCGCGCATGGTCGACGAGCGAACGCAGATCGGCACCCGAGCGCGATCCGCCAGCACCTTCCAGCACCGTGCTCGCCACGCCATTCTCGACCAGATAGTCGTCGAGCGCGTTATCGTCCTTGAGGTAGACCTCGGAGCGCCCGCGCGTCGCCTTATACAGCGGCGGCTGCGCGATATAGAGGTGCCCGTTGGTGATGATGTCGGGCATCTGCCGATAGAAGAACGTCAGCAACAGCGTGCGGATATGCGCGCCGTCGACGTCTGCGTCGGTCATGATGACGATCTTGTGGTAGCGCAATTTCTCGACGTTGAAATCGTCGCGCCCGATGCCGGTGCCCATCGCCTGGATCAGCGTACCGATTTCCTTCGATGACAGCATCCGGTCGAAGCGCGCGCGCTCGACGTTCAGGATCTTGCCGCGCAAGGGGAGGATCGCCTGGAAATGCCGGTCGCGGCCCTGCTTGGCCGAACCGCCGGCCGAGTCCCCTTCGACCAGGAACAGTTCTGACTTGGCCGGATCGCGCTCCTGGCAATCCGCCAGCTTGCCGGGGAGGGACGCGATGTCCATCACGCCCTTGCGCCGCGTCAGCTCGCGCGCCTTCTTGGCGGCTTCACGCGCAGCAGCGGCGTCGATGATCTTGGCGACGATCGCCTTGCCGTGCGCCGGATTTTCCTCGAGCCATTCGGCGAGCTTGTCCGCCATCAGGCTTTCGAGCGGCTGGCGCACTTCGGACGAGACCAGCTTGTCCTTAGTCTGCGAAGAGAATTTCGGGTCGGGCAGCTTGACCGAAACGATCGCGGTCAGCCCCTCGCGCATGTCGTCGCCGGTCAGCGTGACCTTCTCCTTCTTCAGGAGCCCCGACTTTTCGGCATAATTGTTGAGCGTGCGCGTCATCGCCGCGCGGAACGCCGCCATGTGCGTACCGCCGTCGCGTTGCGGGATGTTGTTGGTGAAGGCGAGGACGTTCTCGTAATACGAATCGTTCCACTCCAGCGCGACGTCGATCGTCACGTCGTCGCGCGTGCCCGCAATCGCCACCGGCTCGGGCATGAGCGGGATCTTGTTGCGATCGAGATATTTCACGAACGCAGCGATGCCGCCTTCATAATAGAGCTCGACCGTCTTCACCTCTTCGTGGCGCGCATCGTTGAGATACAGCCGCACGCCCGAATTGAGGAAAGCGAGCTCGCGATAGCGATGTTCGAGCTTGTCGAAATCGAACTCGGTGATCTTGAAGGTGGCGGGGCTCGGGAAGAAGGTGACGCGCGTGCCCTTGCGGCCCGGCGCTGGCCCCACGACCTTGAGCGGTGCCACCGCATCGCCGAACGCGAAGCGCATATAATGTTCCTGTCCGTCGCGCCAGATCGTCAGATCGAGCCATTCGGACAGCGCGTTGACCACCGACACGCCGACGCCGTGCAGACCGCCCGACACCTTATAGGCGTTGTCGTCCGACGTGTTCTCGAACTTACCACCGGCGTGGAGCTGGGTCATGATGACCTCGGCCGCCGAAACGCCTTCCTCGGTGTGGATGCCGGTCGGAATGCCGCGGCCATTATCTTCCACCGACACCGATCCATCGGCGTTCAGCGTAATGTCGATCCGGTCGCAATGCCCGGCCAGAGCCTCGTCGATTGCATTGTCCGACACCTCGAACACCATGTGGTGGAGGCCGGAGCCGTCGTCGGTATCGCCGATATACATGCCGGGGCGTTTGCGCACCGCGTCAAGGCCTTTGAGCACCTTGATCGAGTCAGCGCCATAATCGTTGGTATTGGGGTCTTCTGCCATGCCAAGCCTATACGGTCGCGCACGCGAAAACGGAAGCAAAATGGCGTTTCCCGGCCCGGGGTGCGCAGAGCCCCGGGCCGGATACGGCTATTTTTCGGTAATGAACGGCAATTGCCCGCTCCCGGCGCTATAGGTCGGCAGCTTGCCGTCCCATTTCTCGATCGCGCGCTGGCGCAGGATCGCGGGGTTCGCGCGCAGCGCATCGCCTTCGATCTGCGACGCCTTGGCCTTGCCCTCGGCATCGGCGATGCGCGCATCGGCATTGGCCTTGACCGTCGCGACGTTCGCCTGCGCTGCCAGCGCTGCCTGTTCATTGGCGATCTTGGTGTTGATCTGGCTCAGCACCTGATCCGGCACGCGGATGTTCGACGCCCAATAGAGCTGCTCGACATGCAGCCCGACCGGCTCGAAATAGCGCGCGACATCGCGCTGCACCGCCGACAGCAACGCCGCCTTCTTGGGCCCGTAAATCTCCTCGATCCCCAGCCCGGCCGCTTCCTCGTTCAGCGCACTGCGCACCGCATTGCGCAGCGGCCCGGCGACGATCCCGGCCATGTCGATCCGGTATTTCTGGAAGAGGATCGGCGCCTTCACCGGGTCGACGCGATACGCGACCGACACGTCCGCCGACAGGTTGAGCCCGTTGCGATCCTGAAACGGAAACTCCTCATCATTGCCGCTCTGTTCGGTCGAGGATTTGGTCCAGGCATAGGTCGAGGTGTAGATCGGATATTCATAGATGTTGGTGCCGACCGGCGTGAAATACCAGCCCACGCCCAGCGCATGGTCGGACACGCCCGCCGAACTGCCGAAATTGCTCACCTTGATGCCGACATGCCCCGGCTCGACCCGGCTGCACGAACTCATCGGCACGATCGCAATTAGGGGGATCAGCAGCAGCGGCACGAAACGAACGAACTTAGTCATGGTCCTTGTCCAGCAAGAGGAGAGTGAATTCGCGCGTCAGCGCGGTGACCGACAGGAAGCCTGCCACCAACGCGACGAGCGCGATCAGCGCGGCCGCGGCATCCGCCGCGTCGCTATGCAAATTGAACAGCGTCGGGATGACGAACGCGAAACAGGCGAGCTCGCACACGAGCAGCCCTGCGCAGCGCAAGCCGAAGCCGACGAGCCACAGATCCAGCGATTTCATGAAAGAGCTTTGCCCCGGAACGCCCCCGATAGGATGCCGGGGCCGCAGCGCTTCATCGGAAGCGCGAGGGGGAATATCGGCCTGTTACGGGTGCGACACAATGACAATCGGGATGCACGCCGCGCAATCGTGGATGCAGCCGCTGGGCCTCCCGTACCGTTACCCGCCCGCGCCCAGCGTCAGCCGCACCGCCGCTCCATCAAGCTCGGCGAACAGCGCAGGCTCGGTGCCCGTCATCCACACTTGCCCGCTGCCCGCCAGCCGCTCGAACAAGGCCGCGCGGCGCATGGGGTCGAGATGCGCGGCCACTTCGTCGAGCAGCAGGATCGGTGGCGCGCCGGTGCGTTCCGCGACGAGCCCCGCATGGGCGAGGATCAGCCCCAGCAGCAGCGCCTTCTGTTCCCCGGTCGAGCACAAGGCCGCCGCTTGCCCCTTGCCGAGGTGCGTCACCGCCAGATCGCTGCGATGCGGGCCGACCAGCGCGCGGCCCGCCGCCGCCG
>NZ_JSBN01000166.1 GCF_000797515.1 Sphingomonas sp. Ant H11
TGTTGACGGGCGCTGTGTCACCGGCGGTCCGGTGCGCTGGCTGGTCGGCCCCTTGCTCAACTGGTCGCTCAACCAATCCGCCGCCCGCGCCAAGATCGCAGGTGCGCAGGCCGACACGCGCGGCGCGCTCGCGAGCTTCGATGGCAGCGTGCTCACTGCGCTTGAGGAAACCGAAACCGCGCTGTCGACTTATGCCCGCGAGCTCGACCGGCGCGCGCAACTGCAATCGGCGCGCGACAATGCCGAGACCGCCGCCCGCATCACCCGCGCCCGCCAACGCGAAGGGACGATCGACTTCCTCGAAGTGCTCGACGCCGAACGCACCTTTGCCGATGCCGATGCCGATGTGGCCGCCGCCGACGCACGCATCGCCGATGCGCAAATCGACCTGTTTCGTGCACTGGGCGGCGGCTGGCAGGCACGGGTCAGCTAGTCCCCCTTTCCCAATGCGCGCGAAATCCCTAACCGGGGTCGGTGATCGTTGCTAACGACCCCGGTTTTGTCACCGCGACCTGTCGCTGCAGGCGGCGGTCGCGTGTGGCCGCTCGATCCGGCGCGAGTGTGCGATGATCAAGGTCGTCAGCTACAACATGCACAAGGGCATCGGGCTGGATCGCCGCCGCGATCCGCGCCGCATCCTGGATGTCCTGCGCGAGATCGATGGCGACGTGATCGCGCTGCAAGAGGCCGACCGTCGCTTCGGCACCAAAGCGCAAGTCATCCCGCACGCGCTGATCGAGGACCATTCGCCGTGGCACGCCGTCTCCTTCGGGCATGACGGGGCCAGCATGGGATGGCACGGCAATGCGATGCTAGTGCGCAAAGGGAGCGCAGTGCGCGCGGCCACGTCGCTGCATTTGCCCGCGCTCGAACCGCGCGGCGCGATCCGTGCGGATGTTGCGATCGACACCGGCACGATCCGCGTGCTCGGGATGCACCTCGATCTGTCAGGCCTGTGGCGCAGGCGGCAGGCGCGCGCGATCCTCGCCCACATCGACGCCTGCCCCGCCCCGCTGCCGACGGTGCTGATGGGCGACCTCAACGAATGGACCGCGCGCGGCGGCTGCCTGCACGATTTCGGACGCGACTATCCGAGCGTACCGACCGGCCCGAGCTTCCACGCGCGCCGCCCGGTCGGGCGGCTCGACCGGATCATGACACGCGGCTTTCGCGTGCTTGGCTGCGGCGTGCATGACAGCGCGCTGGCGCGGCGCGCGTCGGACCATTTGCCGATCTGGGCGATGCTGGAGCCATTGTAATGCGCGAAAAGGAACTCCGCCTCGCGCTCGTCTGCTATGGCGGGATCAGCCTGGCGGTGTACATGCACGGCATCACCAAGGAGATCTGGCGGCTGGCGCGCGCCAGTCACGGTTTCCACGCCGGAACCGCGCCCGTCGGCGGCAGCGAGGGGGTGTATCGCAGGCTGCTGGAGGAAATCGAGGCCGAGACCGGGCTAAGGCTGCGCGTGCTGGTCGACATCATCGCCGGGGCCAGCGCGGGCGGCATCAACGGCGTGTTCCTGGCACAGGCGATCAGCGCCGGGCAGAGCCTGGAGCCGCTGACCGATTTGTGGCTCGATTCCGCCGATATCGAGGCGCTGGTCGATGAAAAGCAGGCCCCCGCCCACCCGATGACCAAGATCTGGGCGCTGCCGCTGGCCTGGATGGCGGCACGGCGCAGCGTCGATGGCATCGACGCCACGGTCGAGCCCGCCGCCCGCGACGAAGTCCGCGCGAAACTGTCGCATTTCGTGCGCTCGCGCTGGTTCGAGCCACCGTTCGGCGGAGAACGCTTCACCGGGCTGATCCTCGATGCGCTCGACGCGATGGCCGCCGCACCGCGCGAACCGCGGCTGCTGCCCGATGGCCAGCCGCTCGACCTGTTCGTCACCGTCACCGATTTTCGCGGCCATCCCGAACGGTTGCGGCTCAACTCGCCGCCCGAGGTGGTCGAGACCGAGCACCGCGTGGTCGTGCCCTTCACCGACCACGGCATGGCCTCCGAAACGCTGGCGCACCCGGCCGAACTCGCCTTCGCCGCGCGCGCCACTTCCAGCTTTCCGGGGGCGTTCCCACCCTTCATGGTCGGCGAACTCGACCGCGTGCTGGAGGCGCGCAAGGTGCCGTGGATCAACCGCGCCACCTTCCTCACCCGCATTCTGCCGCGCCAGGCCGCCGCCAATGCCGCCGATAATGCGGTGCTGATCGATGGCTCCGTGCTCAACAACGCGCCGTTTCGCCCGGCGATCGAGGCACTGCGCGAGCGTCCGGCGCGGCGGCAGGTGGACCGGCGCTTCGTCTATATCGATCCCCATCCACGCGGCGGTTTCGGCTTCGGCGCGACCAAGGCGGGTGCCCCCGGCTTTTTCCAGACGATCATCGGCGCGATTTCGGAGCTGCCGCGCCAACAGCCGATTCGCGACAATCTCGAGGAAATCGCCGAACGCTCAGGGAGGATCGAGCGGATGCGCGCAATCATCTCGGCGATCCGGCCCGAGGTGGAAAAGCAGGTCGAGGCGCTGTTCGGCTACACGCTGTTCCTCGATTCGCCGACGCCGCGCGGCTCGCGGCATGGCGGCAGCGCGCGCAAACTGCGGCGGCCAAAAGCGCAGGCTATGGTTATGCCGCTTATGGCCACCTCAAGATCAACGGCGTGGTCGAGACGATTACCGATCTGCTGCATCACGCGGGCGGCGAGCCCGGCCCGCAGCGCTGGCGCGGCATTCGTCGCCACATTGCCGATGCGGTCAGCGCACGCGGTTTCGACGACATGCAGCCGAGCTTTTCGGGCGGGGCGAGCGCGACCACGATCGGCTTCCTGCGCACCTTCGATCTTGGTTTTCGCCTGCGTCGGCTGCGCCTGCTCGCGCGACGCATCACCGATCTCGAAGGCGACCAACCCGACGCCGAGCTCGATCCGATCCGCGAGGCGATCTATATGAGCCTGGCCGACTATCTCGAGTGCAAGCGCACCGAACGCTATCTCGCCTTGGGCAAGGACGTGCGGCTGCTGCGCGGCAATGCCGGGCCGTTGCTCGACAAGCTCGGCGCGGCGATGGACCTGACCGCGCTCGACCTGCGCACCGAGGAACGCCTTGCCGCAGCTTTTTTCCGGGCTCGGCCGCGAGATCAAGCGGCCGATCCTGCTGAGCTATCTTGGCTTCCCCTATTTCGACGTCGCCACGCTGCCGCTGCTGCAAGGCGAAGGCCTCGACGAGTTCGACCCGATCAAGGTCGATCGCATTTGCCCGGACGATGCCACCGGCATTCGCAGCGGTGGTGCGGAGGCGACGCTGAAGGGCATCCAACTCAACAGTTTTGGCGCATTCTTCAGCCGCGCGTATCGCGAGAATGATTATCTGTGGGGGCGGCTGCACGGTGCGGAACGCCTGATCGACATCGTGCTGTCCGCGCTCGACCCCGCCCGCACGCTCAAGCCCGGCCGCACCGCCGCGATCAAGCGCGCGCTGTTCCTCGCCATCCTCGACGAGGAGGAGCCCAAACTGACCGCCGTCCCCGGCCTGTTCGAAACGCTGCGCCGCGAAATCGGGTAACGGCACTTCTTTCTCCCCTCCCTGGAAGGGAGGGGTTGGGGGTGGGTTGGCCTGTAATTCGGGCGTACCCCCCGCCACT
>NZ_JSBN01000167.1 GCF_000797515.1 Sphingomonas sp. Ant H11
CCAAGCGCCTGCCACGCCCCCCGCACCGCCACCGGCACGCGCAGCGCCCGCGCGATCAGCACCATCCCCAGAAACTGCTCGGCCAGCCCCAAGGCGGTCTCGGCAAAGGCCGCGATCAGCGCATCCTCGTCATCGCTCGCCACGCGCAGCACCGCCTTGACCGCCGCCACCGCCAGCGCACGGTCCTCCTCGCCGAGCGTCACCGCGCCCGGCCCATCCGTCTCGATCATCGTTGTTCCTCCAAGTCCCTCTCCCGCCGGGAGAGGGAAGGGGCCCGCTGCCGCAGGCAGTGGGAAGGGTGAGGACGCACACCGACCGCGCGCCCTCACCCCACGACGTCAGCTCACCGCGAACTTCAGCAGCTTGATCGCCTCGGAATTGGACACGCAGCCGCCGACGCGCTTGGTCGCATAGAAATTGACGAACGGCTTGTTGGTATAAGGATCGCGCAGAATCACCGTCTCGCGGCGCTCGGCGATCAGATAGCCCGCCTTGAAATTGCCGAACGCGATCGACAGACTGTTGGCGGCAATATCGGGCATGTCCTCCGCCTCGATCACCGGATAGCCGAGCAACGTCGCCGGCGTCCCCGCGGTCAGGCTCGGCGCCCACAGAAACGCGCCGTCATTGGTCTTGAACTTGCGGATCCGCGCCAGCGTGCTCGCATTCATCACGAACACCGCGCCCTGCCGATACGGCCCGCGCAGCGCCTGCACCAAATCGATCAACCGGTCCTGCGGGTTGGCCGCGAAATCGCCCGCAGCACCGCTCGCCAGATATTGCAGCGTCCCGAACGCACGCGCCGCATCCGCCGTGCTCGCGGTCGGGGCCTGCAAAAAGCCCTTGGGCCGGTTGACGCCCGATCCGTTGACGTACGCCGCACCCTCGGCCTTGGCGAATTCCATCGCGATTTCGCTCGCCAGCCACGCCTCGACATCGAACGCCGCATCGTCGAGCATCGCCTGGCTCGCCGACGGATTGGCGTAGAGTTCCCCCATCGGCGGCGCGATTTCGGTGAACACCGGCGTCGCCGTCGTCCCGCGCGCATCGGTCTCCGCTGCCCAGCCCGAGGGCGTGCCCCCCGTCGTCACCAGCTTGCGATACCCGGCCGAGCCGACCGTCACCACATTCGCGACACTGCGGATCGGCGAAATCGAACTGAGCGTCGCATCGATCACCGCATCGATCTCGCGCGGCACGGCATAGCCCCCGGCATCGCCGCTCACGGCGGTAAACGCCTTCATCTCGACGCTCGCACCCGAGCGGAGGAAACTGTCGAACGCCGCTCCGCCTGGCTCGCGCGCGCCCGCCAATAGCGCGCGCGACCACACCCACCGTTCCTTCGCCCTCGAAGCTCGCCTCAAGCGCGTCCACGGTCATGTCACCCATGTCATTCTCCTCGTTGAAAGTTCGGTTCGGAAACGAAAAAGGGCGCCGCAATCGCGACGCCCTCTGGCATTTCGGATGCAGCACCTACGCCGCATCAAATGGGGGATCGGTTAGCCGATCACGCCTGCTTCACATTCTCGGCGCGCGGACCCTTGGGGCCCTGGCCGACGTCGAACGTGACCGTCTCGCCTTCGCGCAGATCCTCATAGCGGACGCCCTCGACGCTCGACATGTGGAAGAACAGGTCCTTGCCGCTCGCATCGGCGATGAAGCCGAAACCCTTGTCGGTCAGTCGCTTGATGGTGCCGTCAGCCATGATCGCTCTCCTCGTCCGCGCGCGGCTGCCGAGGATCGGGAACCAAGTCTGGAGGCGGCATCGTAGCACGCTCCTCCACCATATGCACCCGGGCCAGCGGCTGCATCGGCTGCGCGACCAGGCTGACTTCGACCAGGTCGACCGCAGTCAGCTCGCGCACCCGCCCCCGCACCGCACCGCGCGCGCGAAAGCCGATCGACAATCCGTTCAGCGCCCCGCCCCGAACCAACCCCGCCACGCGCGCATCGTCGATCCGCCCGATCACACGCAGCCCGCGCTGGTCGGGCGCGATCCGCTCGATTGTGCCGATTGCGCGCCCGCGATGCTGCCACAATAACGGCACCACCGGTACGTCCGCCCCGAACGCGCCCGCGCGGATCACGTCGCCACCGCGATCGACCCGGTCGAAGATTGCGGCGTAGCCAGCGAAGCGCAAGCTCCCTCCGTCCTCCCCTCCCTGAAGGGAGGGGCGTGGGGGGTGG
>NZ_JSBN01000168.1 GCF_000797515.1 Sphingomonas sp. Ant H11
CGCGCCTTCGGGGCGTGCGCCAGCCGGACGGCCAGCGCCAGCCGAGCGATCACCGGTCGGGCGTGCAGCATGCGTCGCCTTGGGCGGGGCGCGGTGGCGGCCCGAGTCATCGCGACGTTCGAATGTGTCCGAACCCGCCGGGCGTGCCGCCTTGATCCGCGCTGCTTCGGCGGTGAAGCCTTCGGGAAGCTGCATCATCTCGGGCTTGACGCGCGTCAGCTTCTCGATGTCGCGCAGGTACGTCCGCTCATCATCCGCCACGAAGCTGATCGCGGTGCCCGATGCGCCGGCCCGCGCGGTGCGGCCGATGCGGTGGACATACTGCTCGGGCACGTTGGGCAGCTCGAAGTTGAACACGTGGGACACGCCCGACACGTCGATGCCGCGCGCGGCGATGTCGGTTGCGACGAGCACCTTGGCCTTGCCCGACTTGAACTCGGCGAGCGCGCGTTCGCGCTGCGGCTGGCTCTTATTGCCGTGGATCGCGTTGGAGACGATGCCATTGGCACCGAGCAGCTTCACGACGCGGTCGGCACCGTGCTTGGTGCGGGTGAAGACGAGCGCGCGCTCGACCTTCTCGTCACGCAGCAGGATCGTCAGCAGCGCCTGCTTTTCGCCCTGGTTGAGGAAGGTGACGAACTGGTCGACGCGCTCGGCGGTGCTGGAGGTCGGCGCGACCTTCACCGTCTTGGGATCGTTGAGGAACTGGTTGGCAAGCTCACGGATCGCATTCGGCATCGTCGCCGAGAAGAACAGGGTCTGGCGCTGCTTGGGCAGCATCCGCACGATCTTGCGCAGCGCGTGGATGAAGCCGAGGTCGAGCATCTGGTCAGCTTCGTCGAGCACCAGGATTTCAAGCATCGCGAGGCTGACGAAACGCTGCTCGATCAGGTCGAGCAAGCGGCCCGGCGTCGCGACGAGGATGTCGACGCCGCGCGCCATGTCCTGGCGGTTCTTGTTGATGCTGGTGCCGCCGAACACGGTTGCGACCGACATCTTGGAGAACTTACCGTATTCGCGGGCACTCTCGGCGATCTGGCTGGCCAGTTCGCGCGTCGGGGCGAGCACGAGCATGCGGCAATGCGTCGGCAGCACGCGCTTTTCGTTGTTGACGAGCTGCTGGATCGACGGGAGCACGAAGGCCGCCGTCTTGCCGGTGCCGGTCTGCGCGATGCCGAGCAGATCGCCGCCTTCGAGCAGGATCGGGATCGACTGCTTCTGGATCGGGGGTGGGGGGTGGTGTAGCCCTTGGCTTCGAGCGCGCGGACGAGCGGCTCGGCGAGGCCGAGTTGTGCGAAAGTCATAATGGTTCAGTCCATTGCATGTGCCATGGACGCGCGTTCTGGACGCACGGATGGCGGGGGGAGGATGACACCCCGCGTGAAAAGGGAAGTCCGTTGGATAACGACCGAGGCGGAGCTTGGGCTACCGGTTAACGGCATACCTAATCACGCTGCATGACGCCTCGATAGGGCGCATATGCCTGCTGCGGTGCGGAAAGTCAAGATGGTGGAGACCGAGGCGCAAGGCGGAGGTGCGGGAGTGGTAATCGCCCTACCGCCGTCACCCCGGCCTGGTGCCGGGGTCCACCCAGCCGCGGCCGATACCGCCAGCAATGTAGGGAGCGGTCGCCGCAAAGTGGACCCCGGCACCAGGCCGGGGTGACGGCGGGCGTTGTGGTGCCGCGTCAAGGCAGAGCGTCAGCCGCGCCTCACCGCTCATACGCCTTGGGTAAAGCACCTTCCTGCGGCACTATGTAGCGCTCGCGGAGTGCATCCTGGCGGGTGCGCAAGGGTTGCTTGATGCCGTCGATATAGACCGCCGCCACCGCCGTGCCGAGTTCGAGCGGATCGCCGTCCCAGATCACCACGTCGCCGCGCCGCCCGGTTTTGAGCGAGCCGATCTCGTCGCCCAGGCCGATCGCTTCGGCCGGCACCGAGGTGATCGCGGCGAAGGCGGCGTTCCAGTCGAGGCCGGTCGCGCCGGGCAGCTTGGTCAGCGCGACCAGATTGCCGGCATATTGCTTCTCGCGCCGCGCCTGGCGGGCTTCGTCGTCGTTGATCGTGCCGATGCCGACCAGCACGCCGGCCGCCTTCATCCGCCCGACATTGGACTGGGTTGCGCCGAGCTGGTCGAACGATTCGGGCAGATCGGCGAGCGCCGAGGCGATGACGGGCACATGCGCCGCAGCGAGTTCGTGCGCGACCATCCAGCCTTCGCCTGCGCCGACGAACACCAGCTTCAATGCCGGGAAATCGCGCTTGAGCTCGATCAGCGCGAGCATGTCCGCCGCGCGCTCGACATGGACGAGCAGGGGCATGCGGCCATTCACCACCGGCACCAGCGCCTCGGCATCGCACGCGTCAGCAGCGCGTCCTTGCCCTGATCGGCATAATGGGCCGGATCGCGGGCGTAGTCGCGCGCCTGGGCGATGGCGTTGCGGAAGGCAGTGAGCGCGGCCGGGCGGCTGCCCCCGGCGGCCCGGGCGCCGCCTTCGCCATATTCCATGAACTGGAAGGCGCGCGCCCGGGTGATGGGGCTGCGGTCGGCCCCGAGGTCGATCACTGCGCCCTGTCCGGCAAAGATCGACCCGGCATTGTCGGGCGCGACGATCGCGCGCGTTACGCCCTCGGCGCGGTTGAGCGGGATCGAGGAGGTCGCCGGGTTGACCGCTGGCGCAATGTCGATCGCGGCGTGGAACGGGCTGGTGCGGGCACCGGCATCGTTGGTTTCATCGACGCCATCGACCTCGACGATGCCCATGCGGGTGAAGCCCGCGACGATGCCGGGGGTGACCCAGCGGCCACCGGCATCGACCGTGGCGATCCCGGCGGGAACCGCGACCGCCTTGCCCGCCGCAACGACGCGCCCGTCACGAACGATGACGGTGCCGCCCTCGATCGGCGCGGAGCCGTCCCCGATGACGAGCTTGGCATTGGTGATCGCGACCGATTGGGCGGCGGCGGGCGCGGCGAGGAAGGCGGCGCTGAGCAGCAGGAGGCGCTTCACTTGGTATCTCCCGCACCGGGCTGGCCGAGTTCGAAATCGGAGACGGGCCGTCGCTTCGGATCGTTGGCGTCGTAGAGCAACGCCCCGTCGATCCACACCTTTTCGGGCCGGGTATAGACGCTGAACGGATTGCCGTTCCACAGCACGACATCGGCCATCTTGCCGGGTTTCAGGCTGCCGGTCTTGTCGGCGATGCCGAGCGCCTTGGCCGGGTTATAGGTCAGCCATTCCCAGCGACCGCGTCCGAAATGTCGATCCCGGCATGGCGGCCCGAGGCGAGCGCCTTGGCCACTTCCTGGTTGAGGCGCTGGATGCCGTCGGCGTCGTCCGAGTGGATCATCGCGCAGGCACCGTTCTTCTGCAGCAGCGCAAGGTTCTCGCCGATCGCGTCATAGGCTTCCATCTTGAAGCCCCACCAATCAGCCCAGACCGCGGCGCAGGTGCCATTCTGCTTCAGCAGATCGGCAATCTTATAGGCCTCCACCGCGTGGTGGAAGGCGCTGACGTGGTAGCCGAACTCCTTGGCCATATCCATGACGATGGCCATTTCGTCGGCGCGGTAGCAATGATTCTGGACGAGGATTTCACCCGACAGCACCCCCGCCAGCGTATCCATGGCGATGTCGCGGCCGGGGATTTCGCCGCCGTCCTTCTCATATTTGTCCCATTTGCGCTTATATTCGGCCGCGCGCGCCCAGGTTTGGCGGTCGACCGCGATATTGCCCATGCGGGTCGAGGGTTCGCGCCCCTTGGAGCCGTAGACGCGCTTGGGGTTCTCGCCGCACGCCATCTTTAGGCCGTACGGCGCGCCGGGGAATTTCATGCCCTGTTCGGTGCGGGCATAGACATTCTTGATCACGACCGAGCGGCCGCCCATCAAATTGGCGGAGCCAGGCAGGATCTGCAGCGTGGTAACCCCGCCATTGACCAGCGCGCGGCTGAACCCCGGGTCCTGCGGCCACACGCTATGTTCGGCCCAGACATCGGCGGTGACGGGGCCGGTCGCTTCATTGCCGTCCGAATTGGCCTGGACGCCGGGCGAGGGGTAATCGCCCAAATGGCTGTGAATATCGATGATGCCGGGGGTAAGCGTCTTGCCGGTGCCATCGATGACGGTCGCGCCCGCCGGGGCCGCGACGCTCTGGCCAAGCGCCACGATCTTGCCATCGGCGAACAGCACCGCGCCATCGTCGATCCGCCCGCCCTCGCCGTCGAAGATGGTGACATGGGTGACGAGCGTCGGCACGCCGGGATAGGGCTTGTAGGTCGACGGGTAGGGATCATGCGCAAAACCCTTCCCCGCGCCGGGCCCGGCTTTGGCGGGAGTCGAGGCGGTCGCAGGCTTCGCCCCGCCGTCGCTGACGCAGCCCGCGAGCAGCGCCGTGATGGCCGCGGCACCCAGCAGCGCCCGCAGCCGTGCGGGCAGAATTCGATCCGCCATGAAAGTCCCCCTTGCGCCGCGATCGGCTTGGTTTTGCGCAACATTCCGGGATTGGCAGGGGCTGTCAACCGCGCGCGGTGCGGGGTGCCGCTCGGGGAGAAACGCGAGAACGCTGAAAGAAAAACTTGGGGGTACTAAAGATCAACGCAATTGAATGCACATCGTTTTAGTAGAGATTGATGCGGTGCCTGGGGGGCAGTGGTGCGGATGCCGCTGGCTGGGCCAAGATTTCAAGGAGATTCGACGATGAAGAAGGTTTTGGCCCTGACGCTGACGGCCGCGATGGCGCTTTCGCTGGCGGCGTGCGGCGGCGGTGGCAGCAACACCAGCGCGGTGGCGAACGAGGATCTCTCGCTCAACGACACGCTCGGCAATGACGCGTTCGGCAACGACACCATCGGCAATGACACCGTGATCGACACCAACGCAGCCGACACCAATGCCGCTGCCGCGACGGGCAACGCGCTCTGACCTGATTTTCGTCCTATAGTGGATTCAGACACGCCAGGTTTGCTCCCTAGGCGCAACCTCAGGCCCGGCGGCACCACCGCCGGGCTTTTTTTTGTTTTTGGCGGGGTGGGGGCGTTCCTGTTGGGGAGACGATGACCACCTGCCCGCCTAGAAAATGAACCGGCAGGTTAGAGAGATGCAAAATCGGGTGTTAAAGCGGTGCTGCGCTCAGATGCTTATATCCGGCTTAGGCTAGGCGGGAAGCAGGCTAGCGACACTTGCTACGAAAGTCGGCAAAGTGGCCGTTCTGAACGGGGACGAGTAGGCGGAGGGTTGATCCGCCAAAATGGCAACGCGAACGCTTGCTAAAGCTTATTGATAATGCGCACTTTCCAATTCTAACGAATCGGCGCGCGCGCGTGGGCTTAGCATATGAAAACCTTGACGCCGCAACGCGGCGGTTCGTGGTCGAAGAAATCGAAATGGATGTAAATAATGGATCGATTTACATCAGCAACTATCTAAATTCGCAAGGTTGCGAGATTTGGCCGCGTTTGCTCAAAGAGGCGGCCGAAAACGGAAATGACGATACATTAGCGGCTTCTATTGTTCGATGTCGATGTCTGAAAGCTCACGTCGAGAGAAGAACGTCAAAGGGCGGATATACCACCGCAGCCGTTCCCTACACCGCCCACGAAACAATGGGGGAGGGCGAATTTAATCGGTACTTCACACGCGGGCTTTGCCGGTATGCGATCGACGAACGTATCGCTTATTTGGAAGTCTATCGAGCGAAGGCGGTTATGGCACCAAGGCAGGCTTCCCAGGCCAAAATCGGCGCTATGGTCGATCCGCAAGCGATCCTCGATGACCTTCGTATGTCGCCGGGGCTTGAGCCTGCCTTAGGACTCCCGCCCGGGCCAAATTCCGGCCTGACGCTAAGAATCCCTTGGAATGTAGGCTGATCTGCCCTTGCGATGTTGATGACCAGTCTGCGATGGTGCCGTCTTCCTCCGTGCAGGGAGCAAATGCCTGCTAGGGGCTTCCAGTGGGGCAACGAGGAGCGAAAATTTATTTTCTGCCTCTCGCGCTGCCGAGCGACGGCTGCCGCTTGTGGGCGCTTGTGAACGCCCTGAAGGGCAAGCGCAAAAATTGACTGTCAAGCGTCAATTTGACAAAACGATGTAGGTTTACGAAATGAGCTTCTGATTTCGACACGCGATTTTTCGCGCGCCGGATTTTTTGTTGTGAAGCAACGCTGTTCAAAGGAGGGCACCGCAATGACTGCATTCGCACCTCTAGCAGTCGCTAACGCCGTACTCGATGAAGCTCGAGATCAGGGTAAGTCGCTAACGATCATGCAGCTTTTGAAGCTGGTTTATATCGCGCACGGTTGGTCGCTCGCGTTGCTTAACGTTCCGCTGGTGAATGAAGAGCCGGAAGCGTGGCAGCATGGCCCCGTTTTTCCGTCGATTTATCGCGAGTTTCGACGCTTCGGTTCGCAGCCAATCCAAGGCAGCGCAATGGGCCCGTTTGGAGCGCCCCAAGTCGCGAATCTGTCTGACGCGCAACGATCGGTCGTTCATTCGGTCGTACAGAATTACGGCGATATGCATGCTTTTTCGTTGTCCCGGATAACGCACGAAACCGACACGCCATGGTCGAAAACATATCGAGGCGGCTTGGGTAGTTCGGAAGATATTCCGAATGCAATAATCGCAGAACACTATAAAAAGCTGGCGCATGAGCGACGCGCCACGTCTTAACGATTCGATTGAAAGCATAATTGGCGATGCCGCTGCCGGTGAGGCATCCGCGGCGGCCCTAACTCCTGACGATCTTAAGGCTTTAGCCGATCGCGTTGATTTGCTCACAGCGGACTTTGGGCGTTGGGAATCTTACAAGGCCGCATCCGCCGAATATATCGCGGCTTTCAAAACCGAAGTCGACTGGCATTGGCGGATTCGCCTCGCTGTATCGATTGCTTGCGGCCTGTTATACCAACCTGCATTGATCACGACCCACGCGCCCATTTGCGGCGTCCGATTGTCATGATGCGCCATGGCTGATCAACCAGCCTGTTCCAAGCCTCGCAGCAAAGGTCGATGATGTTGTCGTGGGATGTGAAGATGCGGTTGGATAGCCAGTTATCGCGCATGAACTGCCAGATATTTTCTACCGGGTTGAGTTCGGGGCATTTGGGCGGCAGCGGAACGATGCTGATATTATCAGGTACTTCCAGTTTCCCGGTCATGTGCCATCCGGCTTGATCCATCAGCAACACGCCATGGGCGCCCGGCTCGATAGCAAGCGATATCTCCGCCAGATGCAGCGACATGGTCTGGGTATTGCAGAATGGGAGAACCAGGCCAGCGCCCTTGCCAAGTTCGGGGCAGATGGCACCGAAGATGTAGGCCGATTTCGTTCGTTGGTCCTTGGGTGCCGAGGGCCGCGTGCCGCGCCTGGCCCAGCGGCGGGTGATCTTGTTTTTCTGGCCGATCCGGGCTTCGTCCTGAAACCAGACCTCTATCGCCGTGCCGCGCGGAAGGGCGACCTTGATCTTTGCCAGCTCGGCTGCAAAGCCCCCTTTTTAAAGTCCTCCATCGCATATTCATTCTGCGCATGGTGACGCGGGCGCGCCGTCAGTTTGACATAGCCCAGCTTCTTCAACTCCCGTCCCACGGTCGTTTCCGTCAGGGACACCCCGAACTCATCATGGAGCCACCGCGTCAGGTCGATCAGTCTCCAACGCACAACTCCATGGATCGCCGGGATCGGACCGCTTTCAACGATCTCCGCAAGAGCCTGGCGCTGGGCATCGCTCAACAAAGGGGGCTTGCCCGGTGCCTTACCATTAAGGAGCCCGTCAGGACCTCTATCATTGAACCGCACGACCCAGTCCCGCACGATCTGCAACGTCACTCCGCCGATACGCGCCGCATCGCTGCGGCTCCCGCCATCATAAATTTCCGCCAAAGCCAGAAGCCGACGGCCCTGGTTCGCGCTCTTGGTCACGCGCGCCAGTCGCCTCAAGCTCGCGGCGTCAAAGTCGTTCCGCATTCCGATCGCTGCACCCATGGCCATGCCCTCCAATCGACAGCCATAGAGTCAGAGTTTCGCCGCTTTGGGAATCCCCCCGTGAGTCAGTATCATCGGAGGTTGGTATTAGTTTTGTTTCTAGCCACAGTTCTTGTTGTTTCGCTCTGTCGCTCAGATAGATTCGGAGCCGACCAGCCGCACGCGCTAACTGCGTTAATTGTCGCGACAGTCACGGGTTGCGTTGTTGTAACCATAGCCGTCACTAAAGGCGCTTTCGCGACGATGGCGGATCGCAACGCCGGTTTGCCGATGCCTGAACATATGAAAGAAATCATCGAAGTGGGCAAAAACATTATCGGTGGTGGCCACGGCTAACCCCACAAGCGCCGAACCGATGGCGTGCATTAGGGCGGAAGGCGACTTCAATTGGAAAAATTATTCAATAATTTCCAATGGTAATGGCGGAACGGGAGGCATTGGAACTTCTGCGGTGGCTTTTTGGCTTTCCGCCCCGGTCGCTGGACGACCAAAGTTAGGGCCCATAGCTGACCTCTGTCGAACAAGCGGTTAGGCCAGCCGCGCGGTGGACCCCGGCACAAGGCCGGGGTGACGCCCGCGTCCCCCTACAGCGACCGCCCAATCAGTTCCTTCATGATCTCGTTCGTCCCCCCGAAAATGCGCGTTACGCGCGCCGCGCGCCAGGCGCGGGCGATGGGGTATTCGTTCATATAGCCGGCCCCGCCATGGAGTTGCAGGCAGGCGTCCATCACTTCCCATTGCAGATCGGTGTGCCACAATTTGGCGGCGGCGCCTTCTTCGTTGGTCAGCTCGCCCTTCAAATGGCGCGCGATCGCCCAGTCGAGATGCGCCCAGCCGACTTGCAATTTGGCCTTGAGGTCGGCGAGGACGAAGCGGGTGTTCTGGAAATCGAACACCATCCCGGCAAAGGCCTTGCGCGTCTTGGTGAACTCGACCGTCTCGTCGAACGCCTTTTGCGCCGAGGCCTGGACCGAGACGGCGATGGAGAGGCGTTCCTGCGGCAATTGGCTCATCAAATAGATGAAACCCTTGCCTTCCTCGCCCAGGCAATTGGTCATCGGCACGCGCACGTCGTTGAAGAACAATTCCGACGTATCGGCGGCATCCTGCCCGATCTTGTCGAGCTTGCGGCCCTTCTGGAAACCCTCGCGCTCGCTCTCGACCAGGATGATCGACATGCCCTTCCAGGCGGGCTTGGCATCGGGATCGGTCTTGGCGACGACCAGCGTCAGATCGGTATTCTGGCCGTTGGTGATATAGGTTTTGGAGCCGTTGATGACATAGTGATTGCCATCCTTCCTGGCCGTGGTGCGGATCGCCTGCAGGTCGCTGCCGGTGCCGGGTTCGGTCATGGCGATGGCGGTGATGACCTCGCCCGACACCATCTTGGGCAGCCACTGTTTCTTCTGCTCTTCCGAGCCATAGGTTTCGATATAGCCCGCGACGATATCCGACTGGAGCGAGAAGCCGGCGGGCACGCCGTTATAGGCCATCTCCTCATCGACGATCGCGTTATAGCCGAAATCGAGGCCGAGCCCGCCGTAAGCCTCGGGCGCGGTCGGGCAGAGCATGCCGATCGCCCCGGCCTTGATCCAGAAATCCTTGGGGACGAGCTTGTCTTCCTCCCATTTGGCGACGTGCGGCACGCCTTCCTTTTGCAGGAACTGGCGTACGGTCTGGCGGAAGGCCTCGTGATCCTCGGTATAGGCAAAGCGGCCGGCGACGGAATCGAGCGTCATGTCAGGTCTCTCCAATAACAGTTGTCGTCTGCAACTCTTTTGCCGGGTGTGCGGTGAGGTGACGCTTTCGTCAAGCGGGTTGCGCTCGACACGCCCTATGGGAGGGCTATGATTGGGCGAAACAGGAGAGTGTATGAAACTGGCCAGCCTCACATCGGGTCGCGACGGCAAGCTCGTCGTGGTTTCCAACGATCTCGCCTGGTATGCCGATGCCGCGCATATCGCGCCGACGCTGCAGGCCGCCCTCGACGATTGGGACCGGCTGCTGCCCGATTTGCAGAATCTCAGCACCGATCTGGAACATGAAATGATCCCGATGCGGCGCTTTCACGAGCATCAGGCGGCGTCGCCGCTGCCGCGCGCGTATCAATGGGCGGACGGATCGGCTTATGTGAACCATGTCGCTTTGGTGCGGCAGGCGCGCGCGGCGGAGCTGCCCGACAGCTTCTGGCACGATCCGCTGATGTACCAGGGTGGTTCGGACGGGTTCCTCGGCCCGCGCGCGCCGATCCCGCTGGCGGACGAAAGCTGGGGCTGCGATTTCGAGGGCGAAGTGGTGGTGGTGACCGGCGACGTGCCGCAGGGCGCGAGTCGCGAAGCGGCGCTGGCGGCGGTGCGGCTGGTCGGGCTGACCAACGATGTGAGCTTGCGCAACCTGATTCCGGGCGAACTCGCCAAGGGCTTCGGCTTCTTCCAGTCCAAGCCCGCCAGTGCTTTCTCGCCGGTGTTCGTCACGCCCGATACGCTCGGCGAGTGGTGGCAGGACGGCAAATTGCACCGCACGCTGATGGTCGATCTCAACGGCAAGCCGTTCGGGCGGGTCGCGTGCGGGGTCGACATGACCTTCGATTTCGGCACGTTGATCGCCCATGCCGCCAAGACGCGCGCGCTGGGCGCGGGGACGATCGTCGGTTCGGGCACCGTTTCCAACCGCGATGCGGATGGCGGCCCGGGCAAGCCGATCGCCGAGGGCGGCGTCGGCTATGCGTGCCTCGCCGAGCTGCGCACGGTCGAGACGATCCTGCGCGGCGCGGCGGAGACGCCGTTCCTTAAAAGCGGCGATACGGTGCGGATCTGGGCGGAGGATGACAAGCATCACCCGATCTTCGGGGTGATCGAACAGACGGTGGGGTGAACAAATAGGCTCAGTGGAAATCGTGGCTGCGGATCGGGATGACCGGTTCGAGGTCGTGCCCCACCATGCGCCGTTCGCGCGGGTCGATCGTGCCGCCATGCGTGGCACCGTCGCCGGGCATGGTCAGGCGGGGCAGGTCGATCTCGCCGATCTGGCGCAGCAGCCCGGTGAGATCGGTGATGCGGTCGGCGATGACGTGGATCGTGCCGCTTTCGCTTTGCACGCGGCCTTGTACGCTGAGCATCGCCGCCGCCATCACCGTGCGGCGCTGCGCCTCGAAGCGGTCGGGCCACAGGATCGCGTTGGCGATGCCGGTCTCGTCTTCCAGCGTGACGAACACCACGCCCTTGGCGCTGCCGGGGCGTTGCCGCACCAGGATGAGCCCCGCCACTTCGACGCGGGTGCCGTCCTTCAACCTTTTGAGATCGCCGCAGCGGGTGATGCGGCGGCGGTCGAGTGCGCCGCGCAGGAAGCTGACCGGATGCGCGCGCAGCGACAATTGCGTCGCGCGGTAATCCTCGACCACTTCGCGCCCGGCGGTGAGCGCGGCGAGCGTGACGCTGGGTTCGCTGGGGGATTCGATCGCGGCGAACAAGGGTAGCGGTTTCTGTCCCAAAGCCTTTACCGCCCATAAGGCCTGGCGGCGGTCGAGGCCGAAGCCGTGGAACGCATCGGCCTGGGCGAGTTTTTCGAGCGTCAGCAGCGAGACGCCCGCGCGCCGCCAGACATCCTCGATCGAGCTGAACGGGCGCGTTGCGCGGGCGATGAGGATGCGGCCGGCATCCTCGCCCGACAGGCCGAGCACGATGCGCAAGCCCAGGCGGAGGGGATCTCCCTCTCCCCGCTGGCGGGGAGAGGGTGGCCGAGCGAAGCGAGGTCGGGAGAGGGGCAGTACGCAAGTG
>NZ_JSBN01000169.1 GCF_000797515.1 Sphingomonas sp. Ant H11
TGCGGAGCCCGGCGATGCCTTGTGGGCGGGCCCTGCCGGGCGCGCCGCTGCCGAGCTGCTGCGCGAGGCGGAGGATCACGCCGCGCATGGCCCGGCGGTCATCGAGCCCGCCAGCCTTGGCCCGTTGCTCAAGACGTTGATGGACGAAGTGGCAGTGCGGCCGCAGCAAGGCGGGCATCCGCGCCTGGCTATTTATGGCCTAATCGAGGCGCGCTTGCAGACCGCGACGTCATGATCCTGGGCGGGCTGAACGAAGGAACCTGGCCCGGTCTGCCCGCGCCCGACCCGTGGCTGGCACCGCGAATCCGCACCGAATTGGGGCTGCCGGGGCTCGACCGCGGCGTCGGCATGGCGGGGCATGATCTGGCGCAGGCCTTGGGCGCGCCCGCCGCGCTGATGACGCGTGCACGACGCGGCGGCACGCAACCGGCGATCGCCTCGCGCTTCTGGCTGCGCTTGCAGGCATTGGCGGGCGATCGGTTCGAGCGGGCCACCGCGCTGGAAGGCTGGGCGCGCGCGCTCGACGATCCGGGCGCGCATGTGCCCGCTGCCAAGCCGATGCCAGAGCCCCCCGCCGAACGCCGGCCCAAGGCGATTGCCGTCACCGACGTCGATCGGCTGAAGGCCGATCCCTATGCGTTCTACGCCAAACGCATCCTCGGTCTGACGCAGCTCGACCCGGTCGATGCCGATCCCAGCGCAGCGTGGCGCGGCACGGCGGTGCATGACATCCTCGAACGCTGGGCGCGTGAGGACGCCTGCGCGCTCGACAAACTGCACGAGCGCGCGCGGGCGATGTTCGACGGCGCGCATCCAATGCAGCGTGCGCTGTGGCGACCGCGCCTGATGGAGGCGATCGACTGGATCGTCGCGCAGATGGGCAAGAACGTCGATTCCGGGCGCACCGTGCTGGCGGTCGAACAATCGGGTGAGATCGCGATTGCGGGGGTGACGCTGACGGGCAAGTTCGACCGCATCGACCGGTTGCCCGACGGGGCGCTGGCGGTGATCGACTACAAGACTGGCAAGCCGCCCTCGCCGGCGGCGGTGCGTGAGGGGTTCAGCCTGCAATTGGGGTTGCTCGGGCTGATCGCCGAGCGCGGCGGTTATGCCGGGATTGCGGGCAAGGCGCGCGGCTTCGAATATTGGTCGCTGTCGAAAAAGGGCGATGCGTTCGGTTATGTCACCTCGCCGGTCGATGCCGAGGGCAAGGGCGACAAGGTCGTGCCTGAGGATTTCACCACGCTCGCCGCGCGGCATTTCAGCGATGCCGTGGCGGACTGGTTGACGGGCACGCGTGCGTTCGAAGCGAAGCTGCACCCGGACTATGCGCCTTATGCCGAATATGACCAGTTGATGCGGCGGGACGAATGGTATGGCCGTGAGTGAGTCCGTATGACCGAGGGCCACAGCCGCCGACCGCTCCCGGTCCTGAAGGACGCGCAGGCGCGCGCCAGCGATCCGGGCGGGCATGTCTGGCTGTCCGCCTCGGCCGGGACGGGCAAGACGCAGGTGCTGACCGCGCGCGTCTATCGCTTGTTGCTGCGCGGCGTCGATCCTGGTGCGATCCTGTGCCTGACCTTTACCAAGGCGGGCGCGGCGGAAATGGCCGGGCGCATTGGCGAGCGGCTGGCGGCGTGGGTGCGGATGCCCGAGCCCGATCTGGTGGCCGATCTGGTGGCGCTGGGCGAGGATCCCTCGCCGCAACTCCGCGCCCGCGCACGCACGTTGTTCGCCAAGGTGCTCGACGCGCCGGGGGGGCGGCATCCGCATCCAGACGATCCACGGCTTCTGTCAGAGCCTGCTTGCCGCCTTCCCGGTCGAGGCCGGGCTGGTGCCCGGTTTCCGCCCGATCGAGGCGCGCGAAGAAGCGGTAATGGCGCGCGATGCACTGGCCGAAATGCTGGTAACGGCAGAGGCCGAAGGGCGCGATGCCACCGTCACTACTGTTGGCGCGCTGAGCCTGCGCTTGGGCGAGGGCGAGGCCGAGCGCTTCCTGCTGGCGTGCGCGCGGGCACCCGCCGCGATGGCGGAACTGCCGATGGGCGCGGGCATCGGCCCGTTCATCCGCCGCGCGCTCGATTTGCCGGTGGGCGAGATCGAGGCGGAGATCGCCGATGCCTGCGGTGACAATGCCTTCGACGTGGATGCGGTCGCGCGGCTGGCGGCGGCGAACCGGGCGTGGGGCACGGCGACGGGCGGCAACCACGCCGACATCGCCGAATGCTGGATCGAGGCGGCACCCGAGATGCGCGCACGGATGCTGGGTGACCTGATCGGTGTGCCCTTCACCGCCAAGCGCGAGCCGCGCAAATATTCCCCCAAACTGCTCGCCGCCGACCCCGATTATGCCGATCTCGCAATCGAGGTGGGCGAAGCGTGCGCGCATCTGCTGGGTTTGCGCGAGCGCGCGGCCTATGCCGATCTGCTTGCGGCAGCGCTGGCGGTCGGGCGGGAGTATGCGGCAGCGTATGACCAGGCGAAGCGGCGGCTGGGCGCGGTCGATTTCGACGATCTCATCCGCGCGACGATCGCGCTGCTCGGCCAACCCGGCATGGGCGAATGGGTACGCTACAAGCTCGATCAGGCTACCGAACATGTGCTGATCGACGAGGCGCAGGATACCAATCCCGACCAATGGGCGATCATCCGCGCGCTGGTCGAGGAATTCTTCGCGGGCGAGGGGTCGCATGGCGAACGCGTCCGTACGCTGTTCACCGTCGGCGATTTCAAGCAGGCGATCTTCGGCTTCCAGGGTACCGACCCAAAGTTTTTCGCCGCCGCCGAGCAGCGCATCGGGACGCTCGCACGCGACGCGTGGGCGGCGGACGAGGAACAACGCCGCCAGAGCGGCACGATGCGGGCGCGCCCGTGGCACCGGCTTTCGCTGACACAATCGTTCCGCTCGACCCGGCCAGTGCTCGAATTCGTCGATGCCGCGATCGAGGCTTTGCCCGAGCCGGGGCTGGGCGCGATTGCCGACCGCGAAGTGCATGCGAGCGAAGTGCCGGGGCCGGGCACCGTGACGCTGTGGCCGCTGGTGGTGGCTGGCGGCAGCGAGGAGGATGAGGAAAGCTGGGTTTCCGATTCCACCCGCGAACTCGCCCGCCGGATCGCGCGGACGATCAAGGGCTGGATCGGCACGCTGATGCTCGAGAGCAAGGGGCGCACGCTCCGGCCAGAGGACATCATGATTCTGGTCAAGCGGCGCGGCGAACTCGCCTCGCTGATCGTCGCGCGGCTCTATGCCGAAGGCGTGCCTGTGGCGGGGGTCGACCGGTTGCGGCTGAATGCGCCGCTGTCGGTGCAGGATCTGCTCGCCGCGATCCGTTTCGTGCTGCAGCCCGACGACGATTTGTCGTTGGCGTCGTTACTGGTATCGCCGCTGATCGGCTGGAGCCAGGAGCGGCTGATGCACGCCGCGCCCAAGCGCGCGGTCAGCCTGTGGCGGCACATTGCCCGCGCCGAACCGCGCGCTGAGATCGCGCCGTTGTTCGCGATGCTCGACCGCGCCGACATCGCTACGCCCTATCAATTTCTGGAGGAACTGCTGTCGGGGCCGCTTGGCGGGCGGCGCAATCTGGTGCGGCGGCTGGGGCAGGAAGCGCGCGACCCGATCGAGGAATTGCTGAGCGCGGCGCTCGATTTCGAAGCGCTCGGCACGCCCTCGCTGCAACGCTTTCTCGACTGGTTCGATCGCGGCGAAGTGGAGATCAAGCGTGACCCCTCCGCCCCGCTCGATGCGGTGCGGGTGATGACGGCGCATGGTGCCAAGGGCTTGCAGGCCCCGCTGGTGATCCTCGCCGATGCCGCAGTCGACCCGACCCGTTCGCCGCGCTCGACGCTGAAATGGCGGGCGGGCGATATGGCGGCGGAACTGCCGGTGATCCGCCCACGCAAGGGTGAAGCCACCGGCCCGCTGGCGGCGCTGGTCGAGGAAACCGCCGCGCGCGATCTCGAAGAGCATTGGCGGCTGTTCTACGTCGCGGCGACGCGCGCCGAGGAGCGGTTGGTGATTGCCGGGTCGGTCGGTCCACGCGCGCAAGGCGATGCTCCCGCGCAAAGCTGGTATGCGGCCGCCGCGCGCGCGATGGCCGCGCTGGAGGTGCCGGAAGGCGAGGAGCGCAGCTTCACCGGGCGCGTGCCGCAAAAGGCGGTCGCGCCAGACCGCAAAGCGGTGCGGCGGTGGCG
>NZ_JSBN01000017.1 GCF_000797515.1 Sphingomonas sp. Ant H11
CGGCAGCGCCGACGGCGGCACTGGTGCGCGCGGGGGGAGGCGAGCGCTTCCGGAGCTGGTGTGGACCGGGCCTGTGCGGGAGATGGCACCTGCGGCGCGGCAGGGGCCTTGCGCTCGGGCAAGCGAAAGCCGCGGAACACGGTGGCCGAGGCAATCAGCAAGCCCGTCGCTACCGCAGCGAACACCAGTACCAGCAGCAGGACGCTATAGGCGGTGTCAGCGTGCACCGCGCCAACCGCGCGCTGCTCGACCATCGCCGCCAGCGACGGTTCGAGTATCTCCAGCATCACCGCCAGCAAAAAGACCGTCATCATCGGGGCAAAGGCAAAGGCGAGCGTCGCGCGCAGCCACCCCTCGAACAGCCCGCGCGTCACGTCGAACAGCAACAGCGCGATGAAGATCGGGCCGATGGCCAGCAACACCCCCAGCACGACCTTGGTGGCGAGCAACAGGCCGAGGCTGAAAAACAGCAGCATGGAGGCGGCCGCCTTGAGCGCCAGCACCTTCACCCCGCCGCCCAGCAGCGGCAACGACTGTAGTGCGGCGATCTGCGGCACGGCGGCGAGCGGACCTGTCGGCTTGGCGGGCACCGGCGGGGCGGGCGCGGCGCTCAAAATATCGAAGGCGCGCTGCAACCGGTCGAAGATGTCGCCGCCGCTTGCGGTCGCCGAATCGAGATGCAGCATGGCGGTCGCGATCTGCGCGGTGCCGTCGAACAGCACGCGCACCACGATCGCCTGATAGGTGTCCCACTGCGTCGCGAAGGACAGGATCGCGGCGAGCTTCACTACCGACAGCGTCACGTCGCCAATACGCAAACCGCCCCGGCCCAGCATCAATTGATAGCCGATCAGCGCGACATACAGCGTCATCAGCGTGGTGAGCACCGCAGCAAAGCTGCCCCCGCTCTGGAACAGCCCATCATAGCCGGTGTGGACCAGCGCACGTACCTGACAATCGGTCACGCGCAGCAGCGCATGGACCAGATGGACATCGGGCGGGGCGGCGGGGCAGGCGTTCGACATGACGGTCAGGCCAGCAGCCGTGGCAGCCACTGCGCCGGATCGTCGCCAACCTCGGCGCGGATCGCATCGAGGCGGCGCACGCTGCTTTCGCGGCCCGACAGGATCGTCAGCAAATCGGGCATGCCGCCCAGATTGAGCCGGGCGATCACACTGTTATTGCCATGCTTTATCAGGAAGCAGCGCGCCGTGTCGGGCAGCGTGCGGATCAAGTCGAATTCATGCGCGGTCAGGCCGAAGCCGTCGCAATAATCGACCGCCTGCGCCTTGGGGTTGACCATGAAGATCTGCGTCGCGGCCTGTTCGATGATCGCGCTGGAAATCTGGCTCGCCAGCGCGTCCGATGCGCTTTGGGTGCAGAAACCGACGATACCGTTGCGCTTGCGGATCGTCTTTTCCCAATCCTTGATGCGCACCACGAACGCGGGATCGTCGAGCGCTTTCCAGCCTTCATCGATCACGATGATGCTCGGCGTGCCGTCCAGCCGCTGTTCGACGCGGTGGAACAGGTACATCATCACCGGCGTGCGCGCAGCGGGATCGTCGAGGATCTGCGTCATGTCGAAGCCGAGCGTCGCTACGTCGAGATCGAGCGCGTCTTCCTCATTGTCGAACAGCCACGCATAATCGCCCTTGCCGCACCACGCCGCCAGCCGCGCGGCGAGATCGAGCGTGGTCGGGCGTCCGCGCCCGCGGAACAGCTCGACGAAATAGCGCAGCCGCCTGAGCGCGCGCGGCTGGCTGAAATTGGCGTCGACTGCATCGGCGATGCGCGCCAGATCCTCCGCGTCGAGCGCGGGGCCAGTGCCCGACACGAGCTTCGCCACCCAATCACACAGAAAGCGCCGGTTGGCAGGGTTGTCCTCCAGCAACAGCGGGTTGAGCCCGGTCGGCTGGCCGGGGCGCAGCAAATCATAGCGCCCGCCAATCGCGCGCAGGAAAATCTCCGCGCCGCGATCCTTGTCGAAATAGACCGTGCGCGGCGACAGCTTCTGCGCCTGGGCGAGCAGGAAGCCCATCACCACGGTCTTGCCCGCGCCCGACGGGCCAATCACGGTGAAATTGCCAAGATCGCCCTTGTGGAAATTGAAATAATAGGGGCCAGCCGATGTCGTTTCCAACACCGTGATGGCAGGCCCCCAATGGTTGCCCTGCGCCGAGCCGGAGGGGAAACAATGGCCGCTGGCAAGGCTGGCGAAATTGCCGCTCGACACCAGGGCGCGCCTGGCGATGAATTTGAAATTGCCGGGGAACTGCGCCCAATAGGCGGCTTCGAGATTGACATCCTCGCGCACCGCGATCACGCCCAACTCGCTAAAGGCGGTCTGCACATCGGCGGCGGCGAAATTGAGCGCGTCGAGCGTGTCGGCCTTGACCATGACGGTCAGGTGATGCTCGCCAAAGCCCGATCGCCCCGCTGCGACATCGTCCTTGGCCGATGCCAGCTCGTAACGCTGGCTCAGCGCCTCATCATCGGCGGCCTTCATCCGGCGCAAAGCAAGGTTCATGCGGTCGAGCGTCGCTTGCCGATCGACAAAGGCGAAGCTCTCGCTCAGCACCATTTCGGCGGGCAAGCGCAGCAAATCATCGAACATGCCGGGCACGGTCTGCGCCGGATAATCCTTGATCGAAACCATCGCGGCGAAGCGACGCGGCGCATCGCCAGTGGCCGCGAGTTCGAGCGCGTCGGCACCGAAGCTGATCCGGCGATCGGGCAGATAATGGCCGAAATCGCCGCCCGGCTCGATCACCCGGCGAAGATCGCCGCCATAGAGCAAGGCGAGAAATTCGAGCGGTTCCGAACAGCGTCCGGCAGGCCCGGCATAGCTGGTGAGCAAGCGCGCGCCATAGGGTTCGAGCGAGGCGAGCAGAATGTCGCGCGCGGCGTTGAGCGCGACCAGATCGCGCATCCGCCGCGCATCGCTCTCCGCGCGCCCACTCCCCCGCAACAGATTTTGCAGCACCCCGATCCGCCCCGGCAGCGGACGCCGCACCAGCGTGATAAACAGGTCGTTGACGTAGAGTTTCCGGCTGGACAGCTTGGTGCGCCACGCGGTGTCGAGCGACTGGCTGAAGGGATCGGCAAAGGTCCCTTCGAACACCGGCTGCACTTCGCGGCGGACGACATGATGATACAGCGCGAAGCGCGCATCGGCGATGCCGCGCAGCATCGTGTCACGCAGGGTTTTGCGGTAATTCAGCTCCTCCGAATCCGCCGTTTCGAACGGGAAGCCGGTCAGCCGGACGACTTGCATCATCCGCCCGTCGCGCAGCTCGATCGTCGCATCGTCGAGTGCGCGGGCATAAGGCAAATACGCGCCCGCCGAGCGTTCACGGGCGAAGCTCGGGGGCTGGTCAACCGGGGAGGTGCGCGCCAGCATCGTTCAGGGACAGTAAGAGTTGCAACGCCAATAGGCGTGGTTGCGCCCGCGCGGGCATTGCGCGAGCTTGGTCATCCACAAATCGAAGAAGCGCGGCTCGCGCAGACACGCGAGATAGCCGCCCAGATGGATGACGAGCGACAGCAGCAGCACCAAAAACGATTTGGTGACGAGAAACGCCTCCATCGTGATGACGGCGTTGAGCACGAAGAAGCTGTAAGTGACGCCCGCGAACATTTGCGGGCGGGTCAGCGCACCGAACACTGGATCGCGGGCGAGCGGCGCGTTCACAGCCCTGGCCCTGTTGCGGCAGATTTGATTCCGGCGACGATCGCGGCGGCCCCGAACACGATGAAGCAGCCGAGGATCACCGTTGCGCCGCGCCGCCAGTCGATGCGGCCGGTGAGCATCCCCAACCCGGTCGCGCCGACCGCGATCACCGCCAGCGAGGTCGCCACCGCGCCGAGCAGCGTGCCCTGCACCCAATCGACCGCAGACACGATCACGCCCGATCCCGACGGGTCGAGCGAGGCGGATTGCGCGTGCGCCATCGTGCTCCACAGCAGGCCAAGGCCTGCCGCGACGGGACGCGCAAGAATAGGAGTGCGCCGAAGCGATATCATCGATCATTCCTCTGCTTGAACTTGGGGGCGACGCCCTCGACCGTGCTGCCGAGCCGCCCGAGCACCGCCCCGACATAAGCGCGCGTTTCACGGTAAGGCGGCACCCCGCGCCAGCGATCGACCGCACCCGGACCGGCATTGTAAGCGGCGAGACTGAGTACGAGATCGCCGCGATAGCGCCGCATCAACCGCGCGAGATACAGCGCGCCGCCCTGATAATTCTGTTCCGAATCATACGGGTTCACCCCCAATGCGCGGGCGGTGGCGGGCATCAACTGCATCTCGCCAATCGCGCCGGCGCGCGACACTACGCCGGCGCGAAAGCGCGATTCCTGCCACGCCACGGCTTCGATCAACGCTGGGCTGACCCCCGTCGCGAGCCCGGCGCGAGTGGCGGCTTGCGCGGTCGAGTTGGTGGAGGCGCGGGGTTCGCGCACCGGGGCCGGCGGCACGATCGCGCGACTGCCCTCGGCGGTGAATTGTGTCGGCCCGGTATAGACGCTGGTCTGGCCGTCGGTGCCGATTTCGATCACTTGCGCCGATACAGGCACGGCGAAGCCGAGCGCGGTCGCTGCCGCAGCTCTTATGCTCCACACGCCGCTTCGCGTCATCGTCTCGCGATCCTTCGCTGCGGGGCGATGGTATCGCCAACCGCGGTTGATAGCGCCCGGAGCCAGCCGTCGCCTTACGCGCGCGGCGCGACATCGGGGGCCGGGGATAGCCGAAGGTCAGGCTCGAAAATGTCGTTTCGAAATCCGCTTTGGGATTGCCCTTGATCGGCTTTGTCCAGATTACGTTGAGCTGCCAGTTTCCGATGCGCGGCACGCGAAATAAAGCGCGCCCGGCGGCGTCGGTCACATGCGTGGCGAGCGGACGTTCGTCGAAATCGAGGTTGTTCAGCTTGACCGTGCCGCCCGCCAGCGGCTTGCCTTCGTAAAACACGCGCACCGGTAAATCGGCCCCCGGCGGCAAGGTGTAGGGATCGCGCTCCAGCACCAGTTCCAGGCTGAGGCCGATGCGCCGGGTCGCCACGTCGGTGGCGGGCGCGTTGCCCACCTGGATCAACGCCTTGGCGCGACGCGAATACAGCTCGCGTCCGGGGGCATCGGTCATGCCGGTGCGTTGGCGCAGTGCGAGCGCGGGGGTTAATCCCTCCACCTTCAGATAATCGGTAAAGCGGATGCCGGGCAGTTCGCTCGGCGTCGCATTGGTCGCCAGCGCGTACAGATATTCGCCGGATGGTCCGAAATGGAGCGTGGTATCGGTCGTGGCCGACCCCAGCTTCAGCTCGGGGCGCCGGTCGCTGTGGCCGTCGGGGCCATACCGGTCGAACCGGGTGATGCGGTTCGCCTCGATCAGCGATTTCGAACGATAGCTGCCGTGCCCGACCAAAATCGACATGGTGGTGGTGCCGCCGGTCGGAACCCAGAAGGCGTTGGGCTGGATCCAGAAATCATGCGCCAGTGCCAGACCGGGCACCGCCAAAACGGCCACTGCGCCTAAGCGCCACATGGTCCCGCGACGCAGCTTCATCCGGCGCAAAGGCATCGATTTGGCGCGCTGGCCCGTAAGCCTGGCACATTCCCGGGCGACAAGGTTGGATAATGACACGGTCTGGAATTCTCCCAAGCGATGTTGTCTTTACGGAGCAGGGCCGGATTTTGGTGCAGCGCCGGGTAAACAATCCGGTCGCGCCCACACGCCCGTCGCCGCTTGTGCCGCTGGCCTGTGCGGTCACCCTGGCGAGCGTGCTCGCGACGCCGCCAGCGCGCATACCGGTACGGGTTTGGCGGGCGGGTTCGTTTCCGGGTTGCTCCATCCGCTCAGCGGAATGGATCATTTGCTGGCGATGGTGTCGGTCGGTCTGTGGGGCGCGATCCTGGGGCGACCGTTACTGGTCGCCTTGCCGGTGATCTTCCCCGCGATGATGGCGGGCGGGGCGATCCTTGGGATGGTCGGCGCGCCGGTGCCGCCGGTCGAGCTTGGCATCGCGCTGTCGGTGCTGATGCTGGGCATGGCGATTGCGTTCGGCCTGCGCCCGCCGGTGTGGCTGGCGTGTGTGATGGTGGGCGTGTTCGCGCTGTTTCACGGCTATGCGCATGGCCGCGAACTGCCGTCCGCCGCCGATCCGATCGGCTATAGCGCGGGCTTCGTGCTCAGTACCGGGCTGCTGCATATCGCCGGTATCGCGGTCGGGACCTTGAATGACACGCGGCGCGGCGCGCTGTTCGTCAAAGGTCTGGGCGCGGGCATTGGCGTGACGGGGTTGTATTTCCTGGCCCGCGTGTTGCTGTGATGCGCGACGGTCTGCTTCCATCGGCGATGCTGTGCGTCGCGCTGGCGCTGGCGCTGGGGTTCGTGCCGACCCGCATCTGGGGGATCGCTGTAGCGGCCTTGCTGTTCGGATGTGCCGCCGCCTTGCTGCTGCCGGTCACGCCCGATCACGCCGACGCAATTTTCCTGGGCTGCTGGGTCAGCACGGTGGTGCTGGCGGGCTGCGTCCATCTGCCCCGCGGCATGAACCGCGCCACCGCTGTGGTGCTGGGCCTTAACGCAGGCGTGTGGGCCTGTCTGGTGGCGCGTGTCGGCGGGGGCGCGGCAAACCTGCTGGTCGCGGTCCCGCTTGTGCTGTTGTGCGTTCCGGCGCGCTGGCTGGTGCTGACCGGGCGCGGAATCGCGCTGAAAGTGGCGGCAAGCTGGCTGCTGGCGATCGGGGTGATGGAAATGGTCCTGATGCTGACGCCGACGCCGGGCTACAAGCCCGATCACATGGAGTGAGCCTGGCTTGGCGTCAGGAGGACAGCGCCACTGCCTGATCGAAAAACACCCGCAATTGTTGCACCCCGCGCCGCATTCTCGCTTTGGCGGTGCCGACGGGGACGCAGAGCACCGTAGCCAGTTCCTCATGCGTGTAGCCATAGACCAAGGCGAGCGTCAGAACCTCGCGTTGCTTGTCGCCCAGTTTCGAAAAGCCGCTGAACATGTCGAGCCGCTCGATCACCGGGTCCGCAAGTGAGGCGATGTGGTCGACATGATCGGCAATGTCTTCCAACTGTGTGCGGTTGCGGCGGACATGGTCGATCGCCGCATTGCGCGCGATGCGCGATATCCATGCCATTGCCGGGCCTTTGGCCGGATCGAACTGCTTGGCCTGCGACCAGACGCGGACGAAGGTGTCCTGCGTCACGTCTTCTGCGATCACGGGCTGGCCGACGATCCGTAACGCAATGTTGAACAGGCGGCGGTTGGTTGCTTGATAGAGTGCGCGAAACGCGCGGTGGTCACCCGCGGCAGTGGCGCTGAGCAGTCGCGAAAGAGCGAGGTCGAACCTGTCGATGGCGGCGGTCTGTTCCGCAGTTTGCAGTGCACTCGACATGATACCCCCACCCGTCCCAAGATCGTGTCGGGCTGCCTGAAGGCACCGACATCCCCAATACGGGCGGGCAATCCGAAAGGATGCGGGGCGGGTGAGGCCGGTTAGGGTAACCCCGGGGATTATAGGTCGAACGGGTCGCCGGGCGTGTCTTCGTCAAGCGGGGCCAGCGGGCCACGAATATAGAGCAGCGCACCGTCGCGGCTGGTTAGCGTGCCGTGATCATGCCCGGTAAAGGCAATATGGAGATCGCCCTCGCGTGCGATGTCGCCATCGACCTCGATTTCGCCGGACAGGACCAGGCACTCCTCTACGGAGGCGTGCGAGTGCGGTGGCACCTCGGCACCGGGTTCAAGCTTCAGGTAATAGGACTCCCATCCGGCATTGGCATCGACATAGAGTTGGCGCTTCAGCACCTTCGGGCCGATGCTCAGCCACACAGCCGAGTCCTTGGTAATCGTTAAGCGCGGACGCGCCGCCACCAACGCGGCAATGCGCGCTTCGATTTGTTGCCAGCGGGGATCGCCACCGGAATCGACGGAAGCGGATGTATCCGATCGCCCGCGTTCGGGGCCCGCGTCTTCAGCCATCGTCATATTGAACCGGTACCCTTCACCCACTATTCCAAGGCTCTTACGCAAAATTTCCCAATTGCGATGCGCTACCATAGCCATGTCGCGCGATCCACATTCCGGTACGCCGTAACCCAGGGCCGCGCGGCTTCGGTGTGGCCATGGGCAAAGCATCCATTTGGTCGATCGCTTCGTAAACGCAGCATGATCTCATTCGGTCCCGCGAAGTGACGCGACAAGCATGTGGCGATCGACATTGTCATGGCCTGTGCAGGCGATAACGCGCCGTCGCCTGGCGGCGATCGGCATGTCGCTCTGCGTCATATCGTTCGAGCTGATCCTGGTCCTATGGGGATTTCCCGTTGGCACGTCGGTACTCCGTGCCGGAACCAGCCGCGCGAACGGCACATCGGCGCAGCTCTCGGTTTTCGAGCTCCCGGCAATCGCGACAGCACGCCCGGCAAAACGCACCACAAAGACGACGATACCGGAGCACAAGCCGGTCGAGCCCGCGCCGCATGCGGTGGCGCATATCGCGACCGATCCCGATCTCGCGGCGATGCAGGAACAGGATGAAGCCAGCCTCGCGGCTTTCGAACCGCTATCGGGGCAACACGGTTCGGAAGCGCCCTGTAGCCTGGCGCAGGATCTCGCGAGCGACCTCCAGGCCAACCCGCTTGCGCAGCGCGCGCTGGAGCGCATTCCGATCCAATCGACGTCGGTCGCTGGCGCATTGCTGCTGTGGGACGGTCGCTGGATCGTCGCCGAGGCAGATCCCGGCTCGGCGATGCTGCGGGAGATCGTGCTGCGCGAAGTGCTGGCTGCCAAGCCGGAATGCCTCGCCGCGTTGAACGTCGGCCCGCAGTTTCTGTTTATCAGAAGCGCCAGCAAAACGATCACGATCGTGATCGGCTCCGGCCAATGGCGCTGGGGCGACCTCACGACCAGCTCGTAATTTTTGCCACAATATTTTTAGCGGGGTGATCCGGATTTCGCACGGCTGCGTAACGAAGGTGCGGTCCCAATCGGGGATCGATCCATATCCCCGGAGATAGCAGTGAAAGCACGCACACGTAAACTCGTCGGGCTCATGTTGGCGACCACGGTCCTGGTGACCGATGCCTCCGCCAGCTTTGCCTCCAGCCACCGTGAAGCCCCCGGCATCACCAAGTCGCCGAAGACCGATTCGACCGACTTCTACATGTTCCGCAGCTACGAGCCCGGCCGGGATCAATATGTCACGCTGATCGCCAACTATCAGCCGCTGCAGGATCCGGGCGGCGGCCCCAACTATTTCACGATGGACCCCGATGCGGTTTATGAAATCCACATCGACAATGTCGGCGATGCCAAGGAACATCTGACCTATCAGTTCAAGTTCAGCAACACGCTGCAAAATGGCGGCCTGATGCTCAACATCGGCGGCACCAATGTGGCGACCGCGCTGCGCCAGAGCGGCCCGGTGACCAAGACCACCGACCCGAATACCGCCGAAGTCGAATCCTATACCGTTACGCTGATCACGGGCGATCGCCACACCGGCACCCGCGCTGCGATCACCAACGCCGCGGGTGGCGGGACGACCTTCACCAAGCCGCTCGACAATACCGGCGTGAAGACGTTCCCCGATTATAACAGCTATGCCAAGCAGTTCGTTTACAACGTAAACATTCCCGGTTGCGGCATGCCGGGTCGTGTGTTCGTGGGTCAGCGCGCCGAAGCGTTCGCGGTCAATCTCGGCGGCATCTTCGACATGGTCAACTTCGTGCCGATCGAGGGCGATTCGGCACCGGGCGCGGGCGACAAGGGCGGTTTTCCGCTGGGCATCACCCAGAACCGCGCGAATGACGAACTGGTCGGCAAGAAGAACGTCACCAGCATCGCAATGGAAGTTCCGATCAGCTGCCTGACGCCCCAGGGCAGCAACGGCGTGATCGGCGGATGGCAGACGGCCAGCCTGCCGCAGGCGCGTCTGGTCGATCCCAAGGCAAGCTATGCCGCGCCGACGCTGTCGGGTGGTGCGTACACCCAGGTGTCGCGCCTGGCGATGCCGCTGGTGAACGAGCTTGTCATCGGCCTGCCCGACAAGGACAAGTTCAACGCATCGGACCCCAAGGATGATGCGCAGTTCGGCACCTATGTCACCAATCCGACCTATCCCGAGGTGCTCAACCAGCTCTTCCTCGCGCCGGTAAACCAATTGGCCAAGGCGAACTTCAAGACGCTCGCTCCGACCAACTTCCCGCGTGCCGATCTTGTGGCCACCTTCCTCACCGGCTTCAAGAATTTGAACCAGCTCGGCACCGTCACGGCTTCGGAAATGATGCGCCTGAACACCAATGTTCCGGTCACGCCGCAGGCGAAGCAGGCCAATCTCGGCGTCGCAGCCGGCGATCTGGCCGGCTACCCGAACGGTCGTCGTCCGGGCGATGATACGGTCGATATCACGCTGCGCGTTGCGATGGGCGCGTTGTGCTACCCCGTGCCGATCGGCGCGAACGGTGCTCCGACGGATCTTGGCCTGTGCAAGCCCGGCGATGCCCCGACCGGACAGGTGCCGTATACCGACGGTGCGCCGATCAGCGCCAATGATGTGCAGGGAACCTTCCCCTATCTGAACGCCCCGCTGCCTGGGACGCCGCTCTCCGCGCACCGGGTTGGCCAGTGACCGCCGTCTCCGAAAGGAATGGAAGCATGAGAAAAATCGCGCTCATCCTGTCGGTCTCCGGACTGGCGCTCGGACTGGCCGGTTGTTCTGGGTATAACGCCCCGACGCCGACGCCAACACCCACGCCGACGCCAAGCCCGGCATTCCAGGAGCAATTCGGGACCGGATTCAACAGCGCCTTCCAGGCGTCGCCCAACGCGACCCCGGCGGCGGTTAAGCCCGGCGACATCATCCCGGTCGATCCGGCGGCGACACCACAAACCCTGCCGAAATGAACGGTTGGGTCGGGCCTTTGTGGCCCGGCCCGATTGTCCAAGGCGACGCCGCTGCGGTTCAACCGCAGCGGCCGTTTTTGTTATCTTCGGTTCGGGCCGAGCCTGTCGAAGCCCCATCCCCCTCTGGCAAATCTCATGCGGAGCCGGCCCTTCGACAGGCTCAGGGCGAACGGGGGACGCTAAAATCCGTAGCGCAAGCTGACGCGCACCTGGCGCGGTTCGACCGGGTGCAGGTGGTAATCGTCGACGCCGCCGCTCGCTTCGCCCTGCAGGCGCGAGGTGTAAAAGTAGGTGATGTCGCGTCTTTCGCATCGAACACGTTCAGGACATCGACGCCAAGTTTCAACCGGCCCAGCGTGTAATATCCCCCGAAATTGACGAGCGTGGTCGGCTGCGAGCGGGCGCTGCCGTCTTCGATCAGCGGCGCGCTGCCAAAGTGGCGCAACCGTACCGACCCGGTGATTCCGTGTCCGAAATCGACCGCCGCGCCGCCGGCCAGGACGTTGCCGACCGAATTGGGAATGCGATCCTGCCCGACCGCCACGTCGTGAAAGCGCGCATGGGTGAAGGCCGCCGATCCGTCGAGCGCGAGCCACGATGTCGGCCGCCAGAACAGCGTGGCCTCGGTTCCATAGCGACGGGTCGCGTCATTGGGTTCGGTCGTCCCGTCATCGCCCGAGAAGACCAGTTCAGACCCCAGCGTCAGATAATAGCCGACGATCGATGCGGTGAAGCGCTTATACTCCACGCGCGCGCCCAGCTCGACGCCGCGCGCCTTCACCAAAACCGGCAGGCGGTCGGCGGGCGCGCCGCTCTTCGGGTCTACCGTGATCGCGGCACCGCGCACGTCGTTGGAGTGAAAGCTCTCGCCATAATTGGCATAGAGTTCGAGATGGTCGGTCGCGCGCCACGCAAGCGCAGCCTTTGGCCCGAGGATGGTGTCGGATCCGCTTCCGGAATTGGCGGCCTGCGTTTGTGCGTGCACATCATAGCCGTAAAGGTCGCCGCGCAACCCGAGGACGAGGCGCAGGCGCGGGGTCAGGGCAGCAGTCGCCTCGCCATATAAGGCAGCGCTATATTCCTCCACCCGGTCCTGCCGCACGGTGCCGATCGGCACGCCCTTGACGGTGTGATACAGGCCGATCTTGCCGATATGATCGTAGCGCGTGTCGCCACCGATCACGAACGTCACGGGCAGGCCGGCGATGGTGGTCGGCATGGTGTGGCGGATCGACCCGCCGAAAACGCCGCGCTGGTCGCGCTGTTGAAACTCGTCGCCATTGACCGGATCATCAAGGAAATAGGTGAAGTTGGAGGTCAGGCGGAAGCGGTAATAGAGGCCGAAGAGCGAAACCTCGGTATTGTCGAAATGGCCGTTGCCGGTCAGCCCGATCCGCGTGGTTTCGCCGCCAAGAAAGGGATCGATATTGCCAAAGCGGCTGATCAAGCCGCTGTCGATCGCGCGGAGCGGCACTTGATCGGTGGAGTTCCAGGTCGCGTGATAGGCGGTCAAGCCGAGGCTGAAGCCGTCGCGCGTATATTTGGCAAGCGCATTCACCTTACGCAGCCGTTCCTTCAGCACCCACGGCCCATCGGACACCGTGCCATCGAGCCCGAGCAGCAGATCGCCGCCCGCCACCCCGGTGCTGCCCGCCGCCAACGCCCGATAATAGCCGAAACTCCCGGCGGTGACTTGCGCGATCGGCTGGGCGAGGTGGTCGGCGGTGGTGAATTTGACCGTGCCTGCGGCCGAAAAATCCCCGACATCGGCAAAATAGGGGCCTTTGCGATAGTCGATCCGTTCGACCAGCTCGGGAATGAGGAAATTGAGATCGAGATAGCCCTGGCCATGGCCGTGCGTGCGCATGTTGATCGGCACGCCATCGACGAACCCTGCGAAATCGGTGCCGTGGTCGAGGTTGAAGCCGCGCAGGAAATATTGATTGGCCTTGCCCGTGCCCGAATGCTGGGTCGCGATCACGCCCGGCACATTCTCGACCAACTCGCCAACCCGCGAGAGCGGTTTGTCCGCGAAATCCTTATAGCCGACAACACCCTGCGATCCCGAGGTGGCAATGCCGATCTGGGCGATGGCACGACCGTAGACGATGATGTCGTCGGGGTGCTGGGCGTCGGTCGGCGCCGGAAAATCGGGGGCTTGCGGCATATCTTGCGCGGCGGCGAGGTTCGTGACGACCGATTGCGCGATCAGCAAGGTGGCCGCCCCGCACAGCAGCTCCCGCCATTGTAGCGATCGCCCGGTGCCACGGTCCCGCGCGGCTTGGATCGCGCTTGCGGACGGGGTCTTTTGTGGCACGGGCGTTTCCCTTTTGTATGCAGTTTTTTAAAAAAGTTCACACGTGAAAGGGTACGTTTCGCGCCGTCGATTTGGTTGCCTCCGCTTGCAAAGAAATTCGGGGGAGCTGCGTTGGATAAAAATACCGTGCGGTCTCCCACTGCGATATGTGGGGACAATAGGAGCTCCCCAACGATGCAACGCGTCACCGTTTCGCTAGATCTCAGGATTGCGCCGCTGTTCGATGCGATGCTCAAGGAGCAGGGGTATCAGACGCGCTCGGAGGCAGTTCGCGATCTGGTGCGCGAGGCCGTGGAGACGCATCATCGCAACTCGACGACGGAGGGGGAGTGTGTCGCGAACCTTGCCTATGTCTATAGCCACAGCACGCGCTTGCTCGCGCAACGGTTGCTCGACATCAAGCATCAGCATCATGATCTCATCGTCTCGTCGACGCAGATCATTCTGGATCATACCAGCTTGTTCGAGACGGTTATTTTGAAGGGGCCGACGCTTGCCGTTCGGGCGCTGGCGGATTTGATCCGCGCGGAACGGGGCGTGCGTTTCGGCTCGGTCAATGTGGTGGCGGTCGAACCCAATGGCGATCACCACACCGAAGGCGCGCACCACCACGCCAGCAAAAGCCATTTGTCGCCACTGCACGGCTGAGCGGACCGGCCGCGCGCATAAAATGAGCGGCGCGCCGATGGTCGGCGCGCCGCTCGGCCGTCTTCATCAGAAGGCGTAGCTTACCGTGACCCGGTACGACCGCCCGAAGATCGGGCGCACGTCGGGCAGCGCGGCCCCTGGCCCGGCCAGGAAGCGCGGGTTGCCCTCGGTCAGGCCATGCGAGTTGGTCAGATTGTCGCCTGCTACCTGCAAGGTGTAGCCCTTGATCTTGGCGCGAAGCCCCGCGCTGACCGTCGCATAAGCAGGCAACAACTGGGTGTTGGCGAGATCGCTGTAGCGCTTCCCGATCGCTTCATAGGTGCCATAGAGCGTTAGGTCGCTGTCGTCCGCGATGCGGGTGGTATAGGTCGGCGTCACGCGAACCTGATAAGACGGAATACGTTGCGCATTCTTCCCGTCGATAGCCGGGATGCCTGGCGTGTCGGTCTTCGCATCTTCGAGCACGGCGTTGCCGGTAAAGCCGAGGCCGCTCGTATGATGGTAGGATGCGTCGAGCTCGATGCCCTTGGTCTTCGAACCTGCAATTTGCGGGGGTACGCCAACGTCATTGTACACCGCGCCCACGACCTCGTCATAAAAGCCGGTCAGTGCGGCCTCGAAACCGCCGCCGCGATACTTCACACCGCCTTCATAGGAGCGCACGCTCCAGTTCAGGTCGAGCCGCGGCCCGGTATTGCCGAGCTGTGACCGCACATCGTCGAACGACGGCGAGTGATACCCCTGCGATATCCGGGCATAGACGTCGAGATTGCGCAGCGCACGGTAGTTGACGCCGACGGTCCACGGCGTGGCTTCGCGGTGGATTTTCGCTGCGTTGGGGAGGCCGTTACCGGTGATGGTGAAATCGATATCGGTCCACTGGTGGCGCACCCCTGCGTCGATCCGCAGCGCTTCGGTGATGTTGAACGAATCCGACAGATAGACCGCGTTCACATCGGCGCGGCCGCGATCGGAAATGTCGAAGGCGGACAGGGTTCCATTATTGAGATTGACGAGATCGCCCGACCCGCCAACCTGCGCCCAGCGATTGCCGCCCAGACTCCATGCGTCATCCGAGGTGAAGTGCGAGAAATAATAACCGAGGTTGAGCGTATTGGCACCGCGCTTGAAGTTCAGCACTGCTTCATTCGAAACGTTTTGCAGCTTCTTTTCGACCAACCACGATCCGAATTGCTGGACATAATCGGTCGCGGCAAGCGTTTGCCCGGTATTGAGCGTGCGCACCGTGGTCTGGCCGGGCGTGCCGGCAGTCGCCAGGGCGGTCGCAACCGTTACCGCGCCTGCCCCCGCCGGAACCAGGCCAGCCGTGCGCAGCGTGCCGCTGGTGAAACCAAACCGGTCGGTGACCGACAGGCCGCCGCCGAAATCGTAATCGAGGCTGGCACCGGTTACGACGCCCTTCCAGCCGCGCCCCTGGGCGAGATCGACTCGCTCGGTCGCACCGCTGCCCGCCGCACCGGGCGAAATGATCGTCGCATAGCGGGTATATTGGTTGAGCTGGTTGTAGCGCCCCAGATCGAGACCCGGCACGTTGGCCGCGAACGGCAGGAACCATTCACCGTGATCGTCGGTGTAGCGCGCGAAAATGTTGAATTTGCCGCCCGCGAACTTCTTGGTGATGTTCGCGGTGAATTGCTGGCCCTTTTCGGTGTCGAACCCAGCGCGTCGCACGCTGTCCCCGCGCGAAATATAGCCGCCGACCATGTAATAGAGGTCGTCCGCGACCTTGCCGCTGAGATAGCCGTCGGTTCGCCAGGCGCTATAGTCGGTGATCGACGCGCCGATGCTGCCATGCGTCACTTCGCCGCCTTCACGCAGGCGCAAATTGGTGGTGAGACCGGCCTGGCCGTCCGAATAGAGCGACTGCGGGCCGCCATTGACGCCCTCGATTCCGGCGACGGTCTCGTCGATCCGGACCAACCCCGTCTGGTCCATGAAGGAGAGGCTGCTGACCCCGTAGACCGGGATCCCGTTGAACTGCAGCGTCACGAACGGTGCGTCCCCGGTGCTGGGGATGCCGCGCACGAAGATGTTGGAGGTGCCGACGCCGCCAGAGCTTTCCACCCAGACGCCGGGAATCGATTTGAGCGCGTCGCCCGAACTCTTCGGGGCCTGCAGCTTCAAGTCGTCGGCGGAAAGGGTGGTGATCGAGTAACCGGCCTCGAGCTTGTTGATTCCGCTGCCCGCGGGGCGCCCGGTGACGACAATGTCGGTTTGGTCGGCTGTGTCAGCCGGTGCGCTGACCGCTGGTTGCGCTGTCGGCGAAGGGACGTCCTGGGCGGCAGCGGGGCTGGCCAGTGCGATCGCCAGCGCGACCCCCGAAACGGCGACCAAAGAGCGATTGCGCGAAACTTTCATCTTCCTCTCCCTCACGCCGCATTCCTGCTCGGGAACCGGCTATGACAGGAGGGATACACGTCTATGAATTGCATTTCAATGGTTTGTTACAGTTCGCGGAATGTTGAAAAATATGGCGACAAAACAATCGTATAAGGCGCTAGCGTTGCCGCTCGACCTGCCAGGGCCGGGGTTTGGCGGGGCAAACCCAAACGGCAGCTCGCCCGCTTCGTGAGAAGCACGTGTTGCATCACCTTCCCGTCCATGCGTATTTCATCGCATTCAGGCGGGGTGGGCAGTTTCACCGTCTATCGGGAATCCGTTTCAACGACCGCCTGCCTGCCCGGGAAATGAGGAGCCCTGTCTTGCGTCGACGCGCCATGGATTTGAACATGGGGGACATTGCCCAGCTTGCGAACGTGTCAAAGCCAACGGTGTCGCGCGTTCTCAACAACAGCCCGCTGGTCAATGCGGAAACGCGCGAGCGTGTCCTGCGCGTGGCGCGCGAACATGGCTATGCGATCAATCGCAACGCACAGAAGCTGCGGCAGGCGCGTAACGACACTGTCGCGGTGGTGCTCGATTTCGGATCGCATCGCGCGGGGCGGATTGCCGACCCGTTCATCTTTGAATTGCTGGCAGGCGTTTCGGAGGCATTGTCGGTCCGCAACCAGGACCTGTTATTGTCGCCCCCCAGCCTCACCGACGTGCAAAGCCATCTCGACCTGATCAGTTCGCGCGTGGCGGACGGCTTTATTTTCCTCGGCCAGGGTGTGCGCGAACCGATGCTGCGCGATCTTGCGCGCGCCGGTGCGGCGTTTGTCGTGTGGGGCGGGGTCGATCCCAAGGAACCCTATTGCTCGGTCGGCAGCGACAATCGGCTTGGCGGGCAGCTTGCCGGTGAGCTGTTCGTCAAACGCCAGGCCAAACGCTGGTTGTATGTCGGCAACATCGCCCATTCCGAAATCCGCATGCGCTTCGACGGCCTGCGCGAGGTTGCCGCCAAGCATGGCGATGTCAGCGTCGCGCATCTCGATGTCGAGCAGATGGCTTATGCCTCCACCTATCAAAGCATGGTGGCGTGGCTGCACAAGAATCCGCCGCCCGACGCCGTTTTCGCCTTTTCGGATACCGCCGCGATCGCGATCGTTGCCGCGTTCCGCGAATTCGGACTGGAAGCGCCGACCGACTACGCATTGTGCGGCTACAACAACATTCCACCCGCCGCCGATTTCACGCCCGCGCTGACGACGATCGAGCAGGAAACCCATTTGGCGGGCGCAATTCTGGTCGAAAAGCTGATGCAGATCCTCGAAGGCGGCAGGCCCAAATCGAGCCTGTTGCCGACGCGGCTGATCGTCCGTCAGACCTGAGGCGCGCTCGGGGACAGCCGCAAAACGCGGTCGAGATCGACATCGGCGGTTGCCGCGAAGACCAAATCGGCTTTGGCCAAAATCTCGCGGTCGCCAATCCCGATCGCCACCATGTTGGCGGACTTGATCGCGTCCACGCCGGCCGCCGCGTCCTCAAAGCCGACACACTCGGCCGGCCCCACGCCCAAGCCCGTTGCGCAAGCAAGAAAGATGTCCGGCGCAGGTTTCGAGTGCGCGACTTTTGCCGCATCCGCGATAAAATCGACGGCGCGCGAGAGCCCGGCCCGCTCCAGCACGACCGTGGCATTCCGACTGGCGGAGGCGACCCCTAGCAGCAACCCGCGTTCGCGCGCCTGCGCCAGCAATGCCGCAGCACCGGGCAGCACGTCGCGTCGCTCATCGTCGTCAGGGCATCGAGGTAGAAGCCGTTCTTGCGGGCGGCGAGGTGCTCTTTCGCGGGCAGGTCCAGCGTGCGGCCCCCAAGCCGCAGGATGTGCTCGAGCGACCCCATGCGATCGACGCCCTTCAGCGCTTCATTATCGTCCGCGTCGAAGGGAATATCGAGTTCATCGGCGATCCGTTTCCACGCGACGAAATGCAGACGCGCGCTGTCGACCAGCACGCCATCCAGATCGAAAAGTGCGGCGCGGAAGGTCATGATACGGTCGCTCGCGCGCTCTGAATTTCCGAGGACGTCGCCACATCGACGCCCGCGATGCGGATCTGCACGGCGTGGTCGCCCCGTACCGATACGCGCGCGGTGGCACCGGAGACCGTCACCTCGACTGGCGCGCCGCGATAGGTGATCGAAAAGCCATATTCGGGCAGGCCGGGGATATCGACCGGATCGAAACAGAGCGTGTCGCCCTCGACTCGCATCCCGGCAAAGCCCATCGCCAGCGTCGTCCAGCTTCCCGCCAGGGCGGCCATATGCAGCCCGTGATCGGTATTGCCGAACAGATCGGACAAATCGGTCAGCGCCGCGACGCGCCAATAATGCGCGGCGCGCGCACCATCACCGGCCCGCGCCGCGGCGGTGGCGAAGGCGCTGGCGGACAACGTCGAATCGTGGGTCGTCGTCGCCTCATAGGTCTCCACCATCCGCTGCCGCATGGTGTCGGTAAAGACGTCTGGCAGCAGCGCCACCGCCAGCACCGCATCGGCCTGCTTCGACACCCGCCGCCGATAAATGGCGAGCGGGTGGAAGTGCAGGAGCAGCGGATATTTCTCCGGCGGGGTGTCGGCGAACGGCCATGGATCGAGGTCAAAATAGCCATCGTCCTGCGCATAGACGTGCCGCGCATCGTCAAACGGCAGGAACATCGCGTCGGCCGCGCGCACCATCCGCGCGGCTTCCGCTGCATCCAGCAGCGACAGCGACAGCCCTTCGCGCGCGGCGAAGCGCAAATGCCGCGCGGCCATCAAGTTGGTATAGAGGTTGTTGTCGACGATCGCTGAATATTCGTCGGGTCCAGTCACGCGGTTGATGACGAAGGCGTCGTCGCGATCGCGGTCATGGTATCCGATCGCCAGCCAGATCCGCGCAGTTTCCACGAGCATCGCCGCCCCGCCTTGGTCGAGAATGGTGCGGTCGCCTGTCGCCGCAAGATAGGTTTCCAGCGCGTAGGCGATGTCGGCGTTGATGTGATATTGCGCAGGCCCGGCGGGGAAATAGGAGGAGCATTCGTGCCCGCCGATCGTCCGCCAAGGATAGAGCGCACCCTCGGTCTGGCCCATAGCGCGGGCATTGTCGCGGGCGGCATCCAGACCCGAAATCCGCCATGCCAGCATCGCCCGGGCAATCGCCGGTTGCGTGAAGGCAAATACCGGCAGCACGTAGAGATCGGCATCCCAGAAGACATGGCCTTCGTAGCCCTCACCGGTCTGTCCCTTGGCCCCGATCGAGGTCTTGCCGTCGCGCCCGACCGCCATCGTCAATTCCGCAAGCGCATAGCGGATCGCCAGTTCGGTTTCGGGCTGGTCCGGAATGCTGACAGTGCTGCTCGACCAGAAGTCGGCGAACCATGCGGTTTGTTCGGCCAGCAACGCGTCATAGCCCCGCGCTTGCGCCGCGGTGAGCGTGGCAAGCAGCGGCTCCAGTACGGGTTCGTCGCGCGCGGCCTGATAGCCCGACACGAAATCGACCTCGACCAGATTGCCGGCGGTACGGCGTCCGATTTCCTGCATCGCGCTCGCCACCACGAAGCCGCTGCGGTGCAGGCGGTCGGTGCGCGCGGCGATACCGGGACCGGCGCGGAGATCGAGCTTGCGCCACGGGCTGTCCGCAAGCGTGGGCGCGATGCGCGGATCGTAAATCGCGTCGCTTTGCGGCTCGGCAGCGACGGGTGCCTCGCTGCCAGGAGGCGGCGTCACCAAGGGGGTCACCACCACGTCTTTACCTGCGGGAAACCGGACGCGGGTGAGGACGAGAGCGGTTTGCGCCATCGCCACGAATTGTTCGATCGTTACGTCGATACCACCGGCCAGCACCGTTTCGGCGCGGACGCAACGCGTGAGATCAAGCGTGACACTGCTCGCCGCCTCGGCGCGCTGGCCCTCGATCAGGATCGCTGGTCGGGTTGCATCCGCCACCGCGAGCCGCAGGTCGGTTTCCCGCGCATAGCCGTGTGCCGCCTCATGATAGGCGATCGGCATGCGTTCATAAACGCCGTTGAGATAGACCCTGGGCGCATCTGCCCCGTCTCCCGGACCGCGCATCCCGATAAAGCCGTTGCCGATCGAAAAGAGCGCGGGAACATGGTGTAGCTGCAGTGTCTGCCCCTCGGCAGCCAGGCACCAGCCATCGCGCGCAAAACGCATGGCAGCAAACGACGCTTCCGGTAATGACCGCCCCACGCAAACTCTCTCCTGACACGGCGCATGCGCGCCCGATTTGCCATTGATATGCATTTCATAATAGGAGGTGGTCAAGACAATAAGCCGGATCGGCGCTCCGGCAGGGGAGGACCATGAACCGAACACGACTGATCGTCGGGCTTGCCCTGACCTATGCGGTTTTTGCCGTGCTGCTCAACAGCGTGGGCACCGTGATCCTGCAATCGATCGAATCCTTCCATATCACCAAGGGCGCGGCGAGTTCGCTCGAGGGATTCAAGGACCTGTCGATCGCGGCGACGAGCTTTCTGCTCGCCGCGCAGCTTCCGCGCTTCGGATTGCGCCGCGCGATGGTCGTCGCGCTCGGGGTCGTAGCGCTTGCATGTCTGGCGATGCCGCTGGCACCGGGTTTCTGGACCACCCGACTGATGTTCCTTGCGGTCGGGGTCGGCTTCGGCGTGGCCAAGGTTTCGGTCTATAGTTTCGTTGGCCTGCTGACCAAGGACAGCACGCAGCACGCTTCCCTGCTCAATGTGATCGAGGGCGTGTTCATGCTCGGGGTGCTGAGCGGATACTGGATCTTCGCGGCCTTCATCAACCCGGTCAATCCGGCGGACCCGCAGTGGCTGAACGTCTATTACGGGCTCGCGGCGGCAAGCGGGGTTGCATTGGTGCTGTTGGCTCTAACCCCTTTTGACGAGGGCGCAGCGATCGAATCGACGGGCACTTCACCCGAGAGTGCGCGCCAGAAATTCGGCGAAATGCTCGCGCTCGCCTGGCGGCCGCTGACGCTGAGCTTTATCGCGGCGATCTTCTGCTATGTGCTGGTCGAGCAAGGCATCGGGTCGTGGCTTCCGACCTTCAATCGGGAATTGCTCGGTCTGTCGGCGCAAATGAGCGTGCAGGCGGCGTCGATCTTCGCGGTGTGCCTGGCGCTTGGGCGGCTGGGGGCTGGCGTCGTCGTACGGCGGACCGGCTGGTTTCCGCTGGTCTGCGGCTGTCTTGCCGGGATGGCGCTGCTGATGCTGGCGGTGCTGCCGCTCGCCGCCGGGCATCATGGCCGTGTAACCGGCTGGGCGGGAGCGCCGATCGCGGCGTATCTTTTGCCGATGATCGGCTTGTTGATGGCGCCGATCTACCCGGCGCTGAATTCGGCGATCCTGTCGTCGATGCGGCCGCAGGAGCAGCCCGCGATGGTTGGCCTGATCGTCGTCTTTTCCGCGCTGGGCGGCACCACCGGGTCGTTCATCGTCGGGCATCTCCTGGCGGCGTTCAGCGGAACGGTTGGGTTTTATGTCCTGCTTGTGCCGATCGTGCTGCTGATTGGTGCGGCAACGATGATCCAGCGACTGGCGACACACCCCAACACCCCTCGGGCAATCAAGGAAGGATAGGGTTGCCTAGCTGCCAATCCCATTAAGCGTCGCCAGCGCGTCGTCCGGCAGGTTCAGCGAGGCGGCAGCCAGGTTTTCGTGCAAGTGCGCGGTCGACGAGGTCCCGGGGATCAGCAGGATGTTGGGCGAGCGCCGCAACAGCCATGCGAGCGCCACCTGCAGGGGCGTCGCGCGGAGGTCGCGGGCGACCGCGTTCAATCGGGACGATTGCAACGGGCTGAAGCCCCCCAGCGGGAAAAACGGTACGAAGGCGATGCTGTCCTCTGACAGCGCGTCGATCAGCGCGTCGTCGCTGCGATGGGCGATATTGTACTGGTTCTGCACACAGACGATCGGCGCGAGCGCTCTCGCCTCCGCAACCTGTGCTGCGGTCACGTTGCTGAGACCAAGGTGACGGATCAAACCTTCCTCACGCATGCCGACAAGGGCTTCGAAGGGGACGCGGATCGAGCCCTCGGCCGGTCCTGCATTGCCACCGCCCAGCATGGAACGGAAATTGACCACCTCAAGCGTGTCCAGCCCCAGATGGCGCAGGTTGTCTTCAACCGCGCGGCGCAGGTCGTCGGGCGAGGCTGCGAGGTTCCAGGAACCATCGTCCCCGCGTACCGCGCCGACCTTCGTGACGAGAACAAGATCCTCGGCATAGGGCGATAGTGCCTCGCGGATGAGCATATTGACGACGTGCGGGCCATAAAAGTCACTGGTGTCGATATGGTTCACGCCTGCGTCCACGGCGTCGCGCAGCACTGCAATCGCGGCGTCGCGGTCTTTCGGCGGCCCGAATACGTGCGGCCCGGCGAGTTGCATGGCACCATATCCCATCCGCCTTACCGCGCGGTCGCCAAGGGTGAAGCTGCCTGCCTGATCAATCGGGTGCATGGGATTGTCTCCTTCCTGCTCAAGCTAGGGCATGGCGACTATGGTGATAATCCGGCATGATCAGCACGGGCTGTGCGGAAAGGCAGACAATGAACCAGAGCCTGACCGACCTGAACGCGTTTCTGGCGGTGGCGCGCGCGCGCGGCTTTCGCGAAGCGTCCCGAACTGCGGGTGTCAGCGCCTCGACGTTGAGCGAGGCCGTGCGTCGGCTGGAGGCGTCGCTCGGGGTCCGGCTGCTCCACCGCACGACGCGCAGCGTCGCTCCAACCGAGGCCGGCGCGCGCCTGCTCGAACGGCTCGCGCCTGCTCTGGGCGAGGTGGAAGCGGCGCTTGGCGCGGTGGGAGACTTGCGCGATGGCCTGACCGGCACGCTCAAGCTGAACGTACCGGTTAGCGCGGCGCGGCTGATCTTGTCGGCAATCCTGCCCGGTTTTCTCCAGGCCCATCCCGGCATAAAGGTCGAGATCATCGCCGAAGACGGTTTTGTGGACATGTTGGCGGCGGGTTGCGACGCGGGCATTCGCTACGACGACAAGCTGGAACAGGACATGATCGCGCTGCCGATCGGGCCGCGAGTGCAACGCTTCGCGACCGCTGCCTCCCCGAAGCATCTGGATCGGTATGGTCGGCCTTCGCACCCGCGCGACTTGCTCCGGCATCCGTGCATTCTCGGTCGCTTCGCCAGTGGTCGGTTGACGTCTCCCTGGGAATTCGAGCGCGACGGCGAGATCGTTCGGATCGAGCCGCGGGCCCGGCTGGTCGTTGGCGTTGGGGGAGCTATAGATCTCGGCGTCGAAGCGGCCATCGCCGGCGTTGGCGTGATCCACCTTTTCGAAGACTGGCTTCGGCCGCCTCTGGCGAGCCATGCGCTCGAGCCGGTGTTGGAGGCGTGGTGGCAGCCTTTTCCCGGTCCTTTTCTCTACCATTCCAGTCGCAAGCTCGTGCCACCGCCGCTCCGGGCGTTTATCGATTACGTCGCCCGCCTGGCCCCGTCCGGTTGAACCGCTTGCCGGCACGTCGCGATCAGCATTTGGCGCAGCCAGCGGTGTGCCGGATCGGCGTCGAGGCGCGGATGCCACATCACGCTGATCGAAAGATCCGGCGTCGTCACCGGCAGCTCGAACGCTACGAGGCCCTCCGTTGCCGCCGCTCCGCCTCGCAGGCACGCGTGCGGCACCAGCGCGATAAGGTCCGAACGGCGGGCGATGTCGAGCGCGTCGAGGAAGCTCGATACGATCGCGACGATGTCGCGCCGCAGCCCAAGTGCGTCGAGTGCGTCGTCCACCGGTCCGCTCGACGCGCCGCGCCGCGATGCGATAACGTGGCGGCACGCTGCGTAGCGGTGTGGCGTGATTGCGCCGTCCAATAGCGCGTGCCCGCGCCGTGCCACACCGACGAAGCGATCGCGAAACAGCAATTGGCTGCGCAGCTCGGGAGCCGAGGCTTCCACTGTGCCGATTTCCACGTCGATCGTGCCGTTGCGCAGCGGCACCGCCGCTTTGTCCGGTTTCGGCGCGAAGCGCAGCCGCACGTGCGGTGCCGCCGTGGTGATCGCTGCGACCAAAGCTGCCGCGAACACCGAGACGAACCCTTCATTGGCGCGAATCGTGAAGGTCCGCACGAGTGTCGCCGGATCGATATGTTCGATCGTCGGCGTAAGCACCGACCGCGCTTCCTGCGCGATCCTGTGGACGCGTTCAGCCAATTGTTCCGCATAGGGCGTCGGGACGAGCGCCCGTCCGGCCTGGACCAGCAACGGGTCGCCGGTCGCAACGCGCAGCCGCGCCAGCGTCCGGCTCATCGCCGAAACGCTTAGGCCGAGCTGCCGGGCGGCGGCGGTGACGCTGCATTCGCTGAGCAGCACATCAAGCGCGGTCAGCAGGTTCAGATCGATTGGCGGCATCCCCATCCCCTAGCCGGATCTGCATGCCAGACATGGCGTCAGACGCAATTGTTCTTTGCATTCTATGCGTCTGGCGCGTGCGCTGCGCATCCTCGACATCGGGCCCGGCAGAGCAACAAAGGAAGACCCTCATGACCATTTCAACCGATCGCGGCACGCTCCTTCTGGTGGGCGCATCCCGAGGCCTCGGCCACGCATTGGCGGCGGAGTTCGTCAAAAAGGGCTGGCACGTTATCGGTACGGTGCGAGAGACGGACCGGACCGATTTGCACGATCTTGCCGAGGCCCATCCGGGCCAGGTTGCGATCGAAGCGCTCGACGTCACCGAACCCTCCCAGATCGCGGCGTTGCACGACCGCCTCGCGGATCGCGCCATCGACCTGCTGTTCGTCAACGCGGGCACCGCCAACCGCAACGCGATGGAGACGATCGCGGAGGTCCCCACCGACGAATTTGTGCACGTCATGCTGACCAACACGCTCGGCGTGATGCGGGCGGTGGAAGGCCTTCAGGATCTTGTGCCGCGCACGGGCCTGATCGGCGTGATGTCGTCGGGCCAGGGCAGCATCGCCAACAATACAAACGGTGGCTTTGAGGTCTATCGCGGCAGCAAGGCCGCGCTCAACCAAGCTATGCGCAGCTTTGCCGCCCGCCATGCCGGCGATCCACGTGCGATGGTGCTGATGGCACCAGGCTGGATCCGCACCGCGCTTGGCGGACCGCACGCGCCCTTCAGCATCGCGGAGACCATGCCGCAACTGGCCGACACTTTGCTCGCCCAAAGGGGTACGCCGGGGCTGCGCTTCATCGACCGCTTTGGCGCGTCGGTGCCGTGGTGATCACGGGATCGATCGGGGATTGGGTGATGCTCGCAATGCGCTCTTCCAGACCATGAGGGCGGGGCGCAACGGCCGCGTTATGGTCTTTGCGCCCGCGTGGGAGTCTCGGCCTCGATCTTCCGCGCCCCGTCATAGCGATGGCGGTTTTCGTCGATCAGTTCGAGATGCTTTCCCGCCCAGGCTCCTAGCGCGCGCAGCGGCTCCGACAGCGAATACCCCAAATCCGTCAGGGCATATTCAACTTGTGGCGGCACGGTCGGATGTACCGTCCGGCTGACCATGCCGTCGCGGTCGAGCGCTTTCAGTGTCCGGGTCAGCATTTGCTGCGAGATCCCGCCGATCGTCCGCTTGATGTCGTTGAAGCGGCGCGGTCGTTCGGCAAGCACCATGACGATCATCACCGTCCATTTGTCGCCGACGAGAGACAGCACGCTGCTCATTCTCCGGCAGTCGGCGTTGATGCCTGGAGTGGCGGGCATATCCATGTGACCAGGTCCTAAAAATATGCGTTCTTGGCGGTTCGCCCTCGGTTCCATACCTGCTCCAGGTCACAAATCCAGACCGGAGACAATCAATGAAGCTTCTTCATCTCGATTCCAGCATCATGGGTGAGGGTTCAGCGAGCCGCGCCATTTCCGCCGCCGTGGTGGCGCGTCTTTTTGGAAACCGATCCAACCCTTGAGGTCACCTATCGCGACCTTGCCGCCGAGCCGATCGCGCACATGACTCTCGATGCTTTCCTGGCGCTGGAGAGCGGTGAGGACGTGCAGCAATTTCTCGACGCCGACATCGTGGTGATTGGTGCCGGGTTCTACAATTTCTCGATCCCCAGCCAGTTGAAAGCGTGGGTCGATCGCATCGCCGTGAGGGGCAAGACTTTCGCTTATGGTGAGAACGGCCCGGTCGGCCTGGTCACGGGCAAGCGCGTGATCGTCGCGCTCGCGCGCGGCAACGTCTATGGCGAGGGATCCCCCTATTCGGCATATGAGCATGCCGAAACGCTGCTGCGCTCGATTTTCAGTTTTGTCGGTGTCGATGTCGAAGTCATCGTTGCCGAAGGGCTGGGCCGCGGCGAGGAGGCGCGACGCAGCGCGATCGAGAGTGCCCTCGTTCAAGCCCGCCAGATGTCGCTGTCGTCCGACCCGGTGGTCGCGCTCTGAGGGGATGGCCTCGTGCACGACAGGCAAGCCTGACCCGTGCGCGGGGCCACTTATTGCGCCGACTGGATCTAAATCCGACGGCTCTAGGGGCAGCCAACCCTCGATATCCTGGGGAACGACTGGTTTCGGAAGATCGGGGGGTAGCGAACGGGACGACCGCCACTGGCGACGGGCGTCTGCTCTTGTCACGCTCCGCCGAATACCGATTTGCGCGGCGTCGCGCAGTGCCTTCATGCGGGGATAGTCGCTTCAAACTCGGTCTTGCCGACGCGAGACGAGGCCAGGGCAAGGTCGCCTCCGTGGCCGCGCAGGATCTGGCGCGCAAGCGACAGGCCGATTCCGCTGCCCTCTGCCTTGGTAGTGAAGAACGGCCGAAAAATGTCGCTCTCGTCACGCGCAGATATCCCCGGTCCGTTGTCGACGATGCCGATCAGCGTCCGACCGACACGCGCCTTGAATATCAGGTGGATTTTGGCGTCGGGCGCATTGTCCAGCGCCTCGGCGGCGTTCTGCAGAACCGCCCAGAGCGCGGCGGTGAGCTGGTCCGGGTCGATCAGCAGATGCGCGGGGGCCTCGTGCTTTTCCACCGCCAGTTCGATCGCGGGCCAGCGCGACGTGAAGAGCATGGCGAGATCATTTGCAAAACCGGCAAGCGCGGTGCGCCGCAGGGCGGGGGTGGGCAGGCGTGCCAGCGCGCGGTAACTCTCCCCGAAGCGATGCAGGCTCGCCGCTCGCCGTGCGACCGTTTCGATCGCCTCGCGCAACTCGGGCAGCGGTGGCACGGGATCATCGAGCATCGCCACCGCCGTCGCGGCGAGCGACGCGATCGGAGTTAGCGCGTTGACGATCTCGTGGCTCAGCACTTGGACGAGCTCGCGCAAAGCGGCCGCCTCCGCCGCCTTCAACTCGGTATCGATGTCGATCAGCGCGCCGATTCGCAGCATTCGGCCTGACAGCGCCAGGTCCCCCGTGGTGAGCGCGAAGCTCCTGATCTCCCCGGCGTCGTCCAGGTCGATCTTGGCGGTTCGGCCGGGTCGGGTGTCCGACAGCATCCCCAGGAGAGCGGGTGGAGGTTCGGCTACCAGGTCGTTCGTTCCCAGCAAGCGCCGCGCCGCGCGGTTCACCGCGCGAAGGCGGTCACCATCTAGCGAGACCAAGGGGGCCGGCGAGAGGTCCAGATAGGCGGTGAGGCGCTGGAGTGCTTCAGGGTCGGACTTTACTGGCAACGGAGCCGGTGGTGCGAGGGCGGGCGAGGGCGCGCCCTGCTCAACCGCATTGCGCACCGCGGTCCAGGCTGCGACCACAATCGCGAGCAGCGCGGTCGCGTACAGGCCGTGGGTGGCTGCCAGTGCGATGATCCCACCCGCCAGCGCGAGGACCAGCGCTCGGATCGTGCGACGGATGCCGTCAGAGGCCATAGCGCGCCATCCGCCGATATAAGGCCGCGCGGGTCAGTCCGAGTTCCTCTGCGGCACGGCTCACGTTGAACGCGTAGCGTTTGAGCGCTGCATCGATCATCGCCCGCTCGCTCTGCGCGAGCGATCGTCCCGGCTGTAGCGGCCGTTCGGCGTCGTGCGCAGGCGGCCGCGCGATATCGTCCAGTCCAAGCGCGTCGTCCGTGCCGAGCAGCACTGCGCGTTCCATCAGAAGGCGCAGCTCGCGCACATTGTCGGGCCAGGCAGATTGCGCGATCGCTTTCGCGGCAGCGTCAGCAATCGGTCCGCCAAGCTTGCCATGCCGATGTTGGAACAGGGAACGAAAATGCTGCGCCAGCAGCAGCGCGTCGCCGCCGCGCTCGGCTAGCGGTGGCACGCGGATTTCGATCGTATTGACGCGGTACAACAGGTCTTCGCCGACAGCCGCGCGCAGTTCCGCGCGATCCAGTCGGGTCGTCGCGATGACACGCGCACCGTCGACCTGTTGGGCAAGGTCGCTTTGCAACCTGCGCGGCAAGCGATCGATATGGTCGATCACCAGCGTACCGGCGAGAGCGGCGGCGAGCCGTTCCGCGATCGTCGCGCTGTCGGCGGTCTCCGCGTGGAGCGTAACCAGCGGCCCGTCAGCGCGTCCCGATCCTCGATGGATCAGCCGCGCGATCACGGTCTTGCCGGTGCCGGAGGCCCCGCTGACCAGGACCGGAGCTTCGGTCGGCGCGACACGGGCGATCAGATCGCGCACGCCCGCGATCGCGGCACTTTCGCCGAGCAACAGGCCGTCGTCGATCGGTGGCGCTGTTGCGGCATCCAGCTTCGCACGGCGCAGCGCGACGCCGCGCTGGACCGTCGCAAGCAGACGTTCGTTGTTCCACGGCTTGATGACAAAGTCGGTCGCCCCCTGGCGCATCGCCTGTACCGCGACGGCAATGCCACTGTGACCGGTGACGACGATCACCACGGCGTGGCGGTCGGCCGCAATTAGGCGGTCGAGCATCGCAAAACCCTCTTCGCCGCTGGTGCGCCCGCGCGCGAAGTTGAGGTCGAGCAGAAGGACGTCGGCAGGCCGCTCGGCGAGATACACCCAGGCAGCCGCAGGATCGGCGGCGATCGATACGGTCATTCCCTGGCGTTCAAGCAACAACCGCGCGGCCTTCGCGACGTCGGCATCGTCTTCGACGATCAGGATGGCGGGCGATTCGCTTGACATGGTGTTGCATAGTGTCCGGAAACGGACAGTCCGTACAGATATGGGAAACGCACGGCGCGATTGCTGCCAGAAACGCCGGATTTCCGCGCTTTAGGCCCGTCGCGATGCATCCGTTATGGTGTCGGCATGACGCAGATGACCCAATCTGGCGCAGCGATGGACCGTCGCATCGAGCGCCCCCACGCCAAACGTTGGCGAGTGATTGTGCGGAGTGCGATTGGCGTGGTGGTGGTGATCGCGGCCTTGGTGTTGTGGCTGCTGATGCCCGGCTCCAATACGTTGAGCGTCGATAGCGCAGCGATCCGCACCGGAGCGGTAACGCGCGCGCCGTTTCGCGATTTCGTGCCGTTACGCGCCGAAGTCGCGCCGCTGCGGACGGTGTTCGTCACCGCCATCTCGGGCGGGCAGGTCGCGGAACTGGCGGCCGCCGACGGCGCGATGGTGGCCGCGGGCACCCCGCTCGCGCGCTTGTCCAATCCTTCGCTCGCGCTCGACGTCGCCAGCCGCTCGGCCGAAATCATCGGTCAGCTGAGTGCGATAAATGGCCAGCGACTGACGGTACAGAACACGCGGCAGGACGGCGCGCGCGACCTGGCAGATGCGCGCAACGCGCTGTCCAAGGCGCAGACCCTGCTCGCGCAGAGACAGGTGCTGTTCGACAAGGGCATCATCGCCCGCGCCGCGATCGACCCCGTGCGCGAGGATGTCGCCTATCAACAGGCACGCGTCGCCACGCTCCAGCGCGGCACGAGCGAGGCGGCGGTCACGCTCGCCGCCCAATCCTCGGGCATCGCTGCGACCTCCCAGCAGTTGCGCGAGAGCCTGGCGATGGTACGCGCGAGCCTGTCGGCACTGGTATTACGCGCGCCGGTCGGCGGGCGGCTTACTGCGTTCACGCTGCAGCCGGGACAGATGCTCAAGAGCGGCGATCCCGTTGGACAGATCGATTCAGAAGGCCAGTGGAAGCTGATCGCCGACGTCGATCAATTCTATCTGGGGCGCGTCCACACCGGCCTTGGTGCGGTCGCGGACCTCGACGGTCGAAGCTATCCGATGACCCTGTTAAAGGTGCTGCCCCAGGTGACGGCAGGGCGTTTCCGCGTTGAACTCGCGTTCAGGACGAGCCCGCCGGTCGCGCTTAACCGCGGGCAGACGCTCGACGTTCGGCTCATCCTCGGCGCGGACCGGCCCGCCATCGTCGCGCCTTCGGGGGGCTGGCTCGATGCCGGCGGGACCATGGCTTTCGTGCTCGACGGCGATTCGAAAGCGGTACGGCGCGCGATCGTTACCGGGCGGCGCAACCCCGATCAGGTCGAGGTCATTTCTGGCCTCGCACCAGGCGACCGCATCGTGACCACCGCACTGACCTCCTACGCACCCTTCCAGACCCTTCTTCTCAAATAGGATTTGCCCATGATCCAGCTCCAGGACGTCAGCCGTACCTATGCCTCGGACGAGATCGAGACGACCGCGCTTGGCGGGATCGAACTGGCCGTCGAGGCCGGCGAGTTCGTCGCGATCATGGGGCCATCGGGCTGCGGAAAATCGACCTTGCTCAACATTATCGGCACGATCGATCGCCCGAGCGGCGGTCGCTATCTGTTCGAGGGTACCGACATCGCCCGCGCACCGGAGAGCGCGCTTGCAAAACTGCGGCGGGATCGCCTCGGCTTCGTGTTCCAGAGCTTCAACCTGATCGACGAATTGACGATCGCCGAGAACGTCGCCCTGGGGCTCGCCTATCGCGCAATGCCGACGGGCGAGAAAAAAGGACCGCGTCGCTGCGGCGATGGATCGTGTCGGCGTCGCGCATCGCCAGCGGCACCACCCGCATCAACTCTCCGGCGGACAGCAGCAGCGCGCCGCGATCGCCCGCGCCATTGTCGGCGAGCCGCGGCTGATCCTCGCGGACGAGCCGACCGGCAATCTCGACACCGAGAATGGCGCGCAGGTGATGGACATTCTCGGTCAGCTCAACGCAGACGGATCGACGATCGTGATGGTCACCCATTCCCCCGCGCACGCCGATATCGCCAAGCGAACGGTACACATGCTCGACGGTCGCATCCTGTCCTCCGCGCGTCGGGCAGCGTAAGATGCTGGTCTCGCTCTATCGCTCGCTCGCCCACCACCGGTTGTTCGCGGCGCTCAACATTGGCGGACTGGCCCTCGGTATCGCGACCTTCCTGGTCCTTTACCTGTTCGTGCAGTTCGAAAGCGGTTTTGACCGCGTCTTGCCCGAGCAGGACAGACTGTGGGTAATGGAAGAGCGCTATGTCATGCCGGGATATCCGCCTGACCCCAATCCCAACACGATGGGCAGCGAACTCGTTCAGTTACGCGCCGACTATCCGCAACTGGTCGGCACCCGCTTCATGCCGACTGCAGCGACGGTCCGACAGGGCGCGCAAGCGACGTCGGAGGAGCTTGGCGCGGTCGATCCGAATTTCTTTGATCTGATGCAATTTCCGGCAATCGAGGGCGATCCGGCCCGCACCCTTGCCGACCCCAACGGCTTGGTGATCACGCAGCGTGCCGCCCGGAAATATTTCGGTAGCCAGCCGGCGATCGGCCAGACGCTGCAGCTCGCGATCAATGGTGCGGTCTATCCCTATCGGGTCGGCGCGGTGCTGCGCGACATGCCCGACAATGTGACCTTCAAGGACGAGATGTTCGCGCAACTGGTGCGCGCCCGCTTCGGCAACGAATGGTGGGAGCATTGGGGCAGCTCGTCATTGACCACGCTCCTGCGCTTTCCCGATACGGCCAGCGCGCGCGCCTTCGAGGCGCAATTGCCCACCTTCCTTGATCGGCATGCTTATGTCGGCGACAACATCAAGAAGGGCGAGTATTTTCAGTCGCTGCGCCCGCTGACGGCGATGCACCTCTACAGCCCCGGCGATCGCGCGATCGTGACGACGCTGGGCGTGGTCGGCTTGTTGACGCTGGTCATCGCGATCGTGAACTACGTCAATTTGGCGACTGCCCGTGCCGGCCTCCGGGCGCGCGAGGTGGCGATCCGCAAGGTGGTTGGCGGCACGCGGCGCGCGCTGATCGGTCAGTTCCTGTTCGAGGCGCTTGCTACCGTCGCGGTGGCGGCGTTGATCGGCTTTGCGCTGGCCGAGATCGCGCTGCCATTCGTCAATACGCTCGGGGGCACCCAACTCGCGCTCCATTATTTCGGGCGCGACGGGATCGTACTTCCCATGATCGCGCTGGTCCTGGTGATCGCGCTGGTGGCCGGTCTGTACCCCGCCTTCGTCCTGTCGGGTTTCCGTCCCGCTGCGGTGCTGGCCTCGACGCGCGCACCGGGCGGTGGCCGCGCCGGAGCACGGTTGCGTGGCGCGCTGGTCATCGTCCAGTTCGCCATCGCCATCGCCTTTGCGATCGCAACCGGGACGATGCTGGCGCAGACCGCGCACATCCGCGACGCCGACCTCGGCTTCCATCGGGAAGGGCTGTTGCTCATTCGCTCGTTCAACAATAGCGGGCTCGATGCGGCGCAGCGCGGGGACATCTTACGCAGCGCGGCAGCGGTTCCGGGCGTGACGGGCGTAACGGTGGGCAACAATGCGCCGGGGGATCAGGATACGACCAATTTCTCGGGCTACAGTCGGCCAGGTGCGCCCGACCGGAAGATATCGGTGATGGATGTCGGGACGGGGCGCGACTATTTCGCGGTCTACGGTGCCCGGCGCATTGCCGGGCGCCTGTTCGACGCGGCGCATGCCGACGATCGCGCTCTTCTTTCCCCGGCGGAGCGCAAGAAAATCGGCCCCAACCTGGTGATCAACCGCAAGGCGGTGACGGCGCTCGGCTTTTCGTCGCCGACGGCGGCGGTGGGGCAAACGATCAGCGATGGCGATCGATGGTCGACGATCATCGGCGTGGTCGACAATGTCCGCTTCCGCAGTCCGCGTGACCCGGTCGACCCGGTCGCTTATTATTACGACACTGTCGGGGTCATCTCGCCGATCGCAGCGGTGCGGTATAGCGGAGATCCAAAAGCGATGACGGCGGCACTCGAGACGGCGTGGAAGCGCGTCGCGCCCGGGGTTCCGTTCCGCGCCCGCTCGGTCGAGGACAACCTGTTCGCGCGCTACTACAAGGCCGATGCGCAGCGCTCGCGGTTGTTTACAATCGGCGCGGTGCTTGCGATCCTGATCGGGTGCATCGGCCTTTACGGGCTGGCCGCCTTCGATACCGCGCGCCGCGTCAAGGAGATCGGCATCCGCAAGACGCTCGGCGCGTCGACCGCGGAAGTGCTGCGTTTGCTGATCGTTCAGTTCATGCGGCCGGTGCTGCTGGCGAATCTTGTGGCCTGGCCGCTGGCCTTTGTCGCCATGCAGCGCTGGCTCGGCGGGTTTGACGACCGGATTGCGCTGTCGCCGCTGTTCTTCGTTGGCGCGACGCTGATCGCGGTGTTGATCGCGGCCGCGACCGTGTTTGGCCAAGCATGGCGCGTCGCGCGCGCGGAGCCGGCCCGCGCATTGCGCCACGAATAAGGTGCCCGGGCAAAGCAGGGGAACTGCCCGGCGGGGTGCGGCTTGGTCAAGCTGCACCCTCGCGCATCCGAGCCCTCAAAATCCTCCGAATGATCGATACGCGCTCGAACCGCCTTCCGATGCGTTCGGGTCGTCGGGAACGATCGCAATCGATGTTTGACTGATGCGTCAACCGATGCAGTTTCAGCGTCCATGAGAACCCGTTTCGCGATTACGACCAATGGAGCATTCTATTGATGCTGAAGCGTAATTGGACGTGCTCTGCCGACGATGGGTTTTTGCGAACGCGGAATGCGGCTGCCAGCGGTTCGAGGCGAGCTTTTCTTGCCGGGCTCACCGCGACACCGTTTCTGATGCCGCATCCGGCTTTGGCCGTGCGTCGAGCCGAGACAATTCTTTCGCAGATCCCGCTCGACGCTGCGCCCGGGATCGCGGCCGGAGCGGTTCGAAAGGGCCGAATTGTGGCTGCTGGAGGCGCGGGCACCAAGGGCAATGCAGCGTCCGTTCCCGATGCGCAGACGATCTTTGAGATCGGTTCGTTGACGAAGACCTTCACAGCGTCGCTGATCTTTCAACTTCAAGAGGAAGGTCTGCTGCGTATCGACGCGCCAATCGAGACCTATGTGTCGGATATCCCCGCGACCTGGCGGAATATTCGGCTTTCGCAGCTTCTCAGCCACACGTCCGGGTTGCCCGAATATCTCAATGGAGACAATTTCCGCCTGCTTATGCCGCAGGAGCTCAAGCCGAGGCAAATCCTCGCGCTGGTGGCGGACCGGCCCAACAGCTTCGCGCCCGGCGAGCGGCACGAATACAACAATACCGGCTTCATTCTTCTCGGGATGGCGGCCGAAGCGGTCACCAGGGAAAACTATTGGAACCTGCTTCGGCAGCGCTTTTTCGGGCCAGCCGGCATGTCGTCGACGGGCCCTCGCGATCGGATCCCATGCAGGAACCGTTGTGCTTCAGGGCATTTCTGGAGCGAAGGGCGTTACGACGACGATCCTCCGCGCAGCGCGGCCGGATCGACTTGGGCAGCCGGCGGCCTCCTGTCGACCGTAGCCGATATCAATCGCTGGTCCGTTGCCCTGGATCAGGGGCGAATCTTGAGCTCGGGCGTTCGGCGGAAGATGTGGCGTAGCGCCAGCCTGTCGAACGGTCAGCCCGCCGGTTGGGGCTTTGGGTGGGAAGTCGACGAGGTGGATGGAAGGACCATCGTCTCGCACGGCGGGGGAACCGCCGGTTTCTCTTGCTGGTACCGCCGCGACCTTGACGAACCCCTCTCGACAATCGTTCTCACCAATCAAAATGGTAGAGCAGATCCAAAGGTGATGACCGACGCGCTGCTCAAAGCGATCAAGCTCGGCGACCGCTCGTGAGGAGCGCCCCGAAACCGATCAGCGCTTCGTGCTAAAAAAGGTGCATCCACAGGATATCGGCTGGTTGTGTGGTGCCCGGCATCGAGACCCGGTCCGCTGAGACGGCTTCGGCATTCTCGCGCCCCGGTTCCTTCGCCAGCGTTGGCATGCGGGGGACCTGATCGGGCATGACGAAACGGTCCCGGATCACGCCGTTTCGCGCGAATGTCGGCAGATACTCGATGGCCAACCGGTCGGGGTTTGTCCGGCAGGGGCAGCGACCGTACCTTTTCTGCACCAGCCGCCGTCGGATGGCTCAATCTCCCCTTCCATCTCGAGCGGAGCGGGTGACCATTATTTTCGTGTCGGTGCGATCGGAGACCCGCGCGATTCCGTTCAACTCCAGCGCCGTAACGAAGCTGTCGACATCGCCGGCGGCAAACACCCCGACAATATTGGTCGCCGGTGCGGGCCCGTCCACAAAGACGATCTTGCGCGCGGAGTAACGGTTAACCTCGTTCAGCGCTTCCGCCAGCGGCTCGCGAATGAAGGTTAACGACCCGTCAGCCAGCTCGTCTCGCTCGCCGTATCGACGTGTGTCACGTTCCAGGCATGATCCGATTTCGCGATCAGGCGCGCACCCGCCACCATATTGACGCGCCGACCGGGCCGGACCCATCCATTGGGCTGCTCGACGCGGACTTTGCCTTCGATCAGCGTCACGGTCAGTTTCGCTTGATCATCGAGCTGGACGTCGAATTCGGTTCCAACTGCACGGATCGTCTTGCTGGCTGCTTCGACGAGAAAGGGGTGGACGCGGTCCTTGGCGACTTGAAAGAAGGCATGCCCCCGTATCAGTCGCAAGCGGCGACGGGCACCCATTTCGACCACACGCAGTTCGCTCTCCGCATCGAGCGTCACCACAGAGCCGTCCGTCAAGGTTGCGGTCGTGCGCTGCCCGGTGCCGGTGCGGAACAACTCGCCCTCCGAACCGAACCAGGATCGCACTGGGTCGCCATATTGCAGAAACGTAACCGAGGAGGACACCAGCAGCAGCACCGCCGCGGCAAGCGCCAGCAACGCCTTGAAACGCGCCGGACGATTGTATGCGTGAACATCGTGCTCGCGTATTTCCAGGACTGCCGGGTCGTTGGCGATCGAATCCAGGGCGTCCCATTGCTGTTGCAGCCGCTCAAGCTGGGCGTGAGCACCCGGGTTGGAGCGGAGCCAATCCGCGAACGCTTCCCGTTCTTCCGCCGCCATGTCGCCGGAGCGCTGCGCGCTGAACCAACGCGTCGCCTCGGCACGCAAGCCATCTTCGAGACGTTTAGGCTCGATCGTCACTGTATGTCCTCCATGACGTCGGACAGACGGAGCAAGGCCCGGTGGATCAACTCCTTTACCGAATTTTTGGTTATGCCCATGCGTACGGCAATCGTCTGGTATGTCATGTTCTCGAACCGGTGCATGACAAACGCGGCGCGTACGCGCGGGGACAGGTTCGCAATGGCCTGAATCACCAGGGCATATTGTTCTCTCCCGATCGCAATGCGTTCGGGAGAAATGTCGTCGCGGGGTTCTGCCGTGGTCCCCTCGATCGAGCCGAGCACCGGCCGCATACGGCCGCCATCGGCGCGATAGCGGCTGATGAGGACATTTTGTGCGACCCGGAAAAGATAGCGTTCGGCATGCTCGATCGGCTGGTTTGACTGGGCGGTTTGCATGCGCAGGAAAACATCCTGAACAAGGTCGTCAATATCCGCTGCGTTGACCCGCCGGGCCAGGAAGCGGCGCAAGCCTGGCCCATAGCGATTCATCCATTCCGTCAGGTCATAGGTGTGCTGCGGCCTGTTGTCCGCCGACATGCGATCAGCCTTTCCCGGTCGATCTCCACTCATGCGCCTCGCTCCGCCGGACAATTCGGCATGTCCCAGATGATAGACGGTGCTCTGCTATGGTCGGGGGGATCAGGAGAGGGCTTTTCTCGTCGCGGGACACCGTTTGCTGGAATCTTTCGTTTTTTTCAGGATGATCCCCCCACCAGGCTCATGGTCGCGTCATAGTCGTACGGAAGCGGATTCGGCTCAAGTCGAAACGCAATACAGGAGGGGATGATGACCTTTGGGTCCTTGCGCGTTCGTCGATCTATGTTGTGCGGAATCGCGCTGGCAGGATTGATTGTATCAACCTGTGGAAGTCCGGCCTTTGCCGAGACGCCATATCATATTCGCCCGCAGTCACTTGATCTCGCCTTGCGCGACTTTGGCTTGCAAAGCGGGCTGACGATCATGGCGGATGCCGCGCTGACCAAAGGCAAGGTGAGTCACGGGATCGCTGGTGCCGCAACCCCGGAAGCGGCGTTGAGCGCGATCTTGCGCGGTTCCGGTCTGACCTATCGCCGACAGGGCAAAGTCTTTGTGATCCAGCCGGGGTCGCTTGGGAGCGTTGAGGGAAACGGCCAGGCAGCCACGCCGGTCGCCGTGCCGACTGAGCAAGCGCAGTCCGACGCTATAGGCCAGGATATTATCGTGACTGCACAGAAGCGGCGGGAATCGATCCAGAAGGTCCCCATCGCGGTGTCTGCGTTTAGCGCCAAGGCGCTCGACCAGTATAAGATCGAAGGGGGTGCCGAGCTCGAACGCGCAGTGCCGAACGTCAACTTCTCGAAGAACAATTTTAGCGGCTACAATTTCTCGATCCGCGGGGTCGGCACCAAGGCCGTTTCGGTAAGCACCGATCCTGCCGTCGCGATCAGCTACAACAATACACCGCTACTGCGAAATCGCCTGTTCGAGCAGGAATATTTCGATGTCGAGCGGGTCGAGGTGCTGCGGGGGCCACAGGGCACGCTTTATGGTCGCAATGCCACTGCGGGCGTCGTCAACATGCTCCCGAACAAGCCAAGCAACCGGTTCGAAGGCTCTTTGAAGGGAGAGGTCGGCAATTACGATACGCGCCGCGTAAGCGGCATGCTCAACGTCCCGCTGACCGATACCTTCGCGGTGCGCGTCGCCGGTGCCTACACCAATCGCAGCGGGTTCGATTACAACACGGTAACCGACCGGGCGGTCAATGGTCGTGATCTCTGGTCGCTGCGCGCGACGGCACAGTGGCGACCCGTCGACGATTTCACCGCCAGTCTCGTCTGGGAGCATTTCGACGAAAAGGACGATCGGTCCCGCACCGGCAAGCAATTGTGCCACTACGATCCCGGTCCCAGCACGGTTGGAGGGCTGGCTGTGCCGGAAGTTTCCAACGGGTTTCCCATCCGTGCCCAGCTAAGCCAAGGGTGCGCCAACGGTTCGCTCTATGACGCGGGTGCCTATGGCGTGCCGAACGGACTGAGCCTGCCCTATGTCGCTGCCGCCAGCGGGCTGGTCCAATTGGGCTTCCTGCCGGACTTTTCCGGGCTTGCGACCTTCGCCGATCCGACCCGAGATCCCTATGCCGGGGTCGTGCAATCGCGCAACTTGCGCGAGATTGCGACAAAGTATGATCCGACTTTTCGGGCGCGCAACGATATCTTTCAGCTCAATTTTGAATGGGGCGTGCGCAGCAACCTGAAACTGTATTCGCAGTCGCTGTACACCAAGGATTTTTACCACTCGACCCAGGACTATAACCGGTTCAATTCGGTGCCGATTATCAACGATTCGATCGGCCTCTTCAGTCTCGACACTTTCACGCCGGAGGTAAAGGGGTTCACGCCAGGCGGCGTGTTCAACGATCCACAGCTTGGCGCATCCAATACCTTGGTTGCAGTCGACATGGTCAACTCCCGCACGAACAATGGTCGCAGGAATTCCGGTTGCAATCGTCCAACACCGGGCCGTTCAATTTCAGCTTCGGTGCGAACTATCTCCATTTCAAAATCAATGAAGATTATTACGTCTTTTTCCAATTTTTTTACAGCGATCGCCCAAGGGTATTTCAACGGACCGGTCAGTACCGACACGCCGCCTCCCGCCTGTCCGGCAGGGGCAACCACAGGCTGCATCTATATCGATCCCAATCCGATCGACCGGATCAATGGCCAGGGGCACAATTATTTCCGGAGCGACAATATCTACAAGGTCGATTCCTACGCGGCCTTTGGCGAGGTTTACTGGCGTGCCACGCCCAATCTCAAGGTCACCGGGGGATTGCGCTATACCGATGATCGTAAGGTTACGACGCCGGTTCCCACACAATTGCTGCTTTCACCGGGTATATCGGGCGGGGGCTACGTCAATTCCGGCTATCCCGCCCAACCCGACATTCACCAATCGTGGCGTCGCTTCACAGGGCGGCTGGCGGTGGACTGGTCGCCTGAACTGGCCTTTACCGATTCCACGCTGGTCTACGGATCTTATTCGCGCGGCTATAAGGCGGGCGGCACGAATCCGCCTGGCATCAATGCGACCCGCAATATCTCGAATTCTACCCGCAACCGACCACCTACAAACCGGAATATGTCAACGCTTTCGAGGTTGGCTTGAAGAATACGTTCGACCACGGTCGACTGACGCTCAACGGTTCGGCATTTTTCTACGATTACAAAGGGTATCAGATTTCGAAGATCGTCGATCGCACGGCTTTGAACGAAAATTTCAATGCGCAGACATGGGGTGCAGAACTCGAAGCGACGTGGCGACCTGTGCGAAATCTGCAATTCAACGCCAATGTCGGCTATCTCGGTACGCGGCTCGGCAAAGGCTCGTCGTCGATCGACGTCATGAATCGAACGCAGGGCAACCCTGATTGGACGCTGGTGCGCCCGTGGGTGCAATTGACATCAAGCTGCATCGCGCCGACCTCGATCGTCAAGAACATCGTTCAGGATCCGTCGGCTCCCCCTCTTGTGCTGGCCCTGTTGTGCGGCGGGGTTGCGGGACTGAATTTCGGGAGCTTCAAGCCGGGCGATACGCTGGCGGCGAAATATGGCGCTTATGATCTGAAAACCGCGCCCAATAACGGGCAGGGGATTGCAGCGGATGTGAGCGGGCACGAATTGCCCAACGCGCCGCACTGGACGTTAAATCTCGGTGTTCAATATACGTTCGAGAGCGAGGATTGGGCGCTGACGCCGCGCGCCGATTTCTACCGCCAAGATGCAAGCTGGGCGCGGATCTACAACACCGCGATCGACCGGCTACGGGCATGGAATAACACCAATATCTCTCTCACGCTCGACCAGCGCAAATGGGATATGACGTTGCAGGTCTATGTGAAGAACCTGTTCAATTCGACGCCGATCACCGATGCCTTCGTCAATAGCGACGATTCGGGCCTGACAACCAATGTGTTCACGCTCGATCCACGCATAATCGGCGTCAGCATCACCAAACGCTTCTGATCGGCACCCCCTTTGCCGACAGTTTGGCCGCGCAGCGAGACAAGGCTGCGCGGCATCATTTTCGGTCGGGATGGTGCCTCATAGAGGTAGCTACAAAATACGTAATTTGCAGAAATTCATCCCCCCGAAACTGATGCACGTGAGCTGCTGCCGGTTTCGTGGACACCAAGATAAGGTGCTTTCGGAACCGGAGGGTGTAGATGCAACGACGGAAGTTCAGCCGAGAGTTCAAGCTCGAGGCGGTGAAGTTGGTCCGAGATCGCGGCGTGGCGGTAGCGCAGGCCGCGCGCGATCTGGACCTGCACGAGAACGTGCTGCGCAAATGGGTCCGCGAAGCGGAAGCTGATCCCCAGTCGGCGTTTCCGGGCAACGGTCAGATGAAGCCCGAGCAGCAGGAGATTGAGCGGCTACGCCGCGAGTTGGCCCGGATGAAGGCCGAACGTGACATCCTAAAAAAAGCCGCGGCCTACTTTGCCAGGGACTCGATATGAAGTTCGGGTTCATCGCAAAGCATCGAGGGATCTGGCCGGTGTCGTGGCTTTGCGGGGCGCTCGATGTCTCGCGCAGTGGTTTCCACGCCTGGCTCGTACGCGCGCCAAGCGCCCGGTCGCTGAGCGACGAAGCGTATGCAGGGAAGATCCGCGCCAGCTTCATCTCCAGCTACCGAACCTATGGCGCGCGTCGCGTCTGGCACGATCTCTTGGCCGAAGGCCTTTCATGCGGCCTGCATCGTGTCGAACGGCTGATGCGGATGCACGGCCTGATGGCGCGGCCTAGGCGCGCGGTCTGCCCAAGGATCATGGCGAACGCTCGGTCATCGCGGGCAACGTGCTCGATCGGCAGTTCAGCGCCGACGCGCCGAACCAGAAGTGGGTGGCCGACTTCACCTACATCTGGACCGCCGAAGGATGGCTGTACGCGGCCGCAGTGATCGATCTGTTCTCGCGGCGGGTGGTCGGCTGGTCGATGAGCGACACGATGACGGCGCAGCTCGTCACCGATGCGCTGGTCATGGCGATCTGGCGGCGCGGCAAGCCCGATGCGCTGCTGCATCACTCCGACCAGGGCAGCCAATATACCAGCGAGCAGTTCCAGCGACTGATGGCCGACAATGGCGTCACCTGCTCGATGAGCCGGTCCGGCAACGTCTGGGACAACGCGGCGATGGAGAGCTTCTTCTCCTCGCTGAAGACCGAACGGATCGCGCGCAAAACCTACCGCACGCGCAATCAGGCAAGGCAGGACGTGTTCGATTACATCGAACGCTTCTACAATCCCACGCGCAGGCACTCGACCTTGGGCTATCTCAGCCCCATGGACTTCGAGAAGCAGGCTCATGTAGCCTAACTTGGTGTCCATGGGACCGGCAGCAGCTCAGGCAAAGCAAATGGGAAGGACGAGTCACCGCAACATAATGCTGCTTCAGGCTCTTGCGCAGCTCGGGCTTGTTGGCGGTCAATCCGGATCTCGCGCCCGTAAGCCAGTCCTTGATCCGAGTGAGGTGCGACCCCTTGTAATGAGTGTCGAAGACGAGCGTTGCGAGATGAGTCTCACCCTTGACGGAATGGATCGAGCCGACCTTGATCTGAACAGCGGGCTCCAGTTTCGGGTAAGAGAAGATGTTGCCCGGCGTTACCAGGGCACCGACCGCTCCACGCTCGTCTTCCCACGCCATAAAATCATCCGCGCTTTCCGCTGCGGCGCCCGCCAGCAAAGCGTTGGCAATATCCGTGATCGGCTTCTTCCAAGTCTGCCACACCCCGGCGTTCGTAGGCAGTTCGCCGCTCGCAACCTTCCAGCACAAAAGATGAAATCGTCGGAGTGTCGCAGCATCGTGTTCGAGAAGCCGGCCTAGCTGGCGGAAGCGGTTGGCCAGATTCGGATGCCGAACGGACGGGTTCAGTATCGTCGCCAGCCGCAGCACGGCGTCGGCGGCCTTCTCGGTTATGGGTCGAACATCTCCCGTTCCGGCCGCGTCCCGGACACCGCGCCTGAGATAGCCGATCAAGGTGGCGGGCCTCCCTTCGACGCGGGCCAGCTCATGATCGTAACCGTCCCAATAGTGGGCCACGCAATTTGGCGTGTCCGGTCGATTGGTGTCGCGATGGATCGCACCGACTGCAGCGAAGACGCCAGCCGCACGCTCTGCGGGACTGAACCGCGTAGTCAGAAGATGCGCAAACGCCGGCAGCACAGCCGTGGCCTGTTGGGTACCGAAGAGCAAGATCGCGGCCTGTCTGCCCCGTTCGGGCTCAGGATGCTCGCGCAGGCCGATGAGGCCAGGAGGGGACAGGGCGAGCCCATCGGCCAGCGTTGCGATCTGGGTGCCGAAGCGATGGCTGTTGGCCACAGGGATAGAAATTGCCGCGTTGGGAAAAACATTGCTGTTCGTGCCATTCAGATCTGTTGCGGACGCGCTCCCATAAATCGCCTGGTTCATGTCGCCGAAGCGCTGACGCACGACCGGCCGATCGTCATCCATGAACAGCCGGTGGAGGATCGCAGATTGAACATCATCATTGTCCTGAACCTCGTCCAGGAACAGCACCGGGAATCGTTGACGGACCGCGTTTCGCAGCTCGGGATTGCGATCGAGGGCCTGTGCGGCCCAGATCATCATGTCATCGTGGCAGAAATATCCTTCCGCTGTCGTGGCCTGACACGCAGCAACGAACGCCTGATAGGTCGCGGTGTGCTTCCCAAGCGGTCCACCGCCCCAAGCGACGTCGCCAACATCGTGGTTGGCGTCGACGATCCGAAGGAGCCCCTCCCGGCGCTTGGTCTGCAAAACCCGAGAACGTTGGGGCGGGGTCAGCTTGTGCAGCCGCCTTCGGAGGCAGATGTCGTCGTCGATCGCGACCACGTCGATCCCCTGCGATCTAAGCCAGGGAAGCGCGATGAACTGATTCACGAACCCGTGAATGGTGCCGATGAAGTGCGGATAAGAAAGAATCGCCCGGCCGGCGGGGTCAGCACCAAGCCTTTTCTCGATCTCCAGCCGTGCCACATTGGTGTGAGAGAGCACACAGACGCCTGCGGCGGGCGAGGTCCAGCGCTTCGCCAAGATCGCGAGTTTCGCGACGAGCAGCGTCGTCTTTCCGCTGCCGGGGCAAGCTGCGACGTCGATCGATCCGTTTGAGCGCAAAACGGCAAGGCGCGCATCCTCTCCGCCAGCGCCGTGAAACGCCAAGGGCGGCAAACCGAGGCTAGCGCAGGCAACGGCGATGTCCTCGTCGCTAACGGGCCGCGCCAGGAGTTCCGCTATGCCGATCACGCCAGCGCATCGCCGATATTGCCCGTGGCATAGTCGATCGTCGCACGGACATAGGGTGGTAGGAGCTCGCGAAGTGAGGCCGGAGTCAGACGGCCCCTGTCCGCCGCGCGATCAAGCAACGCCGCCAGATATTGCGCCGCGATCGCCTTGGAGGCTCCGCCTCGATACTTCGCATATATTGACGTGCTGCGGCTCTCAGGGGCCAGGTCAGACAGGTCGCGGAAGCTGCGGATCGAGGTGCGCACGACTTCGGCCACCGTCGCTCGCCCCGCATGGATGCGTTCGTCGGCAATCGCGAGATCCGCAGCAACCCATACCTCTCTAGGGAGGCCGAAATGCGCGAGGTCATATTCGAGGGTCCACTCGTTGGCTACGAAGGTGCGGACCGATTGGCCGGTGGCGCGGGCCGCAATTGAAGCGCGTTGATTCTCAAGGCCATCGCCCTCGAAGTCGTCCTTCTTGCGCCACCGTCTGCTGCTCTTCGCGGGCACCGAACCGTCCAGAGTGGTAAGACCGAGTATAGCCGGCGCACAATCGGGCATCACATCCATGTCGGTCATGCAGGCCACCGGAACGTTGAGTAGCCCCTGTTCGTCCGCCGCGCGGCGCTGGAAAATCCGCCCATATCGGCCGAGACCCGTACCTCCAACGTTAACGACCGACACACCATGGCGCGCCAAATCTCTTCCGATCAGCCGGGCGAGCGTGGGCAGGAGGATATTCTCGGCATCGCCTTCCACGATGATGACGCCGCGAGCGAAGAAGAGGTTCGCCTTCGTGGCGTCCAGAAACCGCTCGAGAAACGCATAATCGTCCGGCGCGAGCAGGGTGTGATCGGGGCCCAGAGGGAACGCTCGTCCGTTGCGAACTAGCACGAGATTTTCCAGTTTCAGCGACGATGCAAGCGATGGACTGTGGGTCGTCATCAAAACCTGAAGCCCATGCTCGGCACCTCGATCTACGATCGCCTTTTGCTTCAGGAAATCGATCAGCAGATGCTGGCGCTGGGGATGAAGATGGGCCTCAGGCTCTTCGATCAGCAATGCGGGATAGCCGTCAGTTTCCTGGCTGAGAAGAAGCAGTTCGGATGCCATGAACAGCAAATTGTTGGAGCCAAGGCCGCGCCCCGGGGGCGGGTCCGCGACACCATCGTTGCGCAGATCGAGTTCCAGCTTCTCTAGGAGTTGCCGCAGCCGTGCGGATTTGTCGCCGCGAGCGCCGCTGACCGAGATCGCGCCCCTAAGCACATCGCCTTCGAACGAAAGCTTGGCGAGATAGTCGTCGTTGAGGCGCGCGCGCGCGTTGCCTATTCCGGCCTGACGTTCCAGCAACTCGTTGGCGAAGTCGCCGATGCCGAGGACGCTCAGCGTCGCTGGATCTTCCGGGAAAGCTTCGGGATTGAAATCCTCGCCGACGCTTTCGATCTCTTCGGTCTGCTGGAGGATCTGAGCCAGCCGCGAGCCGCGGCCGGCCGAAAGAGCCTGATTGGCGTCGCGGAGTGGTCGCAGATAGGTCGCGCAGAGGAGCGCGCGTGCCGAGGCCTCCAGCGCCGGACCACCGCCCGTGGCGCCGGAACGGCACTCTACAGTCGTGAAACGTCTCGACGGGCCGCGGGAGCCCGCCACCGCTTGCCAATGCAAGAACAGATGGGCCTTGCCATCAAGATAAGTGAGATGCTCCAGGAAGGCCCCACGATCGCCGACGCTGAGCGCATCGAACCGCAGGAGAATTCGGATCTCGTTCCTGGCCACGCCGCCGTCCGGCGGCTGATGGAAATCCACCTCACCGACCCGGAAATAATCCTGGCCCCGCGTACCCAGCACAAGCCGGATAGCATCAACGATGGCAGTTTTGCCGGAATCATTCTCTCCCACCAGTGCCGCGATGCCGGCCGGCAAGGTCAGTCGAAACGCGGCGTCCCCTTCGCCAAAAGTTCTGAAGTTCTCGATCCGTATTTCGGCCAGCCGCACATGTCCTCCCCGGAAGGCCCGCTAAGATACATCCCTCCCATGAAACCATAGCGTTCTTGTGGCGGCAAAGCACCGATATTGGCGCAGTCGATCTTCATCCATTTTGGCGCACCTCACTAAACTTCAGATGCGGGCGCGATCACGGGGTCGTTTTTGGCGCTCTCCGGGAATAACCTCGTTCATTTCGGTGATTTCACCTGAAACCGTCTCCGGCCTTCGACTTCGGCTCGCGACCCGGATCACTATCTCGACCGTGCCGAACCTCGTCAGCGGGCGCGGGCGGCGCCCGTCGCCGCCTTCGGCCTTTGCCACGAGTTCGGCCAGCGGATCGCCTGTGCGCAATCCCAAGACCACGTACGTCAGCCATTCAGCCAGCGGGCGCGAAGCAGAGCCGACGAGGTTCGCCGGGATTTGAGCGGCACTCGGGGCGTGATGCCGCGCTAGGTCTTCGACCAGCTGGGTCGGGATAATCGGGATGCCCCTATCGAGGAGCCCGGGACATTGGAACAGGTAGAACGACGAGCCGGTCTGTCGGATCAGGTCCGTCATCTGCCTGGGATCCAGCTTGAAGGACGAAGTGAGGCCGCGCTCGGGCCGGGTGGTGTCCTTCAGGCGGAGCCGCTTCGCCTGCACCAGCGTGGCACGCTTGCCGAGCGGTCGTCCGTCGAGATGCGGGTCGATGATCAGACAGAGGTCTGCGGAAAATGAGGGAGGCTCCGCGTCACCACGCGGGTTCACCCCCGGCTTCCCTTCCTCCGACTTGTCGACCGGACGGTAGTTCAGCTCTATGCTCGCGGTCCGGTCCGAGCCGGTGGCCCTCGCGGTCGCCCGAAGCCCCTCCCCAAGGTCGCGCAGACGGTTGGCGAGATCTGAGAAGAAGCTGCGGAGCAGCCCCTCCTCACCCTCCTCACTGTGGTCGCGATATTCCTGCGCGAACCTGCGCTCTTCGCCGGCGATGGTCTGTTCGATCAACCGCTCGAGGAGCCGATCCCCGATCCAGGTGAGCGGGTGCTCCGTCGCTGCCGGCATGAGTCCGATCTGGAACAGGCGGTCAGTGATGGTGCTGACACCGGGCGCTGGCCAAGTGTCATCGGCGGCCACCGCTCCGAAGACCGCGTGGCGAACCATGTCGGCGAGATACCCAACCTCGCGGTCAGGGTGATCGACGAGTTCCGAGACGAAGGCCTTGTCGCTGGCCTCTACCAACCGCGTGGCCGCGAAGAGCGCCAGGTCGTGCTGCCGCGGCGGGCTGCGGCTGAGCAGCGCCTCCACGGTGGCCCTGCGCAGATCGTCATCATCGCCAATGGCGGTGCGCAGACGCCGGACATAGACCGCCCGAACGTCCGGACCCGAGGTTGAAAGCACTCCCTCGAGATCGAGGATGAGCCGCGCGACCTGCCGGACCGGAAGGTCGGGCAGTATCTCGCTCCAGGCCTCGCGCCGCATCCCCATCGATTCATCGGTTTCCCAATTGCGCTTCTCAGGATGGGGCGGCCCCATCTCGTCCGCGAGCTCGGTCCCATCGCACAGGATCGCGAAGAGCTTTACCCAGCGTGTCCACCCAAGACCGCGAGCCGTCGCCGCCACGAGATAGGTCGGCAGGAGGTCGTCCCGCCTCGTCTCCGAAACAGGCAGCGCCAGCCTCGCCTGGTTCATATCGCGGATCATCAGGGCGCTCATATCAACGTAGCGATGCAATCCTGCCATCGCCCCTTGTGACGCCGCCTCGATGATCGCCTCGATCATGGCGGAGGATTCCACCATGTCGGGGAAGGTCTTCAAGATGTCGCGATGCTGACCGTGTCCGGTGATCGCCACGAGCGCGATGTCGGCATCGAGGTCGCCCGCGCGCGATTCGAGCAATCGCTGGAGTGCGTGCGTGGTCCCCGCATCGTCGCCAAACCTCCGGCGAGCCGAGGCCGCCGCCAACGCGAGGGCGGCGACCTCGCCCGCATCGAGCTGTGCGGTCACCTCCGGCAATTCCAGTTCTCGAGCCACCTCCTCGATCCATTCCTGATTGAAGGAATCCGGACTCTCGAGAGTGATAACCCGCTTCCCCGGGCGCTTGTCCGGTCGGTAGCGATGCAACATGGCATGGATGCCGGGAGAGATGTTGAAGTCGGCTGTCATCTGCGAAGGCACCATCGGCAGCTTGTTGAGGCGTTAACCGCTGCACCTCGGCGTCATCCCGCCTGTCTCGATAAGGGTTGGCGAGCCGCGATCGCGCTGCGGGAAACGAGAGCGTAGTTTGCAACACAGAGATAGTCGAGCGGGCCCTTCCAGACCGCCCCACACCCTGCATGTCAAGGATCTCAGGAATACAGGGCGGCCGTTATCCGGTCCTCCCCCCAGTAGGGATCGATGAAGGGACATTCGTAGCTCGGCCCCACATCGTCGATCTTCGCGGAGTGGAAGAAGTCTCGCGCGGTCTCATGCAGATCCTCGGGAATGATGAGAAAAGCCGGGTCGGTTTCCGAGAAGTCCAAGTCGCCCACGTGCCGCCACTCCCTCTCCCACTCATAGAGGTACATCGACTTGCCGTAGATGCCGGGCAGATCCACGAACGGCGCGACATCCCAGACCGGCGAATTGGCGTCGTGCGCCGCCGCATGCACCATCGCCTTGATCGCCTGCGCCTGCTTCGTGTCCTTGTAGGCATAGAGGATTGGACCGCCGCCACGATCTACAATGTATTCCTTCCGGAAGCCGATGCCGTGCCGCCCTCGAACATCTGCCAGCCGCTTCAGGTGGTGGAGCGGCACCTCGCTGAAGCACACCGATTTCCGTGCTGGCGCAAGATTGCGACCGGCCCCAAACGCGTTCGCCGCGATGATGCGCCGCCCGTATAGGATCGAAATCGCGTTATCGTAGGCCGTCTTCGGCGGATCTGCCTTCGCGAAATGGACCACGTACTTCGACATGTCTTTCCACGATGGATCAATGTTACCGATCAGCATGACCTCGCCCTCGTGGGACAGGACGGAAACGGGTGGAACCTAGGCATCGACGCTCACCATGCGCCACGCGCCAAGGTGTTCGGCAGCGTCAACTCGCGCACGATCCCGTCATTGCTTCCGATGGTCAGGGAGGGCTTCTGCTTGCCACGTCGGGTGCCGAACCATGTCTCGGCGATATGGATAATATCCGTGTTTAGCGGCCGCTCCAGAATGCTGTCGATCAGTCGTTCGCTAAGGTCGGGATCCGGCATTGTGTAGAAATCGCCCGCCCTATTCAGAACGTCCAGATTCTCCGCCTCGTCCTTGATCCGCTTCTGAAACATCCGCCGCGGGATGACCACGTCCCGTTGAACGTCCTGGAACGCCTCATGGTACAGCGGCGACATGAAATCGATGATGTAGTTCTCGGTCTGCACCCACATGTGGAAACCGTCCTCGTCGAACTCGACGACTCCGCCGCCGTCGCTGTCGCCGTCGCGTCCGAAGAACATGTTTTTCTCGGGCTCCACGCACATGGCGAAGCCTCCCGCCACCGCCCGGGCCGGGATCTTGTAGTGCTTGCTCAAGATCAATGCGCCGATGCATGCGAATAGGGTGCATCCCTTCCCCGGGTTGCCCTCATCCTTGATTGTGCCATGGATGACCTGATGGATGCGATTGAACTCTGACATCGGCAGAAGGAAATTACTCATGGCGCTCGCTAAGTTGCTCGGGCGGCTCGGTTCCGCAGGTTGGGTCGAGAGCGCATCGGAAACACAATGCTTACATCGGCTCAAGCAAGTTCTTACATGATCGCCATGACCACGATCTACATTGATGAATCCGGCTATACCGGTGGCGACCTCTACAATCCCCAACAGCCCTATTTCACCATCGCATCGTCACTTATCGGCGACGATGGGGCGGCCGAAATCCTGCGCCGCTGCTTTCCGAGGTATCAGGGCGCGGAGTACAAGTTCGTCAACATCTGGAAGCGCGACACGCACCGCAACGGCCTCAGGACCCTGGCAGCCGAGATCCCGGCGCTTGCGGATCGCCTCTTCTTCTACGTAATCGACAAGCGCTTCTCGCTGATCGTGAAGATGTTCGAGTATCTCGTCGAACCCACGTTCACTGCGGGCGGCTACGACTACTATGGCAACGGATACGCCCGGCGGTACATGAACACCATTCACCGGGATTTTCTGCGGTTCGGCAGCGAGGACCTCTACGAGGAGACCGCCAAGCGCTGGGATGCCTTCGCCCGCACGCCCAGCCGCACGACCATGGACGCACTCCGTGAGCACCTCGGCAGGACGGCGAGCAGCTCCAAGCATCCGATCTCCACCATCTTCGCCATGCTGGCAGAGGGCGCCCGGCGATTCGAACTCGCCAACGTCGACCTCGCGGCATTCACCGATAGCAGCGAGATCCAGCTGACCGCAGTCCTGGCGTCCGTGGTCCATTGGCGGCAGCGCAGGCCGGAGGACTTCGACGTCGTCCACGACGAGTCCAGCAACTTCCTGCGTCAACGCGACGTCTGGGATACGATCCTGCGCGACGACTGCGAACCCGGGCCGGTGGAGATGGGCGACGGAACAAGCGTCGAGTTCCCGCTGCGAGTTCGCAGCACCACCGCCGTACGTTCCCATGAGTCGGCCGCCGTGCAGCTTTGCGACGTCATCGCCGGTCTCGGCGCGAAAGTGTCGCTCTCCTTCGATGGCCGGGAGAAGGATCCGTTCATGGTCGAACTGATCGCCCTCGGGGCAGGTGAGCTCACGTTCAACGGCGTCAAGCCGCACGAGGATTACGCGGACGGGCCGATGCCCCGCAGGACTGGCCCAGACATGCTCGACCATATGGTCGGTCTGCTCGAGCCTCACTTTAAGCGCCGGCCGAAATAGCCGCTGTGCATGAGTTTACTCCCGGCTTCGGGAGAACGGCAGGTACTGACATAGGCGGTCGTTCAACTGGCGGTCAGTGAATGGAGTAAGTTGGTCGGCAGCGGGCGAAAACATCTGATCCGTAGGAAGGGCAGCTATCCCGCGATTCGTACTTGGAACCTGCCAGACAGGAATCGGGCAGATCCGGCGAAGATCTTCTCTCGGAAAAAGCGCCGACTTAAGACTTGAAAGTAGCCCTTGACGCTGACGGGGTGGATTTTCGGCGGTGACAAGCGCCAGGCGGGTCGCTACAAATTCGGAGCCAGAACAGTGAAATAGTGCTTCGAACCCGGACATATGGCGGTTCCGGGGGCCATATTGGGGGCTTTAGCCCATCTCAACGCATCTTTAATAAAACGAAATCAGTGGCTTAGGTTATCCTATTCGATTCCCTTCACCGCTCCAACCCCTCTCTGAAATAGGCTCGTGCGAGTCGCCGGGCCCTGCTGGGCAGGGGTTATCTTCTCCATCGCTCCTCGCGTTCAATCGCTGTCGGCACAAGGCCTTACGATTTGAATCGACACGCGCTATCGGAGGCGCAAAGCGAGGATGAGGAGAGGCACATGATAGGCCAGATGGATTTCGCGCTGGGCGAAACTGCGGACATGATCCGCGACACGACCCAGCGCTTCGCGACCGACCGGATCGCGCCGATCGCGGCCAGGGTCGATGCCGAGGACTGGTTCCCGCAAAGCCTGTGGCCCGAAATGGGCGCGCTCGGCCTGCACGGCGTGACCGTGCCGGAAGCGGATGGCGGGCTGGGTCTCGGCTATCTCGAACATGTCGTGGCGTGCGAAGAGGTCAGCCGCGCTTCGGCTTCGGTCGCCTCAGCTATGGCGCGCATTCCAATTTGTGCGTCAACCAGATCGCGCGCTGGGCGTCGCCTGAGCAGAAGGCCAAATATCTTCCCAAGCTGATTTCGGGCGAGCATGTCGGCAGCCTCGCTATGTCCGAAAGCGGCGCGGGGTCGGACGTCGTCGGCATGAAGCTGAAGGCCGACAAGGTGCAGGGCGGCTATGTCCTGAACGGCACCAAATTCTGGATCACCAACGCGGCGTATGCCGACACGCTGGTCGTCTACGCCAAGACCGGCGAGGGCAGCCGTGGCATCACCACCTTCCTGATCGAAAAGGACATGCCCGGTTTCGCGATCGGCCAGAAGATCGACAAGATGGGGATGCGCGGCAGCCCCACCGCCGAACTCGTCTTCACCGACTGCGAAGTGCCCGAAGAGAATGTGATGGGCCCGGTCAATGGCGGGGTCGGCGTGTTGATGAGCGGGCTCGATTATGAGCGCACCGTGCTCGCCGGGATCCAGCTCGGCCTGATGCAGGCGTGCCTCGACGTGGTCGTGCCCTATGTCCGGGAGCGCCAGCAATTCGGCAAACCGATCGGCGCGTTCCAGCTGATGCAGGGCAAGATCGCCGACATGTACGTCGCGCTCAATTCGGCGCGCGCCTATGTCTATGCCGTTGCGCGTGCCTGCGATGCGGGCAAGACCACGCGCTTCGATGCGGCCGGCGCGATCCTGCTGGCGAGCGAGAATGCCGTGCGCGTGGCGAATGAGGCGGTGCAGGCATTGGGTGGCGCGGGCTATACCAAGGATTGGCCGGTGGAACGCTATTATCGAGATGCGAAGCTGCTCGATATCGGCGCTGGCACCAACGAAATCCGCCGTATGCTCATCGGCCGCGAACTGATCGGGGCGGCGTGATGGGGAGTGCGATGCGCACGGACGTACACTCCCTCTCCCTTTGGGAGAGGGAAGGGGCCCGCTCGGCACAGCCGAGGGGGAAGGGTGAGGGCGATCGGAACATGGCGTCGGTCACCCTCACCCTTCCGCCGCTTCGCGGCTCCCTGCCTCTCCCGATGGGAGAGGGTCTGTGACCGCGCCCGTCCTCACCTCCGCGCTCTCGCCGGAAAGCGAGACCTTCCGCGCCAACGCCGCGCATAACCGCGCACTGGTCGAACGCCTCCGCGCCGACGTTGCGCGGGCCGCGCTGGGCGGGAATGAGAAGAGCCGCGAGCGCCACACCGCGCGCGGCAAACTCCTCCCGCGCGACCGGGTCGAGCGACTGCTAGACCCCGGCTCGCCCTTTCTCGAAATCGGCCAGCTCGCCGCCAATGGCCTGTATGACGATGAAGTCCCCGGCGCGGGCATGATCGCCGGAATCGGGCGCGTTTCGGGCCGCCAGTGCATGATCGTGTGCAACGATGCGACGGTGAAGGGCGGCACCTATTACCCGCTGACGGTCAAGAAGCATCTGCGCGCACAGGAAATCGCCGAGGCGAACCATCTGCCGTGCATCTACCTCGTCGACTCGGGCGGCGCGAACTTGCCGCACCAGGCCGAGGTCTTTCCCGATCGCGACCATTTCGGGCGGATCTTCTTCAACCAGGCCAATATGAGCGCCAAGGGCATCCCGCAGATCGCTTGCGTGATGGGGTCTTGCACCGCCGGGGGTGCCTATGTGCCCGCCATGTCCGACGAGACGATCATCGTGCGCGGGCAGGGGACCATTTTCCTGGCCGGCCCGCCGCTGGTCAAGGCCGCCACCGGCGAGGTGATCTCGGCCGAGGAACTGGGCGGTGCCGACACCCACGGTCGCCACTCGGGCGTGGTCGATCATGTCGCCGAGAATGACGACCATGCGCTGACGATCGTGCGCGACATCGTTTCCACGCTTCAGCCGCAAGTCCAGGCGGCGGTGAACCTCAAGGACCCGCGCCCGCCGAAATTCGACGCGGAGGAGCTGTACGGCATCGTGCCGAGCGACGTGCGCGCGCCTATGACGTGCATGAGATCATCGCGCGGCTGGTCGATGGCAGTGAGTTCCACGAGTTCAAGGCGCTCTACGGTACGTCGCTGGTCTGCGGTTTCGCGCATATCTGGGGCATCCCCGTGGCGATCCTCGCCAATAACGGCGTGCTGTTCTCCGAGAGCGCGCAGAAGGGCGCGCATTTCATCGAACTCGCCTGCCAGCGGCGCATTCCGTTGCTGTTCCTGCAGAACATTTCGGGCTTCATGGTCGGGGGTAAATATGAGGCCGAGGGCATCGCCAAACATGGCGCAAAGCTCGTCACCGCCGTCGCCACCGCCACCGTGCCCAAGATCACCGTGCTGATCGGCGGCAGCTTTGGGGCTGGCAATTACGGCATGTGCGGGCGCGCCTATAGCCCGCGCTTCCTGTTCAGTTGGCCCAACAGCCGGATCAGCGTGATGGGCGGGGAGCAGGCCGCGTCGGTGCTGGCGACGGTTCACCGCGATGCTGATGGCTGGAGCGAGGAAGAGGCCGAGTTTTTCAAGGCTCCGATCCGCCAGAAATATGAGGACGAAGGCAACCCCTGGTACGCGACCGCGCGGCTGTGGGACGATGGCATCATCGACCCGGCGCAGACGCGCGACGTGCTCGGCCTCGCCTTTGCCGCCACGCTCAACGCCCCCATCCCCGAGCGCCCGGCGTTCGGCGTGTTCCGGATGTAAGGACTCTTCATGCCCCTGATCTTTGCCCTCGCCCTCGCCGCGCAAATGTCGCCGATGACGACGCCGGTGCAGCCGCTGCCCAAGGGCACCGGCCTGCCGCCGCCCGGAACCGAGGAAGCGCAAGTGATGGCCCCGGTCACGGCGCTCCTCAACGGCATCGCCGCGCGCGATGCGACGGCGATCGGCGAGGCACTGCGCCCCGATGCGACGGCGACGATCGCGACCGAACAAGCGGGCGCTTCGACAATCACGCACAAGACTCGCGCAGAGTTGCTGGCGCGCTTCACGCCCGGGCCCGAGCGCTTTCAGGAGCGGCTTGGCGACCCCGCGATCGAAATCGACGGGGACATCGCGATGGTGTGGGGGCCCTACACCTTCCTGATCGACGGCAAGGTGCACCATTGCGGATACGACCATTTCGATCTGGTGCGCGAAAACGGCCATTGGAAAATTCAGAATTTGACCTGGTCGTCGCGCACCACCGGTTGCGAGGGCTAAGGTGATCCAGTCGCTGCTCATCGCCAATCGCGGCGAGATCGCCTGCCGCATCATCCGCACCGCGCGCGCGATGGGAATCCGCACGGTCGCGGTCTATTCGGATGCCGATGCGCACGCGCTGCACGTCCGCCAGGCCGATGACGCCGTGCATATCGGCCCCAGTCCGGCGCGCGAAAGCTATCTGGTGGGCAAGAAGATCATCGCCGCAGCCAAGGCGACGGGTGCGGCGGCGATCCACCCCGGCTATGGCTTCCTCTCCGAAAATGCGGACTTTGCGCAGGCGGTGCTCGATGCCGGGCTGGTGTGGGTCGGCCCCAAGCCCGACAGCATCCGCGCGATGGGGCTGAAGGATGCCGCCAAGGAACGCATGATCGCGGCGGGCGTGCCGGTGACGCCGGGCTATCTCGGCGAGGATCAGGCCCCCGAACGGCTGGCGGCGGAGGCCGCACAGGTCGGCTATCCGGTGCTGATCAAGGCGGTGGCGGGCGGCGGTGGCAAGGGCATGCGCCGCGTCGATAATCCCGCCGATTTCGCCGATGCGCTTGCGTCGTGTCAGCGCGAGGCGGCGTCGTCCTTCGGCAATACCGATGTCCTGATCGAGAAATACATCCTCTCGCCCCGCCATATCGAAGTGCAGGTGTTCGGCGACACGCACGGCAATGTCGTCCATCTGTTCGAGCGCGATTGCTCGCTTCAGCGTCGCCATCAGAAGGTGATTGAGGAAGCCCCCGCGCCGGGCATGGACGTCGCGACCCGCGAAGCGATCTGCGCGGCGGCGGTGAAGGCGGCCAAAGCGGTCGATTATGTCGGGGCGGGCACGATCGAGTTCATCGCCGATGCGAGCGAGGGCCTCCGCGCCGACCGCATCTGGTTCATGGAAATGAACACGCGGTTGCAGGTCGAACATCCGGTGACCGAGGAAATCACTGGCGTCGATCTGGTCGAATGGCAGCTACGCGTGGCGAGCGGCGAGGCGCTGCCGAAGCGGCAGGACGAGCTGTCGATCAATGGCTGGGCGATGGAAGCGCGGCTATATGCGGAGGATCCCTTAAAAGGATTTTTGCCGTCCGTGGGGAGATTGGATCGCTTCCGTTTGCCAAATAAAGTGCGATCCACTCGCTGGCGGCACCCCGTGCGCGGTGTCGAATATGAAAACGATTATCCCTTCGTTGGCCGAATCGAGACCGGCGTTGCTGAAGGAGGCGAGGTCTCTTCCTTTTACGATCCGATGATCGCCAAGATCGTCTGCCACGCCGAAGGTCGGCGCGACGCGGCGCTAGGTTTGGCAATATTGGTTGGTGACGCACAGGTTTGGCCGCTGCGTACCAACGCGACGTTTCTTCATGCCTTATTGGTGAACCCCGACTTTATGCGCGGAAGAGTTCACACTGGTTTTATCGAGCAACATCAGGACGACGTGATCTATGAGGTTGATCCTCCACAGTGGATACTCGATCAAGTCGCCGTTGAACTGATAGCGCCAGCGAGACATAACATCGCGCCCACTGGGTTTCGCCTGAATGGGCATGAGTGTCACAGCGTCCGAATGATGGACCGCGACCGTGAATATGTCGGTGCTACCGATGGCCTGATAACCTACGATCAGCGCGCCTACCCGATTCTCGACGTTTCAGGCGAAGCCGTCTTTGCAACGCTGCAGGGCGCAACGTGGCGGTTTGCGGCATCGGCGACGCGCGGTAATGTAGCAGGCACCGCCGCCGACGGCGCGATCCTCTCGCCGATGCCTGGCCGCATCATCGCGGTGGACGTGGCCGCAGGCGACACCGTCACCAAGGGCCAGAAGCTCGTCACGCTCGAAGCGATGAAGATGGAGCATAGCCTCACCGCCCCGTTCGACGGCACGATTGCCGAGCTGAACGCAGAGATTGGCGGGCAAGTGCAGGAGGGCGTCGTGCTGGTGCGGCTCGACACCGGCGTATGACCGAGGGCCCGAAACCCGGCGCGCTGGCCGGCGTCAAGGTGCTCGATCTGTCGCGCGTGCTCGCCGGTCCGTGGGCGACGCAGATACTGGGGGATCTGGGCGCGGAGGTGCTCAAGATCGAGCAGCCGGGGCAGGGCGACGACACCCGCCGCTGGGGGCCACCTGCGCTCGCCGATGACTCCGGCGATTCTGCCTATTTCCTGTGCGCCAATCGCAACAAACGCTCGCTCGCGATCGATCTCGCCCAGCCGGAGGGGGCCGATCTGATCCGCCGCCTTGTCGCTGAGAGCGATGTGGTGGTCGAAAATTTTCGTGTCGGCGGGCTTGCCAAATATGGGCTCGATTATGCCGCGCTCTCGGCGATCAACCCGCGCCTGGTCTATTGCTCGATCACCGGCTTCGGCCAGGACGGGCCGTATAAGGACAAGGGCGGCTATGACTTCCTGATCCAGGCGATGGGCGGGCTGATGAGCGTCACCGGCGAAGCGGACGGCCCGCCGATGAAGGTCGGCGTGCCGATCGTCGATCTGTTCACCGGCACTTATGCGACCGTCGCGATCCTCGCCGCTTTGCGCCACCGCGACGCCACAGGGCAGGGGCAGCATATCGACTGCGCCTTGCTCGACACGCAATTGGCGATGATGTCGAACCAGGCGTCCAACTATCTCAACGGCGGCGCGGTGCCCGGGCGGATGGGCAATGACCACCCCAATATCGTGCCCTATCGCGACTATGCGACCGCCGACGGCGAGATCGTCGTCGCGCTCGGCAATGATCGGCAGTTTCGCGATTTCCTGCGCGTGTTGCGGCTGGACACGCTGGGTGAGGACCCGCGCTTCGCCAGCGTGGCGCTGCGCAGCGCCAATCGTGCGGCGCTGCACGCGCACCTCGCCCCCGCCGTTGCGCGGTGGCGATCGGACGATCTGGTCGCGGCGATGGAGGCAGCCAAGCTCCCGGCGGGCAAGGTCAACGGCCTGCCCGAAATTCTGGCCGATGCCCATGTCGTGCACCGCGCGATCGTCCAGCCGATGGCGCGGCAGGACGGCACTGCGCTGAATGTCGTCGCTTTCCCGGTCAAATTGTCGGGGACCCCAGCCCGTTACGATCGCGCGCCACCGCGTGCCGGGGCGGATACGCGCGCGGCGTTGAGCGAGACGTTGGGGCTTTCCGAAGAAGCGCTGGCCCAACTGGCGGCGAAGGGCGTGATTCCGCGCTAAACCTCTGACAACGTAGCAAAACTGAAATCCTGGCGTCATGAAAATGACGTTGCTTAGTAGCGAATGCGTCGCACAAGGCTCGTAACGCCCCGATTGTTGCATTGCACAAGGGGTTTCTTCCGATGTCGTTTCACACTGTTTCGCGAGTCGCGTTGGCGCTTGGGCTGCTCGCGGGCGTGTCCAACGTCGCCAATGCGGCGACCCCGGACGCCGCACCAGCGCCGGTGCCTGGCGAACCTGCGGCGGCCCCCGCTGCGCAACCCGACGATTCGGCACCGACCGACATTCTGGTCACTGCGCGCCGCAGCACGCGATCGGTAACCCAGCTCGACAGCACCGAGATCCAGAAGATCCTGCCCGGCATCAATCCGCTGAAGGCGATCCAGACGCTCCCCGGCGTAACCTATCTGACCGCCGATCCGTGGGGCAATAACGAGCAGAATATCTCGCTGTTCATTCACGGCTTCAACCAGCAGCAGCTTGGTTACACGCTGGACGGGATCCCACTCGGCGATCAAAATTACGGAAATTACAACGGCCTATCGCCGCAACGTGCGATCATTTCGGAAAACGTCGGCAAAGTGACGTTGGCGAGCGGTGCGGGCGATCTCGGCACCGCGTCCACCAGCAACCTTGGCGGCACGATCGACACCTTCTCCAGCGATCCCAAGCACACCTTCGGCGGCACCGTGGCGCAGACCGTTGGCAGCTACAGCGCGTTTCGCACCTACGTGCGGCTCGACAGCGGCGACCTTGGCGGCGGCAACGCTTTCTATGTTTCGGGCGTGCGACAGGATGCGCGCGCGTGGGATTTCAATGGCCACCAAGGCGGCTATCAAGCGAATGGCAAATTCGTGCACGATAGCGGATCGATCAAGCTGACCGGCTATTTTGCCTATTCGGACAAGACCGAACCGAATGAGGACGCGACCGTCGTCAATATCTCCAAGGGCGAGACGCCGGGCAATGTGCCGTACACGCGCCCATTCCTCTACCCCGACTTCAAGACCGCAGTCGCCTATCTGACCTCGGCCGAATATGCGGCGGCCAAGGACAATTACCGGAACTATTACAGCGACGCGCAACGCACCGATTATCTCGGCTATGTCGCGATGACGGCGAAATTGAGCAGCGCGGTGACCTATGACGCCAAGGTCTATTATCACCACAATGACGGTGTCGGTGTCGTCGCGGGCCCGATCACGGTCGCTGGCCTGCCGCAGCTCTTCTCGGTCTACTATCCGGGGCAGAACCTCTCGACCGTGTTCGGCGGATCGGGCTTCGCGACGCGCACGACCGAATATCGCATCGATCGCGGTGGCATCGTCCAGACGCTGAAACTGTCGCTGGGCAACCATGACATCGAATTTGGCGGCTGGTTCGAGCGGCAAAGCTCTTCGGCCTTCCGTCGCTGGTACGCGCTCGACATCAATAACCCGTCGACGCCATACCAGCGCCCGCGCGACACGCTCAACCCGCTGATCACCCAATATTATAGCGAAGTGCGCGTCGACGAGTTGCAGAGCCATGTGCAGGATGCCTGGCATGTGCTGCCGACGCTGACGATCCTCGGCGGCTTCAAGTCCACCTATCAATTCGCCACGCAGCGCATCAAGGTCCAGCCGCTGCTGGGTTCGTTCGCTGGAACCGTCGCACTTCCCAATGGCGCGCTTGAGACGACCAAGGTGTTTTTGCCCGAAGTCGGTGCGGTGTGGGAGGTGACCCCCAACGATCAGCTGTTCGTCAACGCGCAGAAGAACATCCGCCAGTTCCAGACGAGCGCCGCAGCTGGCCTGTCGCCCTTCGCACTGGGCAGCCAAGGGGCGTTCGACCTGTTTTCCTCGACCGTCCAGCCCGAAACGAGCTGGACCTATGAAGGAGGCGTGCGCTCGCATCACCAACTGGGGGGCGGCCTGTCGATTGAGGGCCAGCTCAGCGTCTATCACGTCGATTTCTCGAATCGGCTGCTCGGCATTTCGCCCAACCCGATCGTCAACTCGATCACCAGCGGCGCTGCGATCATTCAGAACGTCGGTGGCGTGAAGACCAATGGCGTGGATTTCGCGTTCACGCTGCACGCCGGGCCGCGAGTGTCGTTGTACAATGCGCTTTCGTACAACACCTCGAAATATAAGGCCGACTATATCAGCGGAACGACGACGGTGCCGACGCAGGGCAAGAACGTGCCCGGTTCGCCCGACTGGCTCAACAAGACCGTGCTGTCGGTTGGGCACGGGATCTTCGACGCGCAGTTGATCGGCGATTATATCGGTCGCCGCTACGCAACCTACACCAACGACCTCTCGGTGGCGGGCTATTTCACGTTGGCAGGGCAGATCGGGGCGACGATCCCGCTCGACCAACGGTTGGTAGCGAAGGCGCTGCACGTCAGCGTGAACGTCACCAACATCACCGATCGCAAGGCGGCATCGTCGCTCAGCATCGGATCGGCGACCAACACCTACAGCGTGTTCCCGCTGGCCCCGCGTCAGGTGTTCGGGACGGTAAGCATCAGCTTCTGATACGGCCTGGCCTGCCGCCGCTCGCAAAGAGCGGCGGCAGCGGGCTTAGCGGCCTTTGAACAGGCCGCCGAGGACGCCGCGCACCAGCCCGCCGATAATCCCGGCCCCGGCACCGCGGCTGGAGCCGAACACGGCCTTCGATACTTCATTGGCGACCTGACGCCCGACCGCAGACGAAGCCGATCGCGTCGCCGAGGTGATCGCCCGGTTCCACGGCGAGTTGGCCGCCGCCTTTGCCGCCGCCGCTTCCTGTCGGCG
>NZ_JSBN01000170.1 GCF_000797515.1 Sphingomonas sp. Ant H11
ATGCCCCGCGCCCGGTCACCCTCACCCTTCCGGCGCTTCGCGCCTCCCTCCCTCTCCCGATGGAGAGGGATTATGAGCGACATCATGCCAGAAACCGAAACCGCTTCCGAAACCCCGACCTCCACCCGCATGAACATGATCCAGGCGATCAATTCCGCCATGGACGTGATGATGGACCGTGACCCCGATATCGTCGTGATGGGCGAGGATGTCGGCTATTTCGGCGGCGTGTTCCGCGCGACCGCGGGCTTGCAGTCCAAATATGGCAAGACCCGCGTGTTCGATACGCCGATCACCGAATGCGGCATCATCGGCGTCGCGGTGGGGATGGGGGCCTATGGCTTGCGGCCGGTGCCCGAAATCCAGTTCGCCGATTATATCTATCCTGCGCTCGACCAGTTGGTGAGCGAGGCGGCGCGCTTGCGCTATCGCTCGGCCGGGGAATTCACCGCGCCGATCACGGTGCGCTCCCCGTTCGGCGGCGGCATTTTCGGCGGGCAGACGCACAGCCAGAGCCCCGAGGGGATCTTCACCCATGTCTCGGGCATCAAGACGGTAATCCCGTCGACGCCGTACGACGCCAAGGGCCTGCTGATCGCGGCGATCGAGGACAATGATCCGACGCTCTTCTTCGAGCCAAAGCGCATCTATAACGGCCCGTTCGACGGCCATTGGGACCGGCCCACGCAGAATTGGTCGCAGCATCCGGCGGGCGACGTGCCGACCGGCTATTACAAGATCGAACTGGGCAAGGCCAAGGTGGTGCGGCCGGGCGAGGCGCTGACGGTGCTGGCTTATGGCACGATGGTCCACGTCGCGCTGTCGGTAATCGTCGAAGCGGGGGTCGATGCCGAGGTGATCGATCTGCGCACGCTGGTGCCGCTCGACATCGAGACGATCGAGGCGTCGGTCCAGAAGACCGGGCGCTGCATGATCGTGCATGAAGCGACGCGCACTGGCGGCTTTGGCGCGGAGCTGTCGGCGTTGGTGCAGGAGCGCTGCTTCTACCATCTCGAAGCGCCGATCGAGCGCGTCACCGGCTTCGACACGCCGTACCCGCACAGCCTGGAATGGGCGTATTTCCCGGGCCCCGTCCGTATCGGCGAGGCGCTCAAGAAAATCATGAAGGACGCATAATGGCGCGTTTTACGTTCAAACTCCCCGATATCGGCGAAGGCATTTCCGAGGCCGAAATCGTCGCCTGGCATGTGAAGGTCGGCGACCGGATCGAGGAAGACCAGCAGATTGCCGACATGATGACCGACAAGGCGACGGTCGAGATGGAATCGCCCGTGTCGGGCATTGTGATCGAACTGGCGGGCGAGGTCGGCGACCAGGTGTCGATCGGCGCGGCGCTGGTGGTGATCGAGACCGAGGGCGATTTCTCGGCAGCGGAAGCGCCTGCGCTGGAGCCGGTGACCGATACGGTCAACATCGCGCCGGCCAGCGCCGAGCAAGTTGAGGTGGCCGAGCAATATGAGGCCGAAAATCCGGGAGTGGAGGCAGCTTCTCCCTCTCCCCTCCGGGGAGAGGGCCGGGGAGAGGGGACGGTCCGCAACGGGCGGTGCCC
>NZ_JSBN01000171.1 GCF_000797515.1 Sphingomonas sp. Ant H11
TAGGCGCGCGGCGGCTCGGCCTTGAGCGGCGTCTCGTCGACGTCGGGTGCGGCGATGCGGGCGGGCGTTACCCCCAGCCGCGCGAGCAGATCGGCGCGGCGCGGGGGAGGTGGAGGCGAGGACGAGCGGCGGGCTCTGGCGCACCACCGCGTCCGAATCACTTGAAACGATAGGTGATCCGCCCCTTGGTGAGATCATAGGGCGTCAGTTCGACCAGCACTTCGTCGCCGACGAGCACGCGGATGCGGTTCTTGCGCATCTTGCCGGCGGTGTGACCGAGAATTTCATGATCGTTCTCAAGCTTCACGCGGAACATGGCGTTGGGCAGAAGCTCCACCACCTGGCCGCGCATTTCGAGCAGTTCTTCTTTTGCCAAACAAACCTCTGGTGATTTTGGGGAATTCTTGAAGGGCGCGCCTTAGCCGATGATGCGCCAAAAGGAAAGCCGCGCGCAGGCGGCGGCGGAGCGGGCGGCGCGGCGGGCGAAATTTCAGGAAGTTCGCCCATATGCGCCATAAGAAAATGCGAAAAAGCACGCGGGCGGGGTGCCCGTTGGGAAAAGCGGTGCAGCGATGCGAAAGAGCGGCGCGCCCGCGCGCGGCGGGCGATGCCGGGGGAGAATGCCAGAGCGGGGGCGTGTAGGACAGGGCCTCACACCTCGTCGAAAAAGGCCTGGTCGACGCTGACCTCATAGGTCGTCACAGGGCGCACCACCACGCCGAGCCCGACCTCGCGCAGCAAATCGCACAGCGCCTCGCCATCGATCAAATCGATCGCGGGCGCGCCGTCGCGCGTCGCCTCCCGCCTGGCATCGGGGGTGAAGGTGCCGGTGGTGATGACGAGCCCCTTGTCGGCGCGGCCCTGCATGGCCCCGCGAAAATCGCGGATGGTGGAGGCCCCGACCGAGCCCTTGTAGCGCTTGCACTGGAACAACACGTGGAAGGAGACGAGATTGACGCGCAGCACGCCTTGCCCGTCAATGCCGCCATCGCCCGATTTGCCCGTCACCTCGACCCGGGTGAAGCCATGTTCGCGCAGCAAGCGCTGGCACAGCCGCTCGAACGCGGCGGGCTCGATCGACTGGAGCTTGGCGAGCAACAGATCGGACCAGCCGGCGACGGCTTCGTCGGCCTCCTCCTCGGCCGGGTCGAGCACGAGGCTGGACGCCTTGGCCTTGAGCTGCTCCGCACGCCGCGCCGCCTTGGCCGAACGGATGCGCTGGCGCAGCGTTTCGAGCGGCTGATCCACCACCAGCCGACCGGCCTCGGTCAACACCCACACGCCGCGCGAATCGTTGGCGACGAAGCCGGGGAATTTCAGATAACTGCGCGCCCAGGACATTTTGTCGGTGATGATGTTGTCGCCGCTGGTGGGGTAGGTCGCGTCGAGATCGGCCTGGGTGAAGCCGAAGCGATCGATCAGCTTTTCCTCAATCTCCTCGATCGAGGCGGAGCCACCCAGATCGCGCAGCACTTGCAGCGTGGGGACGTAGAAATCGTCCTTGCGGATCGTGGCGACGTGGGCGGGCTTCATGCATCCGGTTCCTGCTGGGCGGCGCTTCTGCGGGCGACGCGGCGATTGGCTTTTACGCCGGTGGTGGCGAGCGGGTTTACCAGCGCTTCGTAGCGGCCGAACAAATGCTCGACCCGGTCACGGTCCGAGGCAAACGGCGCGCTGCGGTAGAGCCGGTCCACCGCCAGATCGAGCGCATGGTGCGCGCGGCGCAGATCGCCCGGCATGGTATCGGGATCATAAAGATCGGCGAGGCTGGCGGTCGGGTGCGCGAGGCGCGCATCGAGCACCGCTTGCGCAAGCTGCTCGATTTTCGCGCGCTGTGCGGGCGTGGCGTCGGGCCAGGGGAAGGTGTTGTAGACGAGGCCGATTGAATAGCGGAAATCGCTCTTAAGGCGGCCGCCCATTTGAGCGAGCCACGCCATATGTGCTCGACTCGTCATGACGCCGAAATCAAAGAGATCGGCGTTTGGCATGAATAAGCAGCTATCATGTGCAATCGTCTCAGGACCAAAGAAGCCAAAAGGAACATATTCTCTGCGTTCCGATGAGTGGCGCGGAATGAGTACATAAGGCTGATCGCTTTGACGGATTTCTCCGAACAATCCGGGTGCGCCGGCAAGTTTTCTTGTCGTAAGCCTTGTGCTTGATTCTCTATAAATTCGATTGCGACGCAATCGTTCCAAGATGGGTGGTATGCTTCGGATTATTGATGGATCAACTTTCACGAGCCAAAAGCAAAATCTGTGGCTTCCTTCAATATAGTCTTTTGCGCCCGCAAGAATCTTTATGAATGATTCGGCGTCCGGGTAGGAGGATAATAGAGCAGCGCGTTCGGCGGTGGATAAGATTAGATTTCCGTCGTCGTTAGGCATATTACCAAATGAGATTGCTGGGCGGGGAGAAGTCGGGCTGGTGGATTCTGACACCACCAAATGCCGGTTCATCACACCCCGTGCATCGAACAGGTACGCCGTCAGCGCATCATGCCGACTTTCAATCGGCTCGCGTCGAATGTCGGGATAGCTGAACAACCGCTTCTCGCTCGGCTGATTATCGCGGTGGGTCAACCCGATCACGACGACATGGACGTGCGCTGCGCCGCGCGCTTCGCTGCCCCAACTGAAGGTGCGATGGGCGAAGGCGATTTCGAGATGGAAGCGATCGAACAGGATCGGCCAGAGCTGCGCCACCTGTTCGCCCTGGCTGATCGAATTGGTCGAGACGAAGGCGATGCGGATGCGGCGATTGCCGACCTGATCCTCCCCGGCACGAGGAGGGGGACCGCCC
>NZ_JSBN01000172.1 GCF_000797515.1 Sphingomonas sp. Ant H11
TCGCCGTCGAGCCGTCACCGGTTCATCAGCCAGAACTGGAAGCCGAGCCGACCGAAATCGCGACGGGCAGCCCCGGACCCCGCCCCTACCGACCGTTTCGTCCCGAGCCCGCGCGATTCGCTGACGAGAATCCGCGGCATTGATGACGCGCTGCAGGCGCGCTTGTCCGATCTGGGAATCGTCCGCTTCGAGGATCTGGAAAAGCTGTCCGCGCAGGACGAGATGGCGCTGGAGCAACGGCTCTCCTTGCCCGTTGGCTATGTCGCGCGCGAGCAATGGCGGCCGCAGGCAGCCTTGCTGCGCGCGGGCCAAAATGCCGATCACGCGGCGCATTTCGCCGCAACCGAGCCAGCGCCGCTTTAACGCAGTTCGCACACCGTCGCCCGGCGCGCCGCATCCAGCCGGGGAAAGGCCGCACGATCGGCGACCAGAATCCGGATCAACGCGATCCCGCGGTCCCCAGCGACATCGACGCGCTGATAGCCTGTCGGCACCGAACGCCCAGCGTGGGTGATGGCAACCGCAAACGGCTTCCCCCCCGCCTGCCCACCATTGCGCACGAACACCGCATTGGTCCGCGAATCGAAGATCGACAGCGACCAATAGGGTGCCGCCACCGGCACCGCGTGGATCAGCAAAGACCCTCGCGAGATGTCATAGGGACAGGCCGAATAGGCCAGGTCCGGGCTGGGCCGCACGATCTGGCGGCTTGCCGCCGTAGCGAGCGGGCTGTGCGCGAAGCGGTTGAAGCCGCCAACCGCGACCCGCCGGATCGCCGTCGCCATCAACAGATCGGGCGCATAGGCGATCGCGCCATAGCCGGTGAGCGCCGCGACGAGTGCCCCGGCGACAAGGGGGCCGGTCCAGCGCGCCATCAGCAGGCCTCCCGCGTGATCTTGGGCAGGATGTCCGCGCCGGGATTCCCTCGGCCCCCATCGCTCGGCAAATAAGTGCGCAGGGTCAGTTCGACGCGCGCGATCCCGCCGCTTGGCAACCATTTCGCGGTTTCGGTTGGCGGCGGCGCGGTCGGGGCGAGCAGGATCGTCCAGCCCGCTTTGCCGCCATCGGGGAACGCCGCCCCCGCAACCGAATACCGTCCGGCGGCATTGGGGACGAGATAGCCGTCCGGGTCATACGCCGTCAGGCTCCACCACGCTGCGGGCAGCGCCGCGCCGGTGATGCGGTAGCGACACCGCCCCTCGATCCGCGCGCCCGCGCTGTCGCGGGCGGCGGTGTAATAGCGCGCCTCCTGCGCGGGCAAAGCGAGCAGGCCCTTCAACGCGACCACCGCGCGGGTATAGGGGTCGGCCGCCGCCGAGCCGAAGGTCTGCCCGGTCGTCCACGGCCCGATCGCCACATTGTTGCCGAGCGCCGCGCTGCGCAGGGCATAGACCGCACCGCCGAGCCCGAGCGCGACCCCGGCCACCGTGCCGATAAGATACCGCGCCCAAGCCCTCATGCGGATGCCCCCCACCTCATGCCGCTGGCTTTGCCGCAAGCGCGGCCTGCGCCGCTGCCAGTCGTGCGATCGGCACACGATACGGCGAGGCGCTGACATAATCGAGCCCCACCGTCTCGCAGAACGCGATCGACGCCGGATCGCCGCCATGTTCGCCGCAAATGCCGAGCTTGATGTCGGGCCGCGTCGCGCGACCACGCTCTGCCGCCATGCCGATCAACTGCCCAACGCCCTCGACATCGAGGCTGACGAACGGATCGCGCGCATAGATGCCGCGCTCGACATAGGTCGTCAGGAAGCGCGCGGCGTCGTCGCGGCTGACGCCCAACGTGGTCTGCGTCAGGTCGTTGGTGCCGAAGGAGAAGAATTCGCCCACTTCGGCAATCTCGCCCGCCATCAGGCAGGCGCGCGGCAGTTCGATCATCGTGCCGACATGATAGGTGATCGTCGTGCCGGTATCGGAGAACACCGCTTGCGCCGCCTTGTCGACCACCGTCTTCATCAATTCCAGCTCGCGGCGCGTGCCAACCAGCGGGATCATCACTTCGGGGATCGGTGCCGCGCCCGATTTCTGCGCAACCAGCACCGCCGCCTCGAAGATGGCGCGCGCCTGCATCTCGTAGATTTCGGGATAGGTGACGCCCAAACGGCAGCCGCGATGCCCCAGCATCGGGTTGAATTCGTGCAGGTCGGCCGCGCGCCGCTTGAGCTCGTCGACCGCGACACCCGCCGCCGCCGCGACATCGGCGAATTCGCTTTCCTCATGCGGCAGGAATTCGTGTAGCGGCGGATCGAGCAGGCGGATCGTCACCGGCAGGCCTGCCATCACCTCGAACAATTGCACGAAGTCGCTGCGCTGTTCGGGCAGCAATTTGTCGAGCGCGGCGCGGCGGCCCGCTTCATCCTCGGCCAGGATCATCTGGCGGACATTGGTGATGCGCTCGGCATCGAAGAACATATGTTCGGTGCGGCACAGGCCGATGCCCTCGGCACCGAAGTCGCGCGCGACCTTGGCGTCGAGCGGGGTCTCGGCATTGGCGCGCACGCGCAGGCGGCGCACGCCATCGGCCCACACCATCAGCGTCGCGAAATCGCCCGAAAGCTCGGGCTGCACGGTCGGCACTTCGCCCGCCATCACTTCGCCGGTGGTGCCGTCGATGGTGATGGTGTCGCCCGCATTGACCACGCGCGCGTCGGCCCCGAGACCGACACGCATCACGCCGGCCTTGGCATCGATCGCAATGCCGCCGGCACCGGAAACGCACGGACGCCCCATGCCGCGCGCCACCACCGCGGCGTGGCTGGTCATGCCGCCGCGCGCGGTGAGGATGCCCTTGGCGGCGTGCATGCCGTGAATGTCTTCCGGGCTGGTTTCGGTGCGGATCAGGATCACCGCCTCGCCTGCTGCCGCACGCTTCTCGGCGGTGTCGCTGTCGAACACGGCAAAGCCCGAGGCCGCGCCGGGCGAGGCCGGCAGGCCCTTGGTCAGCACGTCGCGCACCGCCTTGGGGTCGAGCGTCGGGTGCAGCAACTGGTCGAGCGCTGCCGGATCGACGCGCTCGACGGCCTCCTCGCGCGTGATCAGCCCTTCCTCGGCCATGTCGACCGCGATCTTGAGCGCGGCCTTGGCGGTGCGCTTGCCGTTGCGGGTCTGCAGCATCCACAGCTTGCCCTGCTGCACGGTGAATTCGATGTCCTGCATGTCGCGGTAATGCGTTTCGAGCAGGTCGAACACCTTGGCGAGTTCGGCGAACACCACCGGCATCGCCTCTTCCATCGACAGCGGCTTGGCGCCTGCCGCCTCGCGTGCGGCGGTGGTGAGATATTGCGGGGTGCGGATGCCGGCGACGACGTCCTCGCCCTGCGCATTGATCAGGAATTCGCCATAATAGGCGCGTGCGCCGATCGCCGGATCGCGCGTGAAGGCGACCCCCGTGGCCGAGGTGTCGCCCATATTGCCGAACACCATCGCCTGCACGTTGACGGCGGTGCCCCAGCTTGCCGGAATGTCGTTGAGGCGGCGATAGACCTTGGCGCGTTCCGACTGCCACGATCCGAAGACCGCGCCGACCGCGCCCCATAATTGATCGTGCACGTCCTGCGGGAAGGGCTTGCCCCAAAGCTTCTCGACCAGGCCCTTATATTCGGCGACGAGGCCGCGCAGGTCATCGGCGGTGAGATCGGTATCGAGGAAATAGCCGCGGTCTTCCTTGGCGATTTCCAGCGCTTCCTCGAATGCATCGTGGTCGAGTTCGAGCACCACGTCCGAATACATCTGGATGAAGCGGCGATAGCTGTCCCACGCGAAGCGCGCGTCGCCGCTGGTGGCGGCAAGGCCCTCGACGGTCTGGTCGTTGAGGCCGAGGTTGAGCACCGTGTCCATCATGCCGGGCATCGACGCGCGCGCGCCCGAGCGGACCGAGACGAGCAGCGGATCGGCGGCATCGCCGAAGCGCTTGCCGGTCACGCCTTCGATATGGGCGATGCCGGTGGCGACTTCGTCGCGCAGGCTTTGCGGGAATTGGCCGCCTTCGTCATAATAGACCGCGCAGAATTCGGTCGAGATGGTGAAGCCGGGCGGCACCGGCAGGCCGATCGCGGCCATCTCGGCAAGGTTCGCGCCCTTGCCCCCCAGGAGGTTGCGGTCCCCCTTGCCCCCGTCCGAAACACCGCCGCCGAACCGATACACGTATTGCGTCATGGGTCTTCCCTCTAAGTACCTGTATTCGCTGGGGAGGCGTTTGGAAGGTTAGGCTAAAGTTCAGGCAAAGTGCGCGTCCGTTCAGCCCTCGATCTTGGAAAAATCTGCAACATTGTGCACCGCAGCACGAACCCGATCAAGCAAGGCGAGCCGGGCGGCGCGCTTTTCGGGGTCAGGATCGTTGACGATCACGCCTTCGAAAAACGCATCGATCGGCGCACGCAGCGTGGCAAGGGCTGCCATCGCCGCTTCGAAATCCTCGCGCGCGACGGCCGCCGCAGCGGCGGGTTCGGCGGAGTCGAGCGCCCGCGCGAGCGCGGCCTCTGCCGGTTCCTTCTCCCTCTCCCCTTCAGGGGAGAGGGAGAAGA
>NZ_JSBN01000173.1 GCF_000797515.1 Sphingomonas sp. Ant H11
CCCGCCCCGTCGTTGCTCCGACCCCCGCCCCGTCGTTGCTCCGACCCCGGCATCCACGCGGCGCGCTGGATCGCCGAGTATCGCGCGCGGGCGGTCAGCGGCGACGTGCTCACGGCCGATCCCGATCCGGCGTGGGCGGCGATGTTCGAGGAACTGGCGGCGGCGGCAGGGGACGATCTCGGCCTCGCGCGCGAGCGCGTGCAGCGCCATGCCGAGGATATCGGCACCGGCTTCCGCATCATTGGCGAAAGCGAGGAGCGGCCGTGGCCGCTATCGCCGGTGCCGCTGCTGATCGCCGCCGAGGAATGGCGCACGATCGAGGCGGGGATCGTGCAGCGCGCCGATCTGCTCGAAACCGTGATCGCCGATCTGTACGGCGATGCGTCGCTGGTGGCGCGCGGGCTGATTCCGGCGGCGTTGGTCGGGGGATCGCCCTTCTTCCTGCGACCGATGGCGGGGCTGGTGCCGTCGGGCGGGCATCATCTGCAGTTCATCGCGGTGGACCTCGGGCGCGGGCCGACCGGCGAATGGCGCGTGCTGGCCGATCATCTGCGCGCGCCTGCCGGGGCGGGCTATGCGCTGGAGAACCGTCTGGCGATCGCGCGGACGCTGGGCGGATTGCAGGCGCGGCTGAACGTGCAGCGCCACGCGCCCTTCTTCGCGGCGTTTCGCGACGGGCTGGCGGCGGCGTGCCGCCGGGCCGAGCCGCGCATCGGGCTGCTGACGCCCGGGCGCTACAGCGCAAGCTATGCCGAGCAGGCGCATCTGGCGCGCTATCTGGGTTTTCTGCTGGTCGAGGGCGCGGATCTCGCTGCGCTGGAGGACAAATTATATGTCCGCACGATCGGCGGGCTGAAGCGCGTCGATGCGCTGTGGCACCGCGTCGACCCGCGTTTGCTCGATCCGCTGGCGTTCGATTCGCATTCGCGCATCGGCGTTGCCGGGCTGATCGATGCGGCGGCGGCGGGCAATGTCGTTATCGCCAATGCGCCGGGCGCGGGCGTGCTCGAATCGGCGGCGTTCGGTGCGTTCCTGCCGCGCCTGGCGACGCGGCTGTTCGGCGCGGACCTGATCCTGCCCAATATCGCGACCTGGTGGTGCGGGCAGGATGACGCGCGGGCAGCGGTGATCGAGGATCTCGACCAGATGCTGATCGGCCCCGCCTTTGGCGTGGCCCCGCTCGGCCTCGGCGGCGCGGTTGCGGTGCCAGGGGCGGAGATTGTCGGAGATGCGCGCGTCGCCCTGCTCGACGACATGACGCGGCGGCCACAGGATTATGTCGGGCAGGAAATCGTCCGACTGTCGACCATGCCGGTGGTGACGGATGCGGGGCTGGCCGCGCGCCCTTTCACGCTGCGCGTCTTCGCGGCGCGCGGGGCCGATGGCGGTTGGACCGTGCTGCCGGGCGGTTTCGCGCGCATCGCCGAACATCCCGATCCGCGCGCGTCGGTGATGGGGGAGGGCTGCTGGTCCGCCGATGTCGCGATTCATGGTGGTGAAGCGGTCGCGCCGGTGTCGCTCTTGCCGCCCGCCGACACCATCCATGTGCGGCGCAACCCCGGCACCTTGCCGAGCCGCGTCGCCGACAATTTTTTCTGGCTCGGGCGCTATCTGGAGCGCGGCGAGGCGCTGCTGGCGATCATTCGCGTGATGCTGGGCAATTCGATCGATGCCGATGCCGGGGCCGCGCTTGCGCCCGAGACGGTCGGGCGGCTGGTCGGGCTGGCGGTCAATGTCGGCGCGGCACCGCACCCGCCGAGTTTGCGCCGGGCGGATCTGGCAGCCTTTGCGCGTACGGCGATGGAGGATGGCGACTGGCACAGCGTGCGGTCGATCAACCGGCTGGCGCGCGGCATCGGCCAGGGATCGCGCGACCGGCTGGCGGCGGATGTCGTGCGGCTGCTCGACGCGCCCTATCCGACCAAGGGCGGGATGCTCGATCGTGCGGGCACGCTGCAGCGCCGCTATGCCGCTTTGTCGGGGCTGTCGGCCGAACATATGGGGCGTACCGCCGCGTGGCGCTTCCACGATCTCGGGCGACGGCTGGAACGCGCGCTGACGGTAACGCGCGCGCTGCGCGTGTTCGGCATGGCGCAAGCGAGCGCCGACGATCTGTCGAGCCTGCTCGACCTTGCCGACAGCCAGATCAGCTATCGCCAGCGCTATCTGACGGGCATCGCGCGCGTGCCGGTGGTCGATCTGGTCGCGCTCGACCCCGGCAATCCGCGCTCGCTCGCTTTTCAGATCTGCCGGATCTGCGAGCATCTGGCGGCGCTGCCGGTGCTTGAGGATGACGGCATGGAAGAGCCGCAGCAGACGCAGGGCACGGTGCTGACCGCGATCGTCTCCACCGCGACCGCCGCTGGGCTCGATGCCGAGGTGCTGGGCGATGTCGAGCGGCGGCTGTTCCAATTGTCCGAGGCGATTGCGCGGCGGTACTTCCTGCAAGGGGCCGAGCCGCTGCGCGCGGCGGGGATGGTGCTGGCGTGATTGGCATGCTGCATAACCGTCACCCCGGCTGGTCCCGGGGGTCCACCGTGCGGCTATCCCAAGCCGTGTGGAACGTGCTGCTCGGTGGACCCCGGGACAAGCCCGGGGTGACGCAGGTTTGGGTTCGATGATCTACGACATCCGCCACATCACGCGCTTCGACTACGGCGCGAACGTGAAATTCGCGCGCTGCAATTTGCGGTTGAAGCCGATCCATTGGTCGGGGCAGGATCTGCTCGACTATCGGCTCACCATTTCGCCCTCGGGCCGGGTGTCGCCCGCGCGCGCCGAGGCGGGGCTCGCCAATGTGATGCGGATGGTGGTGGATGCGCCGGTGCGGCATCTGACGATCGAGAGCGTGTCGCGGATTTCGGTCGATCGTCCGGTGCCGATGCCCGCCAACGGGTCCCCCCCCTTGCGCGAGATCGCCGCCGCTGCACGCGCCAGCCGCGATCCGTCGCCCGCCGGCCCGGCCAATTATATTTTCCCCTCGCCGCTGATCCCGCTCGATCGCGACATTGCCGAGTGGTGCGCACAGGATCTCCATCCCGATCGCCCCGCGCTCGATGCCGCCATTGGCCTTGCGCAGCGCATCCAGCACGATTTTGCGTTCGATCCGCAGGCGACCCTGGTCGATACGTCGCCGCATGAGGCTTTCATGAAACGCGGCGGCGTCTGCCAGGATTTCGCGCAGATCATGATTACCGGCCTGCGCGCCGCCGGGCTGCCCGCCGCTTATGCCTCAGGCTATATTCGCACGATCCCGCCCCCGGGCCAGCCGCGGCTGGTGGGGGCCGATGCAACGCACGCCTGGGTGCTGTTGTGGTGCGGGGCGGAGCTGGGCTGGGTCGGCGTCGATCCGACCAATGGCATCTGGATGGCGGGCGACCATATCGTGATGGCGATTGGCCGCGATTATGGCGAGATCGCGCCGATCGACGGGGTTGTACTCGGCTCCAGCGCGCAGAAAATGGACGTCAGCGTCGACGTGGCCCCGCTTATCTAGGCGACGGCGTTTGCACTCGCTCCCCCGATACCCCAAATAGACGGCAATCAAGACCACATCAGCACACCGGGGACATTCGTGGCCGATCCATATGCAACGCTGGGCGTCGCGCGCACCGCGACCGATGCGGAGATCAAGAAAGCGTATCGCAAGCTCGCCAAGGAGCTGCATCCTGATCGCAACAAGGACAACCCGAAGGCGACCGATCGCTTCGGGCAGGTGACGCAGGCCTATGATCTGTTGCTCGACAAGGACAAGCGCGCGCGCTTCGATCGCGGCGAGATTGATGGCGACGGCAATCCGGCCTCGCCCTTTGGCTTTGGTGCGGGCGGCGGCAACACCGGCGGGTTCCGCCCCGGTCCGGGGGGTGCGGGCTTCCAAGCCGACGGACCCGATCTGAGCGACATTTTCGAAAACATGTTCGCGGGCAGCAGCGGGCGCGGCGGCTTTGCCGGGGGCTTTGGCGGTTTTGGGCGGCGTGAGCAGCCGAAGGGCGCAAACGTGCTGTACAAGCTCGACGTGCCGTTCGTCGATGCGGTGGCGGCCAAGCCGCAGCGCATTACGCTCGCCGACAATAAGACGATCGACCTGAAATTGCCGGCGGGCCTGGAAAGCGGCGCGCAAATGCGGCTGGCGGGCAAGGGGCAAGTGGGCCCTGGCGGCAATGGCGACGGGATCGTCACCATTAATGTGCTGCCGCATCGCTTCTTCGAACGCGTCGGCGACGATGTCCGGCTCGATCTCCCGATCAGCCTGTCGGAAGCGGTGCTGGGTGCAAGCGTACGCGTGCCGACCGCTGAGGGCGCGGTGATGTTGACCATCCCCAAGGGATCGAATTCGGGCAAGGTGCTGCGGCTGCGCGGGCGCGGGTTTCACCGTAAGGACGGCACGCGCGGCGATCAGCTCGTGACGCTGATGGTCGATCTGCCGGTCGATGACGATGCGCTGATCGAGTTCGTCGAGGGCTGGAAAGACAAGGACTTACGGAACCCGCGCGGCGGAATGGGCGTCTGACCCGTTCCAGGAGGCCGACCGCGTGAGCCACATTTCCCCCGTATCCCCCGAAGAGCGCGAAGCGCACCGAGCGGCGGGGGGCAGTGGTGTGCCGGTCGGCCGGACGCACCTTGAGCGGGTGGCTAGGCGGGCTTGGCAAGTGCTGCAGCGGGTGTTGATCGGCGTGTTTTCCGACGGCTTCATTCACGCCGGTAACCTGGCCTATCTGGCGCTGCTGACGGTGTTTCCGTTCTTCATTCTGGCGGCGGCGATCGCATCGCTGATCGGGCAAAGCGCGGAGACGCAGCGCGCGGTCGCCTCCTTCCTTCACGTCCTGCCGCCCAATGTCAGCGAGTTGCTCGCCAAGCCGATTGCGACGTGCTGGTCGCGCGGACGGGCTCGCTTCTGTGGCTGGGAGCGATTGTCGGGCTGTGGTCGGTCGGCAGTTTCGTCGAGACGATCCGCGACATTTTCCGCCGTGCCTATGGCGTGAAGATGAGCCGACCGTTCTGGCATTACCGGCTGAGTTCGATGCTGGTCATCATCGTGTCGGTGGTGGTCGCCTTGCTGTCCTTCCTGGTGCAGGGCGTGCTGACGGCGGCAGAGCGCTTCATTTACGACGTGCTGCCGGTCGCGCGCGATGTGGCGGGCTGGGTCGCGGGGGG
>NZ_JSBN01000174.1 GCF_000797515.1 Sphingomonas sp. Ant H11
GCCGTGGGTCGGCCCGCCGTATCCCGGCACCTCAGCCCTCCAAACCCCACCCCCATGATACCAATTGCACACCCCCCCCGTGCTTTTCCTGCAGGCCTGTGCTAAGCGCTCGCTTTGGCGCGCGCCCCCGCCGCCCCCATATCCGGAATACCATGCCCTTTTCACACCTCCCCACGCTTCTTGCCGAAGCGCTTTCCGCCCGTGGCTATGCCGCCCCAACGCCTGTCCAGGCTTCGGTTATCGAACCCGAGGCCGAAGGCCGCGATCTCATCGTTTCGGCGCAGACCGGCTCGGGCAAGACCGTCGCGTTCGGCCTTGCCATCGCGCCGCAATTGCTGACCGAGGACGAAGGCCGCTTGCCGCCGCCGCGCGCGCCGCTGGCGCTCGCCATCGCGCCGACGCGCGAACTGGCGCTGCAGGTGAGCCGCGAGCTGGAATGGCTGTACGCCAAGGCCGGTGCGCGCATTTCGACCTGCGTCGGCGGCATGGACGCCAGCCGCGAACGCCGTTCGCTCAGCCATGGCGCGCATATCGTCGTCGGCACGCCGGGGCGTTTGCGCGACCATATCGAACGCGGTGCGCTCGACCTGTCCAACCTCAAGGCGGTCATTCTCGACGAAGCCGACGAGATGCTCGACATGGGCTTCCGCGAGGATCTCGAGCTGATCCTCGACGCCTCGCCGTCCGAGCGCCGCACGCTTTTGTTCTCGGCGACGATGCCCAAGTCGATCGTGGCGCTGGCCAAGCGCTACCAGAAGGATGCGTTGCGCATCTCGACCGTGGGCGAGGATCGCGGGCATGGCGACATCAGCTATCAGGCGGTGACCGTCGCGCCGGCCGATATCGAGAATGCCGTCGTCAATTTGCTGCGGCTGCATGAGGCGGAAACCGCAATCCTGTTCTGCGCGACGCGCGACAATGTGCGGCATTTGCATGCCGGCTTGATCGAGCGGGGCTTTGCCGCGGTCGCGCTCTCGGGCGAGCATAGCCAGAATGAGCGCAATGCCGCGATGCAGGCGCTGCGCGACAAGCGCGCGCGGGTGTGCGTGGCGACCGACGTTGCCGCGCGCGGGCTCGATTTGCCGTCGCTGAGCCTCGTCATTCACGTCGAACTGCCGCGCGATGCCGAGACGCTGCAGCACCGTTCGGGCCGCACCGGCCGCGCGGGCAAGAAGGGCACGGCCATCCTGATCGTGCCGTATCAGCGCAAGCGCCGCGTCGAGATGATGCTGCGCGGCGCGCGGATCGCGGTCGAATGGATGAACGCGCCGACCGTCGACGACATCCGCAAGGCCGACAAGTCGCGGCTGATGACGATGCTGATGGAAGACGTCGAAGTCGACGAGGACGATCGCGCGCTCGGCGCACAGTTGCTCGAGAAGAAGAGCCCCGAGGATATCGCGGCGGCGCTGGTGCGCAGCTATCGCGCGCGGATGCCCGCGCCCGAGGAGATGATCGAACAAAGCGGGGCGAACCAGCGCGAACCCGGCAAGGAGCATCACCGCGAGGGCTTTGACGACGTCAAATGGTTCCGCATGGACATCGGTCGGCGGCAGAATGCCGATCCGCGCTGGATCCTGCCGCTGATCTGCCGTCGCGGGCACATCACCAAGAACGAAGTCGGCGCGATCCGCATTGCCGCCAATGAGACGATGTTCCAGGTGCCGAGCGCGATCGCGGCAAAGTTCATGGCAGCGGTGAAGCGCACCGCGGGCGAAGAGGCCGAGGGCGGCGTGCAGTTCGAAGCGGTGCAGGGTGGCCCGGTCGAAGCCGAGCGCGGTCCGCGCCGCGCGAACGGCCCGGCACCGGTGCGCCACAATCCGCGCCCGACGCTGCGCCCGGGTGGCCCGAACAAGCGCCCGCAGCGGTAATTCTCATCCTCCCCGTACTGGGGAGGATTTGATGTTCTGCTGGTTCCCCGCTAACGCGCGGGGCATGAACGCACCTCAGCCCAAGCCATGGGTCATGGCTATCGCTCCTTATGTTCCGGGTCGCTCGACGGTCGAAGGCGACACGCCGGTCATCAAGCTGTCGTCGAACGAGAATCCGCTTGGCACCAGCGCGCAGGCGGTCGAGGCATTTGCGCGCCATGCGGGCGACCTGGCGCGCTATCCCGATGCGGGGGGCGGCGGTGCTGCGCGAGGCGATTGCGGCGCATCATGATCTCGATCCGGCGCGGGTGATTTACGGCACGGGTTCGGACGAAGTGCTGCATCTCGTCGCCGGGGCCTATGCCGGGCCGGGCGATGAAGTGATCCAGGTCCGTTATGGCTTTGCGGTCTATGAAATTGCGACGCGCCGGGTCGGCGCGACGCTGGTGGTGGCGGACGACCGCGATTATGCGACCGATGTCGATGCGATCCTGGCGGCGGTGACCGAGCGGACGCGCGTGGTGTTCGTTGCCAACCCCAACAACCCGACCGGCACCTTCACCGCCAAGGCAGAGATCGCACGGCTGCACGCAGGCCTGCCGCCGCAGGTGATGCTGGTGCTCGACCAGGCCTATGCCGAATATCTGACGCCCGAGGATGACGATGGCGGGCTGGAGCTCGCCCGTACTGCGCCCAATGTGATCGTCACGCGCACCTTCTCCAAGATCCACGGGCTTGCCGCCGAACGCATTGGCTGGGGCTATGGCTCGGCCGAGGCGATTGCCGCGATGCACCGCATCCGCGCGCCGTTCTGCTGCACCACGGCGGGCCAGGAAGCGGCGATTGCGGCTTTGGCGCGGCCGACTTCATCGCTGCCTCGCGCGAGCATAACCGCGTGTGGCGCGCCTGGTTCAAGGACGAGATCGCCAAGCTCGGCAATGTGGGCCTGCGCGCGGTGCCGAGCGAGGCCAATTTCCTGCTCGTCCTGTTCGAAGGCGCAGTCACCGCCGAGACGGCGTATAAGGCGCTGCTCGAGCGCGGCTATATCGTGCGCTGGCTGCCGGGGCAGGGGCTGGCGAACGGCCTGCGCATGACGATCGGCACCGAGGCGGAAACGCGCGGGCTGGCCGAGGCGCTGCGCGAGATCGTGGGCGCGTAAGGGCGAGCCACGCCCGAGTCCTCACCCCCGTTCGTTTCGAGCGCAGTCGAGAAACGGCCCCACGCGCTGTGCCAGGTTTCTCGACCACGCTCGAAACGAACGGGTTTGGGGGGCGAGATGCCGCCCTCGCTCAAGCGGGCAGCAACTCCTTCAGCGGCACTGCTGCGTCGGCCAGCCGCGCGGGATCGACCACGGCGCGCGCCACCACCAGCGTGCGGCCCTGCACATAATCGCGCGTGGCGTTGACGCAGTCGAGCGCGATGACATGGCCGTGCTTGAGATAGATCACCGAGAAGCTGCGCGCGGCCACATCGCCGCGCAACACCACCGCATCATGGCCGATCGACAGGCCGACCGTCTGCAGCTTCAAATCATATTGGTTCGACCAGAACCACGGCACCGCGTCATAGGGCGTTTCCTCGCCGGTCAGCAGCTTGGCGACGGTGGTCGCCTGGTCGTTCGCATTCTGCACCGATTCGAGCCGGATCACCGCGCCATCGGCATAGGGATTTGGGTGTGCGGCGCAGTCGCCGATCGCGAAAATGTCGGGCAGGCTGGTGCGGCACAGCGCGTCCACGTTCACGCCATTGCCGCCGTCCGCGCCCGCCGCCAGCAGCGGGGCGACGGCGGGGATGATGCCGATGCCGACGATGACGAGATTGCCGGGCAGCACCGTCCCGTCGGCCAGACGCACGCCGCTGGCAGCCCCGTTCTCGCCCACGATCGAGTCGACGGTCACGCCGGTGCGCAGATCGACGCCGTGCGCGCGGTGCTCGGCCTCATAGAAATGCGACAGCGGTTCGCCCGCGACGCGCGCCAGCACGCGCGGGGCCGCCTCCAGCACGGTGACGGGTTTGCCGAGCTTGGTCAGCACGGCGGCGGCCTCTAACCCGATATAGCCACCACCGATGACGATCGCGTGGGTGACGGCGGGCAGTTCGGCGATCATCCGGTCGACATCGGCGCGGGTGCGCACGCCGTGGACGCCGCTCAGATCATGGCCCGCACAGGTCAGGCGGCGCGGGGTGCCACCGGTCGCCCAGATCAGCGTGCGATAGCCGATCGTGCTGCCATCCGCGGTGCTGACCTGATGCGCGGCGGCGTCGACCGATACGACAAGCCGCCCGGGGAGGAGTGTGATGTCGCGATCGACCCAGAAAGCTGCCGGACGGATCAGCAGGCGCTCGAACGGCTTGTCCCCGGCCAGATATTCCTTTGACAGCGGCGGGCGTTCATAGGGCAGTTCGGGTTCGTCGCCGAGCAAGGCGATCGTGCCCTCGAACTTGCGCTGGCGCAGCGCAATCGCCGCCTGCGCGCCGCCATGCCCGGCCCCAACGATCAGGACATCGAAGGGCGTCGGGTTGGTGTCGGTCATTGCAGATCCTCTCCGGCAGGGCAGTGTTCTTTGGGCCCTCATGAAAGCGCGACTGGCGCGGATCAACCCCCGCGCGCCAATAGGTAGTTTCCGCAGCTACCCGGGCGGGCTTCGCAATCCTATTTCCAGCCAGCGAAATGCGGCGTCGATCAACCGCCGCTGTTGCGAAAGGTGGCCCGATGATTGAGCATCTCACAACCCGGACGGGCTTTGAATTTCACGTTCGCCCCGCGCGGCCCGAGGATGACGGCACGGTTGCGGAATTTTTCACGCACGTAACCCATGAGGATTTGCGCTTTCGGTTCCTGACCGGTCTCAATGAAGTGCGCCCCGACCAGATCGCTGCGTTGACGCATATCGACCATCGCTGGTCGGAGAATTTTCTCGCCTTCACCAAGGATGGGTCGATGATGATCGCCACCGCGATGCTCGCGTGCGACGCGACCTTCGAGCGCGGCGAGGTCGCGATCGCGATCCGCAAGGACTTCAAGAACAAGGGCGTGGGCTGGGAATTGCTCGCTTATGTCGCGCGGTTTGCCGAGACCAAGGGCGTGAAAGTGCTCGAGGCGATCGAAAGCCGCGAAAATCACGCGGCGATCGAGCTGGAGCGCGAAATGGGCTTCACCGTCGAATCCTATCCCGGGGATTCGAGCCTGTTGCTCGTCAGCCGCAAGCTCGCGCACGACGTGCCACGGGCGGGGATGCCCAACCGCCCGATGTAAGGGATGGGTGAGGGCGCAAAGGGTCCCGTGGTCTGCCGCTGCAGGCGTGACGGTTTGGCGCGACGGCATAGCCGCAATCGCCTTGGCGCGCCTGAACCATGCGATCCCCGGCAGGCCGTGCCCGGACTCCCGTTGGCGGGTGCGTCGGGATCCAGCGCGGGTGGGCAACGATGTCAGCAATACATTTCAGGCAATGGCAGATTTACTGCCCCGCATAACGGCCATCATGACGGCGATGGCCTTGAATGATTTGCGTGAAGTGACCGTCGCCGATACGGGTGTAGAGCTTTCCCCAGAAAGGATGTGTCGGCTCTTCAAGGCTTTCGCCTCGATCAAGCAGGATGGTATGAGGCAGGGTCGGTCGATCTGTCAGACGATCGTTGGGGCGCATGGCGAACCTGGTGAGACGGATCCATTAGCGGGGGGCGGTACGGCGTTTCATTCCACCTTCATGCGGAGCGTGTCCCATGCCCGATAGGCTCCCGGACAAGCGCATCATCCACCTCGTCGACGATGACGACGCGATTCGGCGCTCCACCGGGTTTTTGCTGCGAACAGCCGGATTCGAGGTGCAAACCTATGAGTCGGGCACAGCTTTCCTCGCCGCGGTAGGCCATGCCCTGCCGGGGTGCGTGTTGCTGGACGTGCGTATGCCGGGGGTAGACGGGCTTGAGGTCCAGCGCCTGCTCAACGAGCGCGGGATCGCTTTTCCGGTGATTGTGCTGACCGGGCATGGCGATATTTCGCTGGCAGTGCGGGCGATCAAGGCGGGTGCGGTCGATTTTCTGGAAAAGCCGTTCGAGAAGACTGCGTTGCTGCACGCGATCGACGAAGCTTTTGATCGTCTGGCGAGTACGCAGGCCGAGCAATTGAGCGCGATCGAGGCGAGCGTCCGCCTCGCCGCGCTGACGCCGCGCGAGCGCGATGTGCTGGATGGCCTGGTCAACGGGCAACCCAATAAGATCACTGCTTACAAGCTCGGCATTTCGACGCGTACCGTGGAGGCTCACCGCGCCAACCTGACGCATAAGCTCGGCGTGCGCTCGATGTCCGACGTGCTGCGGCTGGCCTTTGCCGCACGGCTCCACACATCATCGGGCGAATGAAAGCCGACGTTCCTGCGACCGCCGCGCACGTCAGCCCAGAAGCCGGCCGACATGCCGCGCGATCTGCGCATTTTCCTGCGAGGGCAGCACGCGCTGCGCGATCGGCCCGGCAAAAGCGAGATCGGCGGAGATGGCGGCGCGCACCGCGGCATCATGTTCGCCAATGCCGCCGGTGAACACGATCAGGTCGGCTCCGCCCAGCACCACCAGCATCCCCGCCATCTGCTTGGCGACCGAGCGGCAGAAAATGGCAAGAGCGAGCGTCGCGGCGGCATCGCCCGCTGCGTGCAGCACGCGCAGGTCGCTCGAGCGCCCCGACAGGCCGAGCAGGCCGGATTGGCGATCGATCAGCGTTTCGATTTCCGCCGCATCCAGGCCGCGCTCGCGCATCAGATAGAGCAACAGGCCGGGATCGATATCGCCGGCGCGCGTGCCCATTACCACGCCGCCCGAGGGGGTGAGCCCCATGCTGGTATCGACCGATTGCCCGCCCAGCACTGCCGTCACGCTCGCGCCATTGCCGAGATGCGCGATGATGAGGCGGTGCGGCACCGCATCGCCCAGTTGCGCGAGGATCGATTCGCACGACAGGCCGTGGAAACCGTAGCGCCGCACGCCTGCGTCGCGCAGCGCCTTGGGGATCGGCAGCGTGGCGGCGATGGCGGGCAAGCTCGCGTGGAAGCCGGTGTCGAAGCACGCGATCTGCGGCACGCCGGGATAGCGCGCCTGCGCCAGCGCGATCATCCGTAGCGACGCCGGGCCGTGCAGCGGCGCGAAGGCGGTTGCCGCCTGCAACCGCGCGAGTACGTCTGCATCGATCCGCACCGGTGCGAACAGGTCGATGCCGCCATGCACGATGCGGTGGCCGATCGCATCGGGCTGGCCGCCGCCGACGTCCGCGAACACGCCCGCATCGACATCGGCATGTTCGACCTCGCCCGTGGACAGTTCGACCACCGCATCGCCGACCGCATAAAGGCCGTATTTGACCGAGGACGAGCCGCCGTTGAGCGTGAGGACGCGCTTGCCGCTCACCGCGCCCATTGCCAGTCGCGCACTTCGGGCAGATCCTCGCCCTGTTCGGCGATGTAGAGCTTGTGGCGCTCGATCATCGTCCAATAGCGTTCGGTCTCGGCGGCCACGCGGTCCCGCAGGCGCGGGATGCGCTCGATCGCGTCGAGCGCCAGGCGATAGCGGTCGAGATCGTTGAGCACGACCATGTCGAACGGCGTCGTCGTGGTGCCTTCGTCCTTATAGCCGCGCACATGGAAATTGCGGTGGTTGGTGCGGCGGTAGGCGAGCTTGTGGATCAGCGACGGATAGCCGTGAAAGGCGAAGATCACCGGCTTGTCGGTGGTGAACAGCGCATCGAAGGCGCGCTCGTCAAGGCCGTGGGGGTGCTCCGATTGCGGTTGCAGCACCATCAGATCGACGACGTTGACGACGCGGATGCGGATGTCGGGCACGAATTGGCGGAGCAACTGCACCGCCGCCATCGTCTCCAGCGTCGGCACGTCGCCGGCGCAGGCCATCACCACATCGGGCTCGCCGGAATCGCTCGCCCATTCCCACACGCCCGCACCCGTGGTGCAGTGGCGCACGGCCTCCTCTATGCCGAGCCATTGCCATTCGGGCTGCTTGCCCGCGACGATGACATTCACATAATTGCGACTGCGCAGGCAGTGATCGGCGACCGACAACAGGCAATTGGCATCGGCGGGCAGATAGATGCGGACCACCTCGGCGCGTTTGTTGGCGACATGATCGAGGAAGCCGGGGTCCTGGTGCGACAGGCCATTATGGTCCTGCCGCCAGACATGCGAGGTCAGCAGGTAATTGAGCGAGGCGATCGGCCGCCGCCACGGGATGCCGCGCGTGACCTTCAGCCATTTGGCGTGCTGGTTGAACATCGAATCCACGATGTGGATGAAGGCTTCGTAGCATGAGAACAGCCCGTGCCGCCCGGTGAGCAGATAGCCTTCGAGCCAGCCCTCGCAGAGATGCTCGCTCAGCACTTCCATCACGCGCCCGTCGCGCGCGAGGTGCTCGTCGACCGGCTCGACCTCGCCCATCCATGCCTTGCCGGTAACGTCATACACCGCCTGCAACCGGTTGGAGGCGGTCTCGTCCGGGCCGAACAGGCGGAAATTGGCGGCGTCCAAATTAAGCGCCATGACATCGCGCAGGAAGCCGCCGAGCACCGCAGTCGCCGCCGCCTTGACCGTGCCATGCCCGCTTTGCGCGATGGCGTGTTCGCGGAAATCGGGGAGGATCAGCGGCACGAGCAATTCCCCGCCATTCGCGTGCGGGTTGGCCCCCATGCGGCGGTGCCCGGTCGGCGCAAGCGAGGCATAGTCCTCAAGAAACTTGCCGGTCTCGTCGAACAATTCGGCGGGGCGGTAGCTCAGCAGCCACTCTTCGAGTTGGCGGAGATGCTCGGGGTCCTTGAAATCGGCGATCGGCACCTGATGCGCGCGCCAGGTGCCCTCGACCGGCTTGCCATCGACGAATTTCGGCCCGGTCCAGCCCTTGGGGGTTTGCAGCACAATCATCGGCCAGCGCGGGCGCTCGCCATCCGGCGCACCGTACCGCGCCTGCGCCTGAATATCCTGGATTTGCGCCAGCACCGCGTCGAGCGTTGCTGCCAGCGCCTGATGGACCGCCTCGGGATCGTCCCCCACCACGAAATGCGGATCATAGCCATAGCCGCGCAGCAGCTCGGTCAGCTCCGCGCGACCGATCCGCGCCAGCAGCGTGGGGTTGGCGATCTTGAAGCCGTTAAGGTGCAGGATCGGCAGCACCGCGCCATCGCGCGCGGGGTTGAGGAACTTGTTCGAATGCCAGCTCGTCGCCAGCGCGCCGGTTTCGGCCTCGCCATCGCCGACGACGCAGGCGACGATCAGATCGGGATTGTCGAACACTGCGCCATACGCATGCGCCAGCGAATAGCCGAGTTCGCCGCCTTCATGGATCGACCCCGGCGTCTCCGGCGCGACATGGCTCGGGATGCCGCCCGGCCAGGAGAATTGGCGGAACAGCCGGTCCATGCCGCCGCAGCTGCGCTCGATCGCGGGATAGCGCTCGGTATAGGAGCCTTCGAGATAGGTGTTGGCGACCAGCCCCGGCCCGCCATGCCCCGGCCCGATCACCGCGATCATGTTGAGATCGTGTTCGACGATCAGCCGGTTGAGATGGACGTAGAGCAAGTTGAGCCCCGGCGTGGTGCCCCAATGGCCGAGCAGCCGCGTCTTGACGTCGGCCAGCGCCAGCGGGCGATCGAGCAACGGGTTGGCGCGCAGGTAAATCTGCCCGACCGACAGATAATTGGCGGCGCGCCAATAGCCGTGCATCCGCCGCAGCAGATCGGGCGACAGCGGGCCGGAGATGGGGGCACCGGGAATGGGCGCGCCGGAGCCAAGCGGGGCGGGGAGCGGATCGGTCATGGGCATTCCTGTGCTGCGCGCGGTCTGGGGGCGGTTATGCCTGCGGGGGGCGTGCGGCGGCAGCTTCGGGAAATACGGGGGTGGGGGGGCGGGTGGTCAGTCTGGTTCTAGGCGGAAAATCGCTAAAGCCGCCATCAGGTGAATATGCACTTGGTGATCTTTTGGACTATTTGACGCTCGGACCTTTCATTCGCCGAAGTCGGTCGGGTCGGCGAGAAAGTGCTCGACGATGTATAGCGACGCGAGATGCCGCTCGTGCGGCCAATCGACCCCACATGGGCAATCGTCCTCTCGTGTTTCGCGACGCCAGACTCCATCCTCGCTAATACGGTGGAACCAGCCACGATTTACGCCAACGGCATCGATCTCTTGGCCCGGGTGCCTCACCATCAGAGCGCCAAGGTGGACAAGGTCCGGCTCGACCAGGTCGACTGCGATGCCTTTCTGGTAGAAAAGGCCGCCTATGTGTTGGGGAAACTTAACCAGCGTAGGTGCCTCGAAGACGACCCCACCGTGCTTTTTAAGCATGGCTAAGACCTTAGGATAGACTCCGGGAAAGCCGCGGTCTGGCGACCCGAACATCGTGATCTCCGGAACTTGGACCGCGATACCGCCGGGGAATCCGTCTACCTCGTCGAAGAGGTCCTCGATCTTCCCGCCACGGTAGAAGGCAACCGTCGGGGAGGCGATTTTGACGAAGCTATCATCATACTCGGGTAGTTCGATCCCTCGGCGGAAAGCGGGGATGTCGCCCACAGGATTGGCTATACCCGGTATCGGAATCCAAGGCAGGCTGAGCAAAGCATCCAGGATCGGATCCTCGGGGGGCGACGGAAAAACATCGTTCGTCGAGACTAGGCCAGCTTCAGCCGCGAGTTCGCGGAAGACGGCGCAATCCGCCTCAATATGCGCCAGGAAACACTCGGCGGGCAACGGCGTGTTCCGAAGGGGTCCGAGGAGGAGGGCGCTTTGCACGCTGGCGCGCGTTCGGGCCCCCTCGATTGCGATCGCAGTCAGGTCGGTGATGCCTACTTTCTCGCAGGCTGTCCGGTTGAGCACGTAGAGATGGCCGACGCCCTCGGCGGCATCGTAGCTCGCCATTTTCTTGCGCAGGAACATGGGGCTTTCATCGCAGTCCTCGCAGAGTTCCACGGTTTGCTTGTCAGAATACTGGTTACCCGCGAACCATGCCGACACGGCCGCGTGGTCCGAGCAGTCGACATAGAATGACCGAAATCCGTAGTGCTGGAGGATTGCCTGGTTCAGCGCCAGGTTGGAATGTTGGCCCGTGAAGGCCCCGAGTATCTCATCGGCATAGCGGCCCCACCGGAGCATCTCAGGAGGGATGCAGCCATTACGGTCGAACGATGTCGTTGCGGATGGCTGTTCAGGCGTGCCGAAATGTTCTGTTTGGCCGCGATAAAGAACGTTATCGCCGAAGTCGGCGAGGCATTCTTTGAGATTGCCCAGATCATCCGCCTTGATAATCTTCATCCCTGCACCCTTTCGCGAATGCCAAGTGTCTTCTTTTCTAGTTATCACCAGTTGGGGGGTATTGCGCGCGGGAATAGCACCTACGAACCCGTTAGGTGTCCGCTTTCGGGTAGACGAAACACAGTTCCTATGATCGAAATTTGGAGCGCATAGCCGCCACACACACCCCCTACGTACTTCCCGCCCCTCGACCCCCGCCGTCGCGCCGTCGCATCCCCCGCAAGCGCAGACCGGGGAGCCAAGCCGATGACCGTCGAACGCCGCTTCAGTCGCCGGGCCAC
>NZ_JSBN01000175.1 GCF_000797515.1 Sphingomonas sp. Ant H11
AGGGAGGGACTTTCCTCCCCCCAGACATCAACCCCTTGCGGATGGCCCTCCCTCGGCCCCTCCCGCAAGCGGGAGGGGAGAGTGGAATGTTCAAGAAAATCCTGGTCGCCAATCGTGGTGAAATCGCCTGCCGGGTGATGCGCACCGCCAAGAAGATGGGGATCGCGACGGTCGCGGTCTATTCGGATGCCGATGCGCGCAGCCCGCATGTGCTGATGGCGGATGAGAGCGTGCGGCTCGGGCCGCCGGCGGCGGGGGAGAGCTATTTGCTCGCCGACCTGATCCTGCTCGCGGCCAAGGAGACCGGCGCCGATTGCATCCACCCCGGCTATGGCTTCCTCTCCGAGCGCGAGAGTTTCGCAAAGGCCTGCGCCGAGGCGGGGATCGCCTTTGTCGGGCCCCCGCCCGCCGCGATCGCCGCGATGGGCGACAAGATCGAATCGAAGAAGCTCGCCAAGCAGGCCGGGGTCAATGTCGTCCCCGGTTTCCTGGGCGAGATTGCCGATACCGAGGAAGCGGTGCGGATCGCGAGCGACATCGGCTATCCGGTGATGATGAAGGCGAGCGCGGGCGGCGGCGGCAAGGGGATGCGGCTGGCCTATAGCGAACAGGACGTGCGCGAAGGTTTCGAGGCGACCAAGCGCGAGGGGCTGGCGTCGTTCGGCGACGACCGCGTGTTCATCGAGAAATTCATCGAAAGCCCGCGCCACATCGAAATCCAGGTGATGGGCGACCAGCACGGCAACATCGTCTATCTCGGCGAGCGCGAATGCTCGATCCAGCGGCGGCACCAGAAAGTGGTCGAGGAAGCGCCGTCGCCCTTCGTGACGCCGAAAATGCGCAAGGCGATGGGCGAGCAAGCGGTCGCGCTGGCGCGCGCGGTTGGCTATTATTCGGCAGGCACGGTCGAACTGATCGTGTCGGGTGCGGATACGACCGGCGAGGGCTTCTACTTCCTCGAAATGAACACGCGGCTGCAAGTCGAGCATCCCGTGACCGAGGCGGTGACCGGGCTCGATCTGGTCGAACTGATGATCCGCGTCGCGGCCGGCGAGCCGCTGGGGTTCAGCCAGAACGATGTGCAGTTGAACGGCTGGGCGGTGGAAAATCGCGTCTATGCCGAGGACCCGTATCGCGGGTTCCTGCCGAGCATCGGGCGGCTGGTGCGGTATAATCCGCCTGAGAGCAAGAGCACGCCGTACACATCCCCATCCCTTCAGGGGAGGGGCTAGGGGAGGGGCTGGTCCGCAGGGG
>NZ_JSBN01000176.1 GCF_000797515.1 Sphingomonas sp. Ant H11
TATCGCGAACTCGCGTCGCTGGAGGGCTATGATGCCGCCGTGGCGGAGAGCCGCGCTGCGCTGGCGGCGCAGCCTGCGGCGCGCGATCTGGTGCGGTTTGCGACGCTTGCCGCCAATGGGCACAATAGCCAGCCGTGGCTGTTCCGCATTGGCGAGAACCGCATCGACATCCTGCCCGATCGATCGCGCCGGACGCCGGTGGTGGACCCCGACGACCATCATCTGTTCGTAAGTCTTGGCTGTGCGGCGGAAAATCTGGCGCTGGCCTCGGCGGCGGCGGGGTTGCCGTGCGACGTTGGCTTCGATCCCGCAAATGGCGTGGTGTCGCTGCGGCAGCAGCGTGGCGCGGCGGTCGCCTCGCCGCTGTTCGCCGCGATCCCGCACCGCCAATCGACGCGCGCCGTGTACGATGGGCGCGCGGTTGCGCCGGAGCTGCTGCGGCAATTGGCTGAGGTGGCGGCGGAGCCGGGGGTGTCGCTGGTGCTGCTGACCGATCGCCCGCGCCTCAACCAAATGCGCGATCTGGTGGTGGCGGGGAACAGCGCGCAACTGGCCGATGCCGCGTTCGTGCGCGAATTGAAGCAGTGGATGCGCTTTACCCCGCATCAGGCCCTGGCGACCGGCGACGGGCTGTTCAGCGCGACATCGGGCGCGCCGGTGCTGCCCGAATGGATCGCCCCCTTGCTGTTCGACCGTTTCTTCACCGCCCAATCCGAAAACGCCAAATATGCGCGGCAGATGGCATCGACGGCGGGGGTTGCGGTGTTTGTCGGGGACCGCGCCGATCCCGAGCATTGGGTGCGCGTCGGGCGGGCGTGCCAGCGTTTTGCGCTGCAGGCGACGGCGCTGGGGTTGCGCCATGCGATGATCAACCAGCCGGTCGAAGTGGCGCGGTTGCGGCCCGAACTGGCACGGCTGATCGGCACGCCCGGCGTGCGGCCCGATCTGGCGATGCGCTTTGGCTATGGCGCGGGGCTGCCCTTTTCGGCGCGGCGGCCGGTGGAGGCGGTGCTGGCCTGAGGTGGCCGCATGTGCCGCCGCTTCTCCTGCGGAAGCAGGAGCCCAGCGCGACACAGCGCGCGCCGGCAACCCTGGGCCTCCGCTTTTTGCGGGGGGAGCGCGTGGTTGATAGCGGTGGCTTGTAGGTAATTCCCGATTCTGCCGGGGTCGGGCGACGGATGGTATCCTTGTGTCCAAATCGTCAGCCGGAGAACGATCATGCCTGCGAACCAACCGATCCGCCATGTCGTCGTGCTCGGGCATCCGTCGCCCGGCAGCTTCAACCACGAAGTCGTCCAGCGTTACTGCACGACGGTCCACGAAAACGGGCAGGAAGCGGTGGTGCGCGATCTCTATGCGCTCGATTTCGACCCGTGCCTGCGCGCCGACCGCCTGCCCGGCCATGCCAGCGGCATGTCCGCCGATGTCGCGCATGAGCTGGGCCTGTTGCGGCAGGCGCAGGTGATCGTGTTCGTCTATCCGATCTGGTTCGGGATGCCGCCCGCGATCATCAAGGGCTATGTCGACCGGGTGCTGGGCGTGGCGCAGACGCCGTCCTCGATCCGCGACCATCGCCCGGATTCGGTGCTGGTCGGCAAATCCTTCGCGACCTTTTCCAGCTCGGCAACGACGCGGATCTGGCTGGACGAACAGGGCCAGATGGAATCGATCCGCCAGGCGTTCGACCGCTATCTGATGGGCATTTTCGGGTTGCGCGATGCGGGCCACGTTCATTTTGGCGCGATTGTCGAGCATATGGAGCCGCGCTTCGTCGCCGAATGCCTGCTCGAGGTGGAAACGCAGGCGCGCAAGATCTGCAGCGCGGTGGCGGCGGCGCGCCATGCAGCGCACGCGCATGAGGCGGTCGCGGCGTTCACCGGCGACTAAGAGCGGGATCACGTTACGTTGATCTGGCAAGCCCCTCCCCTTTAGGAGCATCAGGCAAACCGCGCCCCGCGCGGTCTAGGTCAGGCCGGGGGCCTGACCGACCTGATGCTGGGTTGGGGTGGGGCCTCTCCCCACGTGCGTCGGTCTCGGTGAGACGGATACGCCCCACCCCCAGCCCCTCCCGAAGGAGGGGGAGTCCGTCAAAACGTCATCAGACTCTAAGCGAGCGTTTCGGCCAAACCGCGCAGCCAGTCACCGACCGCCTGGATGCGGGGGGTGGCGTGGGTGTCCTGATGCGTCACCAGCCAGAAGGTGCGGGTCAGGTGCACGCTGTCGCCGAGCACGGGCACAAGGGCTGCATCGCGCGCGGCGATGAAATCGGGCAGCACGCCAATGCCGGCACCGGCGCGGATCATGGCGTGCTGCACGGTGATGCTGGTGCTGCGCGCCCGCGCGACGAGGCCGTCCTGAATTTCCGACAGATAATTGAGCTCGGGCGCGTGGACGTGTTCGGGGACATAGCTGATCAGCGCGTGGCCGTGCAGATCGGCGGCGCTGGCGACTCGCGCATGATCGGCGAGGAAGCCGGGCGTGGCATAGAGCCGCAGCCGGTAATCGGAGAGTTTGGTCGCGCGCAATTGGCGGTTGCGCGGGCGCGCGAGCATCACCGCCATATCGGCCTCGCGCCTGGACGGGTTGAGGAAGCCCGAGGCGGTGATCAGGTCGATCCGCAAATTGGGCTGGTCGCGGCGGAAGGCGGGTAGGGCGGGCGCGACGACATGCGTGGCGAGGCCCTCGGCGATGCTGAGGCGCACCTGGCCCGCCAGCGCGGCGCTGCTGGGATCGACCTCGGTCGCGGCGAGCACGGCGGCTTCGATCGTCTCGCTATGGATGAGCAGCGCCTGGCCGGTCTCGGTCAGGCGGCGTTCGCCGCCGATCGTCTCGAAGATCGCGGTGCCAAGGCGCTGCTCCAGCCGGGCGAGGCGACGGCCGACGGTGGTGACGTCGACGCCCAGCGCACGCGCCGCACCCGCCATGCGCTGCGCGCGCGCGACGGCGAGGAAGATGCGCAGGTCATCCCAGTTTGCCACGGCCACTCCTGCAAAAATGCACTGCCTAGCAGCAAAGATGGAGGGTTGAATGCAAAAATGCTGGGTGGGATAGGGGGGTATAAGCTTTAGGAGAGCGCCATGCGGATCATCGACCACCATATCATGGGTCTAGCGAGCGGCACTGCCGCGCGGACGGGCGAGGTGTTCGATCCCAACACCGGTGCGGTGCAGGCCCAGGTCAAGTTCGGCACGCAGGCCGATCTCGACGCCGCCGTCGCCGCTGCGCAAAAAGCGCAGCCGGGTTGGGCCGCAACCAACCCCCAGCGCCGGGCGCGCGTGATGTTCAATTTCAAGGCGCTGGTCGAAGCGCATATCGACGAACTCGCACACTTGCTGTCATCCGAACACGGCAAGGTGATCGCCGATTCCAAGGGCGACATTCAGCGCGGGCTGGAAGTGATCGAATTTTGCTGCGGCATTCCGCATGTGCTGAAGGGTGAGTTTACGCAAGGAGCCGGGCCGGGGATCGACGTGTATTCGATGCGCCAGCCGCTCGGCATTGGCGCTGGCATCACGCCGTTCAATTTCCCGGCGATGATCCCCTTGTGGATGAGCGGCGTCGCCATCGCCACGGGCAATGCTTTCATCCTGAAGCCCAGCGAGCGCGATCCGTCGGTGCCGGTGCGGCTGGCCGAATTGTTCCTTGAGGCGGGGCTGCCCGAGGGCATTTTGCAAGTCGTCCACGGCGACAAGGACATGGTCGACGCGATCCTCGATCATCCCGCGATCAGCGCGGTCAGCTTCGTCGGATCGTCCGACATTGCGCACTATGTCTACAAGCGCGGTGTCGCGGCGGGCAAGCGCGTGCAGGCGATGGGTGGGGCCAAGAATCACGGCATCGTCATGCCCGATGCCGATCTCGACCAGGTCGTCGCCGATCTCTCGGGCGCGGCATTCGGTTCGGCGGGCGAGCGTTGCATGGCGCTGCCGGTGGTAGTGCCGGTGGGCGAGAAGACCGCGGTTGCGCTGCGCGAGAAACTGATCCCGGCGATCGCCGCCCTGCGCGTCGGCGTGTCGACCGATGCCGAGGCGCATTACGGCCCGGTGGTGAACGCCGCGCACCGCACGCGCATCGAAAACTGGATCCAGACCGGCGTCGACGAGGGCGCGGAGCTGGTCGTAGACGGGCGCGGGTTCGAGCTGCAGGGGCATGAGAAGGGCTTCTTCATTGGCCCAACGCTGTTCGACCATGTCACGCCCGACATGTCGGCATACAAGGAAGAGATTTTCGGCCCCGTGCTGCAAATCGTCCGCGCCGACGATTTTGAACATGCGCTGCGGCTGCCGAGCGAGCATCAGTACGGCAATGGCGTCGCGATCTTCACCCGCAACGGCCATGCCGCGCGCGAATTCGCGGCGCGGGTGAATGTCGGCATGGTCGGCATCAACGTGCCGATCCCGGTGCCGGTCGCCTATCACACCTTTGGCGGGTGGAAGCGCTCGGCCTTTGGCGATACCAACCAGCACGGCATGGAAGGCGTGAAGTTCTGGACCAAGGTCAAGACCGTGACGCAGCGCTGGCCCGATGGCGGCGTTGGCGATGGCGCGAACGCCTTCGTCATTCCGACGATGGGGTGAGGCGGGTGCGGCTTGCGGCCTTGCCCTTCCTGTCGATCGCCCTGTGCTACGGCGTGGGTGCTGCATCCGCGAGTGAATTGGTGGGGCCGGGCCGCTTCTGCGGCTATTCTCCGATCATCGACCTTGAAAAGGGTGAGCGAATCACGCCTCTGGAAGGCGGCATTCACGGCGGCAGCTTTCGCTGGGAGGGCAGCTTCGGGACGCTTGAAGTGCGTGGAATTGGATGGGCCGCTCGCCCCAAGGGGCCGAGGCTGCGCCATCCTTCTCGTACGGGGGCGACGGTTTTTCGTCCGCGCCTAGTTGACGGGCTCTATCAGGCGGCGATCTGGAACGGCAGGCAGGGCGCTGCCTATTTCTCTTCGCCAACGCCCTTTACGGCGGCGCAAATGGCGGCAATCGACCGCGTTGCGCTTTTCCAGGAAGGAGAAGATCCTGGCAAATGCAACCTTCGGACCGTGTTTTCCTGGGAGTGAAAAGCAGGGGAATGACCTTGCACCGGAATTCCTGCGCGCCGCTTGGCGTACCTCGTGGAATGCGGACGTGCGTCTGCAATTGGTGTAGTACGGCCGCACAATGAGCGCTGCCCGATGAACCTCTTGCGCCAAGCCATGTTGGTGGGCGGGATCGTGCTGGTCGCGTTGCCGCTGGCCTGGGCGTTTTTGCCACGGGGCACGGTGCCGGGGGCGGTGGCGCAGCCGGTTGTGGCACCGGTTGGCAAGCGCATTGCCTTGAGTTTCGATGATGTCCCGCGCGGCCCGGCGCTTTCTACACCCCCGTCCGAGCGCACCGCGCGGCTGATCGCCGCGCTGCGCGCGAGCGGGGTGGAGCAGGCGGCGTTCTTTGCCAATCCCGGGCGGATCGGCGCGTCCAATGATGGCGCGGCGCGGCTGGCGGCCTATGCCGCGGCGGGGCATGTGGTGGGCGACCACAGCTTTGCGCACCGCGATTTGCGCGCGGTTTCGGCGGCGGCGTTTCTCGCCGATGTCGACCGCGCCGAGGGCTGGCTGAAGGGCAAGCCAGGCTATCGGCCGTGGTTCCGCTTTCCCGGCCTCAACCAAGGTGGGCGCGATCATGCCAAACGGCGCGCGGTGCTGGACGGGCTTGCCGCGCGGGGTTTGAGCGTCGCGTGGGTAACGGCGGACGGCTCCGACTGGAATATCGAGGGGCAGACGATCGCCGCGCGCAAGGCAGGCCAGGCGATCGACGAGGCCGCTCTGCGGGATCTCTATGTCGAGACGATGGTGCAATCGGCCGATTTCTCCGACGCGCTGTTGCGCCGCGTGACCGGACGCAGCCCGCCGCAGATGCTGTTGCTGCACGAAACCGATGTCGCGGCGCGCTATATCGGCGATCTGGTCGCTGCACTCCGCCGTGATGGCTGGACGATCGTGACGGCGGATGCGGCCTATGCCGACCCGGTCTATCGCCAGAGTGGCGATTTCGACAGCGCCAACGGCACCTTGCCCGAGGCGATCGCCTGGCAGCAGCGCCTGCCCGGCCCGCTTTATTATGCGCGCAACGACAAGCCGGTTGCCGACCGTTTGTTCGCCGAGCGGGTGTTGCACCGCACGCCCGTTGCCGCGCTGCGCTGCCAGGTGAAACGCCATCCGTGGCGGCGCGTCTGTTCCCAGGCGGCCTTTGCGCCGCGCCGACCTTTACCCCTAGGGATTGCCGCATGACCGACCAGTTCGACCTTACCGACGACCAGCGCGAGATTCAGGAACTCGCCCGGCGCTTCACCGCCGACCGCATCACGCCGTTTGCGGCGGAATGGGACGAGAAGCACATCTTCCCGCGCGACACCATCAAGGCCGCGGCCGAGCTTGGCTTTGCGTCGATCTATGTCAGCGAGGAATCGGGCGGCATCAACCTCGGGCGGCTGGAGGCGGCGCTGATCATGGAGGCGATGGCCTATGGCTGCCCCTCGACCAGCGCGTTCATCTCGATTCACAATATGGCGAGTTGGATGATCGATCGCTTCGGCGGGCAGGCGGTGAAGGACAGATATCTCCCCTCGCTCGTCACGATGGACCGCATCGCCAGCTATTGCCTGACCGAACCGGGCTCGGGCTCGGATGCCGCGGCGCTGAAGACGCGCGCGGTGCGGGATGGCGATCACTATATCGTCAACGGCACCAAGCAGTTCATCTCGGGCGGCGGCGAGAATGAGGTCTATGTCACCATGGTGCGCACCGGGGCGGAGGGGCCCAAGGGCATTTCGTGCCTGGTGATCGAAAAGGATATGCCCGGCGTCAGCTTCGGCGCGAACGAGCGAAAGCTCGGTTGGCATTCGCAGCGACGCGCCAAGTGATCTTCGAGGATGTGCGTATCCCTGTGGATAACCTTGTGGGCGGCGAGGGCGAGGGCTTCCGCATCGCGATGATGGGGCTCGATGGCGGGCGGTTGAACATCGGCGCCTGCTCGCTCGGGGGCGCGCAGCGCTGCCTCGACGAAGCGATCGGTTACACCCGCGACCGCAAGCAGTTCGGCACCGCGATCGCCGATTTCCAGAACACGCAGTTCATGCTGGCCGATATGGCGACCGATCTCGAGGCGGCGCGCGCGCTGCTCTACATGGCGGCGGCCAAGGTGACGGCCAACGCGCCCGACAAGACCAAGTTCGCCGCAATGGCGAAGCGGCTGGCGACCGACACTGGATCGGCCGTCGCCGACCGCGCGCTGCAGCTGCATGGCGGCTACGGCTATCTGATGGATTACCCGATCGAACGCTTCTGGCGTGACTTGCGCGTGCATTCGATCCTGGAGGGGACCAACCAGGTGATGCGGATGATCATCGGCCGGGAGCTGACACGGCAATGAGCCCTAGCAAACCCCGAGCAACAGGTGGGGCACCCGTAACCCTGGGCTCCTGCCTGCGCGGGAGCACGACGCATGACCGATGATGTTGTGATTGAGAGGGAAGGGCCTGTCGGCCGGATTCGGCTGAACCGGCCCAAGGCGCTGCATGCGCTGACCACCGATATGTGCGTCGCCATGCTGGCGGCGCTCGATGCGTGGCGGACCGATCCGGCTGTTGAAGCGGTCTTGATTGACCACGCCGAAGGCCGTGGGTTTTGCGCGGGCGGCGACATTCGGATGCTCGCCGAAAGCGGGGCGAAGGACGGGGTCGAGGCGCGGGCGTTTTCCACACCGAATATCGGCTCAACCACCGGCTGTTCGCCTATGCCAAGCCGACGGTCGCGTTCATGGACGGCATCACGATGGGCGGCGGGGTGGGCCTGGCCTGCCCCTGCGATTTCCGTATCGCGACCGAGAACACCAAATTCGCCATGCCCGAGACGGGGATCGGCCTGTTCCCCGATGTCGGCGGTGGCTGGTATCTGTCGCGACTGCCGGGGCGGATCGGGCAGTATCTGGCGCTGACCGGACACCGGCTCGATGGCGCGGAATGCCATGCGCTGGGGCTTGCGACGCACTATTTGCCGAGCGCCGCGCTGGAAGAAGCGAAGGCGCGGATCACGGCGGACCCGCAGGCGATTGCCGAGATCCTTGCCGATCTGTCGGTCGCAGCGCTGCCTGCGCGGCTGCTCGATCAGCGCGAGGCGATCGACCGCTTGTTCGCGTCGGACGTGTTGGAGGGCATTTTCGCCGCGCTCGCCGCCGATGGCGGGGAGTGGGCGACGCAGACGCTTGCCACGCTCGCCACCAAATCGCCGCAGACGATGAAGGTGTCGCTGCGGCTGCTGCACGAAGGCGCGATGATGCCGACCTTCGAGGATGAAATGCGCCAGGAATATGCGGTCGGCGCGCGCGTCGTGCAGCGGCATGATTTCCTGGAAGCGTGCGCGCGGTGATCGTCGACAAGGACAATGCGCCGCGCTGGGACCCGGCGACGCCCGCGGGCGTGACGGATCACGTGCTCGACCAGATTTTCGCGCCGCTGCCCGATGCGGAGGCGTGGACGCCCGCCTAGAGTTTTCCGTCACCCCGGCCCTGTGCCGGGGTCCACCCCTCCACCGGGCCGGCGGTTTGCGGCACGGTGGACCCCGGCACAGGGCCGGGGGTGACGATTGAAAGAAGGTGCCTATGACCTACGAAACCATCCTCGTCGAACAGCGCGGCGGCGTTACGCTCGTTACGCTCAACCGCCCGCAGGCGCTGAACGCGCTCAACAGCCAGATCCTTGCCGATATGCTAGCGGCGATGGCGGCGTTCGATGCCGATCCGTCGCAGGGCTGCGCGGTCATCACCGGCAGCGAGAAGGCGTTCGCGGCGGGTGCCGACATCAAGGAGATGCAGGCACAGGGCTTTGCCGACATGTATGCCCATGATTTCTTCGCGGGATGGGACCGCTTCACGCGCACGCGCAAGCCGATCATCGCGGCGGTGGCGGGCTATGCGCTGGGCGGCGGGTGTGAGCTGGCGATGATGTGCGACTTCATCCTCGCCGCTGATACCGCCAAATTCGGCCAGCCCGAAATCAAGCTGGCGGTTTCCCCCGGCATGGGCGGATCGCAGCGGCTGACGCGCGCGGTCGGCAAGGCCAAGGCGATGGAAATGTGCCTGACCGGCCGCATGATGGATGCGGCTGAGGCCGAGCGCGCCGGGCTTGTCAGCCGCGTGGTGCCCGCCGCCGATCTGGTCGAGGAAGCGGTGAAGACCGCCGCGACGATCGCTTCGATGGCGCCGCTGGCGGTCAAGGCGAACAAGGAAATGGTCAATGCCGCATTCGACACCACGCTCGCGATGGGCGTGCAGTTCGAGCGGCGGCTGTTCCATGCTCTGTTCGGCACCGACGACCAGAGCGAGGGCATGACCGCCTTTGTCGAGAAGCGGCAGGGGGTGTGGACGGGGAAGTAGCACCAATTCCCCTCCCGTTTACGGGAGGGGTTAGGGGAGGGGGGTCCGGGTGATAAGCACTCGGCTAGCGGCGTGACTGCCCTCCCCCAGCCCCTCCCGCTGTGCGGGAGGGGAGTGAGAAAAAATAGGAGAGAGAGATGACTCGGATCGCCTTTATCGGGCTTGGCAATATGGGCGGCGGGATGGCTGCGAACCTCGCCAAAGCGGGGCATGATGTCCGCGCGTTCGATCTGTCGGCAGATGCGCTCGATCGCGCCAAGGCGGCTGGGTGCCTGCCGATGGCGAGCGTCGCGGAAGCGGCTGATGGGGCAGAGGCGGTGGTGACGATGCTGCCGGCAGGCACGCATGTCGAGGCGGTCTATGGCGATCTGTTCGCCGCCAGCCTGTCGCCTGCCGCGATCCTGATCGATTGCTCGACGATCGACGTCGCCACCGCCAAGCGCGTGGCTGAGGCGGCGCGTGCCAAGGGCATCACGGCGGTCGATGCGCCGGTGTCGGGCGGGATCGGTGCGGCCAATGCGGGCACGCTGACCTTCATGGTCGGCGGCAGCGACGATGCGTTCGCGCGCGCGCAACCGATCCTCAGCAGCATGGGCAAGGCGGTGATCCATGCCGGGGCGAATGGGACGGGGCAGGCCGCCAAGATCGCCAACAACATGCTGCTCGGCGCGACGATGGTGGCGACGTGCGAGGCGTTTCTGCTGGCGGAGAAATTGGGGCTCGCGCCCCAGACCTTTTTCGACATTTCGAGCGTGTCGTCAGGGCAGAGCTGGTCGATGACGAGCTATTGCCCGGTGCCGGGGGTCGGACCGGATACCCCCGCCGATCATGGCTATCAGGGCGGCTTTGCGACAGCGCTGATGCTGAAGGATTTGAAGCTCGCCGCAGCCGCCGCGAGCGACACGGGTGCCGACACGCCGATGGGGGCGAAGGCGGCGGAACTCTACCAGCGCTTTGCCGAGGCCGGGCATGGCGGGCTCGATTTCTCGGCGATCATCACCGCGTTGCGGGGGTGAGCTGAGGACGCGCAGGAGAGGTTTGCCAGAGCCGGGCGATCTCTCCTGAAATCCCCCCTCCCCGTTCGTTTCGAGCGAAGTCGAGAAACCAGGCACAGCGCTTGCGGCTGTTTCTCGACTTCGCTCGAAACGAACGGAAAAGAGAGTCACCCCAGGCTCAGAGCCGCATCGAGCCTGTGTCCATGAAGCGCTGGTGCCAGGACAGCGCTTCGCCCGGCAGCGACGGCGATTGCTGGCCGTAGGAACCCACCCGCGCCCGCGCATAATAGTCCGCCAGCATCGGGCGATAGTCGGGATGCGCGCATTTCTCGATGATCAACGCGGCGCGTTGCTTGGGGCTCAAGCCCCGCAGATCGGCGAGGCCCTGTTCGGTGACGATCACCTGCACGTCCTGGCTGATATGGTCGACATGGCTTGCCTGCGGTACGATCGCCGAGATCTTGCCGCCCTTGGCGGTTGAGGGCGTCATGAAGATCGAGACATAGGCGTTGCGCGCGAAATCGCCCGATCCGCCAATGCCGTTCTGGATGCGCGAGCCCATGACGTGCGTGGAGTTCACATTGCCGTAAATGTCGGCCTCGATCAGCCCGTTCATGGCGAGGCAGCCGAGTCGGCGGATCAGTTCGGGATGGTTGCTGATCTCCTGCGGGCGCAGGATCATTTTATCTCGATAGCGGCCCATATCGGCATTGAGCCGCGCCGCCGCCTCCGGGCTGAGCGAGAAAGCGGTGGCCGAGGCCATGCGCAATTTGCCCGAATCGAGCAGGTCGAGCATCCCGTCCTGGATCACCTCGGTGTACGAGGTCATGTCCTCGAACGGGCCGTTGACCAGGCCGGTCAGCACCGCATTGGCGATGTTGCCGACGCCCGATTGCAGCGGCAGCAGCGACGCGGGCAAGCGTCCGCGCGCCACTTCATGGGTGAAGAATTCGATCAGATGCCCGGCAATCGCATGTGCTGCTGCATCGGGCGCGGCGAAGGGCAAATTGCGGTCGGGCGCTTCGGTCTCGACGATCGCGACGATCTTGTCGGGGTCGCAGCGGAAATAAGGCTCGCCAATGCGATCGTCGGCGCGGACGAGCGGGATCGGCACGCGGTGCGGCGGCAGCGCGGTGCCGTAATAGATGTCGTGCATCCCCTCCAAAGCGGGGTTCTGCCAGCTATTGACCTCGAGGATGACCTTGCTCGCGCGGTCGAGCCAGGTCTTGTTGTTGCCGATCGAGGAGGAGGGGATCAGCGATCCATCGGCGCGGATGCCCGACACTTCGATCACCGCAGTGTCGAGCGGCCCGAGAAAGCCCTGCCACGCCATTGGCGCGACCTGGCTCAAATGCATGTCGAAATATTCCATTTCGCCGCGATTGATCTTCTCCCGGGCGATGGGATCGGAATTATAGGGGAGGCGGAATTCGATGCCATCGGCCTTGGCCAGTGCGCCGTCGAGTTCGGGGCCGGTCGAGGCACCGGTCCAGATTCGCACGCGGAATGCGTTGCCGGCGGCATGTTCTGCCTCGATCCGCGCGGCGAGCGCCAGCGGGACCGCCTTGGGATAGCCCGAGCCGGTAAAGCCGCTCATCCCGACCGTGCTGCCCGAGGTGATGAAGGCGGCGGCCTGATCGGCGCTCATCAGGCGCGAGCGGAGGGCGTCGCAGGCGATGCGGCTGGTCGTCATTCCATCCCCATTTCAACGATTGTTGTTACGCCGTCGGCTACACGCGTAAAGTCGGGGTAGCGCAAGCGCCTCGCATTGGCTCCCACATGCAATTTTTTGCAACTGTCGATCAGGGCCGCGCCATCGCGCGCTTCAGCCGATGGAACAGCGGTCCGCGCGCCGGGGCTTTAACGGTTCGCCCGGTTGCGCGACACTTGCACCGGGCAGCCGGGCGCGGGGCTCGGGCAAGGAGAGAGAGACGATGCGCGTGATGGTGTTGGTCAAGGCGACCGAAGACAGCGAATCCGGCCTCCTGCCGACCAGGGCGGCGATGGAGGACATGGACAGGTTCAACCAGGCTCTGGTCGAGGCCGAAATCCTGCAGCCGGGCGGCGGCTATGGCCTGAAGCCGTCGGCGCAGGGAAAACGCATCGCCTTCGATGGGGCCAGCCGCACGGTCATTGACGGGCCATTTGCGCAGCCGGAGGAACTGGTCGCCGGTTTCTGGCTGTGGACCGTCAAGGACATGGCGGAGGCGGTGGCGTGGGTAAAGCGCTGCCCCAATCCGATGCCGGGGCCAAGCGAGATCGAAATTCGCCCGCTCTATGAGGAAGAGGATTTCGTGTAACGCGCGATTGCGCCGTCCCCACTATTTGATCGGCTGTTTTTCCAGTTTCCGCGCCAGCGTGCGGCGGTGCATCCCCAATTGCCGTGCGGTTTCGGAAATGTTGAAGTTGTTCTCCGCCAGCGTCTGGTTGATCCGCTCCCATTCGAGCGTCTTGATCGAGGTCGGGCGGTTGCCGAGCGGCGTGGCAACGTCACCGCCACCGCCCTCGGCCTTGGCGAAGGCGGCTTCGATGTCGTCGGTGTCGGACGGCTTGGGCAGGTAATTGCTGGCCCCGAGCTTGATCGCCTCCACTGCGGTGGCGATGCTGGCATAGCCGGTCAGCACCACGATCCGGGTGCGTGCATCCTGCGCGTGGATCGCCTGAACGCAGACCAGACCCGACGTGGCACCGAGTTTCAGATCCACCACCGCATAATCGGGGGTGCGCTTGGCGAGCACCGCTTCGACACCGGCCTGATCGGAGGCCAATTCAACGGTATAGCCACGCCGTTCGAACGAGCGTCCCAGCGTCTTGGCGAGCGCCGCGTCATCCTCGACGATCAACAGGTGCTTCTCGGTCATCGCTCGCCCCATTCCAGCGCCGACAGCGGCAGCGTGATCGTCACCGTGGCACCGCCCTCCGCCCGATTGCGGGCGTCGACCGTGCCGCCGAGCTTGCGCATGGCGTTGACCACGAGAAACAGGCCGAGTCCACTGCCGAGCCGTTCGCGCGTGGAATGATAGGGTTTGCCGAGATTGGCGAGCATTTCGGGGGTGAAGCCGGGGCCGGTATCGCGCACCGAAAGCACCAGCGAAGCTCCATCGCGGCTTACGTCGAGCGCGATGGGCTGGCCCGACGCTTCGGCGGCATTGTCGAGCACGTTCCAGATTACCTGCTTCACCGCAGTATCGGCGACGATCGCCATGTCCGCGCCGAAGCGATTGTCATAGACGATCGCTTCCGGCGAATGCTGCACGCGCCATTCGGCGACCACTTCGTCGAAAAAGCGCTTCACGCTGGTGATCGTCGGGTTCTCGCCGCGCGCTTCGCCCGCCGCCAGCAGGATGCCGGTGACGATCGCCTTGCACCGCGCCAGCGCAACCTGCATCTCGCCGATTTCCTCGGCGAAGCTTTCCTGCGCCATCAGTGCCGGGGCGTGACGCCAGTCGTTGACGATCACCGAGAGCGAGGCGAGCGGAGTTCCGAGTTCATGCGCGGCACCGGTCGCGAGCAGGCCCATGCGCACGATATGGTCCTCCTCCGCCGCCTGCTGGCGCATCGTCGCGAGGCGGGCGTCGCGCGCGCGCAAATTGCTGTTGATGCGCGTGACGAAGGCAACCAGCAGCACCGCCACCAGCCCGAAGCAGATCAGCGTGCCGATCATATACAGATCGCCCCAGTCGGTTATGAAGCGCGGCGGCAGCGCCAGCGGGACATGCACTTCGGCCAGCAGGACAAAGGCGGCGCTGGTGATCGCCACCAGTACCCAGCTCGACCAGGCCTCCAGCAGCACCGCGCCCATCACCACCTGCAGCAGATAGAGCGAGATGAACGGGTTGGTCGCACCCCCGCTCTGGTACAGCAGCGCGGTCAAGGCCGCGACATCGAGCAGCAGGCTGGCGAACAGCGCGCTGTTGGAATTGGTCACGCGGCGCGACAATTGTGCCATGCTGACCAGGTTCAGCACGACCAGCGCCGCGACCACCGACAGCATCGGAAGCAGCGGGAGCGGAACGCCCATGCCAAAGCGCACGATCAGGATCGTGGCGCATTGCCCGCACACCGCGAGCCAGCGCAGGTTGACAAGCTGACGCATATTGTCGCGTTCGGTGGTATCGACAGGGGCGGGAATACTCATCCGCGGCGGACGGGACGGAGCAGCAGCGCCGCCGCACCCGCCACCATCGCAGCGAGCGCGAACCATGTCAGCGCATAGACCAGATGGTTGTTGGTGAAATGCACGACCGTCAGGCCTCCCACCGGGGCTGTGGCGGCCGGCCCGGCATCGGCATCGATGAAATAGGCGCGACATGGTCGAGCCCGCGCGCCGCAGAAATGGCCGAAACGTCGCGCGAATACCAGCGGTTCGTCGCAGCATCATTATAGCGCAGGAACGCGCCCTTCGGTTCCGTCAGCCGCAAAAGCCCGGTGACGGTGGTGGCACCGCCGGGCGGGACCGGGTCGCGCGAGGGCACGAAGCCGCGATTGACGAGAACGGTAAAGCCGCGCTCGGTGACGAGCGGGGTCATCACCCAGAAGCCGGGGCCGCGTTCGGTGACGGCCTGCACCAGTGTCGCGCGATCGTCGCGGAAGCGGCCGGTGACGGTGACGTGACGGTAGCCGTCGCTCGCATCGGTTATGCCGGGCCAGCGGTTGGGGCCGGGGGGCGGGGACGGCGGGGGCATGGATGCGCTGTTCGACGCGCGCGATCAGCGCCAGTTTCCAGCTGCGGCGCTCGATTTGCCAGATGCCGAGCGCGATCAGGGCAGCGCAGAGCGCCCCCCGCGACGATCAGCAGAAACGCGATCGTCGCAGGGGAACGTCTCATTGCTGGCTCATGGTCTCGGTAACAGCGGCTGGGGCCGGCATCATGTTGGCGTTCATATGGTACATCACCCAGATCGATCCGGCGAGCGTGATGACGATCACGATGACGGTGAACAGCAAGGCGAGGAACGACCAGCCGCCCTCTGCCGTCGTGGTCATGTGCAGGAAGAACACCATGTGCACGACGACCTGGATCGCCGCCATCGCCAGCACGATGACCGCCGTGGTGGTGGTATCGAGCGTGCCGGTCATGACGAGCGCGAAGGGAATCGCGGTCAGGATTACCGACAGGATGAAGCCGATCATATAGCCGCGCAGCGAACCGTGCGGGGCCTCGCCGTGTGCGTGATCGTCATGGCCATGATCGTGGCCATGGGCCGAATTGTGCAGCGTATCGGCGCTCATCCGAGCACTCCCATGAGATAGACGATGGTGAAGACGCCGATCCAGATGACGTCGAGGAAATGCCAGAACATGCTGAGGCACATCAGGCGACGGCGGTTGGCCTGGCCGAGGCCGTGCATGCCGATCTGCGTGACCAGCGTGACCAGCCAGATCAGGCCGACGGTGACGTGCAGACCGTGCGTGCCGACCAGCGTGAAGAAGGACGACAGGAACGCGCTGCGCCACGGGCCCGCACCTTCATGGATCAGGTTCGAGAATTCGTAGAGCTCGATGCACAGGAAGGCGAGGCCGAACAGGCCGGTGACGATCAGCCAGCCCTGCACCGCGCGGACGCTGGCACCGGGGCGTTCCATCGTCAGCATGGCAAAGCCATAGGTCAGCGACGAGAACAGCAGCATCGCGGTGTTGAGCGCGACCAGCGGCAGTTCGAACAACTGCTTGGGCCCTTCGCCGCCGCCATAGCTATGGCCGAGCACGGCATAGCAGGCGAACAGGATGGCGAAGATGAGGCAGTCGCTCATCAGGTACATCCAGAAGCCCAGCATCGTGCTGCTGCCCTCGGGATGATGATGCTCTTCCACTTCGTAGAACAGCGGGGTCTCGCCGTTGGCGGTCGCTTCGAAGGTCTGCGCGCTCATGCCGAAACTCCTTCGCTGGCGAGAAGGCGGGTGCGTTCATCCTCGGTGCGGATCACATCCTCGACCGGGATGTAGAAATCGCGCTTGTAGTTGAACGAGTGGCCGATCGCGACGGCGAAGATGCCGACCAGCGATACCACCGCCAGCCACCACATGTACCAGATCATGCCGAAGCCGAAGGCGACGCTCAGGCCCGCCAGGATGACACCGGTGCCGGTGTTCTTGGGCATGTGGATCTTGCGGAAGCCGGTGGTCGGGCGGACATAGCCGCGCCGCTTCATGTCCCACCACGCATCATTGTCATAGACGACGGGCGTGAAGGCGAAGTTGTAGTCCGGCGGCGGCGACGAGGTCGACCATTCGAGCGTGCGGCCATCCCAGGGATCGCCGGTCACGTCGCGCAGTGCCTCGCGGTTGCGGAAGCTGACGTAGAACTGGACGAACATCGCGCCCGTTCCAGCCAGGATCAGCAGCGCGCCGAAGCCCGCGACCAGGAAGTAAGGCTGCAGCGAGGCATCGTCGAACTGGCTGAGGCGACGCGTCACGCCCATCAGGCCGAGCGCATAGACTGGCGCGAAGGCGAACCAGAAGCCCAGCACCCACAGCCAGAACTGGCGCTTGCCCCAGACGCGGTCGAGCTTGAAACCGAACGCCTTGGGCCACCAGTAATTGATGCCCGCGAACATCCCGAACACCACGCCACCGATGATGACGTTGTGGAAGTGGGCGACGAGGAACAGCGAGTTGTGCAGCACGAAATCGGCCGGGGGGCACGGCGAGCAGAACGCCGGTCATGCCGCCGATGACGAAGGTGAGCATGAACGCGACCGTCCACATCATCGGCAGCTCATAGCGGATGCGGCCGTGATACATGGTGAACAGCCAGTTGAAGATCTTCGCGCCCGTCGGGATCGAGATGATCATCGTGGTGATCGCGAAGAATGAGTTGACGCTGGCACCGGAGCCCATCGTGAAGAAGTGGTGCAGCCAGACGAGATAGGCGAGGATCGTGATGACGATCGTCGCATAGACCATCGAGGTATAGCCGAACAGGCGCTTGCTGGCGAAGGTGGCGACCACTTCCGAGAACACGCCGAAAGCGGGCAGGATGAGGATGTACACCTCCGGGTGGCCCCAGATCCAGATGAGGTTGACGTACATCATCGGGTTGCCGCCGAGGCCGTTCGTGAAGAACTGCATGCCGACATAGCGGTCGAGCGACAGCAGTGCGAGCACGGCGGTCAGCACCGGGAAAGCGGCGACGATCAGGGTGTTGGTGCACAGCGACGTCCACACGAACACCGGCATCTTCATCAGCGTCATGCCCGGCGCGCGCATCTTGACGATGGTCGCGATCAGGTTGACGCCCGACAGCAGCGTGCCGACACCGGCAATCTGCAAGCCCCAGATATAATAATCGACCCCCACGTCCGGGCTGGCGGCGATGCCCGACAGCGGCGGCATGGCGAGCCAGCCAGTGCGGGCATAGTTGCCGACGAACAGCGAGATCATGGTGATCACCGCGCCCGCCGTCGTCATCCAGAAGCTGAAATTGTTGAGATAGGGGAAGGACACGTCGCGCGCGCCGATCTGCAGCGGCACGACGAAGTTCATCAGGCCCGCCACCAGCGGCATCGCCACGAAGAAGATCATGATCACGCCGTGCGCGGTGAAGATCTGGTTGTAATGGTCGGGCGGCAGGTAGCCGGGGTTGCCGTTAAAGGCCATCGCCTGCTGCGCGCGCATCATCAGCGCGTCGGAGAAGCCGCGCACGAACATCACCAATCCGAGGATGATGTACATGATGCCGATCTTCTTGTGGTCGACGCTGGTGAACCAGTCGCGCCACAACATGCCCCATGCCTTGTAATAGGTGATGACCGCGAGCAGCGCGAGGCCACCGACAGCGGTCCCGGCAAAGGCGACGAGCACGGGAATTTCATGCAGCGGCAACGCATCGAGCGTCAGGCGGCCGAAGATCGGGCTGATCGACGGCGACGAAAGGGGGAAGGGGGGGACGTCATGTCAGAAAGTCCTTCGGTCGCGACGGTCGCCGGGACGTCTGTTGCGCGGGTGCCGGGCATTGGCAGCCCTGCACCGGTCAGGCGTGCGCCAGGTTGCGTGGTGGCGGGGATCGGAGCCGATGCCGCCATTGGCATCGCCATCGTCTGGGTGGGGCGGCCAGCGGCGACATGGGCGTGATGTTCACCGGCATCGGCCTGCATCATCGCGCTCATGCAGGTCTCGCCCGGCGCGACGCAGCGATTGGCGGCGGCGTCGAACAGGCCCGGGGTGACGCTGGCGAAGCGCATGACCGGCGTATTGGCGCTGGGCTTGGCCAGACCGAGATACCCCTGTCGATCGAGCTTGCCGCCGCCTGCACGGACGCGCGCGACCCATTGGTCAAACGCACCTTCCGACACCGCATGGAAGCGGAAATGCATGCCCGAAAAGCCGTCGCCGCTGAAATTGGACGAGAAGCCCGCATAATTGCCGGGATGGTTGATGACCGCGTTCAGCTTGGTCGTCATGCCGGGCATCGCGTAGATCTGGCCGACCAGCGCCGGAATATAGAAGGCGTTCATCACGTTGGAGGCGGTGAGATCGAACTGGAGCGGCCGATCGACCGGCGCGGCCAGCTCGTTGACGGTGGCGATGCCGTAATCGGGGTAGATGAACAGCCACTTCCAATCGAGCGCGACAACCTGAACCCGCACCGGCTTGGCCGTGGCAGCGACGGCGCGACCCGCATCGAGGCGACCGATCGGACGATAGGGATCGAGCAGATGCGTGCTGGTCCAGGTCACCGCGCCCAGGCAGATGATGATCAGCAGTGGGGCCGCCCAGATCACCAGTTCCAGCGCGGTGGAATGGTGCCACTCCGGCGAATAGGGCGCGTCCTTATTGGTTGCGCGATAGCGCCAGGCGAACAACGCGATCAGCGCCATCACCGGAACGATGATGAGCAACATCAGCACCGTCGAGAAAATCACGAGGTTGCCTTGCTGCACTGCAAGATCGCCCGCCGGGTCCAGCACGACGCGCTGCACCCACCGAGCAAGGCAGGCGCGAGCAGCGCCAAGGGGCGGAGTAAGGGGGTTCGGGTCATGCGGGCGCAGATACGCGGGGGACAGGGGGCCTCCCATTGGACACTTTGTCCAATCCCCGCTGCAGTGCAGCACGCTTAGAGGGGGCGTTCGGCGATCATGCCGGGAGTTCGAACACCGATGACTGCAGCCACCACGCCAACCTCGCGCGCGATCGAAGCCGATGCCGGCCGAATCAATGCCGAGCACGGCGAAATCACCTCGGGCGAGATTGCGATTGGCGTCGTCATTGGCCGCACGTCGGAGTTTTTCGACTTCTTCGTCTATGCGATCGCCTCGGTGCTGGTGTTTCCGACGCTGGTCTTCCCCTATGTCGACCGTCTGACGGGGACGCTCTATTCCTTCGCGCTGTTCGCGCTCGCCTTTGTGGCACGCCCGATCGGGTCGTTCCTGTTCCTCGCGATCGACCGCGCCTTTGGGCGCGGCACGAAGCTGACCATCGCCTTGTTCCTGCTCGGCGGGTCGACCGTGGCGATCGGCTTCCTGCCCGGCTACGCGCAGGTCGGCGTTTATGCCGCGATCCTGCTCGGCCTGTTCCGCATCGGCCAGGGCGTTGCGCTCGGCGGCGCGTGGGACGGTTTGCCCTCGCTGCTGGCGCTCAACGTGCCAGAGAATCGGCGTGGCTGGTATGCGATGATCCCGCAGCTTGGCGCGCCGCTGGGCCTTATGGTGGCGGCGGCGCTGTTTGCCTATCTGACAAGCAGCCTGTCGGCGGCGGACTTCCTCGACTGGGGCTGGCGTTATCCGTTCTTCGTCGCGTTCGCGATCAACGTCGTGGCGCTGTTCGCGCGGCTGCGTATCGTCAGCACCGCTGCCTATCAGGAAATGTTCGAAAGCCGCGCGCTGCAACCGGCTCCGGTGCTGGAAACGGTGCGCGGGCAGGGGCGCACGATCGTGATCGGCGCGTTCGCGCCGCTGGCGAGCTTCGCGCTGTTCCACATGGTCTCGGTATTCCCGTTGTCCTGGGTGTTCCTCTACACCAGCGGCGGCCCCGAGCGCTTCCTGGTAATCGAAGTGCTGGGCGGCATGATCGGCGTGCTTGCGATCGTCGCCTCAGGCTATCTGGCGGATCGGTTCGGGCGGCGCTCGCTGCTCGGGGCATCTGCGGTGGCGATCGCGGTGTTCTCCGGGTTCGCGCCGCAATTGCTGGGCGCGGGCGAGATTGGCGAAGTGCTGTTCATGGCGCTCGGCTTCGTCTTGCTCGGCGTGTCGTTTGGCCAATCGTCGGGCGCAGTGGCAGCCAATTTCTCGGGCGATTTCAGATACACTGGCGCTGCGTTGACGTCGGATCTGGCGTGGCTGGTCGGTGCCGGTTTTGCGCCGCTGGTCGGCCTGTTCCTGTCGTCGCACTTCGGGCTGGCAGCAGCCGGTGGCTATCTGCTGTCGGGCGCACTCGCGACGCTGGCGGCCTTGTGGTTGAACAAGGAACTGGCGGGTCGGGCCTGAGCTCCGGTCCGGGCGTCGCCCGGAGCACCCCGACATTCTTAAGCGCCACTTCCGTTACCCGGAACGCGAACCGTCTTATAATAGAACAGAATCGCTTCGAGGGAAATACCGGGTTTCCAACCTAAGGGGTTGCCCTCAATTCGGTCGATCGCTCGCCCTTGCTAGATCGTGATCGTTCGCTGCGGGTTCGTGGCGATCGCGTTCGGGGGGGAGAAGTACGCGTGGATCTGAGCGACCATCAAGCCATGTCAACCTATAGCAATGCCGGTGTCAGCCAGGGGCATCGATACCGCATCAGCATTGCCGTCGATGTGATCAATGCCCGGGCTTTGTGGAACGCGGCCTTGAGCCGAGGCCTGATGGCTCCGGGCGCGACGTTCGAAGACGTGGTCGATACGATTGGCCCCTGTGACGATCCCGCGATCGCCGATTGTCTGGCGATGCTCGCCTTACCGGCCGATTTGAAGGGCTGCTCGGTCGAAGATTTCGCGATCGATCCTGCCTTGCCGCGCGGCGTGATCGAATCATCGCTTCCTTGGACAGGGCTGTCCGCAGCCCGCTAGATCTCACACAGCAAAAAAACGCGCTCAGCCATAAGCACGTTTTTTCATTTTTCAACAAAATTTTTTCAGATAACTGTACCAAACGGGTGAGATCTGCCGGAGTCATTGGGGGCTGACGCGGGCAGATCTCTCTTTTAATATAGTATATATTCAACCTTCTTCAAATATAATTTACAGCTTATTTTACTCAATTGGCTGTCGCCGCAACGCCGATCAATTTATCCGTGGTGTAGGCTGCGCCGTTTACCTTGAGGGTCAACGCGCCGTTTGCTGAGCTAACTTCCTGTACAGTGCCTTGCGCATGAATGGTAACCGGCACGGAATTGCCCGCCGCGTCGCTTGCCGTGAGCGCCAGGGTGTAGCTGCCTGCGGGGGCGGTCGATCCATCGGCGAGGGTGCCATCCCACGCCATTGTGCCTTGCGCGTTGGGCGTCATCGTACTGGTCATGACGACCTTTCCCGACGCATCGGTGATCGAAGACGTCAGCGTGGAAACGGGACGGGCCGCAGAATAGCTCCACGCCGCGGGCGTTCCGGCGGCCAGGCCGGCGACATCCGAATTGAGGGTCACACTGCGTCCGATCATGCCGGATGCCTGGGTCAGGCCCTGGTTGCTCAGGTTGCTGAGAATCGAGTTCAGCGTCGTGTTCTGCTGCACCGATTGCTCGACCTGCGAATATTGCACGAGCTGCTGGGTATATTGCGAGGTGTCCATCGGGCTCAGCGGGTCCTGATTCTGCATCTGCGTGGTGAGCAGCTTCAGGAACATGTTGAAGTCGGCTTTGATTCCCGTCGTCGGCGCGGCGGTGCTCGCCGTCGTAGCGGCGCTCGGGGTGGTGGTGCCAGTGGCGGTCGTCGTGGTCATCGCTGTGGTGCCTTATGCTAGAAAGTCGACACGTCCGCTGGTGCGCAGCGGCTGATAGGAATCGGGGATCGGAGTGGTCGGGGAATCGGTCGGTTGTCCGCGCTGCGAGAACGCGGCGAAGGGCGAGTGTTGGCGCGACCCCGCCGGTTGGCCATCGGCCCCGCGCCCCTGAAAGGTAAGGCTGCCCGAGTCCGAGCGGACCCCCGCCTGATCGAGCGCGCGCGACAGATCGGTGCTGTCCCGGCGGAGCAGGTCGAGCGCGGCGGGATTATCGGCGCGCAGCGTGGCGCGCAGGCTGCCGTCCTCAAACGCGATCTTGACCTCGATCCGGCCGAGGCTGGCGGGGCTGAGGTGCAGCGTCATCTCGTCCCCACCCGCGCCGATGCGATGCGCGATCGCGACGCCGGTCTCGCGACCGATCCGGCCCGGTTGGGCGGATATCAGGGTGCGGGGGCCGGTGGCGGCGATTGGGTTGCGGGCGGCTCCGGGCGCAGCGGTGACCATCGCCGCCGCAGCCGCGCTGGGGGCCATGCCTTGCGGAGCGTCGCCGTTGCGCACGGTTTGCGGCGCATCGGGGGGCGAGCGCCGGAGGTGTCGGCTGCGTCGGGGGTCGGGGGCG
>NZ_JSBN01000177.1 GCF_000797515.1 Sphingomonas sp. Ant H11
GAGAAACCTGGCACAGCGCTTTGTGGCTGTTTCTCGACTACGCTCGAAGAACGGGGTAGCGCGCGTCGGGCCGGTGGCTCAGGCGGTGATCAGCCGGCCGAGCGTGGTTTCGTCGCCGAGCAGATGCAGCAGGCCCGGTGCGGGGCGTGCGACCGCGTGCAGGTTGAGCGCGTCGAGCGCCGCTTGGTCAGCCTTGGCCACGTCGCGCAGCGTGATCCGCAGCCGCCCGAAATAGCGCGCGCTGTCTGCAATATTGTCCGCGCCGCCCAGCGCCGCGAGCAGGGGCGCGGCGAGGGTTAGCGTGGGCTCAGCGGTCGGCGTGGCGGCGACCGGTGCGGTGACAGCACCGCCGCCCAGCGCCAGCGCATCGCGGATCTCGACCGAGACGACATCGGCGATCGGCCCCAGCACGACTTGCAGCGCGGTCGCCGAGGGGCGGATGATGCCGCGCGCGCGAGTGCCTTGAGCGCGGCGTCATCGACCAGCGCCTGATCGCGCACCACCAGCGCAGCCGCGTCGTGCAGGCACCGACGGTGGTGAGATTGCCCCCGCCGCCAAGCGCCTGCGCAAAGGCCGCACCACGCCCGCCTGCGACGACTGGGGAGGATGTCGCAGGGGTGTCGCTGAGCGGCTCACGGCCGGGGGGTCGCAAGTCCATCCGTTTGATGAAGAAACGGAAGATGCCGTAATAGAGCAGGAAATAGACCGCGCCGACCGGCAGCAGCAGCAGCGGGCGCGTCGCCTTGCCGTAGTTCAGCACGTAATCGAACAAACCGGCGGAAAAGCCGAAGCCGAGCTTGACGCCGAGCAGGTCCATCAGCGCCATCGACAGGCCGGTGAGCGCGGCATGGATGCCGAACAGCACCGGTGCCAGGAACATGAAGCTGAATTCGATCGGCTCGGTGACGCCGGTGAGCGCGGACGTGAGCGCGAGGCTGAACAGCATCCCGCCGACCGCCTTGCGCCGATCGGGTGCGGCGGCGTGGTACATGGCGAGGCAAGCGGCGGGCAGGCCGAACATCATCACCGGGAAGAACCCGGCCATGAAGCTTCCGGCGCTGGGATCGCCCGCGAAGAAACGGCGCAGATCGCCGGTGGTGCCGTGCCAGTCGCCGACGACGAACCAGGCGACGTTGTTGAGGATGTGGTGCAGCCCGGTCACCAGCAGCAGCCGGTTGAGCAGGCCGAACACGAACAGCCCCGGCGCGCCTGCGCTGGTCGCCGCGGTGCTCAGTGCATCGATGCCATTGCTGATCGACTGGAAGCCAAGCCCGACGACGAGCGCGAGCGCGAGGCCGGCCAGACCGCTGACGATCGGCACGAAGCGGCGACCGCCGAAGAAAGCGAGATATTCGGGCAGCTTGATCGCCGAGAAGCGATTGTAGAACAGGCCGCCGACCAGCCCCGACAGAATGCCGATCGGCACGTCGAGCCGCGCCATGACCTTGGCTTTCCACGCCGCTGTCGCCAGGTCGACCGAGGGGCCGGTAAAGCCTGCGATCGCTTCGGGGGGGACGGTCAGCAGCGTCTTGCCGGCTTCGGTCGTGACCAGGAAGCAGGTGACACCGGCGAGGCACGCCGCGCCATTGCCATCGCGCGCGAAGCCGGTGGCGACACCGATCGCGAACAGCAAGCCGAGATGGTCGAAGATCGCTTGCCCCGCCGCGCCGATAAAGGGCAGGCCGCCGGGGATGAGATCGGGCTGGCCGAGCCGCATCAGCAGCCCTGCGATCGGCAGTACCGCGATCGGCAGCATCAGCGCGCGGCCGAGCGGCTGGAGCGCCCCCAGGATCGATTTCATGCCGACATCTCCTTGGTCGCGAAGCTTCGGGCGAGGGCGCGCACCTCGGCGGCGGAGGTGCAGGCGAGCGCGGCGGCGGCATGATCCCGGCAGGCCGCGAGCGTGACGTCCGACACCAGCGCCTTGATCGTCGGCACCATCACCGGCGCAGTCGACAATTCGGTGACGCCGAGCCCGAGCAGGATCGGCACGGCGAGCGGATCGGAGGCGAGACCGCCGCACACGCCGGTCCAGCGACCGTGCGCGGCACCGCCGCGACAGGTTTCGCCGATCAGCCGCAGCACGGCGGGGTGGAGGCCGTCGAGCGCGCTTGCGACTGCCGGATTGGCGCGGTCCATCGCCAGCGTATATTGCGTCAGGTCATTGGTGCCGACCGACAGGAAATCGGCCTCGCGCGCCAGCAGATCGGCGGTGACGGCGGCGGCGGGGGTTTCGACCATGATGCCGAGCTGCACCGCCGTGGTGATGCCGAGTTCCGCGCACAGCCGGTCGAGCAGTGCGCGGACGCGGCGCAGTTCCTCGATCTGGGCGACCATCGGCAGCATGATCTTGCATTGGCCGGTGGGCTGTACGCTGAGGATCGCGCGCAGTTGCTCTTCGAGCAAGGCGGGGTGGGCCAGGCCGACGCGGATGCCGCGCAGGCCCAGTGCCGGATTTTCCTCGCCCGCGATCGGCAGATAGGGGGCGGGTTTGTCGCCGCCAATGTCGAGTAGGCGCACGATCAGCGGGCGACCTTCCAGCGCATCGGCGATTGCCTGATATTCGGCGGCCTGTTCGGCGACCGATGGCGCGGTGTCGCGTTCGAGGAACAGGAATTCGGTACGCAGCAAGCCGCAGCCCTCGGCACCATTGGCTACGGCAGGGGCGGCTTCGGCAGCGGAACCGAGATTGGCGACGACTTCGATGCGCGTGCCGTCGGCGGTGTGGCAGGGGGTGCCCGCCCGCGCGAGCGCGCTCGCGCGGCGTGCGGCGGCCTTGGCTTGCGCCGCCTCGGCTTCCGCCAGCTGGGCGGCCT
>NZ_JSBN01000178.1 GCF_000797515.1 Sphingomonas sp. Ant H11
GCGTCGAGCGCGCCGCGGTCTCCACCGAGAGCGGCGGCAATGGCGGCGAGCCGCGCCGCGCGCGGGTCCGTTGCCCCGGTGGGCGAGAGGCTGCGCGCGAGCGTGATTTCAGCCGAGGTCAACGTGCCGGTCTTGTCGGTACACAGCACCGTCATCGCGCCGAGGTCATGGATCGACGCCAGCCGCTTCACGATCACCTTGCGCCTGGCCATTCGCATCGCACCGCGCGACAACGTGACGGTGGTAATCATCGGCAGCAATTCGGGCGTCAGCCCCACCGCCAGCGCGACCGCGAACATCAGCGATTGCAGCGCCGGTCGCCCGAAGAACACACTCGTCGCCAGCACCACCACGACCAGCACGATCGTCAGCCGCGCGGTGAGCAGCCCATAACTGCGCAAGTCGCGCTGAAAGGGGGAAAGTTCGGTCGCTTCGTCCAGCGCCGCCGCCGCGCCGCCAAACACGGTCGCTGCCCCGCAATGGACGACCAACGCGATTGCCTCGCCGGTCTGGCCGACCGCGCCGCGAAACAGCGCATTCGACGCCTCGCCTGCCGTCTCACCGGTGACCGTGCCGGGGCGCTTTTCCACCGGATACGGCTCGCCGGTCAGCGCCGCCTCATTGGCGGTGAACGCATCACTATCGAGCACCAGCCCGTCGGCCGGGATGATGTCGCCCGCGCGCACCCGCATCACGTCGCCGGGCACCACGCCCTCGACCGCAATTTGCACGAACTGGCCGTCGCGCTTGACTTCGGCCTTCAGCGCCACCGTCCGCCGCAGCGCCGCCGCCGCGCCCAGCGCCTGCCGTTCCTGCACAGCCTCAAGCCCGATCGAGATCGACAGAATGGCGACGATGATTGTCCCGCCCACGGAGTCGCCGGTGGAAATCGACACGATCGCCGCGACGAGCAGGATCAGCGACAGCGGCTCGAACAGGCGGCGGACGATTGCGTGAAACACGCCGGTCTGGCGCGCGATCGCATCGGCATTGGGCCCATAATGCGCGAGCCGCTCGTCGGCCTGCGCTGTGGTCAGCCCGTCATGGCCGCAATCAAGCTCAATCGATACTGCGTCGGCGCTGCGCGTCCAAAACGGCGCGGTGGGGGAGCCGGGGGCGGGGGCGTGCATCCCGCCACTATCCGTCGGCGGTGGGCGCGCGGTAGCTTCGGAAACTACGCACGCGCCCGGTGGTGGATCGTGCCGCTGTCAGAGCTTGCCGGCACCCGCATTGGCGATAACGGTGCCGATCAGACCGGTGGTCGGCTTGAGCACATAGCTGTAATTGGCGGCGGGCGACCAAGTGCTGGCGGTAACGGCAGCGTTGGAGGCGCGCAGCGGGGTGGTGACATCGACGGTAACGCCGTTCAACTGCGTGCCCGAATCGGCAAAGGTCGACGCGCAATCATCGGCGGTATAGCCCGTGGTGATGCACCCGCTGGTACGCGCGGCGCTGACCGAAATGCCCCACAGATTGTTGACGGTCCCCGCCGTTCCCGGCGTGATGATAGCGTTGTTTTCGGCGATGATCTTGCCGCTTTGCCCAACGGTCCAGGCCACCAGGAAGGGTTCGTCGGCGGTTTGGTCGAGCGAGACCTCATAATAATTGTTGTACACATGGACCTGGCCAAAGCGCACCCGCGGCATCCGCTGGCGCAGGCCCTGGAAGTAATTGTCGTGGAAGGTCACCTTCAGCACGCTCGGGTTTTCCGCCGTCTTGCTGGCCGTATCGGTGCCGCCGATCAGGAACGATTTGTCATGGCCGAAGAAATAGCTCTTCGAAATCGTGACGAGATTGCCGAGCTTGGTCACGTCGATCAGCCCGTCATGATGCTGCACCTTGAAGTCGCTGCCGGTGTAATTCACCGCCCCGACCGTCTCGGTCCATACCGAGGGATAGAGGCGGTCGATCCGCGCGCCGTCGCTGAAGGTGCTGTGGTCGATCCAGACATGCGTCGCATACAGCACCGAGATCAGATCATAGGCCGAGTTCCAGCGCCCGGTGGCGGAATCGGTCGGGTCCCATTGCGGGAAGAAGTCGAACGCATCCTCGAAGGTGATGTTGCGCACGACGACATTGTCGATCGGCGCGCTGCTGGTGCCGAGGATCAGATTGCCGTGGACGAGCTTGGCATCGCTGCCCAGGCCGATGATCGAAGTGTTCGACGGTACGAAGATCTGCACGACCTTCTTTTGCAGCGCGGCTGCACAGACGCGCGCGTTTTCGGGATTGCCGACCGGCAAGCTGGCATTGCCGTATACGCTCGGGCGATAGGCGGCGAGATAGGCGGTGGTCAGCGCGGCCTCGGCGGTGAACCCATAGGTCGTGCTCGCGCAACTGCCCTTGATGTAATCGTCGGCGGTCTGTTCGGTCAGCGCCTGGTTCATGTTGAGACTGATTTGCCCCTTCACGTAAATCAGCTTCTTCGCCGGATCGAGCGTGCCCGTATAGCTGCCATCGGCGGCGATCGTGGCGGTGTTGCCGTACAGCGCCTGGATCAACTCGTTGCGATTGGTAACGGTATAGGTCTTGGCCGCCACCGCGCCGTCGCCCCCGGTGGTGCCGGTGCCGGTCGCTGCCCAGCCATCGGCACCGAGCGAGGAAGCAGGCGTTGGCGCGGGGGTGGCGGGGCTGGGCGTCGGCGTGCTCCCGGTCGTGCCGCTATTGACGACGGTTACCCCACCGCCGTTATTGGAATCTCCGCAGCTCGCCAGCACCAAGGCTGCTGACGTCATCAAAAACACCGCTTTCATGGTCATGATCACTCTCCCCTGTGTATCAACCTATGCTGTAGACACCGGTGTCATACGGATTTTTGCCGCATGCCGGTCTTCGTCGCACTCCTGACTTGCGGGTGATCCGGAACGTTAAGCGTGCGAAGTCTCTGCCCTCGCGTCGCTAGGCCCCTTCCTCCCGGCATCCTCCATCGATCCGTCGCGCCGGATTCTTGTTTAGGAAGGGGAGATTAGCCACGTTGATACCGGTGTCAATAAAGGGCTTGGCTGCTTGGGCTGTTTGGTGTCGAGCCTTCACGCTATGTGCTGGTAACCTCCAACGGTCGGGGGCCAAAAATAGGGAAATCCATGTCGGCAACCAAGCAGGGCGGAGCCAATTTCGTCGTTATCGCGGCGCTCTTCGCCAATCTCGGCATTGCGCTCGCCAAATTCGTGGCGGCGGCGATCACGGGATCGTCGGCGATGCTGACCGAAGGCTTCCACTCGGTCGTCGACAGTTTCAACCAGCTCCTGTTGCTGTACGGCCAGCATCGCGGACGTCGTCCGCCCGATGAGGCGCATCCGTTCGGCTATGGGCGTGAGCTGTATTTCTGGAGCTTCGTCGTCGCGATCCTGATCTTCGGCGTCGGCGCGGGCGTGTCGATCTACGAGGGCTGGGTCCACATTCTGGAGCCCGAGCCGCTGCACGATCCGCTGGTCAATTATATCGTGCTCGGCGTCTCCTTTGCGCTGGAGGGGGGATCATGGTTCGTCGCGGTGCGCGAATTCGCCGCCGCCAATCGCGGCAAGGCTGGTGGGCGGCGGTACGCAAGTCCAAGGACCCGGCGGGCTTCATCGTGCTGTTCGAGGATTCGGCCGCAATCGCCGGCCTGATCGTCGCCGGGGTTGGCGTTTGGGCCAGTCAGGCCTGGGGCGACCCGCGGATCGACGGGGCGGCGTCGATCGTGATCGGCGTCATCCTTGGTATCGTGGCGGCGTTGCTGGCGCGCGAGGCGAAGGGCTTGCTGATCGGCGAGGGGGCCGATCCGGCGGTGGTGGCCAAGGTCCGCGCGATTGTCGCGGCACGGCCCGAAATCACTGCGGTCAACCATGTCCGCACCATCACACCGCGCCTGACAGCATCTTCGTCGCGATCAGCGCCGATTTTCGCGATCAGATCACGATGGGCGACGCGGAGACGCTGATCGAAACGATCGAGACCGAGTTGAAGGCGGCCGAGCCGATGCTGTCGTCCATCTATATCCGCCCGGAAAAGCGCGAGAATGCGGCAACGCTTCCTGCGGGACCGCCTCGTTAGCGCTTGGGAGCAGGGACAATCTCGACGACGTCAAGCAGCGATTCGAAGCGGGGATAAGGGAGCACCAGCCGCCAGCGCTTGTCGCCAATCCGTTCGATATAGCCTGCCATGTCGCGATTGCTGTCCTGCCCGTAACTGAGCGGTTTGGTCTCGTCGCCGAGAACCATCGTTCCCAAGAAGACGGCGCGCGCTTGAGACTCGGGGAACAGCAGCCCGACGGGACGCTGCGCCCCGGAAACCTTGTACAGGCTCGACACCTCACCCTCATCGTCGACCTTGCAATCGACCGGAGGATAGGTGGTCACGTCGTGCATGGCGGTTCCGTTCGCGCCCAACTTGATGACGCGACACAGATAGCTGCCGGGAGGCGGCATTGCCCCGCTCAGCGCGCGGTCCGGGTCGAAGAGTAGCGAATCCGAGGCGACAACCGTGGCCTTTGCGCTGCCTTGTGCCTTGGCCAGGGCATCGACCCACGCCTGTCGCCAGTTGCGCAAGCGCGTCCGGTCTTCCGCAGTCGCCACGCGTCGCCAGTCGATTTCGGTACTTGGCGCGGCGCGCAACGATCGCGGCTCGGCGATGCGCACCTCGATCGTCTTGCTTGCCTTGCCGCCGCACCCAGCGAGCAGTGCAGCGGGCAAAGCGCACACGATCGACCCCAGGATTCGGGCTAAAACCTTCAAAGCGACCGATCCCCTATTGCGATAGCCCGACACCTAACCACGCCAGCAAAGGGTTGCCAAGGGTAGGGCTACCCGATCAGGCTGCGGTCCAGCCGCCATCGACCGAAAGGTTTGCGCCGGTGATCGATTTCGCCTCGTCGCGGCACAGGAATAGGGCCAGCGCGGCCACCTGGTCGACCGTCACGAATTCCTTGGTCGGCTGCGCTTCGAGCAGCACATCGTTGATGACCTGCTCACGCGTGAGCCCGCGCGAGGCCATCGTGTCGGGGATCTGGTTTTCCACCAAAGGCGTCCAAACATAGCCTGGCGAAATGCAATTGACGGTGATGCCGTCGGTCGCGGTTTCCAGCGCGATCGTCTTGGTCAAGCCGGCCAGGCCGTGCTTGGCCATGACATAGGCCGATTTGTTCGGGCTGGCGACCAGCGAGTGCGCCGACGCCGTGGAAATGATCCGGCCCCATTTCTTGGCCTTCATGAACGGCACTGCCGCCTGCATCATGTACCAGGCCGAATTGAGGTTGATCTTGATGATCGCTTCGAACTTGTCGGCCGGGAAATCCTCAATCTTGGCGACATGCTGGATGCGGCATTGTTGACGATGATGTCGGGGCCGCCCAATTCGTCATGGCAGCGCTTGACCATCGCTGCGATTTCCTCGGGCTTGGTCATGTCGGCGGCATCGTACAGCGCCTTGGCACCGCTTGCCGCTTCGAGCTTCGCGCGCTCGGTCTCGATCGCGGCGGCATCGCCGAATCCGTTGATGACGACACTCGCGCCTTCGGCGGCAAACACCTTGGCATATTCCAGCCCGATGCCAGAGGTCGATCCGGTGATGATGGCAGTCTTGCCCTTGAGGAACATGGCGGAGTCTCCGTTGCGAATCAAAGGGTTGGTAAAGGGGGGTGTTTCACGGTCAAGTCGAACGCGGCGCTTCGGCCCGTTTCGATATTCTCGGCGACCAACTCGGCATTGGCCATCGTTTCGGCCACCGCCGCCTGGCCCGCTTCCCAATGCTCGCGCATCGTGCGGGCGGAAAATTCGAAATCACGGCTGCCGCCCTCCCAGGCATTGGCGCGGTAGATCAGGTGAACGAGGTTGACGGGATCTTCGTTCGATTGCGCCCTGAGCGCGACAACGTCAGGGTCGTCGCGCAGTTCCGGCGGCAGTTTGGCGAGCACCCGCCGCGCCAGCTCGCGGTCCTTGCGGATGCGCATCACCTGGTCGGACACTTGCCGCGTGCGGCTGGAAAACCGGATTTCCTTCTCGCGCGCCATTACGTCCATTATCGTGCGGGGGCGCTCCGTCGCCGCCGCAAACAGGTCGATCTGGAAGGCGAGCAGCGGGCCTTGCTGATGGTCGAGTACGTGTGTCAGCGGGGTGTTGGACACCAGCCCGCCGTCCCACCACAGTCGCCCGTCAATCTCGATCGGTGGCAGGCCCGGGGGCAACGCGCCCGATGCCATGATGTGGCGGGCGTCGATCCTGGTTTGCGTCGTATCGAAATAGTTGAAATTGCCGCTTTCGACATCGACCGCGCCGACCGACAGCCGCACCGGACCGTTATTGAGCAGATCCCAGTCGATCAGGTCGTTCAGCGTCTCTTTCAGTGGGGCGCTGTCGTAGAAGCTGACCGCCTCCGGCGTGCCCGGCACCGCCAGCATGGGCGAAAGGAAGCGGGGGGTGAAGAACCCCGGCACACCCGCCGCCAGCACGAATCCGGCCGACCATTCGTGGATGAATTCGCGGATATGGTCATTGGGGAAGATCGGGAAGCTCGGCAGTGCCGAAGTCATCAGGTCCCAAAAGGTATTCAGCCGCTGCACGCGCCGCTCGGGCGGGTTGCCCGCCACGATCGCCGCATTGATCGCCCCGATCGAAATACCGGCGACCCAGTCGATCTCGATCTCGCTTGCGGCGAGCCCTTCGATTACGCCCGCCTGATAACTGCCGAGCGCGCCGCCGCCCTGCAATACCAACGCCACGCAATCGGGTAGAGGAAGCGCCTTGGCGCGGCGTTTGGGCGTGATCGTCTCGGAATCGGCCATGCGCCGGACATGCGCGCGTTGTGATGCGGGATCAACGACAGTTTGATGAAATGGACGTCATCCAGGCGCGCCATAGCCGTTGCAACCAGCGTCGTCCCCGCGCATTCATGCGGCAACGGTAACGACCTCGGGATCCCTTGCAATGCGCCTCGACGATTTCGACCCCAATATCAATGTCGAGGATCAGCGCGGGCAGGGCGGTGGTGGTTTTGGCGGTTTTGGCGGTGGCGGTGGCGGCGGGTTGATTTTTGGCCTGCTGCCGCTGGTGTTCAGCCGATTCGGGTGCGGCGGCGTTGCTGTATTGCTGGCGGTGCTGTTCTTCTTCGGCGGTGGGCTGGGGATGCTCGGCGGCGGTGGTGGCGGCGGGCAACTGTCCGCTCCGAGCGCGCAAGTCGGCCAACAGCAGGCGGGCACGGACACGGCGTCGAGCTGCCGCCTAAACGCGCAGAGCCTCGCCGCCTGCAATGCCTTCAGTTCGGCGGACAAAACTTGGGCAAAGCTGCTGGGCTCACGCTTCGAGCCGCCCAAGCTGGTATTTTATGCGCGCGACGGTCGCTCGGGATGCGGCGCGGCGCAAAGTGCGATGGGGCCGTTTTTATTGCCCGCGCGACCAGGGCATCTATCTCGACACCAGCTTCTTCGACGAACTTGCCAACGCTTCGGGGCCAAGGGCGATTTCGCGCAGGATTACGTGATCGCGCATGAATTCGGTCATCATATCCAGAATTTGCTTGGTACGTCGGACAAGGTCGCGGCGATCCAGCAGCGCGGCAGCGAAGTTCAGGGCAATCAGGCCTCGGTCAAACTGGAGTTGCAGGCGGATTGCTATGCCGGGGTGTGGGCCGCGCAGAACAAGGATCGGCTCGATCCAGGCGATCTCGAGGAAGGTCTTACCGCCGCACACGCGATCGGCGACGATACGTTGCAGCAGGAATCGCAAGGGCGTGTGGTGCCCGACAGCTTTACCCATGGCACCTCGGCGCAGCGCATGGCGTGGCTGCGCAAGGGGATGGAAACGGGCGACCCCAACCAGTGCGACACCTTCTCGGGCGCACTCTAAAGCCAGCCAAGGCCCTCTCCCGCGCCTGCGGGAGAGGGCGTCAGCTCACAGCTTGACCAGCATCTTGCCGGTGTTGCCGCCGGTGAACAGGCCGAAAAAGGCATCGGGCATCGCGTCGAGGCCCTCGAACACGGTCTCCTCGTTCTGCAACTTGCCCTCGGCGAGCCAGCCGCCCATCACGCGGTAGAATTCGGCCGCCTTGCCCATATGGTCGCTGACCAGCAGCCCGGTCATCCGCATCCGCATCCCGATCAGCCGCGCGAGATAGCGCAGCTCGGTGGGTTTGGACGAATTGTAGATGTCGATCATTCCGCAAATCGCAAAGCGCGCGTGCAGATTGCCGGTCGCCAGCGCGGCATCGAGATGCTCCCCGCCGACATTGTCGAAATAGACGTCGATGCCGTCCTTGCCGAGCCCCTGCAGTGCCGCCAGCAGCTTCTTCAGCAACGGGCCGTCGCTTTTATAATCGATCACCGCATCGGCACCGAGCCCCTTTACCAGCGCGCATTTGTCGGCACCGCCGGCCGAGCCGATCACCGTCATCCCGCTCGCCTTGGCGACTTGCACCACGGTCGAACCGACCGCACCTGCCGCCGCCGAGACGAACACCACGTCGCCCGGCTTGGCCTCGGCGACATGCAGCAGGCCGAAATAGCCGGTCATCCCCGGCATCCCCAGCAAACCCAGAAATTGTTGTGGCGGTACGCCGAGTGCAGGCAGTTTCTGGACCTGTGCCGCAGGCAGCACCGCCTCATCGCGCCACCCCAGAAAATGCTGCACCACATCGCCGACAGCAAACCCCTCGGCGCGGCTCTCGATCACTTCGCCGATCGCGCCGCCTTGCATCGGCTCGCCGAGCGCAAAGGGCGGAACGTAGGATTTCACGTCGTTCATGCGCCCGCGCATATAAGGATCGACCGACAGCCAGCGATTGGCAATGCGCACGTCGCCTTCGTTCAAAGCGGTCGCGGGCAGATCGATCAGTTCGAAATCGCTCGCCACGGGCATGCCGTTGGGGCGGGATTTCAGGCTCCAGGCGCGGGACATCAGCATTCCTCCATTGTGTTTTCGAAGGTGGGGTATGCCGTGCCAGGCGCTTTGGCAACGAAAAAGGGTACGGGTGCGATCGCTGTAGGTTGCATCGCCAAGAAAGCCCCGTTAAGGCGGCATTCCCGCCTGAAAAGAGGGCCGGGGCGTGGTGCGGGGCTGTAGCTCAGATGGGAGAGCGCTGCAATCGCACTGCAGAGGTCAGGGGTTCGATTCCCCTCAGCTCCACCACGCCATCCCTTTGATTTCTCTGCCTTATGAGCAGCTCGCGGCGGCCACCGTCGCGGTGCGGCCTTGCCGCAAGTCCGCCCCGCTACGCACCACCGGCTCCGGTCCGCTGCCAAGCCCGCGCCACAAAGCGGTGTTGAACGCGGCGGTATCGAGCCGGTCCTCCTGCGCGAAATTCTGGCCTCGCATCGCGTCCGCCCAATATTGCGCGGTGTGCGTGGGGCAGGCGCGCGTGGCGACGGCATAACGGTCGTCGGGGATCGGCAAGGCCGTGGTCTTCAATACCGAAGCCGCCGTCGCACGGTAGCTCCACGGCGTTGCGGCCATGTCGAACACATCCGCCATCGGCAGCGCCAGCGCATCGTTCAGGCCAAGCGGCTTCAGCCCCAGCAGCGCCTCGATCGTCCGCAACAGGCTGACGGTGGTGTAACGGGTCGATACCAGCGCCTGCTGCGTCACATGCGCTCCAACGACAAAGGCGATGCTGCGCCGTGCATCGACATGGTCGGCCCCGTTTTGGGCATCGTCCTCGATGATGAATACTACCGTCGAATCGGCAACCTTGCTCGCGGCGATCCGCTCGATCACGCGGCCGATGGCATAATCATTGTCGGCCATCTCGGTCTCGACCGTGTTCACCCCGTCGATCGCGTCCTTGAAGTCGCCGAAATGATCATGGCTGAGCCGCAACAGCGTGAGCGCGGGGACGGTGCCGGCAGCATCGGCGGCGTCAAATTCACGCTGCCATTCGAGCATCCGCCAGTAATCGGGCATTTTCTGGTCGAAGCCGCGGAAATACGGGTCGCTGCGGCTGGCGAGCAGGCGGTCGCCGGGGGTGTAGATGCGCGTGCCGGTCTTGGCGGGTTCGCGCTCCAGCGGCTTCGCGCCGGGCTCGCCCGCGTCATAGATCGACGCATCCGAGAAACCGTAATTGCGCACGCTCAGCCCGGCGCGGATTGCTGCGCTCCACAGGAAGCCCTGGCCGGCGCTGGCATCATCATCGCCATCGGGCGCGGTCAGCAAGGCGGGGCCGGGCAGCACATCGGGGTCGGTCGGGGCCTTGGGGTTGACCGCGCGGCGCTCGGCTGGCGTCAGCGCGGTGTAGATCGAGCGGTCGGCTTCCTCGGCTTCATAGGCAAGGCCGCGCTGCGCATAGTTTACCGGCGCGTTCTTTTCGAGCAAATCGGGCACGCGCGCTGCCGTGGTCCAGGTCCAGCCGGTGCTCGATTGCTCGCCACTGTCGTAGAAATTGTCGAGCGTGACGAACTGCCGCGCGAGTTGATGGTGGTTGGGCGACAGGGCCTGCCCCAGGATCGCCAATTTTGGGGTCGCCATTGCCCTTTTCGAGATCGCCCAGCACCTGATCGTAGGTGCGGTTTTCCTTCACGATGAACACGACATGTTTGATGTGCGCGCGCAGTGCCGCCAGTTTCGCTTCGGCGGCGGCGCGCGCCGGGGCCGCGTCGAGGCCGATATTTCGCGCGACTTGCAGTGTAGTGGCTACCAGCGCCTTGGGGGGCGGGCAGCGGGAAATCGAGCAGCCCGGCCTTTTTCGAGCTGGAAGATATATTGGTTGGCGGCCCCGCACGCGGTCGGCTGCGCCTTTTGCACCGCCAGCTTGGGTGCGCAGCCGAGCGGGTTGGGGCCGGGCGGGCTCTTGCGGTTGACGACGAAGACGTGGTTGCCCTGCGCGCTGACCGCGACGGCGCTGGGATACCAGCCGGTCGGGATCAGCCCCTGGACTTGCATCCCCTGATCGACCGGTGCCACCACCGCCAGCGCGTTGATCCCGCCAAAGGTCACCAGCAACCGCCCGTCGGCGAGGCGCGCCAGGCCATTGGGGTTGACGCCCTTGCCCGGCGTGGCCCCCAGCGCGTCTGGCAGGCCGAGCCGGGGTTCCATCACCAGCCGGTCATGCGCGGTGTCGATCACCGCGAGCCGGTCGGCATTGTCCTCGGTCGCATACAGCCGCCGGGCTTTGCCATCGAGCAACAGCGCCGTCGGCGGCCCCAGCGTCGCGATGCGCGTGCCGACCTTGATCGCTTCGCCCGTCACCTCCAGCGCGACGATTTGCCGGTCGCGCGGGGCCGAAACATAGGCATGGGTCGCATCGCGCCATACGATCGCGAACGGGTTCTCGCCGCCCGCCACACCGGCTTGCGCGGCGTCGATCTTGCCGGGGCGCAGATCCTGTTCGACCAGCACAGTGCCGCGCGTCAGGTCGATCAGGCTGACCGAGTCATTGTAGTAATTGGCGACCAGCGCGCGCGTGCCATCGGGGCTGATCGCGATGCCCGCCGCCTGCGGCAACACATCGGCCCCCGTTGCCGGTCTTGTTATGGCCGAGCGCGATCGGTTTGCCGACGCTGGCGAAAGTGCCACTGGCACCCTTTTCGAAGACATGGACAACATCATCCACCCCGCCGCCCACCACAATGCGCGTGCCATCGGGCGACCAGGCGACGCCCGAATAGCTGTTGGGCATGGTCAGCGTCTGCAGCCAGGTCGGGCCCTTGGCGTCGATGCGGTAGCGGAACAGATATTGGCCGGACTGGGCCAGGACGAGCTTGCCGTCGGGGCCATTATAGCGGTTGAAACCACTGGTCAGCACCAGCATCTCGCGGCCATTGGGGCTGACTGCAATCGCCGCTGCGCCATCGGCGATGTACGCGGGGTTGGGGCCGGTTCGTGCCACCAGCGGCGCGAAGCGCGCACCGGGCGCTGCGAGCGGGGTAAGCGCTTGCCCCGTCGGCAGCGCCGTTCCCCGATCCTGCGCCGTGGCACTCCCTGCGCCCCACAGGGCAAGGGCAGTCGAGGCGAGGATCATGTCGCGGCGCATTACTGGGTCTCCTAGTGAGCGTGGCCTAGCGACATGATGCTACGGTAAAAAGACGCGGTGCCGTTCACTCCACCACCGGCAGCCACACAGCGCTGGCGGCGCCCGGCGCGTGGACGATCGTCTGGGTCGCCGCATGATAGTCGCCCGGCTTGGCGTTGAAGATGTTGGGCACGAAGGTCTGCGGGTTGCGATCGTAGAGCGGGAACAGGCTCGATTGCACCTGCACCATGATGCGGTGGCCGGGCAGGAACACGTGGTTCACATTGGGCAGGCCGAATTTGTAGTTCTCGACCTTGCCCGGCTTCAGCGCGGCGGGGGTGGCGCGACCATGCACATAGCGCCCACGATAGATTTCGATGCCGATCGGTAATTGATACCCCGCCAGCGCCGGGTGCGCGCTGTTCTCATCCGGGTAGACGTCGATCAGCTTGACCACGAAGTCGCTGTCGGTGCCGCTGGTGGCGGCAAACAGATCGACTTGCGGCGCGCCCGCAATATGCACCGGCTTGTCGAGCACGCCGGTCTGATAGCTCAGCACGTCGGGACGGCTGGAGACGAAGCGCTGGTCGGCGACCAGCCACGTCGTCCACACCGAACGATCCTTCATATGCACCGGCTGGGTGACGAACGGCACGGGCTTGGCCGGATCGGAGATGTAGCGTTCCTGGCCAGCCGTGGCGGGGGCGGTGAAGCTGAGGCTGTTATCCGCCTGGAGATATAGCGGCGTCGCCTTGCCCGCAGGCCAGTGCGTGAAGGACTGCCATTGGTTGATCCCGCTGGCATAGGTGATCGCCGCCGGGGTCGGCGCGGTGTCGGCGGGGGTGTCCTTCAGATAGCGGTCGAGAAAGGGCTTCATCGTGTTGCGGCGGAATTGCAGCCCGGTATCGCCCTCGAACTGCAATGCGCCAAGACTGGTGCCATCATAATTGACGCCGCTATGCCGCCACGGCCCGATCACCAGCGAAATCGGCGCATTCGGGTCCTTGTCCTTCAGCGCCTTGAATACTGCAGGCGCGCCATAGCTGTCTTCCTGGTCCCATTCGCCGACCACGACCATCGTCGGTACGGTCAGCTTGCGCTTGGCGAGCAGTTTATCGACCGCCTGTTCCTGCCAGAATTGGTCGTAAGCGGGATGTTCCATCAGCTTGCGGATCGCCGGGAAGATGTCGATGCCATAAGCGCGGGCAAAATCGCCCGCCGACCCCGCCTTCAGATAGGCGTCGTAATCGTCGCCGGTGCCATCGGCAATCGCGCCGCCCTTCTTGGCGGTCTGGCCGACGATGTAGTCGAAGTTGGTTTGGCGGAACGCGCCATTGTGGAACCAGTCGTCGCCGACCCAGCCATCGACCATCGGGCTTTGCGGCACCGCCGCCTTCAGCGCGGGATGCGGATCGATCAGCGCCATCAGCGAGGTGAAACCGAGATAGGAAGAGCCGGTAATGCCGACCTTGCCGTTCGTCTCGGGCACGTTCTTCACCAGCCAGTCGATCGTGTCATAGGCATCGGTGGCATGGTCGACCGCAGTCGGGTTGAGCGGCCCGCGCAACGGGCGCGTCGTGACATAGTCGCCCTCGGATTTGCCCAGCCCACGCACGTCCTGATAGACGCGGATATAGCCGTCATTGACGAACTCGGCATCGGCGATCGGCAGGATTTCCTCGATCTTCTGGCTGGGGTTGCGCCAGGTCGCCTTGCCGGCGTCATAGGGCGTGCGGCTGAGCAGGATCGGGCCGCCGTGCGTGCCCTTGCGCATCACAATGACGGTGAACAGCTTGGTCCCATCGCGCATCGGCACCATCACTTCGCGGCGGATGTAATCGGCTTGCGGGCGAACCTGTTGATACACCGCGACGGTGTCGGGTGTCATCGGCGCGGTTTGCGCCGAAAGCAAGGCGGGCGTGGCGAGCAGGGCAAGCGTGAGCGGAAGAATGCGCAATGGGGCCTCGCGAAATGACAGACGATGGCACGGTATAATCACGCGCCACGAAACCGGGGAAGCGATTTCGCGGGAAGAGGGCGGGCAGCGCGATTGTGGATCGACACGGACCCTATCGCCATCCCAACCATTCAGGCACGATGCCGCTTATGTCGCCAACCGATCGCCTGACTCGTCCGCTGAAAGGGCTCATCGTCGGGCAAGTGCGCGCGCTGTTCAACGACAAGACGCGGGGCGAAACACCGGTTGTGCGTAGCCCGGACGCGCTGTTCCCGCCGGATTCGGTCGCCTGGCGCGTGCATGGCGATGTGACGTCGATGCTGGTCGGCGGCATTGCCGCGCTGCTGCTGCAGATGCTCCATCCCAAGGTGCTGGCGGGGGTGTGGGACCATTCGGGCTTTCGCGAGGACATGCAGGGGCGCTTGCGCCGCACCGCGCGCTTCATCGCGGTCACCACCTTCGGCGCGCCGGACGACGCGCGGGCGGTGCTCGCCAAAGTGCGGCGAATCCACGATCATGTCGGCGGAACCTTGCCCGATGGTACGCCCTATCTGGCGAGTGACCCTGATCTGCTCGCCTGGGTGCATGTGTGCGAGGTGCTGTGTTTCCTCGACGGCTGGATTCGCTATGGCGAACCCACGATGAGCCGTGCCGATCAGGATCGCTATGTCGCCGAAATGGCCCGCATTGCCGAGCCGCTGGGCGTGTCGCCTGTGCCGCACACCCGCGCCGAGGCGGAGGCGATCATGACTGCGATGCGTCCTCAATTGCGGGTCGATACCCGGACGCGCGAGGTGGCGCGCGTGTTGCTCGATCAGCCAGCGCCCTCGCTGGCGGCGGGGCCGTTTCAGGCGATGACGTTGCAAGCGGGGGTGGACCTGCTGCCGGGCTGGGCGCGCACGATGCATGGTCTCGCCCAACCGGAGTTCGGCCGACCGTTGCTGCGCGCAGGCACCTTCGGCATTGCCAGCACCTTGCGCTGGGCGTTCCGCGCATGACGGCACCTATCCCCGCCGCCACGCTCGTGCTGTTCCGGCAGCGCGGGAGGGTGCCGGAGCTCCTCTTCGTCGAACGCTCCAAAGCGATGGTGTTTGCAGGCGGCGCATTGGTCTTTCCCGGCGGGCGGATCGACCCCGGCGACCGCGCGCTCGCGCTTGAACTCGGCGGCGACCCTGAGGACATGGCCGCCCGCATCGGTGCGATCCGCGAGACGATCGAGGAAGTCGGGCTGCCCATCGGCTTGCCGCCGATGCCCGACGCCATCTTTGCCGAGTTGCGCGCGGCGCTCCACCGGGGCGAGGCGCTGGGCGCGGTGCTGCGCGAACTCGATCTCGCGCTCGACCCTGCGCAGCTCGTCCCCTTCGCGCGCTGGCTGCCGTCGCACGCGCCCGCGCGGATTTTCGATACGCGTTTCTATCTGGCGCAGGCTCCGCTCGATGGTCCGGAGGCGGTGGTCGACGATACCGAGAATGTCCGCGTCTTCTGGTCGACCGCGCAAGGTGTGCTGGATGACGCCGATGCAGGACGCGCGCGTATCATCTTCCCGACGCGGCGCAATCTGGAGCGCCTCGCGCAATTCGACAGCTTCGCCGCCGCTGCCGCGCACGCCGCTGCGCACGAAATCCGCGCGGTCACGCCGTGGATCGAGCAACGCGATGGGGGCGAGCATCTCTGTATTCCCGACGACCTTGGCTATCCGGTCACCTCGGAACCGATTGCCGGGGTGATGCGCGGGTAGAACCCCGGTTCCGGCCCCGAATTGCGCGGGGGTGACGAAAGCGCGCGCGTGGCGTAAGGAGCCGTCATGCCCAATCTTCCCGTGGTCGCGATTATCGGCCGGCCCAATGTCGGCAAATCGACCCTGTTCAACCGTCTCGTCGGCAAAAAGCTGGCGCTTGTCGATGATCGCCCCGGCGTGACACGCGATCGCCGCGAAGGTGATGCCACGCTGGTCGGCCTCGATTTCCGCGTCATCGATACTGCGGGTTATGAGGATCAGGACGCCGCGTCGCTGCCCGGCCGCATGCGCGCGCAGACCGAGGCGGCGGTCGCACAAGCCGATGTCGCCTTGTTCCTGTTCGATTCGCGTGTCGGCATCGTCCCGCTCGACGAGGAAATCGCACGCTGGCTGCGCGGATCCACCACGCCCGTCATCCTCGTCGCCAACAAGGCCGAGGGCAAGGCAGGGGCCGACGGCATCCTTGAATCGCTGTCGCTTGGCTTTGGCGATCCCGTTGAATTGTCGGCCGAACATGGCGAGGGGCTGGTCGAACTGTTCGACGCGCTGCTGCCCTATATCGAGCCCGACAAGGACGAATATGGTGCCGATATCCCCAATGCGGATGACGAGGGCGAGTATAGCCCGGAAGCGCCGCTCAAGCTCGCCATCATCGGTCGTCCCAATGCCGGCAAATCGACGCTGATCAACCGCATCCTCGGCGAAGACCGCTTAATCACCGGCCCCGAGGCCGGGATCACGCGCGATTCGATCGCGGTCGACTGGGTTTGGCACGATCCCGAGCGCGAGCCGGGTGAAAATGCCCGCAAGGTGCGCCTGATCGACACGGCGGGCATGCGCAAGCGCGCCAATGTGCAGGACAAGCTCGAAAAGCTGTCGGTCGCCGATGCACTCCACGCGATCGATTTCGCCGAAGTCGTGGTGCTGCTGCTCGATGCCACGCGCGGGCTCGAATCGCAGGATCTGCGCATCGCCGATGCCGCGCTGCAGGAAGGCCGCGCGCTGATCGTCGCGATCAACAAATGGGATATCGCCGAAAACGGCTCCAGCCTGTTCAACGGCATTCGCGGTGCACTGGAAGAAGGGCTCAGCCAGATCAAGGGGATGCCCGTGCTCACGGTGTCGGGCGCGACCGGCAAGGGCATCGACGTGCTGCTGAAAGTCGCGTTCGAGACGCGCGACGCCTGGTCGCGCCGCGTCGGCACCGGGGAACTCAACCGCTGGTTCGAAAAGGCGGTCGAGGCCAATCCGCCGCCCGCACCCGGTGGCAAGCGCATCAAGCTGCGCTACCTGACGCAAGCCAAGACGCGTCCGCCCGGCTTCGTGCTGTTCGGCACGCGGGTGGACCAGTTGCCGACCAGCTATCAGCGCTATCTCATCAACGGCATTCGCCGCGATCTGGGCTTTGGTGCGGTGCCGGTGCGGCTAACTTTACGGGCACCGAAGAACCCGTTCGACCGCTGATCCCGGAGTCGGCACTGCAGCCGACTTATCGCGTAACGCCAGCCACTTGGTAGTCACGCGCCCGAAATGATTCTGCCCCGCGTCAACGGCTCGTTTACTTCGCGCGCGTAGAAGCAAGTGGTACTTTCGACTGAGAGTGCGGCTTGGAGGAGATGACGGTGACGCTCGATGAGACCATCCTGATCGACTGGAACGTGTTTACGCGGGCCCGTGCCGAGCTGGGTGCGGGCTTCGTCCGCATTTTGGGCTATTTCCGGGAAGACGGGGTCAAGTCCGTCGCCGCGATCGAAACCGCGATGCGCGCGCGCAATGCGGCAGCGATGGTGATTCCGGCGCACACCCTGAAAGGCGAAGCGCGTCAGTTCGGGGCCGAGCCGCTGGCGATCCTTGCCGAGCGGATCGAAGCGATTGCGCGCGATTGCGTGGAAAACCGTGACACGCCCGACGAGGCCCTCGAGGATATTGTCGCGCTGCGGCCGCTGTTCGAGCAGACGTTGGCGAAACTGGAGCGGGAGTCCAATCCGTTGGTCGAGCGCCGCCCGACCTTTGGGCGGCGGGCAAATTGACGGCCTAGACTGCCCGGCAGAGCAGATCAGGCACGCAGGCGTTCGATCGCCTGTGCCAGCGCGACGTACAGCTTGCCCATGTCGGACGACAGGATCGTAACCCCAAGCGGGGAGCCATCGCGCTGCGACAGGATCGTGCGGAGCATCGCCTCGAAATCGTGAATGTAGCGATTGACCTGCTCCCGGAAGGCCGGATCCTCTTCGTGCAGGCGCGCAATCTCGCGCGCTTCGGCACTATCCAGCAGGCGTACTGCGCGGCGCGTGAACACCCCGCGATCGCCCTTGAGATAGGCTGACCAGGCGCTGTCCGACACGTCTGTGGAGAAGGTCTTGGCGATGTCGATCGAAGCGGAATTGAGCGATTCGATCAGCAAAGAAACACGGCGCGCCAGCGTTTCCTGATCGGCATTTTCACGCTCGGCGCGCGCATCCTGCAGGCGGCTTTCGACCGAAGCGGTTGAATCGGCGATGGCGAGCATTTGCTGCGTAAGCCGTTCGGATACACGCGCGGCGGCGTCGGCGGCGGCTTCGCCCGCTTCTCCGATGCTGGCGAGTTGACGTTCGACCGCGACGCGGGTCGCGCGTTCCATCGCGGCGGCGCTTTGCTGTTCCAAAGCGTGCGCCGCCTCGGGGATGACGGTTGCGAGCGTTTCGCGCGCACGGTCGGCCGCGGCGCTGGCGGTATCGCGAACGCGCAGCAGTGCCTCGACCAGCCGGGGGGCGGCGTCTTCGGCAAAGCGATGCGTGCGCCCGATCGTATCGTCGACCATTTCGCCCAGCGCATCGGCCTTGATCTTGCCGTCGGACAGCGTGTCGAGCAGCGTGCTCGCCAGTTCGTTGACGGTGTCGCGCTGGAGCGCGATGACATGGGCGATCGATTCGATCGCGTCGTGCGTGCTCTCCGCAGCCGTCACCAGCGACAGCAATTCGGGCTTGGCCTGGCCAACGATCTTGCGGCTGACGCCAAGGCGGTCGTCGAGGCGGGCCAGCGCTTCGGGCAGGGTCTCGTCGATCTCGCGGGCGGCGGAATCGAGCGCCATCAGCAAATGTTCGGTCGAGGCGATGGCATGTGTCGCCATTTCGTCGCCGGTCTTGAGCGCTTCGGTCATCGCATCGGCCGATCCGCCGAGCGCGCTGATCGATGCTGCCAGCGACTGGGTCCGTTGAATACCCCGGTCATGGAGCGTCTCGAAGGTTTCGGAAACGCGGACGAGTCCCTGGTCGATCTCTTCGACGATGGTGTCGCTGGCCGCACGTTGATCGGCGAGGCGGGCGGCGACGCGATCGATCAGGGTTTCGATCTCGGCGATGCGCGCGGCCAGGCCTTCGGCACTGTCGTGTGCGGCGCGCTCCAGCGCGGCCTGGTTGGTGCCAAGCATCGCCAGCATGGCTTCGCCCTGTGCAGCGATCCCCTTGCGAGCTTCGTCGACGGCGTCGGCAGTGCGACCGAGCAGCCCGTCCACCGCATGCGACATGTCGCCGGTGACCTGTTCCAGCCGCGCGCCGGCGGTCTCGCTGGTCACTTCCATCCGCGTGATATGCGCCGCGAGCTTCTGGGCAGCCCCGTTTGCCACGGCATCGGCCTCCCGCCCGCGCTCCGCCAGCGCGGTGAGTTGGGCGTCGAGCGCGGCGGCATGTTCGCTCGCGGTAACGCCCGTCTCCTTGAGCAACTGCGCCAGCCCGTCGGTCTCGTTATGCGCGCGCGGCAACAGCGCCAGCAGCACTTCGAGCCGCGTATGCGCCTGGTCAGCCGCCGTAGCCAAGGTTGCCGCATGGGCGTCGGCGGTCGTGATTTGCGCGGTCAGGCCCGACCCGATCGAGGCCATCCGCGCAACCGCTCCGTCGCCCAACGCCATCAGGGCACTGGTTTGCTCGGCCAGGTTCGCGCGGTTGCTCTCGATGCTGTGCGCCAGGGCCGCGACGGTGCGTTCGAGGCTGGCGGCCTCGGCGCGCATCGCCTGTGCCGTCTGTCCGAAGCGACGCGCCTCGGCGGTGCTGGTGCGAAGCGCCAGTACCAGTAAAATCGCGATCAATGCCGGCGGCACGCACAGCCCGGCCACGAAATTGACCAGCGCAGGCGGCGTCAGCGTGGCCAAGCTGTCCCGCGACAACCACAGCATCGCGCCGATCCACCCCAGCGATGCGAGCATCCCCAAAATCGGGAGCCACGGCACCGACCGCGACGGTAGCTCATCGTCAATCGCTTCGGTCAGTTCGATGGGATCCTCCGGCATGGGCGCAAACTCCGCCATTGCCACAGCTTCTTCCGCGTCGGCTTCGGCGGGTGGCGCGGCGCTGTGCGGCCGCAGGTCTATGATGCGAGAACCCCCGTTCATCATGCTTGTTTATCACGAAAGTCGCCAGTTCAAAGCGAATAGCGAAACCTTGTCTTAACGCTTCCCCCGCTAGACGGGCGCAATGGCCTATGATCCCGGTGCAATCGATGCGACCTTGGCGGCAGCGGTGGGCGATGAGCCCGCCCTGATCGCGGAACTGCGCGGCGCATTTCTGGAGAGCGTCGAGCGCGGATTGGGCGTGCTGGACGCGGCACAGGGTGACGAGGCGTGGCGGGCTGCGGCATGGCGGATGCGCGGCCTCGCGGCGAGTTTCGGGGCAATCCGGCTGATGGCGATCGCGACCGAGGCGGCAGAGGCGACTGCGCATGACCCCGCGCTGATGCGGCGCTTGCGCCGCGCAGTGGAGCGGCTGTGATCGTTTTGCGGGCTTTGCCTTAATCGAGTCGAGCCCCTAACAGCTAGGCGATGCTGGCTGGATTGATTTTTGCGACCGAAGATGCCGATGATCGCGCGGGTGTACTCGCGGCGACCTGCCTTTTGGCGGGTTGACGCTGATCGAGTTCCAGGCGCGCTTATTGGTGGCGGCGGGCGCGACCCACATCATTCTTGTCGTCGCGCGGATGACGCCGGAATTGCTGGGCGCGATCAGCCGCATCGGGCGGCGCGGCGTATCGGTCGATGCAGTGCGCAGTGCGCGCGAAGTGCTGGAAAAACTCCATCCGCTCGCGCGCGTGCTTGTCGTCGCGGACGGCGTGGTGACCACGGGCGACGTCGTCCAGGCGATTGCCGCCGCGCCGCAGGATACGCTGCTGGTCACCGACCAGATGGATCCGCATTATGAACGTGTCGGGGCCAATGTGGCGTGGGCGGGCCTCGCCTTGCTGGATTGCAAGCGCATTGCCGAAGTCGCCGCCTTGCCGCGGGATTACGATTTTCAGTCGACCTTGCTGCGGGTTGCGGCGCAGGCGGCGGCGGATCAGGTCCGGCTCGATCCGCATATGGCCCCCGGGCACAGTATCGAGCGCAGTACGCAGGCTCTGGCCGCGCGTGGCAATGGAACAGTCGCGGCGCTGGTCAGCAAACCGGCGCGTTGGGCCGAACGCTTTTTGCTGTCGCCGCTCGTTCGCCTGATATTGCCACCGCTGATGACGCGCGGCGTCGGATCGATCGCGTTGCTGGCGGGGGGCGTGGCCGTTGCGCTTGGCGGTTGGTTGACGATTTTTCTTGGGCACGCTGCGGCCGGGATGGCAGTGACGTACCTTGCCATTGCCATCGCCGCGATCGCAGCGGCGCTGGCCTGGGTCCGCGACGAGGGCGCGGTGGCGCGCCTCGCGACGCATGCCACCCCGGCAATTGTCGCGGTGGCCGCCCTGCTGGTCGGCTATGGCGCAGATCGACCGGCCGGTCTGATCCTCGCATTTGCCTTCATTATCATTGCGGCTCTGCTCGAACGGATCGCCGGATCGGCACCGGTCCGGCGTTTATGGGCCAGCCCCGTCGCCTATCCGCTGGTTATGCTGCCGCTGTTGGCGGTGGGGCAGCCGCTGTTCGCGCTAGGCGCTGCCGCACTATACGCTGTCGTGACGCTGGCGGTCGCCATTGAGGGCTTTCTCGAAAAGCCTTAGTCTCGCTTTAACGACAACCCCTTATTGCCGAGATCATGTCGAATGAATGTGGCGACAAGGATGACGCGGCCGATCGGGCCGTCACGGCACTGCTCACACGGGCAGCGACGGCGGATTCGCACGCCGACGATCGGCTGCGCGTGGCCATTGCAGACTTTTTCCTGGCAGATGCCGCGCGACTGGACGATCGCACGCGAATCGCGATGGCGGCGACGCTCGGCGATCTGGTCCAGGCGGTAGAAGGCGCGTTGCGCCACCACGCCGCTCGTTTGCTGCTGGCGCGCGAGGCAGCGCCCCTGTCCGCCGCCATTGAAGCGGAGGAACCGTCGATTTTTCAGCGCCTGGCGCAAGCCGGCGTTTTGCGCGATCCCGAACTGATGCGAGAGCTGCTTGGCCGCGTCCAACAGGATCTTCTGACCGATGCATTGTCAGGTGAATCGCCCGACGATCCCGACCGTCCGAGCCTGTTGCCACGTCTTGCCGGTGCGGCAGATCGCGTTATCTCGGCCAGTGCCGTCGCCTTGATGACGGCGGAAAGCCGTCGCCGGGTTGCGCCCACCCCCGGCCAGCCTGCCGTTACCGATCTTCCCGCCGAGCTGCATCACCGAGTCATCTGGTGGGTCGCGGCGGCGATCCGCGAGAGCATGGGGCCGCTGGAAAGCGAATCGCAAGCGCTGCTTGATCGCGCATTGGTCGATGCCGCGCTTCGCAGCATCGCCGCGCATGATGAGGGCGATCGGCTGGAAGCCACAGCGCTGCGCCTGGCCAGCGCGCTCGATCCACAGGCGAGCGAATTGGCGATCCTCCTGGTCGAGGCGCTGGCCGATCGGCGTCTCTCGCTGTTCATCGCGTTGCTCGCGCGCGCGCTGGGGCTTGATTATAGCGACGCGCGCGAGATCGTTCTCGATCGCGACGGCAGCCGGTTCTGGCTGGTGTTACGGGCGCTGGAACTGGATCGTGCGGCGATCGCGCGGATCGGGCTTGCGCTTTGCGAGGCGGACCCGGCTCGAAACCTCGATCGTTTCGCCGACGGGATTGACGACATTCTGGCGATTTCCCCCGCGACGGCCCGCCACGCCCTTGCCCCATTGTTGCTGCATCGCGATTATCGTGCGGCCCTGGTGGCACTGGGGCGGAGGACGCACCAATGAACGTGAGTGAGCCAATGTTGCCGCCGGTGCGCGGCATGGTCGATCGGGACGGGCGTCTGGTCGAGGCGGATCAGCGCCTTCATGACCTCAACGCGCGCGCCGGTGGCGACATCGGGCAGCCGCTGGCGGTGCCCCAAATCGCCGCGCTCGCGCGGTTGGCGCAGCGGCTTGGTATTCTGGTATCGCGCGGCGTGGTTGCGGCGGATGGGCCGGATGATCTGGAATTGTGGGTCCGGGCCGAGCCCGAATCCGCTGCGACGTCGGGCAATGTCCGTTTGCACATCACCGGCTGGCGCAGTCGCGCGGCATGGCAACCGGCGGCGGCGGCCGAGGAGCGCGCCACCGACTTTCTGCGAAGCGAGGGCGATTGGCTGTGGGAAACCGACAGCGCGTTGCGGCTGACCTTCCTGTCGCTGTCGGCCGGGGCACGTTATGGCTTCGATGCCGGAGCAATGCTGGGCCAGCCGCTCACCCGCTTGTTCGTACTGGGGGGAGGGGGATGGCGGGGTCTTCCCGATTCTCGGCGGGTTGGCGTTGCAGCAACGCTTCGACGATCAAGTGGCGACGATTCGCGCGACCGGGCATCGCGTTCGTCTTGCCGCCACGCCACGGACCGACGCCCATGGGGCCTTTTCCGGCTTTGTCGGTGCAGCGTATGCGCTGGACGACAGCGTTCCGCCGACGGTGATCCCGCCCGCTGCGCCCGCAGCTGCGGATGCCGTCACCACCGCTTTTGCGATGCGGCTGGATCAAGCGCTGCGCGCGCCGCTCGATCGCATCATCGCCAATGCCGACAGCATTCATGCCCAGTCGGAAGGGCCTTTGCGGCAGGATTACGCCGATTATGCCGCCGACATTGCCAGCGCCGGGCGGCACTTGATGGGCTTGGTCGACGATCTGGTGGATCTCCAGGCGATCGAGCGGCCCGATTTCGTGGTGGCCAAGGAAGCCATCGACCTGGCCGACGTGGCACGCCGCGCCGCAGGATTGCTGCAGGTCCGCGCATCCGAAGCGAAGGTGCGGATCGACCGCCCGTCGCTGGGCGAGACACTGGCCGCGACCGGAGAATTCCGTCGCGCCCTCCAAGTGTTGGTCAATCTGATCGGCAACGCCGTTCGCTATTCGCCGACCGACGGGATGGTCTGGGTGCGCGCGGAGCGCGAAGGCACAGTTGCAGCGGTGATCGTCGCGGATCAGGGGAAGGGCATCGCGCTAGCGGATCAGGCCCGCATTTTTGAAAAGTTCGAACGCGTCGATCCGCGCGAGGTCGGTGGCAGCGGGCTCGGGCTTTACATAGCGCGCCGTTTGGCGCGCGCGATGGGCGGCGACGTGACGGTGGATTCGGCCCCAGGGCAAGGTGCACGGTTTGTATTCACCCTGCCGGGCCGCTGATAAACCCGCGGACTTTGGCGACACTCGCATTATTGGCCTAGTGAAAGGTCGCACAAAAATGCGCCTGTCGAGTCCGATTGTCTAATTTCGTAGTCTATAAAGCGATGAGGGGCCGAACGGTGCCAATACATCGGGACAATTCTACATGATTGACAAGGATGTTCAAACCCGCCTGGATTTCATGGCGATTGACAAACAGCAGCGGGCCGTATTGGCGGAGCTACAACCGGTAGTTCGAACTTTGCTTGGTCCGGCACTGGACCGTTTCTATCACACTGCCCGAAGGACCCCGGAAACCGCGGCTTTTTTTTTCGCGACGACCAGCATATGGCTCATGCCAAGCGGGCACAGGAAAGCCACTGGACGCGTATCGCGACGGGCACGTTCGATCAGGATTTTCACGCCAGCGTCCGCCGCATCGGCGCGGTCCATGCCCGCATCGGCCTTGAGCCGCGCTGGTATATCGGTGCCTACGGGCTCGTCCTGGAAAATCTGATCGCAGGTATCGCGCGCCATTTGTCGCCGTGGCGGCGCCTGTTGTCGCTCTTCCGCGGTCCGAGCGCAGCCGATGCCAGCAGCGCGATCGTCAAGGCCGCCTTACTCGACATGGAATTGTCGGTTTCGATCTACTTCGAAGAAGCGCAAGCAGAGCGCAACAGAGCAATCGAAAGCCTGTCGCAGGCTTTGGCCGCGCTTGCCGACGGCGATCTGAGCAACGACATTGCAAACATGCCGTCGGCCTTTGCCGCGATCGAGACGAGCTTCAACCAGGCGCTTACGTCCTTGCGTGGGTTGATCGGTAGCGTGGTGGCGAGCAGCGCTGGCATTCGTACCGGCTCTTCGGAAATCGCCCACGCGTCGGAAGACCTTGCGCGGCGGACCGAGGGCACTGCCGCCAGTCTTGAGCAGACGTCGGCATCGCTTGTGCAGATCGACTTGCGGCTCAGGGCTACCGCCGCCGCGACGGCCGAGACGGTCAACCGTGCGCAGCAGGCGACCGACACTGTCGCCAACGGTCGCGCGACCGCAGACCAGGCGGTCCAAGCCATGATCCGTGTCGGTGAAAGCGCCAAGGGCATCGATTCCGTAATCGAAGGCCTCGACAAGATTGCGTTTCAAACGCGCGTTCTGGCCATGAACGCGGCGGTCGAAGCGGGGCGCGCCGGAGATTCCGGGCGGGGCTTCGCGGTCGTTGCCGATCTGGTTTCGGCCCTTGCGATGCGCGCCGAGGAAGAGGCGAAGCGCGCCCGCGATCAGTTGACCGTGACTCAGGCCGATATCGGAACCGCAGTCCATGCCGTGAAAAATGTCGATACGTCGCTGACCAACATCTCGGGCGATGTGGAGAAGGTGCACCATCTGCTCGGCTCGATGGCGGACGATGCCGCCGCACAGTCGTCGGCGCTCAGCGAAATCTCAAGCGCGATCAGCTCGATGGATCGCACAACGCAGCAGAACGCCGCGATGGTCGAGGAAACGTCGGCAGCGGCGCGCAACCTGACCGCCGAGGTGGGATCGCTTGCGCAGCAGACCGAGCGGTTCAAGACGGGAAATACCGGGGAGACGGCACGCCCCGCCGCTCGTCGCCCATCTCGTGCGAACGGCCGCGCCGTTAATGCCGCAGGCAGTACTTCGGTTCAATAAACGCCGAATATGCCTGCGTGCGACCAACGCTCAGCGCCGCGACCACCACAGCAGCGCAACGCCCGCCAGCGCGATAAGCGCGCCGTACACCGCCCATTCGCGCTGAGCGAGCATGAAGCTCGACGCGGGCCACAGGATGATGCCAAGGCCCTGGCCCGCAAACAGCAGCCCGAAGGCCAGCAGGACGACGCCCGCCACCAGGGCGAGCGCCTTCACCGCTTTCACGAGCGGGCGTCGAGCGGCACGTAATCGCGCTGCGTCGGGCCCGTGTAGAGCTGACGCGGACGGCCGATCTTCTGCTCCGGATCGGCGATCATCTCGTTCCACTGCGCGACCCAGCCGACGGTGCGCGCGAGCGCGAACAGCGCGGTGAACATCGTCGTCGGGAAACCGATCGCCGAGAGGATGACGCCCGAATAGAAATCGACGTTCGGGAACAGCTTCTTTTCGATGAAATACGGGTCGCTCAGCGCCATTTCCTCGAGCTTCAGCGCGACGTCGAACACGGGGTCCGACACCTTCATCGCGGCGAACACTTCCCGCACGGTCTGCTGCATCACGGTCGCGCGCGGATCGTAATTCTTGTACACGCGATGGCCGAAGCCCATCAGGCGGAACGGATCGTTCTTGTCCTTGGCGCGCGCGATGTACTCGGGGATGCGGTCGACCGTGCCGATTTCGCGCAGCATGTTGAGCGCGGCTTCATTGGCACCGCCATGCGCCGGGCCCCACAGGCAGGCGATGCCCGCCGCGATGCACGCGAAGGGATTGGCACCCGACGAACCCGCGAGGCGGACGGTCGAGGTCGACGCGTTCTGCTCATGGTCGGCGTGGAGGATGAAGATACGGTCCATCGCCTTTTCGATCACCGGATCGACGACATATTCCTCTGCGGGCACGCCGAAGGTCATGCGCAGGAAGTTGCCGGTGTAGCTGAGGTCGTTCTTGGGGCTCATGAACGGCTGGCCGATCGAATATTTATACGCCATCGCCGCGATCGTCGGCATCTTGGCGATCAACCGGTGGCTCGCGATCATGCGCTGCTGCGGATCGGTGATGTCGGCCGAATCCTGATAGAAGGCCGAAAGCGCGCCGACGACACCGCACATGATCGCCATCGGATGCGCGTCCCGCCGGAAACCGCGATAGAAGGTCGCGAGCTGCTCGTGCAGCATCGTGTGGCGGCTGATCGTGTAGGTGAACTTGTCGAGTTCGTCCTTGGTCGGCAGCTCGCCGTTCAGGAGGAGGTGGCACACCTCCATGAAGCTCGACTGTTCGGCCAACTGCCCGATCGGGTAACCGCGGTGGAGCAGTACGCCCTCATCGCCATCGATATAGGTGATCGCCGAATCGCAGCTTGCGGTCGAGGTGAAGCCCGGATCGTAGGTAAACATACCAGTCTGGGCATAGAGTTTTCGAATATCGATCACGTCCGGACCCACGCTACCGTGCAGGACCTTCAAATCGAGATCCTTGTCCGCGGCGTTCAGCTTGACAGTGTCAGTCATCGGTCGTCCTTTCGTGACGTCTATGCGGCCATCTGGTCGGCGATACGCCCCAGGCTCTCGTCGCGCCCGAGCAAGTCGAGCACGTCGAAGATCCCAGGCGAGGTCTTGCGTCCGGTCAATGCGGCGCGCAGCGGTTGCGCGACTTGACCGAGCTTGACCCCTGCATCGTCGGCGACCTGCCGAACCGCAGCTTCGAGCGCCTCCGTATCCCAGTCTTCGACCGCGTCAAGCGCCGCGTGCAGCTGGGCGAGCAATGCGGGGGCAGAACCCGACAGCAGCGCTGTCGCATCGTGATCCATCTCAAGGGGGCGAGTGCGAAAAAGAAAGCCAGCACCGCTGGCCAATTCATTGAGATTGGCCGCGCGCGGTTTCAGCGATGCCATGCTGCGACGCAGAAGATCGAGCTGTTCCGAGTTCGGCGTGACCTCGAGTCGTGGCGCAACCAGCTCAGCCAGGCGCGCATCGTCGGCCTGGCGAATATACTGGCCGTTCAAATTCTCGAGTTTCTTCAAATCGAAACGTGCAGGTGATTTGCCGACGCCGTCCAGATCGAACCACGCGATCGCCTGGTCACGGCTGATGACTTCGTCATCGCCATGCCCCCAGCCGAGCCGCAGCAGATAATTTTCCAATGCTTCGGGCAAAATGCCAAGTTCGTCGCGATAGAATTCGACGCCGACCGCGCCGTGGCGCTTGGACATCTTGGCACCGTCCGACCCGTGGATCAGCGGAATGTGCGCATAGACCGGGTCGGGCCAGCCGCCCTCGATCGCATTCATCGCGCGCATGATGGGAAGCTGGCGGAAGGCGTTGTTGAGATGGTCGTCGCCACGGATGATGTGGGTGACGCCCATGTCGTGATCGTCGACCACCACTGCCAGCATATAGGTCGGCGTGCCGTCCGAACGCAGCAGGACGAAATCGTCGAGCTCGGCATTCTGCACGGTGACGCTGCCCTGGACGCGGTCCTCGATCGTGGTGGCACCCTCGCGCGGTGCTTTCAGCCGCACGACGAACGGCGCGCCCTCGGGGGCCTCGTCGGGCGAACGGTCGCGCCAGCGGCCGTCATAGCGCATCGGCTTGCCCGCCGCTTTTTGCGCCTCGCGCATTTCGGTCAGCTCGTCGGCGGTGGCGAAGCATTTGTACGCCTGGCCCGCCGCCAGCAATTGATAAGCGACCTCGGCATGGCGCGCCGCACGGGCGAACTGGAACACTTCCTCGCCGTCCCAATCGAGCCCGAGCCAGCGCATCGACGTCAAAATCGCGTCGATCGCGGGCTGGGTCGAACGCGCACGATCGGTATCTTCGATGCGCAGCAGGAACTTGCCGCCATGATGACGGGCATAGAGCCAGTTGAACAAGGCGGTACGCGCCCCGCCAATGTGCAGGAAGCCGGTCGGCGACGGCGCGAACCGGGTGACGACCGTGGCGTCGTTGGGGGTGGTGGTGGCGCCGACGGCAGGGGCCGTGGCAGGATCAGATATTGCGCTCAATCGCGCATGCTCCCAGACTTGAGGATGGATGGCCGGATCAGCCTTCAGCGCCCCTAGCACGCACCTTCCCGCGCTTCAAATCGGCGTGCTTCGGGGGTTTGCTGCCGTCAATGCCCGACTCGAGCGGTGGCTTGAGGCGGAGCGCGACCAACTGGCGCTGTGGGTGCCGGTGGCGCTGGGGGCGGGGATCGCCTTGTGGTTCGTGCTGCCCGATCCGGTGGCGTGGCGTGCGGTGGGGTGTCTTGCGGTGGCGGTGGCGCTTGGCGGCGTGGCGTTCGCGCGGCATGGGCGGGCGGCGCGGGTGGTTGCGGTCGGCGGTTTTTGCGTCCTGCTTGGGCTGGCACTGATCTGGGGCCGCGCCGAGCGAGTCGCGGCGGCGTGCCGCGT
>NZ_JSBN01000179.1 GCF_000797515.1 Sphingomonas sp. Ant H11
CTCGCGACATGGACATCGACCGCGTCGGGCGCGCCCGTGATCCGTGCGCCCGGCCCGGCGCGCGTCGCCAAATGCACCTCGAACGGGCCGTGCACACGGACCCGATCGAATTGGGTGACAAAGGCCGTGCGGTCCGCCGCCTCAAGCGGGGCGGCGACGGCAAGCAGCGGCAAGGCAAGCGCGAGACGGTTCATCGCCGCCGAGCATCCCCGCTCGGGCCGCGCCATGCAAGCCCGATCAGCCGCCGCAATGCACCTCGCCCGAGCCAATCTTGGTGGTAGCGCATTTGGCGCCACGGCCAAGATCGACATCGCCCGACCCCACGATCGACACCGCCGCGCTGCCGACGACCTCGGCCCGGACATTGCCCGATCCCGCCACCGACACGGTCGCACCCCGCGCCTTCAGGCCGTTCGCCGTGACATTGCCCGATCCGGCGACATCGACGGTCAAGCGATCGACCGCGCCTTTCGCGGCGATATCGCCCGACCCGGCGATCGACAGTTTGGCGTGCGGCACTGTCAGCAACGCGATGCTGAGATTGCCCGAGCCTGCGCTGTCGCCGTCGAAATCGCCCCCCGTTACGCGATCGATCGCCAGATTGCCCGATCCCGCGATTTGTGCGGCGGCGATGCGCGGCATCGTCACGAACACCTTGACGCTCCGATGCTGGCCACCCCAACTGAAGCCGCTATTGGGCTTGCGCCCGACCCGGAGCATGTCCCCGACGCGCTCGATCTTGAGCTTGTCGAGTTCGGCGCTCGGGCCCTCGGCGCGGACCGAGAAAGCCGGGCCGACGCGCACATCGACATCATCCGATCCGCGCAGCGCGACCCCCGTGAAACCGGTGATCGCGAAGGTCCGTGCGGTACCGGTGCCCGCAGCGGAAGCGCCGGGGCCGCCATCGTCTCCATCAACCGAGCAGGCCGCCAATGGGGCAGCGGTCAACAGCAAAGCGGGGAGCAAGAGGATGGCGCGCATAAGGGTCTCCTGTGTGTTGCCGTAACAATACACCCCTGGATCGCGCGCGCAACAAAAAAGGGCGGCTGTCGCCAGCCGCCCTTTTTCGAGATTCCGTCGCCAATGCGAATCAGGCCGGGGCGGATCAGGCCGGGGCCTTGTCCTTATTGTGGATCGCGGCGGCCTTGCGCAGGATTTCGAGGATCTTTTCCTGTGCGGTCGGCTCGTCGACCTGCTCCATCGCGGCGAGTTCGCGGGCGAGACGGCTGGTCGCGCCTTCGAAGATCTGCCGCTCCGAATAGCTTTGCTCGGGCTGGTCGTCGGCGCGGAACAGATCGCGGACCACTTCGGCAATCGACACGAGGTCGCCCGAATTGATCTTGGCCTCATATTCCTGGGCGCGACGCGACCACATCGTGCGCTTGACGCGGGGCTTGCCGGTCAAGGTTTCGAGCGCTTCACGCAACGTCTTGTCGCTGGACAGCTTGCGCATGCCAACGCTTTCGGCCTTATTGGTGGGAACGCGCAGCGTCATGCGTTCCTTTTCGAAGCGCAGGACATAGAGTTCGAGTTGCATCCCGGCGATTTCCTGCCGTTGCAGTTCGATCACACGGCCAACGCCGTGCTTGGGGTAAACGACATAATCGCGACGTCGAAGGACAGCGCCTTGGCAGCCATTCCGTAAGACCTTTCTGTGGACCGGGATTCCCGGGGCAGCGCGTCCGCAGCAGCAAGGCTGAAGAGGCGCATGCAGGGTTTTGAGTGTATACGTCTCCGTGCCGGATTTGCGCGCGACGGCGCTTCCGTACGATCCTTTTAACAGAGTCGTAATAAAATTACCAGCCAAACGTCGCTCCATGCGCGGCGTTAACGCTCAAAGGCGTGGCGGGTTGCCTATCCTGCTACCCATTTTGGGACGGATCAGTCGCCCGCGCCGGGCTCGGCCGAGAAATATTTGTCGTACTTGTCCGCCTCGCCCTTATGCTCATCGGCATCGGCGGGGGTCTGGTCGGCCTTGCGCGTGACGTTGGGCCATTGCGCGGAGAAGGTCGCGTTCAGCTCCAGCCAGGTCTCGACGTCCTTTTCGGTGTCGGGCAGGATCGCTTCGGCCGGGCATTCGGGCTCGCACACGCCGCAATCGATACATTCGCTGGGGTTGATGACGAGCATGTTCTCGCCCTCATAGAAGCAATCGACCGGGCACACCTCGACGCAATCCATGTACTTGCACTTGATGCAGGCATCGGTGACGACGTAGGTCATTGAAACACTCCCGGAGCAACGAACCGGTTGCTGCTATGCCCGAGCGCTTCCGCCGTCAACGCCTGCGCGCATGGAAGGCGCATTTTCGAGCAGGTCGACATAGCAAGCGCGGGCTTCGTCCGCCGGACCACGGCGCAGCGGCAGCGCCTCGACGCGCAACGCGCGAACGCGTCCGCCAGGGGTGACGAACGCAATGACACAGCCAATGCGCACCGGCGCGGCGGGCTTGTCGATCGCGCGGCCATCGAGCCGAACATGCCCGCTTGCCGCCATCGCCTGTGCCAGGCCGCGCGTCTTGGCGATCCGCGCGAACCACAAGAAGCGGTCGATCCGCATCATGCCCTGCGTCGCCGCCAAGCGGTTACACCGCCAGATCCGCCAAAGCGGCAAACGCCCCGGCCATGGCGGTGTCGCGCGGCGGCGGCGTGGCGCGCACCGTCGGCAGACCGCGCCAGGTCCACAAGGCCGCCGTATCGGACCCCGGGGCCGGGCGGAACCCGAACCCGGCCATCAGCCGCTCAAGCGTCGGGCGTGTCAGCCCCATCGACAAAGCGAGCGCGGAATCAAGCGCGAACGGCTTGCGACCCGACGCCCCGCGCGCGTCATGCGCGGCGCGCGCGATCCGCTCGACCAGATCGATCCGCACCGCTGTGCTGCGACCGGCGCA
>NZ_JSBN01000018.1 GCF_000797515.1 Sphingomonas sp. Ant H11
AGGGTGCCACCCTCACCCTTCCGCCGCCTGGCGGCGGCTCCCTCCCTCTCCCAAAGAGAGAGGGATAAGGGCGCGCACTCCCTCACGCCGCATCCTCCGGTACCACCATCGGCGCTTCCGCATCGGCCATGTCGCGCCGCGACACGCGCACCGCTTCCTCCGCCGTGGTCACGCCGTCGCGCACCAACTGCCGCGCCGCTGCGCCCAGCGTCGGCGCATGGAGAAAGGCATGGCGCGCTATCAGCGCTTCATCGCCGCCATCGTTGATCAGGCGGCGTACCGTCTCATCGACGCGGACCGCTTCATACACGCCCACGCGCCCCTTGAAGCCGCTGCCCTGGCACTGTTCGCACCCAACCGCCTCATAGACGATCGTGCCGGGTTCAAAGCCGAGCAACGCCGCCACCGGCCCATCCGCCGCGACCGGCCGGCGGCAATGCTCGCACAACCGCCGCACCAGCCGCTGCGCGATCACCGCGCGCAAGGTGGACGCCAGCAGGAACGGCTCGACCTTCATGTCGCGCATCCGCGTGATGGCGCCGACCGCATCATTGGTGTGAACGGTCGACAGCACTAGATGCCCGGTGAGCGAGGCCTGCACCGCAATCTCGGCGGTCTCGCGGTCGCGGATTTCGCCGACCATCACCACATCGGGGTCCTGCCGCAGGATCGCGCGCAGGCCCGCCGCAAAGGTCAGCCCGACCTTGGGGTTGACCTGCGTCTGCCCGACGCCCTCCATCGCATATTCGACCGGGTCCTCGACCGTCAGGATGTTGCGGCTACCATCGTTGAGCAGCCGCATCGATGCGTACAGCGTCGTCGTCTTGCCGGAGCCGGTCGGCCCGGTGACGAGGATGATGCCGTTGGGCTCCGTCACCGCATCCTTCAGCAATTGATGGATAGCGGGCGTCATGCCCAGCGCATCCAGCGTGATCCCGGCATTTTCCTTGTCGAGAATACGCAGCACCACGCGCTCGCCCGCGCGGCTCGGCAAGGTCGATACGCGCACGTCGAGCAACTTGCCGCCCAGCGTCAGCCCGATCCGCCCGTCCTGCGGCACGCGCCGCTCGGCAATGTCGAGCCGCGCCATCACCTTGATGCGGCTGACGACGACCGGCGCGACATGCGGCGGCATGCGCAGCGTCTCGCGCAGCACGCCATCGATCCGCATCCGCACCACCAGCCCGGTTTCATACGGCTCGACATGGATGTCGGACACGCCGTTGCGCGCGGCATCGGCGATGATGCCGTTGATCAGCCGGATCGCGGGCGCATCGTCGGCGGTGTCGAGCAAATCGTCGGCTGTCGGCAGGTGGTCGGCCAGCATGTCGAGTTCATCGCCCAGCCCCAGCGCCCCCGCCGCCATCGCCGCCGCTTGCCCGTCCATCGCATAGACTTCGGAGAGCAAGCGGTCGAAATCGCTCGGCGTAACGGGTGTTACCTGAAACGGCCGGGCCAGATGGCGGCGCAGCTCGATCAAGGTTTTGGGGTCGGCTCCTTCGCGCATCGCGACGGTGAGGTGCCCTTCATGGTTCGGCGCGACCACCACGCCGAACCGACGCGCAAAGGCGTAGGGAATGGTGATTTGCGGCAAGGCATCAAAATCTCCCCTCCCGCTTGCGGCAGGGGTTGGGGGAGGGTTGTCGCTGGACAAGACGGTGGCGAGAGTACCCTCCCCTAGCCCCTGCCGCAAGCGGGAGGGGAAAGTTCCAGGATCACCGCCCGTCCCCATCACCGCCCCCGCTTGGTGTGGATCACGGTGCTCGAACTGCGCTGCACCGGCACCGCGATGCGGGGATCCTCGATGTTGCCCGGCACCGGCGCGCTCGGGATCGGCGGGGCCGCGCCCATATAGTCGCGCACCAACTGGTCGATCGAAGGCTCGTCATTCGGCGCGGCCAAGCCCTGCTGCAGGCGCAGATAGCCATAGCGTTGCTCGGTCAGGCGACGGCTGTCCTCGGCGGTGCGCAGGATCGTCGGGCGGATGAAGATCATCAAATTGGTCTTGGTCCGCGACTTCGCCTTGGAGCGGAACAGATTGCCCAGCCCCGGCAGATCGCCCAGCAGCGGAATCTTCTGGATCGTGCGGCGTTCATTATCGTCGAGCAGGCCGCTGATGACGGCGATGTCGCCATCGTCGACCGTGCGCACTGTCTCGACCTCGCGCTTGTTGAGGATCAGGTCGCTATTGTCGCTCGACACCGGCCCCGCGATCGAACTCACCCCCAGCCGCAGATTGAGCTTCACCGTGCCCGAGGAATTGACTTGCGGCCGCACCGTCAGCTCGATCCCCACATTCTCGCGTTGGGTGGTGCGGAAGGTATTGTTGAAATTGTTCGACAGCGCCTGCCCAGTGGTGATCGGGATTTCCTGCCCGACCAGGCTGTGCGCTTCCTGATTGTCGAGCATCACCAGATGCGGGACTTGCAACAGGTTGGAGGTGGTGTCGCTCTTCAGGGCATTGATGATCGAACCGAACACCGTGTCGCCGATCTTACCGGCCCAGCCGCCAAAACCGCCGCTCGCCCCCAGAATCGAGCTGATCGCCGATTGCGCGAGCGAATCGCTCGCGCTGCTGTTGGTGCTGGTGGTCACGGTGGTGCCGTTGACCACCGTCGTCGTGGTATTGAGCTGCCGCGCGCAATCGCCCCGGCGATGGTCAGCAAGCTGGGTGCGGTGTTCTGGAAACTCGATGCCGCGAACACGCCGCCCTTGATGTTGGCGATGGCGAATTGTGCGCCAAGCTGGCTGGCGGTCTGGTCCGAAACTTCGGCGACGATCGCTTCGACCAGCACTTGCTCGCGCCGGGTGTCGAGTTGATGCACCACATCTGCCAATTGGCGCTGAACCTCCGCAGGCGCCGCGATGACGATAGCGTTCGCGCCGACGAAGCGCGTGACCACTGCCGCCGTCCGCCCGGCCGAACTGATCGCGGCTTGCCCGGTCGTGGTGCCGCCGCCGGTCGAGACGTCTTGTTGGACGGTCGGCGCGGCGGTCTGGCGTGCGGTCGTCTGAAACCCGCTGCCGCTGCTACCATTCGACTGGCCGTTATTGCTGCCAAAGGTCGATGCCGAAAGTTGCTGGTTCGAAATGGGTGACGGGGCCTGCCCGACCAGTTGCTGAAGCACGGGCAAAAGCTGCTCGGCATCGGCATTTTCGAGGAAAATCACCTTGATCTCGGTGCCGTTCTTGGCGCGCCGGTCCAGATCCTCGGCCACCGCCGCCAGCCGCGCAACCGACGCCGCATCGCCGCGGATCGCCACCGAATTGGAACTGGTCACGGCCACCACGCTCGCGCTCGAGCCAGTTGACGGTCCACCGCCGCCTGCGGCCTGCCCGGTCAGCGCTTGCAACGCCGTTGCAATTTCACGGGCACCGGCATTCTTCAACGCGACAATGCGCGTTGCAGCATTGTCGGTGTCGATCTGGCGGATCACCTCGCGCACGCGTCGGACATTGTCGGCGAAATCGACGATGACCAGGCTATTCCCGCCACGATTGGCGGTGACCGAGCCCTGCGGCGAGATCAACCCGCGCACGGTATCGACCGCCGAGGCAGCGTCGATCGAGCGCAAACGAACGATTTCGGTCACGTAGCTGTTGCTGGCCGCCCCGCGCGCCCCCACGCGGCTGGGCTGCGACGCGGCATTGTCGGTCGGCTGCACCCGAAACGCGCCGTTGCTGGTCGGCACCGCGACCAGGCCGTTGGCGCGCAGCGTCGACAGGAAAATCTCGAAATATTGCGATTTGCTGACCGGGTGATCGGTCACCACCGTCACCTTGCCCTGCACGCGCGAATCTATGATGAAAGTCCGCCCCGTCACCCGCGCCGCATCGGCGATGAACGCGCGGATGTCGGCGTCGCGCACGTTCATCGTGGTCTGCGCGACGGCAGTGCCTGCGAGCGCAAGCGCCAGAAACGGTGCCAGAGTTAGTGTCTTCATTGCCCCGCAATCGTGATGGAAAGTGGAATCGTGTCCTTGCCGCGCTCCACCGCGATGGAGAGCAGACCGCCCTTGGCAAATTGTGCGGCTAGGCGCTCGATGTCGCCCGCCCCCCCGACCGCTTTCCCGGCGATCTGGGTCACGACGTCGCCCTCGTGCAACCCCGCAGTGCGAAAGGCCATGCCACTGCCTTGCGATCGGACTGTCAGCCCAGTCACCCGGCCATTATCGATGCGCGGGATGAACCCAACGTCCGAACGCAGTTGGGCGAAGGTAATCCCCGAAGGAGCCGGAGGCATCGGCCGCACCGGACCACCGCCAACCAGCGGCGGCGCAGCGGGCGCAGGCGTGGCGACTGGCGGGGTTTCCGGCTGGACCAGGAAGAGGTCTTCAGACGCGCCATTGCGGTCGATCGTGACATGGTCGAACGCGACCGCCTTCAAGCGCACGCCGGGCATGATTTCCTGCCCCACACCGACGCTTTGCTGCACCCCGTCAGGCCCAGCAATAATCGCCGAGCCGCCGCCCTGCGCTTCATCGACCCGCGTTCCGAACAAGGTCAGTTGCAGGCTGGTGACGACGGCCGGTCCCGCCGCATCGCCACCGCTGATGCGAAAGAACGGATCGAAGCTGCTCAAGAGCGCTTGCGGCGCTCCGGCGAACCGCTGTGTGCCGGACGCCAGACGCCGATCGCGCCGACCGGCGTCACCACCGTCCACACCAGCCGCGCTCCTTGCACCGCGAGCAGAGCGATCAGCAGCAGCTCGAGCGCGCTATACACTTTCGTCACGGGTACGCGTCGCAAAACACTCCGCGCTCGCGCATCCAACACCAACCGCATGCGGCATTATTCCTTGATCGCGCGCCTAACCTTGTCCGCGTGTTACAGACACCGGGCGACGCTGTGAACCTCGCACGGTCGCAAGGACTGGAAAAGCCACAACGGCTTTGGCAGGGATAGGCCGATGACCGCGCAGACACATTTCGGATCGGGCAACCCGGCGGTCGCCATGATCGAGCATATCCTCGCCCAACCGGGCGTGCAGCGCGTACCCAGCACGAAACTGACGCTGTTTGTTCGCCGCGGCTTTCTCGATCCCGAAACGTCCACGGCCTTGTGTGCGCGCGTGGACGCCACACGACGCCCCTCGACCCTTTCCGATTTCAACGGCGACCCGACCTTTCGGACCAGCGAGACGGGCGATCTGGACCCGCTCGATCCGCTGGTGATCGATCTCAACGCGCGGATCGCCGCCTTTACCGGACTCGATCCGGCACATGGCGAGCCGATCCAGGGGCAACGCTATGCGGTGGGACAGGAGTTTAAAGCTCACACCGATTATTTCGAACCCAACGGGATCGACTATCAGCGGTATTGCGGCATTGCGGGCAACCGTACGTGGACGGTGATGATCTACCTCAACCAGCCCGAAGCTGGCGGTGCGACCCGCTTCAAGGCGATCGACAAGATCATCCAGCCCGAAACCGGGAAGCTGCTGGCGTGGAACAATCGCCTACCCGACGGGCGGCTCAATCCCGCCACGTTGCACCACGGGATGAAAGTCCGCGCGGGCACCAAATATGTCATCACCAAATGGTTCCGGGAACTGCCCTGGCGCTGAGGCCAGAACGCGGCTGGCTCCGAGGGAGCGCCAAGCGCGAATGGTGGGCGCGGCAGGGATTGAACCTGCGACCCCACCCGTGTGAAGGGTGTGCTCTACCACTGAGCTACGCGCCCGTTGCCGTCCTGCACATGCGTATGTGGGAGGGCTAAACGGATGAGGGCGGCGTTACCGCCGCCCTCTTCACCAATCCCTTAAAACGAGCGAGTGCCGCTTGTCCAGCGGCACCTAACATGTTTTCGGGAGATTAGATCAATTGACCGAATCCTTCAGGCCCTTGCCGGCCTTGAACTTCGGCTGCGACGACGCCTTGATCGTCATCGGTTCGCCGGTGCGCGGGTTGCGGCCGGTCGAGGCCTTGCGCTTGCTGACCGAGAACGTGCCGAACCCAACCAGGCGGACTTCGTCACCCTTTTTCAGCGCCGCCGAGACCGCGTCGAACACCGCCTCGACCGCCTTGCTTGCATCACCCTTCGTCAGACCCGACGTGTCGGCCACCGTCGCGATCAATTCCTGTTTGTTCATCGCCACCAAACCCCCGATACAAAATGGAAAAATATACCCAGGCAAAAAGCCGGTTGCGCACTAAGACGGCTAGCGCGGGGGCTGTCAAAACAAAAAGCGACAGCCCCGGTCTAAAATCGGCGGAAATGCGGCATTTCGAGTAATCGATCCGATCAATGATGCACTTCGCCGCCAATCGGGGCGACACCCGCCGGCGGCTGCGCCGCCAGGTCATCGGCCTCGGTCCAGTCGATCGCGGTGAGCGGGCCGGTCAGCGCGAGCCGCAACACTTCATCGACATGCGCCACCGGGATGATTTTCAGACCATCCAGGATATTGGCCGGAATCTCCGCGAGATCCTTCTCATTCTCCTGCGGGATGAGCACGGTGGTGATGCCGCCGCGCAGCGCCGCCAGCAGCTTTTCCTTCAAGCCGCCGATCGGTAGCACACGGCCGCGCAACGTCACCTCGCCCGTCATCGCAATGTCGCGGCGCACCGGCACGCCGGTGAGCGTCGAGACGATCGCCGTCACGATGCCGATACCCGCCGACGGACCATCCTTGGGCACCGCCCCTTCGGGCAGATGGATGTGGATGTCCTTGCGCGCAAAGATGCTCGGCTTGATCCCATAAGAAGGCGAGCGCGCCTTGATGAAGCTGAACGCGGTCTCGATCGATTCCTTCATCACATCGCCGAGCTTGCCGGTGATCTTCGCCGCACCGCGCCCGGGCACGGTGACGCTTTCGATCGTCAGCAATTCGCCGCCGACTTCGGTCCAGGCGAGGCCGGTGACGGCACCGATCTGATTCTCTTCCTCGCCCAGGCCATGACGATATTTTTTCACGCCCGCAAATTCAGACAGGTTGTCCGGGGTCACGGTGACGCTCTCGGCCTTGCCCTCAAGAATGCGCCGCAACGCCTTGCGCGCGAGCTTGGCAATCTCGCGCTCCAGCGTACGCACACCGGCTTCGCGCGTGTAGAACTGAATGAGCGCGCGCAACCCCTCGGTGGTGAGCGTGAACTCGCCGTCCTTCAGGCCGTGCGCCTCGATCTGCTTGGCGATCAGATGCCGTTCGGCGATCTCGACCTTCTCATCCTCGGTATAGCCCTCGAGCCGGATGATCTCCATGCGGTCGAGCAGCGGCTGCGGCAGGTTGAGCGTGTTCGCGGTCGTCACGAACATCACGTCGGAAAGATCGACGTCGATTTCGAGATAGTGATCGTTGAACTTCGCATTCTGCTCGGGATCGAGCACTTCGAGCAGCGCCGAGGCCGGATCACCGCGGAAATCCTGGCCGAGCTTGTCGATTTCATCGAGCAGGAACAGCGGGTTGCTGGTCCCAGCCTTCTTGAGATTGGTAACGATCTTGCCCGGCAGCGAGCCGATATAGGTGCGGCGGTGGCCCCGAATTTCTGCTTCATCGCGCACACCGCCTAAAGATTGGCGGATAAATTCGCGGCCCGTGGCCTTGGCGATCGACTTGCCCAGGCTGGTCTTGCCGACGCCGGGGGGGCCGACGAGGCACAGGATCGGCCCCTTCAGCTTGTTGGTGCGCGCCTGTACCGCGAGATATTCGACGATGCGGTCCTTGACCTTTTCGAGCGCATAATGGTCCTCGTCGAGCACCGCTTGCGCCGCCGAAATATCCTTGCGGATCTTGGACTTCTTGCCCCACGGCAGGCCCAGCAGCACGTCGAGATAGTTGCGCACGACGGTCGCCTCGGCCGACATCGGTGCCATCGTCTTGAGCTTCTTCAGCTCCGCCGTCGCCTTGGTGCGGGCTTCCTTGGACAGTTTGAGCGTCGCGATCTTGTTGGTCAGCTCGGCGATCTCGTCGCCTTCGCCCTCGTCGCCCTCATTGCCGAGTTCGCGCTGAATCGCCTTCAACTGCTCGTTGAGGTAATATTCGCGCTGGTCTTCTCCATCTGGCGCTTGACGCGGCTTTTGATCTTCTTCTCGACCTGCAGCACGCCCAGCTCGCCCTCCATGAAGGCAAACACCATCTCGAGTCGCTTGGCCGGATCGCGTTCGATCAGCAGCGCCTGCTTGTCGGACACCTTGACCTGAATGTTCGCGGCAACGGCATCGGCGAGCTTGTTCGCATCCTCGATTTCCCCGAGCTGGACCGCAGTTTCGGCGGGCAGCTTGCGGTTGAGCTTGGCATAGTTTTCGAACTGCTCGACCACGGAGCGCATCAGCGCCGCCATTTCGGTGCTGACAGCCTCGAGTGCCTCCTCGCCCTCATCGCCTTCAAGCAACTCGACGTCGGCAGCGAGATAGCCCTCGGTCTGCGTCAGGCCGGTCAGGATGGCGCGGCGCTTGCCCTCGACCAGCACGCGCACCGTGCCATCGGGCAATTTCAACAGTTGCAGCACGACGGCGGTCACGCCGATTTCGTACAGATCGTCGCGATCGGGATCGTCTTCGCTCGGGTCGAGCTGCGCGACCAGGAAAATCTCCTTGTCGGCGGCCATCGCCGCCTCCAGAGCCGCGACCGACTTGTCGCGACCAACGAACAGCGGCACGATCATGTTGGGGAACACGACGATGTCGCGCAGCGGCAGCACGGGATAGCGTGGGTGGGCGACGAGGACTTGGACGGGGTGAAGGTAGCTTTGGTCATGGATACTCCGGGGTCGCGTCAACGACGCGGGCTTAGTTCCTTATATGGGGGGAGTTGCCGTTGCATCAATCGTCGAACGATTTTGGGTGGTGCAGCGGCCATCGCCGCGTTCCCGGCCAGCGCGAAACACCCGCTCGACCCCATCGCCCACGCCCTGGCAGCGGCGGGCGGGCAAGCACTTTTGTCGCGTGTACGCGTGATCGCGTGGAGCGGTACTGCCCGCATGATGATCGGCCGGACGCCGGTCGACCTGATGGTCGAAACCCGAATCGAACCCTTTGCGCGCGCGCGTTCCGACACCTGGCTGACGAGCGAAGGGCGCAGCGCCACGCAGACCATCATGGTGGAACGCGACAGTGCGTTTCTGGTCCATAACGGCGCACAGACCAGCCTGCCCCAGCCGCAGGCCTATTTCGAGCGGCAGAAGCTGGCGGCGTACAGCTATTTGCTGCTTGCCCCGGCGTCGCTGTCACCAAGCGGGCGGCGCGGCATTACGGCGATCCGCGACGGGTATCCGCCGATCGCACTGACGCTCGCCCCGGACGGGCGGATCGCCTCGGCCGACTACACCCTTGCTGGGCCGCCGCCGAACCCGCCGCTCGTGCATCAACACCTGCTGTTTACGGGAACCGTATCCGCACTAGGAATCCGCTTTCCCCGCACCACCACGATCCTGCAGAACGGTCGCCCCGTCCTGCGCATGACCATCACCGATTTTTCCGTAGAGCTAGACCCTTCATGATCGCTTCCAGACTCGCTTTTGCTTGTGGCTGCCTCGCGCTGACCGGTGCCACCACCCTGCCCAAGAAAGGCGAGCCCGCCATCACAGCGCAGACCGCGCGCTCGGGCGGGGTGATCGATCCCGATCAGGCCAAATTGGGCTTCGATGCCGCCGATCTGTCCTTCGAGGTGTTGCCCGAAACAGAGACGCTGCGCGGCGTGGCGACGCTCAGTTTCACCGCAAAGGCCGCGCTCGACCGCCTTGCGATCGACCTGGACCGCAATTTGCCGGTCGATGCCATTGCCATCGATGGCGCGGCGCTCGCGCCCGGCGCGTGGAGCAACCCCGAAGGGCGGCTCGTCATCACGCTCCCGCAGCGCGTCGCCAAAGGTGGCCATGTCACCGCGCGCATCAGCTATGGTGGGCAGCCGCATGTCGCGGTCAAGGCCCCGTGGGATAGCGGCATGGTGTGGGCGACCACGCCCGGCGGTGCGCCGTGGTTCGCCACCACCGCCGAGGGCTATGGCTGCGATCTGTTTTGGCCGTGCCTCGATTTCCCGACGGGCGAGCCGGGCGTCGTCACGCTCCACATCACCGTGCCCAAGGGATTGAAGGCCCCGTCCAATGGCAAATTGCTGGGGGTGGATACGCTGGCCGACGGGCGGACGGTGTGGAACTGGCGGATCAAGCACCCCAACACCTATGGCATCGCGCTCAATGTCGGGCCGTATGAGGAAATTTCCGGCGTTTTATAAGAGCCGCTACGGGAACAGCATCCCGATGTTCTACTGGTATTTGCCGGGCGAGGAGGCCAAGGCCCGCGCGCTCTTCGCTGAGTTTGCCTCGACGCTCGATTTTTTCGAAAGCGAGGTCGGCCCCTACCCGTTCGGTGACGAGAAGCTCGGCGTGGTCGAGACCCCGCACAAGGGCATGGAGCATCAGACGATCAACGCCTACGGCAACGACTATGCCAAGCCCCCGAGGGCTTCGACTGGTTGTTCCAGCACGAATTCGCCCATGAATATTTCGGCAATCAGCTGACTGCGGCCAATTGGGACGATTACTGGCTGCACGAGGGCTATGGCACCTACATGCAGCCGCTCTACGGCCGCTGGCGCGAGGGCGAGGCGCGCTATGCGACGATGCTGGCGGACGAACGCGGCAAGATCGCCAACCTCCGCCCGATCATCTCTGGCAAGGTGCGCACCGAGGAAGAGGTGTACGAGGTCGACAAAGGCGGCCCGGGCCAGGACATCTATTACAAGGGCGCGTGGATGCTCCACACGCTCCGCACGCTGATCGGCGACCGCGCGTTTCGCGATGTCACACGGCTGGCGGTGTACGGGCGGATCGATCCGCGGCCGGGCAATTTCGCCCCGCGCTACGGTTCCACGCTCGAATATGAACGCTTCGTGCGGCGCGTGACCGGCAAGGATTATGGCTGGTTTTTCGACGTCTATCTGCGCGAAGCCGCCCTGCCCGATCTGATCGAGACGCGCAGCGCAACGCGCCTCGCGCTGCGCTGGCAGGCACCGGGCGGACGGGTGTTCCCGATGCCGGTCGAGGTGCAGATCGATGGCCGGATCGTGAAGTTGCCGATGGCGGGGGGGCGTGGGCAGCCTGCTTGTGCCGAAACGCGCGCATGTGGTGATCGACCCCAAGGCCAAGCTGCTGCGGCGCTCGGTCGCGATCGAGCAATATCAGGCATGGCGCGATGCGCAGGCGCGGCGGCCGCGCCCCACCAATTGACGGACGCGTGTTATTTGAATAACACAGCGTCGATCTGGAGGCTATGATGCGATTTCCGACCGATCCTGTTGGACTTCCCGGCTTGATCGCGCTCGGCGTTGGCATGGGCGTGTTTGTGGTGTCGCTGCTCCGCGCCCGCGCGCGTGGCGTCAAAAGCCCGAAGAGCTCCGATGCGCGGCGCAGCAATGCATCGATTCGGGGGATCGTGGCGCAGGGGATAGGGATCGGCATGGTCGGATTTGGCCCGATCCGGGTCAGCCTCGATCCCGCCTCCACCACAGCGCTGCTCGAAGGGGCGATCGTGCTGGTGCTGATCCTCGGGGCGGTGTGGCTGTTCGATTCGTCGTCGCGCGCGATGGGCCGCAACTGGGCCTTGGTCGCGCGCACCCGCAGCGACGGGCACCTGGTGCAATCGGGCCCGTTCGCGCATGTCCGCAACCCGATCTATGTGGCGATGGCGCTGTTCACGCTGGCGATGGCGATCGCTTACGGCCACACGCTCAACCTGATCGCCGGCGCGCCCTTGTTCGCGCTCGGCACCGCCATGCGCGTGCGGCACGAGGAAAGCGTCCTGCGCGCGACCTTCTCCGATTACGACGCCTATGCCGCGCGGGTGAAGCGCTTTATTCCCGGCCTGTTCTGACGCGGCTCAGCCGGGAATGGCGGGCACTGCCCCCCGCACGACCGGCGTCACCGGCACCAGTTCGTAGATATCGAGCAAGGCCCCCTTCCCCGCGCGCGTCAGCACCAGCCGCCAGCGGAACGGCGCGACACGCTCGACCACGCCCGCCACGTCCTGCGCGGGATTGACGCTATAGGGTGGCGCGCTGTCAGCATGGGCCGGGCGGAAGGTGCCGAGGAAGACCTGTCGCTTGTCGGTATCGGGAAACAGCCAGCCGCCGGGCAGACTGGTGCCGCTCTGCTTGGTGAAGGACAGCGCGTGCGTCGTCCCGTCGACCGTGCAGAAATCGGGCTTGTAGGTGTCCAGGCCGTGCGCTCCGCCAAGGCGGACGAGACGGCAATAATAAGGGCCCGGCGGCAGCGCGGGCAAATCCAGCGCGGCTCCGGGCTGGACCAAAGGGCCCTCCGCATCGAGCTTGGCCTTGAGGCGGACCGGCACCGCAGCGCGTGCGCGCACCCATGTCGTCGGCAGCGCGTCGAGCCGACTGCGATCTTCGGCTGTCACCGAACCGGCCCATCCGGTCGGCGTGGCGGCAACGTGCGATGTCGCGTGGGGCCGTGCTGTTCCGGCGGTGCAGCTCGACACGCTCGCCCCAAGGGCAATCAGCGACGTGAGAACAAGGGGCGTCGATACGAAACGCATTGCGGTCGTTCTCCAGGATGTCGATGCGTGATGGGCCTTGCAGCGCGTTAACAATCGGTAAACGCCAAAGGTTAACGGATGGTAAACGACGCGACGGACGCGCGGTTCCGCCCGATCAGCTGCGGAGCATCGACCAGAACGCCGGGCCGCCCTTCGGGACGTGCCACGCCTCGGTCACAACGAAGCCGAGGGTAGCGTAGAAGCCCAAATTCCGCTCGTTGGCGGTTTCGAGGTAAACTGGTCGACCGTCCCCCGCGATCCGATCGAGCCCGGCCTGAACCACTGCACGACCGAGGCCGCGCCCCTGTGCCGCCGGGTCGCACCCGGCGATATGCAGATACCAGACATCGTCGGAGGGGAGATGCGCATCGATCGCGCTCGACACCGTCAGCGCCCGACCGATCGCCCCGCCCAAAGCCCGCCACAGCGGCCAGACGTGCAACAGCAAATCGAGCAGCGACGTCTTGCCCAAGCCGGGCGCGCGCCACAGCGTGGCGGCTGCGCCGCCCCCTGCCACCAGCCGCAGACCGGCCTGCGCATCCGCATCGAACAGCAACGCGAAAAGCCGCGGCAGCCGGAGCGCGCGGTCGGCGGGATCGGGGAAATATACGCCATCGCCGGATCGTCGGCGAAGGCACGGGCCAGCATCGCCGCGATCCGTCCCCGATCGCGTCGTCAGCGACACCGATCGGGGTGGAACGCGGCGCGAGGGTCAAGCAGCCCCCGCCCCGGCCTTTTCTTTCTTGGCATAGACGCGGATCGGTTCCTTGCGGCCGTCGATCACGTCCTTGTCGATCATCACCTCGTCGACGCCGTCCATGCCGGGCAGATCGAACATGGTGTCGAGCAAGATGCCCTCGAGGATCGATCGCAGGCCGCGCGCGCCGGTCTTGCGGTCGATCGCCTTCTTGGCGACCTGCACCAGCGCATCGTCGGTGAAGCCGAGCTTGACCGCCTCCATGTCGAACAGCTTCTGATACTGTTTGACCAGCGCGTTCTTCGGCTCGGTCAGGATGGTGACGAGCGCGGGCACGTCGAGATCCTCGAGCGTCGCGATCACCGGCAAGCGGCCGACGAATTCGGGGATCAGGCCGAACTTCAGCAGATCCTCGGGCTCGACCGACTTGAGCGTCTCGCCAGTGCGGCGTTCCTCAGGGGACGCGACATAGGCACCGAAGCCGATCGACTTGCCCTGCAGACGGTCCCCGATGATCTTTTCAAGGCCGCTGAACGCGCCGCCGCAGATGAACAGGATGTTGGTCGTGTCGACCTGCAGGAACTCCTGCTGCGGATGCTTGCGGCCACCCTGCGGCGGAACGCTGGCAGTGGTGCCTTCCATCAGCTTGAGCAATGCCTGCTGCACGCCCTCGCCCGACACGTCGCGCGTGATCGACGGGTTCTCGGCCTTGCGGCTGATCTTGTCGATTTCGTCGATGTAGACGATGCCGCGCTGCGCCCGCTCGACATTATAGTCGGACGCCTGGAGCAGCTTGAGGATGATGTTCTCGACATCCTCGCCAACGTAACCCGCTTCGGTCAGCGTCGTCGCATCGGCCATGGTGAACGGCACGTCGAGGATGCGCGCCAGCGTCTGCGCCAGCAACGTCTTGCCGCAACCGGTCGGGCCGACGAGCAGGATGTTGGACTTGGCGAGCTCGACATCGGCACCCTTCTGGCCGTGGTTGAGGCGCTTGTAATGGTTGTGCACCGCCACCGACAGCACGCGCTTGGCGCGCTTCTGGCCGATCACATAATCATCGAGTACGTCGCAGATTTCCTGCGGCGTGGGCACGCCGCCATCCTTCTTGGACACGAGCGCGGACTTCGTCTCCTCGCGGATGATGTCGTTGCACAATTCGACGCATTCATCGCAGATGAATACGGTTGGGCCCGCAATCAGCTTGCGCACCTCATGCTGCGACTTCCCGCAGAAGGAGCAATAAAGCGTGCTCTTCGAGTCGCCGCCGCTGAGCTTCGTCATTCAAACCATCCTTGGCACCACCAATGGGCGCACATATGCGGGGTGCTATCCTAGACTGACCCCGCGCAATCCGACAATCACCAAAATTGCCGTATGAATACGGTAGCGGGACGCCTTTTCGAAGCCCCGCCACCTAAAGTCTACCTCAAGCCGAAGTCAAAGCCGGTGGCGTGCTCGAATCGTCGGGCAGCGCCGGACGCTTGTCGAACACCTGATCGACCAGACCGAAGTCCTTGGCCTCATGCGCCTCGAGGAACGTGTCACGGTCCATCGCGCGCTCAATCTCCTCGATCGGCTTGCCGGTGTACTGCGCGTAGAGCGAGTTCATCCGGTTCTTGATGCGTTGGATTTCCTTGGCCTGGATCTGGATATCCGATGCCATGCCCTGCGCACCGCCCGAAGGCTGATGGATCATGATACGGGCGTTGGTCAACGCGACGCGCATCCCCGGCTCACCGGCGGCAAGCAGGAAGCTGCCCATTGATGCGGCCTGGCCGATGCACACGGTGCCGACGCGCGGGCGGATGTACTGCATCGTGTCATGGATCGCCATGCCCGCCGTGACGACACCGCCCGGCGAGTTGATGTACATGAAGATGTCCTTCTTCGGATTTTCCGATTCGAGGAACAGCAGCTGCGCGGTGATGACCGCCGCCATATGATCCTCGACGCCGCCCGTTACGAAGATGATCCGCTCGCGCAACAACCGCGAATAGATGTCGAACGAACGCTCGCCGCGGTTCGATTGCTCCACCACGATCGGCACGAGGCCGTCTTGAATGGGAGCCAGAAAGTCGCCGGTGTCGAACGGATTGCGCATGATGAGCCTTTTAGTCCTTATGCCCCGAGAAGAACGGAAATTCGAACCGCATACATCGGCGCTGGCGGAAACGAGTTCAAGCCCCGCCTGCGATGGCACCTTGATCGGCACGACGATCGTCGCCGCCCGGCGCACGGTGCGCCAGATACGCCAGTCGCCGCACCTCGCGCGACCGCGCACCACGGTATCGAGGATCAACCCGGTAAACACGTTGAGCGCGGCGAGAATCGTCAGCCCGGTCGCCATCACCGCCGTCGGCAAGCGCGGCACCAGATGGGTGTGCATATAGGTGATGACCAACGGGATGCCGAACGCCAATGCGGCGGCAAACAAGAGGCCCGCGATCACGCCGAAGAACAGGAGAGGCCGCTCGATCCGGTACAGCGTCACGATCGTGCGCGCGATGCGAAAACCGTCGCGATAGGTGCTGAGCTTCGATTCGGAGCCCTCGGGCCGCGCGAAATAGGGCGTTTCGATCTCCCCCACCGGCATCTTGAGTTCGAGCGCATGGACGCTGATCTCGGTCTCGATCTCGAAACCCGAGGACAACACCGGGAAACTCTTCACGAAACGCCGTGAGAACACGCGATACCCTGAGAAAATGTCGGTAAAACTGCGTCCGAACAATTGCGCGAGCAACCCGGTCATCGCCTTGTTGCCGAGCACATGGCCGCGACGATAGGCGGCGGTGACCTGCGTCACCCGGCTGCCGACGACCATGTCGAGCTGTTCGTCGAGCAAGCGCTGCACCAAAGCGGGCGCGACGGTCGCGTCATAGGTCGCGTCGCCATCGGCCATCACATAGATATCGGCATCGACATCGGCGAACATGCGGCGGACGACGTTGCCCTTGCCCTGCATCCGCTCGGTCCGCACGATCGCGCCCGCGGCGCGCGCCACCGCCACGGTGTCGTCGGAACTGTTGTTATCGTAAACGTAGATCGCAGCGTCCGGCAGTGCGGCGCGGAACCCGGCCACCGTCTGCGCAATGGCGGCGCTCTCATTATAACAGGGCAGCAGGATGGCGATGCGCGTGATCATGCTCTGCCATAGGGACGAATGGCGATCGGTTCGACCCCCTTTGTGTCATTTGACACAAGCGCTCCGTCGCTCGCGCAAATCGATTCCCGCCGAAACGAGATCACCCCCGAGGCAAGCCCCGGGGGTGACGGATTTTCGTGCTGCGATGAAGGCTTATTCCGCTGTGTCGGCAGCAGCAGCCTTCTTCTTCGCCGGAGCCTTCTTGGCAGGGGCCGGTGCCGCTTCGGCTGCTGCGTCAGCGGCTGGCTCGGCCACCGCGGCCTTCTTGACGGGTGCCTTCTTGGTAGCAGCCTTCTTCACCGGCTCAGCTTCGACCAGCTCATCGCCGGGTGCAGCCGGTTCGATATCAGCCGCTTCCATTTCCTTGGCATCGTCTGCCGAAGCCTTGGCCTTCTTGGCCGCCGCCTTCTTGGTTGCCTTGGGCTTGTGGTTTTCGTGATCGTGGCTGTGCGTGCCGGTCGAGAAGCCTTCTTCGCTCTCGATCGCGGCTTCCAGCTCGGCGCGCGTCACTTCGCGATCGCTGACTTCGGCCTTCTCGAACAGGAAGTCGACGACCTTGTCCTCGTACAGCGGGGCGCGGAGCTGGGCTGCGGCCATCGGCTCCTGCTGGATATATTGCAGGAAGCGCTTGCGATCCTCGGGGCCGTATTGCTGTGCAGCCTGTGCGATCAGGCGGTTCATTTCCTGCTGGCTGACTTCGACGCCATTGGCCTGGCCGATTTCGCTCAGCAACAGGCCCAGGCGAACGCGACGCTCGGCGATCTTGCGGTAATCGTCCCGCTCGGATTCCATCTCGGCCAGTGCTGCTGCCGGATCTTCCTCATGCGTCGCTTCGTGCTGGAGCTGCTGCCAGATCTGCTCGAATTCGGCTTCCACCATCGACGGCGGCACTTCGAAATCATGGCCTTCGGCAAGCTGGTCGAGCAGCTTGCGCTTCATGTGGGTGCGCGTCAGGCCGTTCAGTTCCTGCTCGATCTGGCCCTTCAGCAGACCGGTGAGCTGATCGAGGCTCTGCAGGCCAAGCGAGGTGGCGAGCTCGTCGTCGATCTTGGTCTCGCCTGCGGTCTTCACGGTCTTGACCGTCAGATCGAAGGTCGCGGCCTTGCCGGCCAGTTCCTTGGCCTGGTAATCCTCGGGGAACGTCACGTTGATCTGGCGCTCGTCGCCAGCCTTCACGCCGACGACCTGCTCCTCGAAACCGGGGATCAGGCGACCCGAGCCGATTTCGACCGACATGTCCTCGCCAGTGCCACCCTCGAACGCTACGCCGTCGACCTTGCCGACGAAATCGAGCACGACCAGATCGCCGGTCTTGGCTTCATAAGCGGCATCGGCCTCTTCCCAGCGCTTCTGCTGGTCGGCGAACTTCTGCAGTTGCTCCTGCACGACGGCCTCGTCTGCGGGAACGGTCAGGCGCTCGAGCTTCAGATTGTCGATCGCAGGCGTCGGCACGTCGGGGAGCACTTCGAGCTCGACCTTCACATCGGCATCCTTGCCGAGCTCATAGCCGTCATCGAGGCTGACCGAGGGCTGCAGCGCGGGGCGCAGCTTGTGCTCGGCGATCAGTTCCTGAATGCCCTGCTGGATCGAGGTGTTGAGCGCGTCCTGCATCAGCGCCTCGCCGTGCATCTTGCGCACCAGGTTCGCGGGAACCTTGCCGGGGCGGAAGCCGGGCATGCGCACCGTCGGCGCAACGCGCTTCAGTTCGGCGTCCACACGCGAATCGATGTCCTTCGCGGTGATCTTCAGCGTGTAGGCGCGCTTCAGCCCCTCGTTCAACGTCTCGACAGTTTGCATACTCAAGTCGTGCCTTTTACAGGAATTTCTGATGGCTACCGCCCGTTTGCCACGGGCGGCCTGGTGCGGGCGAAGGGACTCGAACCCCCACATCTTGCGATGGCAGGACCTAAACCTGCTGCGTCTACCAGTTCCGCCACGCCCGCATGGGACACCGCCGGTGTGGGGCGCGTCTATACCAGCCCTATGGCCGGGGGCAAGCGCGCAAACAGACTGGCTTTATATTGCGCAACCGCCGACGATGCTCGCGCGTTGTTCAGCATCGAGGAGAATCATCATGGCAACCACGCCCCCGACCGAATTGCCCCCGTTCCCGAGCCAGCCCGGCCAACCCGATCCGGTGCCCACCGAATTGCCGAGCCCGACGCCCGACGTGGACTTCCCCGCTCCCGACGCAACGCCGGGCGACGAGCCGTTCCAGCCGACCGACACCGGCCTGACGGGGGATTTCGCATGAACGACGAGATCAACAAGGGCCCGCTCGACGATCCCCGCGACAACACCGATCCGCGTAGCGACCTCCAGCAGGAAGTCGAAGCCCGCAAGGATGCCGTCGAGCGCGGCGAAGGCGGCAAGGAACCCGATGCGTTCACCTCCGCCGGGATGCCCGATGGCGTTGGCGGCACTGGCGGCGTGGTGAAGAATCAGGGGGGATGACGGGCAGTAACGCCCGGTCCAGCTATCGCGCGATCGTCGCCGCGGTGACGATCGCGCGATAGGCCGGTTGGTCACGCTGGAAATAGAACACGTCCGGCGCTTCGAAGGTGATCATGTAGAGCTTGCCATCGACGATCGCTGCCACCGCTTCGCCCTTCCGGCGAACTTCCTCGTTCAAACGACTGAACGTAAAGGCAAAGCGAATCCCTTTCTGGCCCAGAAACGCGGTCGGTTCGACCGAGTCGATCGTCATAAGCTGCGTGTCGAGCGCGATGCTGTAGCTATCGGCAAACAGCGTCGGCAGGTCGGTCAGCAACATCGTCGCGGAGAAATGCGGCAGCGGCTTGGCCTTCTTGCTGACTTCGCGGAACAGCGTGCGGCCGGTTTCGATGCCGCCGTAAAAGGTCACATCGTTCAGTCCGTCCCCGTCAATCGTCCAGGTTTCCGAATTGCGCCCCGGTCGAGCACCCATCTTGTTCCATTCGCGGTCAGGCGTCACCGTCAGCGGTGATTTCGCGACGGCGACTGGGACACCGCTCGGGATCAGCGTGTTGGATGCAAGGCCCGGGGCGCGTGCAGCAACAGAGCCGCGGCGAAGATGGAAAACGAGGTGCGCTTCATGCTCTTCATCTCACTGAATCAAGGTGGAAATCATGGCGCTGTCGACAGCGTTTGGCTTCATCGCCAGATACCGCCGCAGCGAGTCCGCCGCCGCCGGATCACGGCTGCGCATTTGCGCCAGGCCGAGCCCGCGATACGCGTCGGCATTGCTCGGCTCCTGCTCCAGCGCGGCACGGTAAAAACCGGCAGCGGAGACGAGATCGCGCGGATTTCCGCGCGACCGATAAAGTTCCCCACGCGCGAACAGCAGGTCGGCCGTCCACTGCGCCCCGGCGAGTTCCCCCAACAGATAATCGGTACCCTCAAAATCGTTGAGCTTGATCTGATCCGCCAGCAACTGCGGCCGCCACGCGACCATCGCCGCGTCCAGCCGTGCGCGGCCGTCCTCGCCGGATTTGTCCATGGCGATCGCAAGCTCGCGCAAATAAGTGGCGCGCTCCAAGGTTGCCGGGTGCGTCGCGAAAAAGGCGACGCGGTCGTACCGGGTGCTGCGCTGCCGCCGCCCGCGCGCGGTCGCGTCGGCCTCGTCCATCACGCGGCCCCAGAGATCGGCGAAACAGCGCGGATCGTAGGACGACGCCTTCAAATACGCCATCGAGAGCAAATCCGCCTGGCGCTCCTGCTCGCGGCTGAACGCGAAGATCGATCCGAAAGCCGCGTTTTTGTACCGATTGCGCCGTGCGCACGGTATTGTAGGCACCGGTTCCACCGTAGGTATACGCGCCGGCTGCCGCGACCCCGGCCCACGCCATGACATCAGTGGCCGAGCGCTTTTGCTTGAAGCCCACCAGGCTGTGCCGCAACTCGAAATGCGCGAATTCGTGCCCCAGCACAGCTGCCAGTTCGGCCTCGTTGCGGACACGCAGCAACAGGCCGGTTTGCACCACAAGCATGCCATTTGGAGCCATCGACGCGTTGAAGGCCGCGTTGCGCACGACATAGATGCGCACGCTGTCGCAGCGTGGTGCCCCGACCGCGCGACACACCACGTCATGCAGATAGCTTTGCAGCTTGGGATCGGACACGACCGCCTTCGAATCGCGCAGCAGCCGCTCGTCTTCATCAACCATCATCCACAGGCCGCGCTCATCCATGCCCTGCGGCTGATAAGCACCCGCATAGGGCGGAAGCGTCGGCAACGGGTCGCCCTTCGCCGCGAGCGGCGCGGCAACCACGATCGCCATGGCTGCCAACACCTTCCACAAGGCGCGCATTTACTTGGCTGCCGACGCCGGAGCGGCCGACTGTGAACTTCCGGGAAAATTCTTCAACAATTGCGAGACGCGCTTTTGCGCGCCGTCCGGCGTGCGCACGTCGCCGCCCATGGCAAGATCCGCGTTGAGCCAAACCAAATCGCCGGTGTGAAGATCCACCAGCCCGGCAAAACCCTTATGTTCTCCCGACTTGACCGAAACATAGGCCATTGCCGCGAACGCCTGCAAAATCTTGCGGCCGGTCGACCCATATTGATCTTCGTTGAACAGGAACAAAGCATAATCGGCCCCCGTCCCCTTGGCGAGATCAGCGACCCCCGGGCCCATAGTCCATTCGAACGCGTCTTTGCGTTTCTTGGTTGGCAGGCGATTACCAACGAAAAACTGGTAGCGGATCACCGAATCCGCGAGCACCGAGAACAAGGCCCGATAATCGGCCATGGTGGTTGCGGCTGGACCAATGGGTTCGTCCGCGATCAGGATCTCATTGCCCAGCTTGGTCTGCGCGGCCGCGAGCGCCACCGCCAGATTTTCCTTGGCCTGGGCGGTCCAGTCTGCGTTCGGCTCGAACATGCCGCCGGTCGATTGCGCGCCGACCTTGATCGTCGGGCGTATCAGCAGGATTCGCGCCGACCTCTGCGGGAGGACGAAGCCTGGCTTGATCCCCGATTTCTCCTGCGCCGTCGCAGGCGAACCACTCGCGACAAGGCAAACGGACGCCAGAATCGGCACCCACAATCGCAGCAACATGGATTCCCCCCGTCATATCGGACTCGCCCCCGAGTCCGATATGACGAGCTTAAGCGCCGGAAGCGCGCCGGATCAACCCACTATTCGATGCCGCACCGCAACGAAAATGCAATAAACCCTGAGATTCTATCCCAGCATCTTCTTCAGCACTTCATTCACCACGCCCGGATTAGCCTTTCCGCCCATCGCCTTCATCGTCTGGCCGACGAAGAAGCCGAACAATTTGTCCTTGCCGCCGCGATAATCGGCAACCTTGTCTTCGTTAGCCGCCATCACTTCGGCGATGACACGTTCGATTTCGCCGGTGTCGCTGGTCTGCTTGAGTCCATGTTCTTCAACCACCGCCGCCGCGCCCTGCCCGGTTTCGAGCATGATCTCGAACACCTGCTTGGCGAGCGTGCTCGACAGCGTGCCATCGGCGATCAGGCCGAGCAGTTCCGCCGCCTGGGTCGGACTGACCGGCGCGTTTTCAATATCCTTGCCGGTGCGGTTGAGCGCACCGAACAGTTCCGACGTCGTCCAGTTCGCCGCCGCCACCGGTGCCGCACCGCAATCGAGCAGCGCATCGAACCAGCGCGCCGCCTCGACCTCCGCCGTCAGCACTGCGGCTGCATAAGGCGTAATGCCAAGCGCTTCATAGCGCCGCCGCTTGGTGTCGGGCAGTTCGGGCAGCGACGCACGACATTCGGCGAGGAACGCCTCGTCGAGCTCAAGCGGCAACAGATCGGGGTCGGGGAAATAGCGGTAATCGTGCGCATCTTCCTTCGACCGCATCGAGCGCGTCTCGTTGCGATCGGGGTCGTACAGCCGCGTTTCCTGGACGATGCGCCCGCCATCCTCCAGCACCTCGACCTGGCGGCGCGCTTCCTGCTCGACCACCGCCATCACGAAGCGCACCGAATTGACGTTCTTGGTCTCGGTCCGCGTGCCCAGCGGCTCGCCCGGCTTGCGCACGCTGACATTGACGTCGGCGCGCATCGAGCCTTCTTCCATATTGCCGTCGCACGATCCGACATAGCGCAGAATCGATCGCAACTTTCGCAGATAAGCCCCTGCTTCTGCAGGAGACGTCATGTCCGGCTTCGACACGATTTCCATCAGCGCCACGCCCGAGCGGTTGAGATCGACATAGGAGCGGGTCGGATGCTGATCGTGCATCAATTTGCCGGCATCCTGCTCGACATGGATGCGCTCGACGCCGATGCGCTTGCCGTGCGCGTCGGGGTTCTTTTCGTCCAGGCTGATGTCGATCGCGCCCTCGCCCACCAGCGGGTGGTAGAGCTGACTGATCTGATAGCCCTGCGGCAAATCGGCATAGAAATAGTTCTTGCGGTCGAACCGCGACCAGCGGTTGATCTGCGCCTCGATCGCCATGCCGGTGCGCACCGCCTGGCGGATGCATTCGCGGTTGGGCACGGGCAGCATCCCCGGCATCGCCGCATCGACCAGCGACACTTGCGTGTTGGGCTCCGCGCCAAACGCCGTCGCCGCGCCCGAGAAGAGCTTGGCATTGGTGGTGATCTGCGCATGGACTTCGAGGCCGACCACGACCTCCCAGTCGCCGGTTTCGCCGCGGATGGTGTATTTAGTATCGGTCATTATTTTAGCCCTTCGGCTTCGCGACGGAGTGCGTCGCGCTGGCGCTGGCGGTCTCGAGGTGATTGGCGGATGCTTTTCGAACGCGAACTTTGTCGCACAGGCGCGGCAAACTCGATCAGCCGCCCGACAAACTCTGCGACGACATCCGAGACGCTCACCACCAACGCTCCGCCCGCGCGGTGAAGCCCGCGCGTTGCTCGATCGCGAGGCCGGCGTTGAGCACGCTCTGCTCATCCAGCGCCTTGCCGATGATCTGAAGCCCGAGCGGCAGCCCCTGCCCGTCCAGCCCGCCGGGCACGCTCATCGCCGGCAAACCGGCGAGCGACGACGGCACGGTGAACACGTCGTTCAAATACATCGCGATCGGATCGGCCGACTTTTCGCCCAGCGCGAATGCCGCCGAGGGCGCAGTCGGGGTCAGCAGCACGTCACACGTGGCCCAGGCCTGCTCGAAATCGCGCGCGATCAGCGTGCGGACCTTCGAAGCCTGTGTGAAGTACGCATCGTAAAACCCTGCCGACAATACATAGGTGCCGATCATGATCCGACGTTTCACTTCGTCACCGAAGCCCGCGGCGCGGGTCGCGGCATACATGTCCTGCAAGCCTGCCCCCTCGGGCAGATCGCGCAGGCCGTAGCGCACGCCGTCATAGCGCGCGAGGTTGGACGAGGCTTCGGCCGGCGCGATGATGTAATAAGCCGGCAGCGCATATTTGGTGTGCGGCAGCGAGACTTCGACGATCTCCGCGCCCGCATCCTTCAGCCACTCAATGCCCTGCTGCCACAGCGCCTCGATCTCGGGCGGCATGGTATCGACGCGATATTCCTTGGGAATACCGACGCGCTTGCCCTTGAGATCGCCCGACAATCCGGCTTCCCAGTTGGGCACCGGCAAATCGAGCGAAGTCGCGTCCTTGGCATCGAATCCGGCCATCGCCTCGAGCATGATCGCGCAGTCGCGCACATCGCGCGCCATTGGTCCGGCCTGATCGAGCGAGGAGGCGAAAGCGATCGTCCCCCAGCGCGAGCAGCGGCCATAGGTCGCTTGATGCCCGAAATGCCGGTAAAGGCGGCGGGCTGGCGGATCGATCCGCCGGTATCGGTGCCGGTCGCCGCCGGGCAAAGCCGCGCCGCGATCGCCGAGGAAGACCCGCCCGAAGACCCACCGGGTGCGAGCGGCGCGGTATCGCCATTGTTGCGCCGCCACGGCGAGATCACGTTGCCGAACGCGCTGGTCTCGTTCGACGATCCCATTGCGAACTGGTCGAGGTTGAGCTTGCCCAACATCCCGGCGCCTGCCTTCCACAAATTGGCCGAGACCGTCGATTCATAAGGCGGGGTGAACCCCTCCAGAATGCGGCTGGCGGCGGTGGTCGGCACGCCGTTGGTGCAGAACAGATCCTTCATGCCGATCGGCACGCCCGCCAGCGGCTTCAGCGTTTCGCCAGCGGCACGTGCGGCATCGGCGGCGTCGGCAGCGGCGAGCGCATGATCGGGGGGTTTCGACGAGGAAGGCGTTGAGCGCCGTGGCGGCAGAGACGTTGGCGATGAAGCCCTCGGCCACTTCGCGTGCCGAAAAGCTGCCGTCGCGCACGCCGTCACGAATGGCGGCAACGCCGAGATCGGTAAGGTCGGTCATTATTCGATCACCTTGGGCACGGTGAAGAAACCGTGTTCGGCCTGGGGCGCATTGGCGAGCACGGCGTCACGAATACCGCCGCCGGTCAGCGGATCGGCATTCACGACATCGTCGCGCAGGCGCAGATGGTTGGGGATGACCGCAGTCATCGGTTGAACACCGGTGCAATCCACCTCGCCCAATTGCTCGATCCATCCCATGATGTTGTCGAGCTCGGGCGCGATGCGCGCGGCGTCTTCCTCGGTAATGGCGATACGGGCAAGACTCGCGATCTTGCGGACGGTGGCGATGTCGACTGGCATGGATCGCGGCTAGCAGAGCGCCCAAGCCTTACGCAACCTATTCGAACGGATCGCCGACCGGAACGCCCCCGACAAAGACGCGACGCGCGGGCACCGAACGAATCTCGACCTTGCCCGCCGCGTCCCCCGCTTTCAGCGCGGCGCGCTCGACGGGCGTGAGAGGGCGCTGGGTGTTTTCATCGATGCGCTGCCATGTATCGCCGGTCAGCCGATAGCGCGATACCCCACAGCCTGATGGAACCGTCGCCATGAACATCGCGCCGTTCTCTTCCTTTACCTTCGGCTCCCGTGCCAGATCGTCGATGCAGCTTTGCTTTATCGACACCGCCTCGGTGGCAGCGGGACGATAAAGCAAGGTGCAGCGATCCTCGCGACCCGCACCGCACCCCTGCCAATCGGTGAGCTTGGTCCGCAAGGCCAGCGGCACCGGCACCGGCACCGGCAGCACGCGCAACCGCTTCACCAGCAGATCCGCCTCGGTTTGCGTGCGGTCGATCGCCGCGACGTCCCAGCGATTGGCTTTGCCCGAAACCCCCTTGGCGCGCGCCGCGATCACCGCATTCTTCGATCCCGCCAGCCGCTTCAGCGCCGCTTTGCCGGGATCACCGAAATCGAACGCCAGCGCCGCCCAGTCGAACTTTTCAGGCGCGGTCTTGCCGGATTCGAGCCGCGCAACCTGATCGGCGGTCGACAGCGCATTGAAGCTCAGCAGCGGCGTCGCCAGCACCAGCCCGACACCCGCGACGACGAACGCCAGCCGCAAGTTGCTCGGCCGTACCCACGCACCCCAGCGCATCCGCCCGCGCGCCAGTGCAACGATATAGGCAACACCATAAGCCGTCGCCAAGGCGACGAACACCACCGCCCACAACCGATCGGGCGTCAGGCCATATTGGTCGATCCGCAGCCCCGTCGCGATCGCCGCTATCACCGCCAGCGGCAGCACCGCGAGCGCCAGCACCATCGCGCCCGGGCGCAGCACCGGATTGCGCAATTCCTCCTGCTCGCCATTGCCGATCACCGCATTGGCGAGGATCAGCGCGCCGATGACGCAACTCAGCAGGATCGGCGTGGTTGATTTGGTCGCCTCCCACAGCGCATTCAGCCCGGTGAACGGCAAGGCGAGGAGAAACACCAGCAACCCCAGCCCCAGCACGGGCGCCAGCACCGCCAGCACCGAGGTCACCACGCGCTGCAACAGCCGCAGCACCCCGTCGCGCTCGCGCAGCAGCCCCAGCGACGCCCCGAAACTCGCGCCGAACAGCAGCGCATTGAACCAACTATGCTGCAACAGATCGCGCAGGAAATGCAGTCCGATCAGATCGAACAGCGATGACAATAGCCACGCGAGCCCGAACACGACGCCGGTGAACAGCCAGCACGCGCACCACAAGACGACATTGGTCCAGGCATTGCCGTGGACATCGGCATAGGGAAATCGCCACGCCGCCTCGTTCCGCGCGGTCTGGAACAAGGGCACCGCGATCGCGATCGACAGGAACAGGCTGGCGCTATGCCAGTCCCGCCACATCCCCCCAGCCGCCGCCATTCCAGTAGAACACCAGCCCGGCAACAGCACCGACCACCAGCCCGAACAGCACCGCCCAAGGCGCGCGTTGCCGCTCCAGCGCGAAGCCGAAGCTCGCAGCGCCCGTGCCAACCGCCGTCGCCAGCGCGATTCGCCAGTTTTCGGGATCGATCGCGGGATAGCGAACCGGCTCGCCGCGATCGAGCAATTGCTGCACCACCAGCGCGGCCAGCGCGCCGACGATGGCCAAGATCAGCGGCCGCAACCGCCATCCCGCATCCGCTTCGAAATCGCCCGATCGGTCCATCGCCATGCTCCCCAACAGTCAGGTGGGACCGAACGCCAGCGCCAAGGCGATTGCAAGCGCCGTCGTCCTGCTGCACGGAAATCGCATGACCAGTGCATCGCTCCTCCAGAAAGGCTGACCCCGCGCGTGGCACGCAAATTCCTTTATGCCTTTGCGGTCCTGATCGTGCTCGTGATCGCGGCCGGCTTTGCCTATGCGCTCTGGGGCATCGATCTCATAAAATTGGCGATGGTGCCGCGCGCCGCCTTCGTCGCGCTGCCGCCAGAGCCCGCCGCTGCCTATGGCCGCGCCGACATGTGGCTCGCGCGACCCGACAAGCCCGGCAATCCCGCTTTGTGGACCCCCGCAGGCTACACCCCAGGCAAGGACCAAAAGGCGGCGGTGTTCTTCATCCACCCGACTTCCTACCTCAACCGTGCGCAGTGGAATGCGCCGCTGGACGATGCCGAGGCCAATGCCCGCGCCGAACTGTTCCTGCGCGCGCAGGCCAGCGCGTTCAACGCCAGCGGCCAGATCTGGGCACCGCGCTATCGCCAGGCGACATTCGGCGCATTCCTGACGACCCAAGCCGCCGCCAACCAGGCGCTGAACCTCGCTTATGGCGATCTTGCCACCGCCTTCGACGCCTTCCTCGCGCAGGCGGGGACGCGCCCGATCATCCTCGCCGGGCACAGTCAGGGCGCACTCCACCTGCTGCGGCTGCTGCGCGAGAAGGTCGCGGGCAAGCCGCTCGCCCGGCGCATTGTCGCCGCCTATCTCATCGGCTGGCCGGTCTCGCGCACGATCGACGTGCCAGCGCTCGGCCTGCCTGAATGCCGTACCGCCGATCAGGCCGGATGCCTGCTATCGTGGCAAAGCTTCGCCGAACCCGCCGATCCCGCGCTGATCCTCGATGCCTATGCCGCCAGCACCGGCACCGACGGCAAACCGCGCCGTGGCACGCCGATGATCTGCACCAACCCGTTGACCGGCACGCCCGATGCCGCCGCGCCTGCCGACGCCAATCTCGGCACGCTGTTCCCCGCCCCCGATCTCGCCAGCGCGACGATCGAGCCCAAACGCGTCCCCGCGCGCTGCGATGCGCGCGGCCTGTTGCTGATCGGCACCCCGCCCGCGCTTGGCGGCTATGTCCTGCCCGGCAACAATTACCACGTTTATGACTACAGCCTGTTCTGGGCGAACGTGCGCGCCGATGCGGCACGGCGGCTGGCGGCGTTCGAAAAGAAATGATGCCGTCCCCCCACCCCGCTCGCCCTGAGCCTGTCGAAGGGCCCGTCTCCGCAAGCGGACCGGTCGCGTGCGGAGAGCTGTGCTTCGACGCGCTCAGCACGAACGGAACCTGCGCATGATCACCACCGACCGCACCGAATTCCGCGCAGCCCTCCCCACCGGTGGCCGCCTGATCGGCCTCGATGTCGGCACCAAGACGATCGGCACCGCTTTGTGCGACGCCGGCTGGAGCTTCGCATCGCCCGCTTTGCTCATCCGCCGCACCAAATTCCAGAAGGACAAAATCGCGCTCGCCGAGCTGATCGCGGCGCAGCAAGTGAAGGGCATCGTCATCGGCCTGCCGCTCAACCTCTCCGACGGCAGCGAAAGCCCGCGCAGCCAATCGAGCCGCGCGTTTGCCCGCAACATGGCGGACCTGGGGCTGCCGATCTTCCTGCAGGACGAACGCTGGTCGACCGTCGCGGTAACGCGCACGCTGATCGAACAGGACGCCAGCCGCGCCAAGCGCGCCGAACTGGTCGACAAGATGGCAGCCGCCTATATTTTGCAAGGCGCGATTGACGCGCTGGTGGCGGTTTAGCGGCTATCCGCCCCGGGCCAGGAGGCTCGTGGAAAGAGGTCGCGCTCTTCGCGCAGGATGCGCCGCCGCAGCAATGTCATGACATCGCGAGTCGCGGCGCGAAACGCCTCCCAATCCTGCTGGATGCGCTCGATCGGCCAAGCTGCATGATAGGCCGCATAGGTGCTTGCGGTGCCGCCAACCTCGGCCAGCACTTGCTCGGCCAGCGAAGCCGTCGCCGGGTTCGCGCGCAAAATCGGATACAGGAGTTGGTCCTCCATCGCGAGGTGCTTGGTCAGCACGCGATTGAGCCGCCAGCGCAGCGACGACAACTCCACGCTCGGGCCATCGCCCCCGACCTCGGCCAGGATACGCTTTGCCAACGCGTCGAGTTCGCGATGCTCGTCGGTCAGAACCGCACGCTTAATCAATACGATCCCCCGCCACAGCATCCAAACCGACGTTACGTCTGCGTATCGTTCCTATCCTAATGAAATATTATCAAACATTATCATTTGCGCGACGGATTGAAAGGCCCACCTTGCCACCGCACGCATGCCCGGCTACCCGGCACTCTCGATGCAGCCCTCCGATCACCGCCCCGCCTCGCTCATCCCCGGGCGTGCCGTGTTCCCGCACCGGCACTTGACCGGAATCGAGGGCTTGCAACCCCATGAGATCGTGTTTTTGCTCGACGAAGCCAATGGCTGGGTCGCCGCGAACCGTACGCGCGCGATCAGCGACAAACGACTCGGCGGGCTGACCCAGATCAACGCCTTTTTCGAGAATTCGACCCGCACGCTGCTGTCGTTCGAAATCGCCGGCAAGCGCCTAGGGGCCGATGTTGTCAACATGCACGCGGCGCAAAGTTCGGTAAAAAAGGGCGAGACGCTGATCGACACCGCGATGACGCTCAACGCGATGCGCGCCGACGTCATCGTCATCCGCCACATGTCCTCGGGCGCGGTGCGGCTGATCGCGGGCAAGGTCGATTGCCCGGTGCTCAATGCCGGCGACGGGCAGCACGAACATCCGACGCAAGCATTGCTCGATGCGCTGACGATCCGGCGGCGGCGCGGATCGATCGCGGGGCAGCGCGTGGTGATTTGCGGCGACGTGCTGCACAGCCGCGTCGCGCGCTCGAATATCCTCGCACTCACTGCGCTGGCCGCCGAAGTGCGCGTGTGTGCGCCGACCACGCTGATGCCCGCCGCGATCGAGCGGATGGGTGTCACGCCCTTTACCGATTTCGACGAAGCGCTGGAGGGTGCCGATGTCGTGATGATGCTGCGCTTGCAGAATGAGCGGATGAATGGCGGCTTCGTCCCTTCCAACCGCGAATATCATTTGCGCTATGGCCTCACCGAAAAGCGGCTCGCACGCGCCAAGCCGGACGCGCTGGTGATGCATCCCGGCCCGATGAACCGCGGCGTCGAAATCGACTCGGTCGTGGCCGACCACGCGCGTTCGGCGATCACCGAACAGGTCGAAATGGGGGTCGCGGTGCGCATGGCCTGTCTGGACGTATTGACGCGGCGGTCGCGCGACGTGGCGGGTTGGGCATGAGCCGGACGCTGGCCCTGCTCAACGCGACGCTCGTCTGCCCGGTGGCGGGCGTGTCTGCGGGTGGCGTGCTGATCGACGGCGATACGATCGTCGCCACCGGCCTGATCGAAGTGCCCGATGGAACAGAGACGATCGACTGTGGTGGCCAGATGCTGGCCCCCGCGATCGTCGATCTTGGCGTGTTCGCAATCGACCTGCCCGCCTTTCACGCCGGTGGGATCGTGCGGGTCGGGTTGATGCCCGATCAGTCGCCCGTGCTCGACGACCCCGGCATCGTGCAGCGCGCCGCGCTGATTGGGCGGCCTGGGCTGTGGATTCACCCGATCGCCGCGGCAACGCGCGGGCTCGCGGGCACCGACCTCGCCGAAATGGCAATCAACCGCGACGCGGGTGCGCGCGCAGTCGGCACCGGTGCAGGCTGGATCGCCGATTCGGGCGTGATGCGCAAAGTGCTGGCTTATGCTGGCGATCTCGGGCTGACCGTCATCACCCATGCCGAAGATGGCGGCGTGACGGCGGGCACGGTGGCGACCGCAGGCGAAACCGCGACGCGCATGGGCCTGCCCGCCGCCCCGGCCATTGCCGAGCCGCTGGCCATCGCCCGCGACGTGATGCTGGCCGAGGAAACCGGCGCTGCGCTGCACATCCGCCAAGTCACGACCGCCGCCGGGTTCGATCTGGTCCGCGCGGCCAAGCGCCGCGGCGTGCGCGTCACCTGCGGCATTACGCCTGCCCATTTCATGCTGTCCGACATCGCGATGACCGATTTCCGTACCTTCGCGCATCTGTCGCCGCCCTTGCGGTCGGAAAGCGACCGGCAAGCGGCGCTGACGGCGCTGGCCGATGGCACGATCGATGTGCTGTGTTCCGGCCACGATCCGCATGGCCCCGAGGAAAAACGCCTGCTTCGCGGATTCCGCATCGGGAATGGCGGGTGCCGAGACCCTGCTCGCCTTGGGATTGGGGCTGGTGCGCGACGGGACCATTACGATGGAGCGGCTGTTCGCCTTGCTCGCCGCCAATCCCGCGCGCGTCCTGGGCGTGGCCACCGGCACGCTCGCCATCGGGGCACCCGCCGACCTGCTCGTGCTCGATCCGCATGCCCCGTGGCAAATCGATGGCAATCGCCTGCATGCCAAGGCCGGGAACACGCCGTTCGACGGGTTGCCGGTTCAGGGCAAGGTGGTGCGGGTGTTCAAGGGCGGCACCGCGCTCCCCCTGCCCGCATAAGGCTTAGCGCGACGCCAGTTCGCGACCCTTGGCCCACATCGCAACTTGGTCGCCAGCGCCTGCGCGCACGAAGCAGCTTCCGCCCGTCGCGCGATAGCCCAGGCACAGCGCCACCGCATCGCCGCGCGCGAAGCCGCCGACCGACAGACGATAGAAGCTCTTGCCCTTGGTCGTGACGCTCATGCCCTGCGGCGTGCGCCCGGCGAAACCGGCAAAGCGGCGCGAGACGCGGCCCCAGGCATCATGCGCCACGCCTGCGGTCTCATAGGCACCAAGCTGGACATAGAAGCTGCCCTTGGCGACGGCGCGCGGTGCCGAAGCGACGGCAACCGCCGCGCGCGGTGCAATCGCGCCACGCTTTGCGCGGGCCTCGGCGACCGACACGGGCAGCGCCTGCACGACTTCCTTGCGTTCGGCGAACACCACACCGGCGATGCTCGGCCCAATGACGGGCTTCGCGTCCGGCTCGGCTGCGGCGACGGCGACCGGTGCGGGCGTGGGTGCTGGCGCGGACGCGGCCTCAACCTTGCCGGGCATGAAGGCATCGACCGGTGCCTCGGCTGCGGCCATTGCGGTCGCTGCGGGACGACCGCCGTTCAAAGCGAGCGCGACCGGCAGGCCGGGATCGACCGCGGGCCGCACCCCAAGCAAGGTCGCGACCTGATCCGACGCCGAAGTCGGGCGCGAGAAGCTCGACCAATCGAGGATGCGTCTGGCGACATCGGCGGGGGCGACGTCCATCGCCACCACCGTCTGCGCCTCGCGCCAGCGCCCGGCAAGGGCCAGGCTCAGCGCGAAGTTCTGGCGGATCTTGGCATCGGCCTCGGGCGCGCGGGCGGCGGGCTCCAGCACTTCGACCGCCGTCGCCGGATCGCCTGCCAGCGCGATTGCGAGGCCGCGATCGGCAACCGGGATCGTCGCTGCATGGGTGTCGAGCGTCTTGCGCGCGCCAGCCCAATCGCCCGTCGCGATCTGTGCGAGCGCCAGGTTCAGCGCGACCTTGCCGTTGCTATCGTCGAGCGACAGCACATCGGCGAAGACATCGCGCGCGAGGCAAAGCGGCCGCCCTTCAGGTAGCTTTGGCCAAGCAACAGGCGATAGGCCGCGACCTGCGGCTGATCGCCAACCGCCGCCTCGGCGTGCCGAATCGCAACGTCGAATTTACCATGTGAGAGCGCGGCTTGCGCAGCCGCAAATTCCACACGCCCTTGCTTTTCCGCACGCGATTGCTCGCGCGCGCTGGCTGCGGCGATCGTCGCGGTGGTGACGGCGGCAAGCGTGCCGCCAGCGAGACAGAGCGCGACCCCCAATGTCAGGGGACCGAAAGTGATGGCGGACCGAGTCTTCATCGTATCTCCCCCTTCAGGGTTGTCAGCGCTTTGCCCGGGTCGGGAGCTGGCGCACCAGATCCTCGACTTCGGGCAGGGATTGCAGGAAGTGGTCGAGCGCTTCGGTCACCAGCGTTTGCGCCGACGCATTATGCAGCGCGCTGGCCAGCCGCAGCCGCAGGTGGCGATCCTGGTCGAGCCGCAGCGTGAAGGCCGATTTCGGGCGGCTCTTGCCGTGCTTCTTCTTGGTTTCGCGTTCGATCCGGCTGGCGGTGGCGACCGATACCGGCTTCATCGCGATCGGGCGTGCGGGTTCGACCGGCTCGGGCGCGGCAAATTCTTCGCGCAGCACCTCGCGCTGGATCAAAACCGAAGGGACCGGGGCCGGCGGGACCGCCGCCACGACCGGCGCGGGCTCCACCACCGGCGGATGATCGCCGCCCATGTCGTTCCAGCCGAGATCATCCTGCGCGCCCGGCATCGTGCCGAACCCGCCAAAGCCTGCGGGCGCATCGCGGGCTTGGCCTGGCCCTTGCGCGCGAGCAGCGTCGAGGACAGCGAAGCGAGCGGTTTTTGTTGGCCGAACATGTTCATGTCAGCTCACCACCCGGCGGCCGAAACCACCCGCTGCAGGGCGCTGCGCCCCGAAACCATTGGCGACATTGGGGGCGGCGAACACGGTGCGCCGGAAATTCTTTTCGAGGCGGTCGGAAATATAGGTCCACAGATCGCGGATTTCCTGCGCCGATTTGCCGTTGCCATCGACCTCCATGACCGTGCGCCCGTCGATCATCGACGCCGCGAAATCGGTGCGGTGGTGGACCGTGATCGGCGCGACGGTGCCGTGCTGCGACAAGGCGACCGCCGCTTCGGAGGTGATCCGCGCCTTGGGTGTCGCGCCATTGACGACGAACAGCAGCGGCTTGCCCGCGCGTTCGCACAGATCGACCGTGGCCCCGACCGCGCGCAGATCGTGCGGGCTCGGGCGTGTGGGGATGACGATCAGCTCGGCCACCGCGATCACGCTCTGGATCGCCATAGTGATGGCGGGTGGCGTGTCGATCATCGCCAGGCGGAAACCCTGCTGGCGCAGCACCTCCAGATCGGCGGCGAGCCGCGCGACCGTGGTCTGCGCAAAGGCCGGAAATTCGCTTTGCCGCTCGTTCCACCAGTCCGACAGCGACCCTTGCGGATCGATATCGATCAGGACGACCGGGCCAGCCCCGGAGAGCTGCGCCTGAACGGCCAGATGCCCGGACAAGGTCGTCTTGCCCGATCCGCCTTTTTGAGATGCCATCGCGAGGACGCGCATGAGCCCCTTTCACTCCCGCTATTCGAGAGCCATGCCTGCCACGCCATCCCTCAAGGAACGGTTAACGGTGGGGGGCCTGCTCCCCCTTTAGGATGAGCGTGGGTAACAAAATCTTTGCCATGATGCGGCTACAGGGCATGATCGGTTGAAGAAACGGGACGGGACCATTGTTATGCGCAACGCGCTAATCCTCGGCATGGCCGGGCTCTTGCTCGCAGGCGGTGCTGTGGCGGCACCCGCCGTTGCGGATGTGCGCGAGGGCGTCGATGCCTGGAGCCGCGGCGAGTATAAGAAAGCCGTCGACCAATGGCGTCCCGCGGCCATTGCGGGCGATGCCGATGCGCAATTCAACCTGGGCCAAGCCTATTCGCTCGGGCGCGGGGTTCCGGTCGACATTCCGATGGCCGAAAGCTGGTTCCGCAAGGCCGCGTTGCAGGGTCATGCCGAGGCGGAAGCGAAATATGGCCTGGTGCTGTTCGACCAGAAAAAGCGCGCCGAAGCGCTGCCGTGGCTCGAAAAGGCGGCGAAGCGCGGCGAGCCGCGTGCACAGCTGGTTTTGGGGACGATGCTGTTCAACGGCGACAGCGTCGCGAAGGACTGGCCGCGTGCCTATGCGCTATTGGTGCGCTCCGCCGCCGCCAGCACGCCGGGCGCTTCCGAAGTGCAGGCGCAAATGGATACGCTGATCCCGACCGAGCAGCGCCAGCAGGGGCTGATGCTGGCCCGCCAATATGAAGCCGAGGCGCAACGCCCGCAGCTTCCACCCGAAATTTCCGGGCGGGGCACCAGCACCGCGATGCGCGCCACCGACTTGCCGCCGTCGCAATATGATCCCAGCGTCGCAACCGGCCCCAGATCGTCGCGCTCGCCCCGCCGCCCGCCGCCAAGCCGACAAAGCCGCGCGTACCGCCCCGTGCCGCCGCAGTGCTGAAGCGGCTCCCGCCCCCGGCG
>NZ_JSBN01000180.1 GCF_000797515.1 Sphingomonas sp. Ant H11
CCCCTCCCCGCGAGGCGGGGAGGAGGGAGATTTTCTTATTCCGCGATCGTACGTAGTTCAGCGCTTTGAGCGCATCGACGATCGAGCCCTGATAGCGCGGCGGGCAGGCTTCGGTTCCGATCGCCCAGGCCATGATGTCGACATCCTGTTCCTCCAGCAATTCCTCGAACAGCGTGATCTCGGCATCGTTCCACTCGGCCGAGCGCGCGTCGAAAAAGCCGCCGATCAGGAGGTCGGCTTCCTTGGTGCCACGGTGCCAGCTGCGGAAGCGCAGGCGTTTGAGGCGGGTTTCGCGGTCCATGGGCGTCCAACGCAGATTGCCCGACGACCCCCGACAGCATGTGCTGGCGGTGGTGGCCGGGTGGGGGTAAGAGCACCCCAGATAGTCATGCGGCCCGATATCCTCAATCCATTGTTCGCCGAAGTCACGGCACTGAAGGGCATTGGCCCTGGCCTGGCCAAGCCGCTCGACCGGCTCGGGCTGTCGCGTGTGGTCGATGTCGCCTTTCATTTGCCGACCGGTTGGGTCGATCGGCTGGCGCGCGATGAGCTCGACATGGGCGATGCCGGGCGCACCATCGCGATCACGCTGACCGCGCAATCCTATCGTTCCAGCGCCGGACGCGGGCCGACGCGGGTGCAGGCGACCGATGCGCGCGGTAATTATGTGAGCCTGGTCTATTTCGGCGGGCATTCGGGCTGGGCCAAGAAGCTGGCGCCGATCGGTGAGCCACGGCGGGTTTCCGGGCGGCTGGAGCAGTACGGCCAGGAATTGCAGATCGTGCATCCTGACTATGTGCTGCCGCTGGAGGAAGCCGAGGATACGCCCGAGCGCGAGGCGATCTATCCATTGTCGGAGGGGATCACGTCCAAGCGGATGGGGCATTTGGCGGTGCAGGCGATCGAGCGCGCGCCTGATTTGCCCGAATGGATCGAGCCGGGCTTGCTGGCGAAGCACGATTGGCCCGGCTGGCGCGCGGCGTTGGCGCGCATTCATGCCGACCCGTCCGATACCGTCGCGCGGACGCGGCTTGCCTATGACGAAATCTTCGCGAACCAACTGGCGCTGATGCTGGTGCGGCAATCGTCGCGGGCGCGGCGTGGGCGGGCGCTGGTCGGGACCGGACGGCTGCGCGAGGCGCTGCGCTTGCACGCACGCGCGCGCCTTA
>NZ_JSBN01000181.1 GCF_000797515.1 Sphingomonas sp. Ant H11
CCCCTAGCCCCTCCCGCAAGCGGGAGGGGAATTACGCGGCTGCCGCCCGCATCGGCTCTTCGCCAACCATCGGCACCAGCCCGAGCTTCGCCAGCAGCGCGGCGTCCTTGTCGTCCCCGGCATTGCCCGTGGTCAGCAATTTGTCCCCCGTGAAGATCGAGTTCGCGCCCGCCATGAAGCACAACGCCTGTGTAGCCTCGGACATGCTCTCGCGCCCGGCCGACAGCCGCACCATGCTCATCGGCATGGTGATGCGCGCCACCGCCACCGTGCGGACGAATTCGATGTCATCGATCTTTGCGAGCGGGGTGTCGGCCAGCATATTGCCGAGCACGGTGCCCTTGACCGGCACCAACGCATTGACCGGCACGCTCTCCGGGTGGCGCGGCAAGGTCGCCAGCGCATGGATGAAGCCGACCCGGTCGCCGCGCGTCTCGCCCATGCCGACGATCCCGCCACAGCACACGTTGATGCCGGCTTCGCGCACATGATCGAGCGTGTCGAGCCGGTCCTGGAAGGTGCGCGTGGTGATCACCTCCGCATAGTGTTCCGGCGAAGTGTCGATATTGTGGTTGTAATAATCGAGCCCCGCGTCGGCGAGCTGCTCGGCCTGGGTCGCGTCAGCATCCCCAGCGTCATGCAGGTTTCCATGCCCATCTGCCGCACGCCTGCACCATCTCGATGATCGCGGGCATGTCCTTGTCCTTGGGGTTGCGCCACGCCGCCCCCATGCAGAAGCGCTGCGACCCCGCATCGCGCGCCTGCGCCGCCGATTGCAGCACCGCGCGCACGTCCATCAGCTTGCTGGCCTTGAGCTCGGTGTCGGCGCTGGCCGACTGGTTGCAATAGCCGCAATCCTCGGGGCAGCCGCCGGTCTTGATCGACAGCAGCGTGCACAACTGCACCTGCCCCGCCGCATGATGCGCACGGTGCGTGGTCTGCGCCTGGAACATCAGTTCGTCGAACGGCAAGTCATACAGCGCCGCGATTTCCCCGCGCGTCCAGTCGTTCCTGACTTGCTCCCCTCCCGCTTGCGGGAGGGGTTGGGGGAGGGCCTGCTGGTACGGAGCAGCACTCGTTGCACTGCCCTCCCCTAGCCCAGTTTCAGGTGAACGATGCCCCGCATCGTTCAGGTCCGTCTGGGGGACGGACCGACCTGAAACTCGCAAGCGGGAGGGGGATTCCATCACGTCACTCATTCCACACTTTCCTCAACCGGGGGCATATTATGCCCCAGCAATCGCAACACTTCGCCCGCCGCCTCGACCAGATTGGTGCCGGGCCCGAAAATCCCCTGGACGCCCGCATCGCGCAGGAATTGGTAATCCTGCGCCGGGATCACCCCGCCCGCGATCACCTTGATGTCGCCGCGCCCCGCGTCCCGCAAATGGCCGATCAGCTCGGGGATCAAGGTCTTATGGCCCGCCGCAAGCGACGATGCGCCAACCACATCGACATCACGCTCGATCGCGAGCTTGGCGGCTTCGGCCGGCGTCTGGAACAGCGGCCCCGGCACCACCTCAAAGCCGAGATCGCCGAACGCCGACGACACCAAATTCGCACCCCGGTCATGCCCGTCCTGCCCCATCTTGGCGACGAGCATGCGCGGTTTGCGGCCATTGCGCGTTTCCAGCGAAACGACGCCGTCCTTCAAGCCCTGCCACGCGGCGTCGAAGGCGTGCGCGCCGCCGTAAATGCCCGACACCGGCGTCGGCACGGTGTCATAGCGCCCGAACACGTCCTCCATCGCGGAGGAAATTTCGCCCAAAGTCGCCCGCTGCCGCGCGCATTCGACCGCGAGCGCGAGAAGGTTCGATCCTCCCCGGATCGGGGAGGTGGCAGCCGCAGGCTGACGGAGGGGGGCCTCCGCACGCGACCCG
>NZ_JSBN01000182.1 GCF_000797515.1 Sphingomonas sp. Ant H11
GCGGGCGCCCATCGGCCGCAATGCCGTCACCTTGCCATCGGCACCGACGAGGAACGATGCGCGGATCATGCCGTGGCGATAATGGCCCTGCACCGTCACCGTCTGGCCAGGAGCGAGCAAGCCCGTGCCATCGCCCTCCCGCCCGATCTCGACCAAGGCACGCCCGCTTGCATCGGCAAGCACGGCCATCGGGCCGAAGACTTCGGCAACGGTGCCGCGCACGCTGATCACCCCACCATCGTCGCTCAGGGTCTTGATCGCCACCGGCTTGACCGGCGCGAGTTCGACCGTCGGGCCATTCATGCACGCAACCGTCGCACCACCGCCCAGGCCGACGGCGAGAAAGGCGGCGGCGATCAGCGAGGTGCGCAGCGGCAGTTTGCGGCGTGGGGCCTGCGGCTCCAGCGCGCTGAAATCGGGCTGCGGGGTGGGGCCTTCGATTTGGTCGGTCATTGTGCTTGCTCCTGCTTGGGTTGGTGTTGCGCTTTCTAGCGATGCGTCCCACCACCGCGCTGAACCCGCCGGTTCAGCCTGGGTTTAGCGACCGGGCTTAGCCGCCGGGCAAAGGACACAGACATGCGTATCTTGCTGGTCGAAGACGACACCGCACTGGCCGAGGGCATCGCCAAGGCGTTGCGTACCGAGAATTTCGCGGTCGACATCGCCGCCAATGGCGAAGATGGCGCGCATCTCGGCGACACCGGCAGCTATGACGTGGCGGTGCTCGATCTCGGCTTGCCGATCAAATCGGGCATCACCGTATTGGAGGAATGGCGCGCCGCCGGGCGCGCGCTGCCCGTGCTGATCCTTACCGCGCGCGATGGCTGGTCGGAAAAGGTCGCCGGCTTCCGCGCCGGGGCCGATGACTATCTGACCAAACCGTTCCGCGTCGAGGAACTCGTCATGCGGCTGCGCGCGCTGGTGCGCCGCGCAACCGGCCATGCCGCCGCGCGGATCGTGTGCGGCCCCGTAACCTTCGACGCGCAGACCGGACAGGTCGAGCTGGACGGCCTGCCGCTGCGGCTGACCGCGCTCGAATGGCGTGTGCTGTCGACGTTGATGCTGCGCAAGGGCGTGGTGGTCGACCGGCTCGACTTGCTCGACCATGTCTATGAAGGCGATGCCGACCCCGATTCCAACTCGCTCGAGGTGATCGTCGGTCGCCTGCGCAAGAAGATCGGAGCCGAACTGATCGAAACCGTGCGCGGGCGCGGCTATCGGATGGTGGAGGGATGAGGCTGCCATCAATCCTCTTGCTCCACCCCGGCGACGCATGATGCGAACTCTCCTCCCCCGCTCGCTCTACGGCCGCTTGCTGGTCACCGCGCTGTTTGCCACGCTCGCCGCGCTGGCCTTCGCCGCGCTCAGCATCGGGGCCGTGCTCGATCGCTTCGTGATGCACGGGCTCGACGAGCGGCTCGACGCGCAAATCGCGGTGCTGGCGCAGGCGATACGGCCGGACGGCTCGGTCGACCGCGCTCGCCTGGTACTGGCCGCACCCTATGACGACCCGCACGGCGGCTGGGGCTGGCGGATCGATGCGCAGGGCAAGACCATCGCCTCCCCCGCCCCGCCCGATGT
>NZ_JSBN01000183.1 GCF_000797515.1 Sphingomonas sp. Ant H11
CGGCGGCGGGCGGATCCAGCACGGCAAGTGCAGCATGGGCCTCCGCCACCGGCAGCGCGCGAACCGCCTCGCGGATTTGCGGATCGATCTCGGGCACCGGCGCGATGCCGTCGAGCAGGGTGCGCAGGTAGAGCCCGGTGCGCCCACCAGCACCGGCAGCTTGCCCGCAGCGTGCGCCGCGTCGATTTCGCGCGCGGCCGCGTTTGCCCAGCGGGCGGCAGAATAGCTGTCCGCGCCATCGACATGGCCGAACAGACGATGCGGCACGCGCGCTTCGTCCTCAGTGGACGGGCGCGCGGTCAACACGCGCAAATCCCGATAGACCTGCGCCGAATCGGCATTGATGACCACGCCGTCGTGTCGCTCCGCGACGGCAATCGCGAGAGCGGACTTGCCGCTGGCGGTCGGCCCTGCGATGAGCGCGAGCCTTGGGAGGTGACGTGTGTTCATTGCGACGCTGATAGCATCGGATCATCTGGCTGCAGGGGAAATTTCGACGGCGATGGACCGGCTCGAAGCGGCTGGCTGTGCGCCGGTCGCGCAGGGCTGGATCGAGCCGGGCAAGGCGGCCGACATTGCGTTCGGCCTGGCCTCGGATGCCGCGCGCACGGCGCTGGAGGGCGCGTTTCCCGGCATCGACGTGGTCGTGCAGCAGGCTGAGGGCCGTGAGAAGAAGCTGCTCGTCGCCGATATGGATTCGACCATGATTACCGTCGAGTGCATCGACGAACTCGCCGATTTTGCCGGGATCAAGCCACAGATCGCGGCGATTACCGAAGCGGCGATGCGCGGCGAACTCGATTTCGAAGGTGCCCTCGATGCGCGCGTCGCATTGCTGGCGGGGCTTAACGAGGCGGTGATCGAGCGTTGCCTGGCCGAACGCGTGACGATCATGCCCGGTGCCGTTGCGTTGATCGGCACGATGCGTGCGCGCGGGGCGACCGCCATTCTCGTTTCAGGCGGTTTCACCCGCTTTGCCGAGCCGGTGGCGGCGCAGATCGGGTTTCACCGCGCGATTGCCAATCGGCTGGAGATTGCGGGCGGGGTGCTGTCGGGCACGGTGACCAAACCGATCGTCGGCTCCGACACCAAATTGCAGACGCTGTTGGCGGCGATGGCCGAGCTAAACTTGCCGCCCGAGGCTACGCTGGCGGTGGGGGATGGTGCCAATGATTTGGCGATGATCCGCGCCGCTGGCTTGGGCGTGGCCTATTACGCCAAGCCGGTCGTCGCTGCAGCGACGGATGCGCGAATCGACCAGGGTGATCTGTCCGCCTTGCTCTATGCGCAGGGCATTCCCCGCGCGGAATGGGTCGGCGCGTAACGCGCTATGGGTTGACCGGCACGCACGGACGCACTGCGCCGCAAGCCGCCGCCGCCGCCGCGCGCGAAGGGTAGGGCCCGACCAGCACGCGCGTCAGCGCGCCGCTCTTGACGTAGCTGACGCTCGCCCCGGCAAACCGCCCGCTGACTTGACCCCACAATTTGCGGGCATTGCCGGGATCGCCGAATGCGCCAAGCTGAACGTGCCAGCCGCCACGCCCGACCGCCGGGG
>NZ_JSBN01000184.1 GCF_000797515.1 Sphingomonas sp. Ant H11
CCCTCCCGCAAGCGGGAGGGGAGAAGGATTAGAAGATGACGGCACGAGAAACCTTGTTGGCCGAAGCGGCCAAGCGCATCCTCATCACCGATGGCGCGTTCGGCACCGAGATCCAGAATTGGAAGCTGTCCGAGGCGGATTATGCCGGCGACCTGGGCCTGACCAAGGACCAGAAGGGCAATAACGACATCCTCGCGCTGACCAAACCGGCGGTGCCCGAGGCGATCCACCGCGCCTATTTCGAGGCGGGCGCGGACATTGCCGAGACCAACACCTTCTCGGCCAACCGCATCAGCCAGGCCGATTATGCCGCCGAGCATCTGGTGCGCGAGATCAATGTCGAGAGCGCGCGGCTCGCGCGGCGGCTGGCGGATGAATATCAGGCCAAGGACGGCCGCCCGCGCTTTGTTGCAGGGGCCGTTGGGCCGACCAACAAGACGCTGTCGCTCAGCCCCGATGTCAACGATCCGGGCTTTCGCGAGATCGACTTCGATTATCTCAAAGGCGTGTACCGCGAACAGACCGACGCGCTGATCGAGGGCGGGGCGGATTTCATCCTGGTCGAGACGGTGTTCGACACCTTGAACGCCAAGGCCGCGATCATGGCGGCGCTGGAAGCGGGCGAGGCGCTGGGCCGCGACGTGCCGATCATGCTGTCGATGACGCTGACCGACCTTTCTGGCCGCAATTTGTCTGGGCATACGGTCGAGGCATTCTGGCATGCGGTGCGCCACGCGCGGCCGGTGACGATCGGGCTCAATTGCTCGTTCGGCGCGGAGCAGTTGCGCCCGCATGTGCGCACGCTGGCGGGCATCGCCGACACCCTCATCATGGTCTATCCCAATGCCGGGCTGCCCAACGAACTGGGCGAATATGACGAAATGCCGGCGACGACGGCGGGGCTGGTCGGCGAATGGGCGAGCGCGGGGCACGTCAACATCCTGGGCGGTTGCTGCGGATCGACGCCTGCGCACATCAAGGCGATTGCCGAGGGTGTGCGTGGCTGACGCCGCGCGTGCTGCCGGTGCCGCCGGTGGTGACGCGGCTGGCCGGGCTGGAGCCGATGACGATGGCGGCATAGCAATTCTCCCTCTCCCCGCTTTGCGGGGAGAGGGTGCCGAGCGAAGCGAAGGCGGAGAGGGCAGGTGAGTCGA
>NZ_JSBN01000185.1 GCF_000797515.1 Sphingomonas sp. Ant H11
TGGCGCGTTCGGCCGCGCTCATGCGCCCGGATAACGGGTGAGCAGGTCGATCCCCGGCAGATACGGCTCGCCGCGAAATTCACCGCATTGGTAAACCGGGCGGCGCACGTCGCCAGGCTCTTATCGCACCCCTCGATCAACTCCACCAAATCGCCCGCCACCACCGGCAGCGCGGGTGCGCTCCGCAGCGTCACCGTCCACCCCGCAGATCGCGCGATCGCGCTCTCAAGCCCGCCATTCGCCCCGCCGATCCAGCGCAGCAGCCCCGCGCCATAGCCATTGTCGCTAGGCTCGACCGCATCCACCGTCACCACCTGCCCCGCCGCGCCCGTCACCCGCACTATCCGCCGCCGCCCCGCCATCGCCACGCGGCAGCGTTTGTCGCCCAGCTCGGCCCGGCATTCGGGCGAGGTCGCCTCGACCACGGGCCGCTCGAGCGCCGCACTCACCCCGCGCAATTCGGCGGTAAAGGCCCCGCGATCGGTCTCAACCGCGCCGATCGTCCCTTCGCCCAGCGCCACTTGCGTCGCGCCGCTGCCGGTCCAGTCAACCGCGAACAACGCCACCCGCGCCCATCCCAACGCCCCGCCAACAGATCACCTTCGGCAATCGCCGCGCTGGTCAGCGCACCGGTAATGTCCATCGTATCGGCCTCGAGTCCGGCGCTGCGCTTGATCGCCGACGGCGTCATTCCCGGCGCGGCGCGATGTGCCAGCCCGCTGATGACCAAATCGCGATCATGGTCAGTCAGCCCGATCGTCACCCCCGTCGCGCCGCTCGATCCGCCAGCACAGGGCGATCGTGGTGAGCGTACCTTCGAGGAAGCTCATGCCAAATCCTCGCGCACTTCGATCAGCGGCACCGCCGTCGCCGCGCCTGCCAGGAAGGTTGCGCGGTTGACGCTCAACCGGTCCTCGGCGAACCGTACCGGCACATCGAACAGGAAACCCGCGGTCACCGCCACGCCCGTGGCCGGCGCACCATCGAGCTCGACATAGCCGCCCGCGACAACCGAGAAGGCCGCCGTCTCGACCCCGCCGACCCCGACGCGCACGCTCCCTCCAACGGGCCGCGTGATCCGCCGCACCGCGTCGCCATAGCGCTTGACCAACGCGAAGCGCACCGTGACGCCATCGCCCGTCCCCAGCACCTGGTCGCGCGCGCCCGGCGTCGCGGTCCCCGAACTGGCATCGAACGGGTCGCGCAACCGGAACCCGCGCGCCGGCCCCATCCGCGCGCGAAAGAAGCCGAGCAAGGTCGCGATATCGGCTTCGGATCGCACCCCCGGCCCGACATCGTAGCGCGTCCGCGCCTCCGCCCAGCTTGCATTGCGCGCCTCATGCCCGCCCGCGCTGGTGACGATCGCGGTCGAGAATTCCGGGCTGACCTCGGCCTCGCGCCCCAGTGCGAGCGGGAACAGCACATCGTCGAAAGCCTGCACCGCATCCTCCGCCTCTTGGAAATGAACGAACCCGTCGCGCAGCAATTGCGGCAGCGCCCAGACGAACGCCGCCGCCACACCGCGCGCTTGCGCCGCCAGCGCCGCAGCCTCGATCTCGCGCCACTGCGCCGTCTGATCGGGCCGCAGCACGAACCCCGAAAAATAGTGCGTATCCGCGACCGCATAGCCAAGCCGGGCGGTGGCGGCGTCCACCGCACGCGCGGTGCCCGCGACATTGCCCGCCACGACGAAATCATAATCTTCCAGTTGCAGCACGTCGAAGGCGGGATGCGCCCAGCCGACCGGCACATTGGCGCGCTGCACCTCGGGCGCATCGCCCGCCAGCACCGTCGGCAAATAGACCAGCACATGCGTCTCGACCGTCGGCGCCACCGCGCGCACCGCAGCGACCAAAGCCGCGGTCGAGGCCGCCAGCAGCGCCCCCGCTGCATCGAGCAGGGCCCGCTCGGCAGCAGTGCTCACCGCCTGGACGCGCGCAATCTCGACCGCACCCGCCCCGAAATGCTGCCGCGCTGCAGCGTCATACAGGCAGGGCCGCCCATCGGGCATGATCCACCACCACGGCTCACCCACCTGGAATTTGGGCGCAAGTCCCGCGGCCACCGCAATCTCGATCATCGCCACCGCGACCGCGCGCAAATAGCCCATCGCCCCGTCATGCGCGGGCGACAGCAAGGTCGATGGCGGCGCCCACCCGGTCAGCGCCGGGCTGCCATCCCACGCCCGCTGCTTCCAGTCGCCCCAGCAATGCGCGTCGAACAGTTCGTAGCTGAGCGACCAGATCACGTCATAGCCCAGCGCCTTCGCCCGCTCGGCAAAGTCGCGCTGCCACGCCGCCGCAGCCGCATTGAGCGCCCCACCCGCAAGGCTCGCATAAAAGCCGCCCGAATTGGCTTCGAGCCGCAGATAATGGCTCATCCCCAGATAGTGGACGATGCTCCCGCGATAGCCGAGCAACAGCGCGTTGCGCAGCACGCGCGGGCGTAAGGTTGTAACTGTCGTCATAGCCGCTCGCGATCTGAAGGCTGTGCTCAGGCACCACCACATCGCCAATCGCCAGCACCGCCCCCGGCCCGTCGCACACGATCTGCGTCAGCTCGACCCACGCCTCGACCGGGGCCGCCAGCGGCGCATTCCCGCCATCGAAACCCGGCGGCACCAGCGACACGAACATCCGGTCGACATCGCCCGCCCACACCGGATCGGCCTCATCGGGCAGCACGAACCCGCCCGCCACGCTCGCAAAGTCGAGCGACACCGTCGCATCCTCGGGCAACCCCGTCGCATAATTCCACAACCGCACATACCAGGCGCGCGCTGCGCCTGCGGCGTCGCGCCCCTCGATCGTCAGCACCGGGCCATTGACCGCATCGAGCGGCAAAACCCCCGCCGAGCGCCAGCGAAACCCGAGCCGACACCCGCGAAAATCGCGCGCCGTCTCATAGCGCAGCAACGGATGATCGAAGCGGTCCTCCGCCTCCCAGATCAGCCCGGCCAGATCCCCAGACGTATAGAAGACGGCATCAACGCGCAGCGCATCTCCCGCGCTGGTCGTCACCCCCGCCATCATCGGCCGCGGAAAATTGACCGTCCAGAACCGCGGATCAAACCGCGACACCACGCCCTCGACCTGAACCGTGCGCTCGCTCGCCAACCAATATGCCATCTTCTTCCTCTCCCCTTCAGGGGAGCATCAGGTCGGTCATCCCCCCGGGATGACCTGAACCGTGCGGGGCACGGTTCACCTGATGCTGGCCGGGGAGAGGGGCAGTCAAAAAGAACCGCCGCTCCAATCCGCTCTCCCAACATCGCCACCGCCAATGCAGCCCCTCACTCCATCAAAGCCGCCCGCACCGCCCGCGCCACCTGCCGGCTCGACGCCGCCAGCGCTTGCGGCGCATCGTTCCCGCCCTGCACCGTGATCGCCACGCGCACATCGCGCGCGCCACCGCCAA
>NZ_JSBN01000186.1 GCF_000797515.1 Sphingomonas sp. Ant H11
CGCCCAGGGTGGCGGCCGGCACGGCGACCGCCGCCAGCGCGGGCGTGATCGCAGGTCCGCCTGTCTACACGCTCCCCATCGACGAAGCCGCTGCGGCGCGGGCTCTGGTGGCTTTTCAGGCCTCCTGTCCGTCGCTGTTGCGCCGTACCGATGTTTCCGGCCTGACTCGCGGCAGCGATTGGGCGGCGGCGTGTGGGGCCGCGCCAGGCGTCCGCCGGGGCGAGGCACGGGCGTTCTTCGCCGAATATTTCGAGACGGCGCAGGTCGGCGACGGCAAAGCCTTTGCCACGGGCTATTACGAGCCCGAAATCCGCGCCGCGCGCGAACGGCGGCGCGGCTATGACGTGCCGATTTACGCGCGACCGACCGACCTGGTCGATGTCGATCTCGGCCAGTTCAGCGATACGCTGAAGGGCAAGAAGATCCGCGGCCGCGTCGATGGGCGCAGCTTCATCCCCTATGACGATCGTACCGCGATCGAGACCGGCTCGCTCGCCGGACGCGCGCCGATCCTTGCCTGGGCGGCCGATCCGGTCGAATTGTTCTTCCTGCAGATCCAGGGATCGGGGCGGCTGCGCTTGCCCGACGGGTCGGTGATGCGGATCGGCTATGACAATCAGAATGGCCGCGATTACACCGGCATCGGCACGCTGATGAAAAAGCGCGGCTTGCTCGGGCCGGGGCAAACCTCGCTGCAGGGCATGTCGCAATGGTTGCATGACCATCCCGATCAGGGCCGCGACATCATGCGCGAAAACAAGAGCTATGTGTTCTTTCACGAACAATCCGGCTCGCCGATGGGCGCGTTGGGCGTTGCGGTCACCGGCGGGGTGAGTGTCGCGGCCGATCCGCATTTCATCCCGCTGGGGGCCCCGGTCTTGCTCTCGATGGATCGCGCCGACGCCAGCCGCCTGTGGATCGCCCAGGATACCGGCGGCGCGATCAAGGGGGCCAATCGCGTCGATACCTTTTGGGGGGCAGGCCCCGATGCCGAGGCCATCGCCGGGGGCATGACCGCGCGCGGCACCGCCTTTCTCTTGTTACCGACGGGCACTCTTCAGCGACTGGCTGGCGCGCGCGTGTCTGGTGAGAGGCCCGATGGGAACGCGTCACCTCAGTTCTGACGAAGCGGCGTTGTGGGCGCGGGTGATGGCCGGGGTACGCCCTTTGGCCAAAGCCGCGCCGACGGTGCCAGCGACGGGCTCGAAAACCGCCAGGGCAGCGGGCGTGGCCGCGCCATCCATCGCCCCGCCGGTTGCGGCAACGCCTGCCAAGCGTGTCGTCGGCCGCGTTCCACCGTTGCCGGTTCCCAAACCCGCACGCGCTGCCGCCAACAGCGCCAACACGCTGGACGGCACCTGGGACAAGCAAATCGCGCGAGGCCTCGTTTCCCCCGATCGCACAATCGATTTGCACGGGCATACGCTGCAATCCGCCTATAATGAACTGGACGGCGCGCTCGACGCGGCGATCCGGGCCGGGGATCGCACGATCCTGCTGGTCACCGGAAAGCCGCCGCGCCCGACCAGTGAGCGTCCG
>NZ_JSBN01000187.1 GCF_000797515.1 Sphingomonas sp. Ant H11
CGGCGGCGGCTATGGCCGTCCGGCTGGTGGTCGCCCCGGCGGCCAAGGCCGTCCCGCAGGTGGCGGTGGCCGCCGCTCGCCAGCAGCAGGCTGATTTCCCTTTCCCTCTCCCAAGGGGAGAGGGAATTAATCCCAGATCCGCAACCACTCCTCTTCCGGAGCCCGTGCACTGCGCAAGCGGTTCGCGGGCTCTTCTGTATCCTCGAACCCGATCGCCATGCCGCAGAACAGCATCCGCTCAGGCGGGATGCCGATCGCCTCGCCTACCGTCTCCGGGTACATCGCCCAGCATTCCTGCGCGCAGGTCGCCAGCCCGGCCTCGACAGCGAGCAGCATCACATTCTGCAGATACATGCCAAGATCGGCCCATTGCGGCGGCCCCATCCGCCGGTCGACGGTGCAGAACAACGCGGCAGGCGCGCCGAAGAACTGGAAGTTGCGCGCAAACCATAAGCGCCGCGCGGCCTTGTCCTCACGCGGGATGCCGATCTCGCCATACATAGCCTCGCCCACGGCAAAACGCCGGTCGCGATATGGCGCGACCAGCTCCTTTGGATAGATGTCATATGCTGGGGTTTCTGGCTGACCCCATTGGATCTTGTGCAGCACCGCCGCCTTGAGCCGCGCGAGCGGATCGCCGGTCAGCAGGTCGATATGCCAGGGCTGTAAATTGCCCCCGGTTGCCGCCCGCGCGGCCTTGGTGACGATGCCGTGCAGCACCGCCGGATCGACCGGATCGGCGCGAAACCCGCGCGCCGATCGCCGCGCCGCAATCGCTTCGCTGACCTCCATCACCCTATCCTTTCGATCATTCGGTATGCGAACCACCTTGCCGAGCGCGGAGGATCACGGCAAGAGAGGTTGCAAATAACAACGGATATGGAGAGTCGAGCATGGCCGAGGCATATATCGTGGATGCGGTGCGCACCGCTGGCGGCAAACGCGGCGGCAAACTCGCCGGTTGGCACCCGGTCGATATGGCGGCGGCGGTGCTGGATGCGATCGTCGCGCGCACCGGGATCGACGGGGCCGCGGTCGACGACGTCATCATGGGCTGTGTAATGCAAGGCGGGCAGCAGGCCGGGCAAGTCGGCCGCAATGCCGTGCTCGCCGCCCGAAACCTGCCCGACAGCGTCCCCGCCGTATCGATCGACCGGCAATGCGGCTCCTCGCAGCAGGCAATGCAGTTCGCCGCGCAAGCGGTAATGTCGGGCACGCAGGATATCGTGATCGCGGCAGGCGTGGAGAGCATGACGCGCGTGCCGATGGGCTCGACCGCGACGCTGTTCATGAAAGAGGGGCTCGGCAATTACAAATCGCCGCGGCTGGAGGAGAAATATCCCGGCATCCTGTTCAGCCAGTTCATGGGCGCCGAAATGATCGTCAAGAAGCACGGCTTCGACCGCGCCCAGCTTGATGCCTTCGCGCTCGAAAGCCACCGCCGCGCCGCCGCCGCGACCGAGCGCGGGGCCTTTGCCGATGAGATCATCGCGCTCGACATCGAGACCTCCGAAGGCGTCGTCGCCCACGCCACCGATGAAGGCATCCGCTTCGATGCGACGCTGGAGAGCATCGGTTCGGTCAAGCTGCTGCAGGAAGGCGGCAGCATCTCCGCCGCCAATGCCAGCCAGATTTGCGATGGCGCCAGCGCGGTGATGATCGTCAGCGAAGCAGCGCTAAAGGCCCACAACCTCACCCCGATCGCACGGATCGTGAACCTGACGGTGACGGGCGGCGACCCGGTGATCATGCTGGAGGAACCGCTGTTCGCGACCGACCGCGCCTTGCAGCGGGCCGGCATGAAGATCGACGACATCGACCTGTACGAAGTCAACGAAGCCTTCGCGCCGGTGCCGCTCGCCTGGCTGAAGCATGTCGGCGCAGACCATGCCAAGTTGAACGTCAATGGCGGCGCGATCGCGCTGGGCCATCCGCTCGGGGCCTCAGGCACCAAATTGATGGCGACCTTGGTCCATGCGCTCAAGCACTCGGGCGGGCGGTACGGCCTGCAGACGATGTGCGAAGGCGGCGGCATCGCCAACGTCACGATCATCGAGCGGATTTGACCACGGCGTCGCGCCGGCGGAGGCCGGGGCCGCCACGTTGCGAAGCGCAACACCGGCACTGCACACACCAAAGCGGCCCCGGCCTCCGCCGGGGCGACGAACTAGGGGAGACCTCATGAATCTCGATTCCACCAAAGCCGCCGTTGTCACCGGCGGTGCCTCCGGCCTTGGCGCCGCCACCGCCCGTGCGCTCGCGGCCAAGGGCGTAAAGGTCGCGATCTTCGATTTGCAGACCGAAAAGGGCGAAGCCGTGGCCGCCGAAATCGGCGGCGTGTTCTGCGAAGTGAACGTCACCTCCGAGGAATCGGTCGATGCCGGTTTCGCCAAGGCGCGCGCGGCGCATGGGCAGGAATCGGTGCTGGTGTGCTGCGCCGGGACCGGCAATGCGATGAAGACCGCCAGCCGATCCAAGGAAGACGGCAGCATCAAGCATTTCAGCCTGGCCGCGTTTGACTGGCTCATCCAGATCAACCTGGTCGGCACTTTCCGCTGCGTCGCCAAATCGGCCGCCGGAATGCTGACGCTGGAGCCGGGCGAAGATGGCGAGCGCGGCGCGATCGTGATGACCGCCAGCGTCGCCGCCGAGGACGGGCAAATCGGCCAAGCCGCCTATTCCGCGTCCAAGGGCGGCGTCGTCGGCATGACGTTGCCGATCGCGCGCGACCTGATGGGCGAAGGTATTCGCGTCAACACCATCCTGCCGGGCATTTTTCGAAACGCCGCTGATGCAAGGCGCGCCGCAGCAAGTGAAGGACAATCTCGCCGCCTCGGTGCCGTTCCCCAAGCGGCTCGGCAAGCCCGAGGAATATGCCAAGCTCGCGCTCGCGATGGTCGAGAACAGCTATTTCAACGGCGAGGACGTCCGCCTCGACGGCGCGATCCGTATGGCGCCGCGGTAACATCTCCCCTCCCGCGTGCGGGAGGGGCTGGGGGAGGGAAAATGATTCCC
>NZ_JSBN01000188.1 GCF_000797515.1 Sphingomonas sp. Ant H11
GTGCCCCCAGCGTTCCAGCACAGCCCCTCTCCCCGACCCTCTCCCCTGAAGGGGAGAGGGAGAAAGTGGTCCTCGCCTCTCCCGCCGTGCGCGCACGCGCCGCCGATCTCGGCATCGATCTCGCCCAAGTGAAGACCGAGGGCGACCGCGTGCGCCATGCCGATCTCGATGCGTTCCTGCGCTATGGCCAGGGGCAGGGCTATCACGCCCCGCACGTCAGCCACGCCCGCGCCGATGAGGCGATCAAGGTGATCGGCATGCGCCGCCGCATCGCCGAGAATATGGCGGCGTCGAAGCGCGCGATCCCGCATTTCACCTATGTCGAGGAAATCGACGTCACCGCGCTGGAGGCGATGCGCGCCGATCTGAATGGTGCGCGTGGGTCGAGGCCCAAATTGACGATGCTGCCGCTGCTGATCGCGGCGATCTGCAAGACCGTGCCCGCCTTCCCGATGATCAACGCGCGCTATGACGATGAAGCCGGTGTGGTCACGCGGCATGGCGCGGTGCATCTCGGCATGGCGACGCAGACCGATGCCGGGCTGACCGTCCCCGTGATCCGCGATGCGCAGGACCGCAATGTCTGGCAATTGGCCGCCGAGATCCTGCGCCTGGCCGAGGCGGCGCGCGCCAATAAGCTGAAGCCCGATGAAATGGGCGGCGGCACGCTGACGGTCACCTCGCTCGGGCCGCTTGGCGGGATCGCCACGACGCCGGTGATCAACCGGCCCGAAGTGGCGATCATTGGACCCAACAAGATTGTCGAGCGGCCTGTCTTTGTCGGCGACGAGATCGTGCGTGCCAAGCTGATGAACCTGTCGATCAGTTGCGATCACCGCGTGGTCGATGGCTGGGATGCGGCGAGCTTCGTGCAGGCGCTCAAGCGCTATCTCGAAACGCCGGTATTGTTGTTCGCCGACTGAAATCCGTCATGATCGGCTGATAGGGCACCTGTATGCGCTTTGATTTGCTCCAGTCGATCAGTCTTGCCGGAGATATCGCGGTCGCCAATGACGATCGCGCGGGGTCGAGCGACGCGCTCGCCTGGGTGATCGACGGCGCGACCGATTTGGGCGAGCCGGGGCTGGTCGGGTCGCGCGGCGGGGCGGCGTGGCTGGCGTTGGAGGCGGACGCCGCCTTTGCGGCTGCGGGCGACGCCTCGATCGATGCGATTTGCAAGGGCGTGTTCGCCAGGCTTGCGCGGCGGTTTGCGGCGCAGCGGACGCGCGCGCCATCTCCGCCTGGGAATTGCCCAGCGCGTCCTTCCTGGCGGCACGCGTCGGCAAGGAGGGGCTGGCGTGCCGCTGGCTGGGCGATTGTGCGGGGTTGCTCAAGCGCGGCGATACCGTCGAGCGGATCGGGCCGCCCGCCAGCAAGGACGACGAAAATGCCAGTGCGGCCGCGCTGGCCGAGCATGGGCTTGGCCTGAAGCAGCGACCGCAGCCGATCCTCGAAGTGCTGCGCGCTGCGCGTGAACGTCCCGACCGCTATATCCTCGGGGTCGATCCAGCGGCGGCGGCGCATCTCGGCGGGGCGGTCTTGCCGTGCAACGTGGGAGACGAGCTGCTGCTGATGAGCGACGGTTTTGCGGCGCTGATCGACGTCTATGGCCTGCACGACGAGGCGGGTCTGTTCGCGGAACTCGCCACCAGCGGCTTGACCGGGCTCGCGCTGCAATTGCGCGCAATCGAGCAGGAGGATGGCGATTTCGGCCGCTTCCCGCGCTTCAAGGGGTCGGACGATGCCACCGCTTTGTGGCTGCGGATCGCCGCCTGAACCCGGTCGCCAGACACATTTGAGAGACATTTCCCGCGTAGCACGCCGGTTCGACGCATCCGGAGGGCAAGATGGTGGGTTTTTGGCTTGGGCTGGCACTGATGGCCGGTGTGCAGCAAGGGGGACCCGGTCCTGACGGACCCCCGCCGCCCCCGCCGCCGGGCGGTCCCCGCCCCCCGCACGGTCGCTTGTTCATCAGCCCGATGGGCGAACCGTTCCGTGGCGAAGATCCGATTGGTGCCTGGTTCGCCGGTGCCGACGCCAATCATGACGGCGTGGTGACCGAGGCCGAATTCATTGCCGATGCCGACCGTGTGTTTCTGCTCCA
>NZ_JSBN01000189.1 GCF_000797515.1 Sphingomonas sp. Ant H11
CGCCCCCTCCACCCTTCGCTATATGCCTCCAGGGTCCCCCTCCCCGTGCCGGGGAGGATTGGCGCGCGCCCCCTCGCGTAACGCCTCCAAAGCCGCCTGGCACTTCGCCTCATCGCGCCCGGCCTTCACCCGGGCGATCCGCGCAATCTGCGCCTCGCGTACCGCGACATTGTCGACATCGAGAATGTCGATCGGGTCCTGCTCGGCCAGCTTGTACTTGTTAACGCCGACAATGACGTCCTCGCCCTTGTCGACCCGCGCCGCACGGCCCGCCGAGGCTTCCTCGATCATCGCCTTGGGCCAGCCTGCCGCCACCGCTTGCGCCATGCCGCCCTCGGCCTCGACGCGCTGGATGATCTCCCACGCCTTCTCGACCAGTTCCTCGGTCAGGCTTTCGATATAATAGCTGCCGCCCAAGGGATCGACGACCTTGGTCATCCCCGTCTCTTCCTGCAGCACGATCTGCGTGTTGCGCGCGATCCGGGCGGAGAAATCGGTCGGCAGCGCGATCGCCTCGTCGAGCGCATTGGTGTGGAGCGACTGCGTGCCCCCCAGCATCGCCGCCATCGCCTCGACAGTGGTGCGAATCACATTGTTGTACGGATCCTGCTCGGTCAGCGACACGCCCGACGTCTGGCAATGCGTGCGCAGCATCTTGGAGCGCTCGTCCTTGGCGCCAAGATCGGTCATCACGCGGTGCCATAGCTTGCGCGCCGCGCGCAGCTTGGCGACCTCCATGAAGAAGTTCATGCCGATCGCGAAGAAGAAGCTCAGCCGCCCGGCGAACGCATCGAGGTCCAGCCCGCTCGCCATCGCAGCCTTGGCATATTCGCGCCCGTCGGCGATCGTGAAGGCCAACTCCTGCAGCTGCGTCGCACCCGCTTCCTGCATGTGATAGCCGGAAATCGAGATCGAATTGAACTTCGGCATATGCGCCGAGGTGTAGGCGATGATGTCCGAGATGATCCGCATGCTCGGCGCAGGCGGATAGATATAGGTGTTGCGGACCATGAACTCCTTGAGGATGTCGTTCTGGATCGTGCCGTCGAGCTGATCCTGTGACACCCCCTGCTCCTCGCCCGCGACGATGAAGAAAGCGAGGATCGGGATCACCGCGCCGTTCATCGTCATCGAGACCGACATCTTGTCGAGCGGGATGCCGTCGAACAGGATCTTCATGTCGTCGATCGTGTCGATCGCCACGCCCGCTTTGCCGACATCGCCGGTCACGCGCGGATGGTCGCTATCATAGCCGCGATGCGTCGCCAGATCGAACGCGACCGACAGCCCCTTCTGCCCCGCCGCCAGGTTACGCCGGTAGAAAGCGTTGGAGGCTTCCGCAGTCGAGAAACCCGCATATTGCCGGATCGTCCACGGCCGCCCCGCATACATTGACGCGCGCACCCCGCGCGTGAACGGCGCGAAGCCGGGCAGACCGGGATCGATCCCTGCCACATCAGCCGCAGTGTAGAGCGGCTTGACGTCGATCCCTTCCGGCGTGTGCCAGGTCAGATCACGCCCCTTCACCTCTTTCGCGGCGAGGGCCTGCCAGTCTTCAAGGGTGGGTTTGTCTGTCATCGGTCCATTCCTCCTCTCCCATCGGGAGAGGATACGAAGCTTAGCCGCGCAGCGGCTTAGCCGAAGT
>NZ_JSBN01000019.1 GCF_000797515.1 Sphingomonas sp. Ant H11
CCAGCGCCGCCGGGGAAGGTGGGCGGCCGATGCGGCGGTCAGGGCGGGCGTGAGGCGAACCGAATCCATGCCGGCCAGCCTAGCCGACGCGTGCGGTTTGTGCCAGACTTTCCGCCCCGGAACGCACAGCTTGTCTTTGCGCTCTTATGACTGATAATGTTGGCTTATCGTTCGTGTTGGTCTTTATAGAGAAGATGGCCAGAATCGTCGATCAGAACCCCGAAAATCGTACTCGGCACGGCTCCCCTCGATCACAGGAAACATCCTCGGATGTCGACCGCATCGCGCCCTCGGCCGAGCCGGACGCCTCGACCGACGACCTGCCCGACATTGTCGACCTCGTCATGGAAATGAGCCGCGGTCCCGACGATACCACGGCGACTGACAAGGTGGAGCCGCTTCGCCCCCTCCCCTGCCGGCAGCCACGGGCAAGGTGAACCCTCTTCCCGGCCACCTCGAGCACCTTGCTGACCGGGCGCGGTCCTATGTCGAGGCGGCGAGCTCGGCCAACACGCGCCGTGCCTACGCCTCCGACTGGAAGCATTTTTCCTCCTGGTGTCGCCGGCAGGGTGTTGAACCGCTGCCGCCGGACCCGCAAACCGTCGGGCTGTACATAACAGCCTGCGCCTCCGGCACGGTGACCGGCGACAAGAAGCCGAATTCGGTCTCCACCATCGAACGCCGGCTGTCTTCCCTATCCTGGAACTATTCCCAGCGCGGATTGTCGCTCGACCGCAAGGATCGCCACATCGCAACGGTCATGGCCGGCATTCGCAACAGGCATGCCGCCCCTCCCCGGCAGAAGGAGGCGGTGTTGCCCGAGGATCTGATCGCCATGCTGGAAACGCTCGACCGCGGCTCTCTACGCGGTCTGCGCGATCGCGCCATGCTCTTGCTTGGCTTTTCCGGCGGCCTGCGCCGTTCCGAAGTCACCGGCCTCGATGTCGGCCGCGACCAGACCGAGGACGGCCGCGGCTGGATCGAGATCTTCCCTGGCAAGGGCATGCTCGTGACGCTGCGCGGCAAGACCGGCTGGCGCGAGGTCGAGATCGGGCGCGGCTCCTCCGACGCCACCTGCCCGGTCGTCGCACTGGAGACCTGGCTCAAGCTCGCCCGCATCGGCCATGGACCGTTGTTCCGGCGTGTTACCGGACAAGGCAAGAAGGTCGGCGCCGAACGGCTTAACGATCAGGAGGTCGCCCGGCTGGTCAAGCGAACCGCGCTGGCGGCCGGCGTGCGTGGCGATTTGCCGGAAGGCGAACGTGGCAAGCTCTTTTCCGGCCATTCGTTGCGCGCCGGCCTTGCCTCCTCGGCCGAGGTCGACGAACGCTATGTCCAGAAGCAGCTCGGCCACGCCTCCGCCGAAATGACTCGCAAATATCAGCGCCGGCGTGACCGCTTCCGCGTGAATCTGACGAAGGCGAGTGGGCTGTAAAAGGCCCCCTCCCCTGCCCCGCGTGTTCCCGGTGCGAAGCGGTCAGGAACCTTCGCGCCAGGACAGCTGATCCTTCGGTAGCCGGCCGCTCGGATCAAAGACCCTCACCTCATGCGGGAGGTCGGGGCCCCATGTCCAAAGCACCAGATTCAGATCATCCCTTTCAGCGCCTGGGGCAAAACTCGGCACGAGAACGCCAGCAACACCCTGACCATGGAGCCGGTCATATATCGACCATGACGCGGGCCGATCGCCGTTGGAAAGAGCTGTCGCCCATGCACAGCTCATATCATCAAGATCGACCCGATGCTCGGCTCTCCCTTCCTCTGTCGTCAGGTCGGCGATATCCTCGCAATCAATTTCATACGAGCAGAGCACGCACGGATCTATTCGATGTGCGAAGCCCTGATTGGCTTCCTTGACGGCTGTCATGATGCTTAAGCCGAGATAGAGCGCCGGCACCCCCTTCGGGTTGAAACGCGCACCCCTTACCGCGGCGCCGTCGCCAGATGTCGGCTTGAAGGCCCATCGCGGATCATGCGCCCGATAGCAGGTTCCTACGAACCTCACGCAAATCCGCCAAGCGCCATGTGGTCGAGATAGTCCCGAACGGCCGCGGCCTTTCCTTCCTTGACAAGAGCTTCTGCCGTTCGTCCGCCAAACGCGGGCAAGGGCTGGGCACGATACCAGGCCATGGCTTGTTCCTTGCCGCCGGCCCACTCCGTCACACGGCTGATGATCTCCAGCATTTCACGAAGTCGCCCCTGTGCCTTTGGAGCTCGGCTGCGTTCGGCACGGTAGAGTGTCTCCCGGGCAAGCCCCGCTGTTTCGGCGAGCTGGGTCTTGGACATCCCAAAGCCATCCGCCAACTGGTTGATCGCGATCCGCCCGGCTCGATCCATGTATGACAGCACGAGGGACTCGCTTCGTACTAAAACTTTTTGAGCTTCGGTCACCGTTGCACCTGTCATACCGCAAAACATACTTCTTGTGCAAAATGTATGGCGCTGGTGAGAGAATTGCAATCCTTACCGAGCATCAGGTTCTCGTTCTCTCCGGGACACGAAAATCCAGCCATTTGTCCTCCGTTCGGAGGACAGGTAACGCTGAAACGTTCCAAATGGGCGGAAACCCATGTCGGCGACAGCACCGTCTGACCGGCTAACAGGCTCATCGACTCCGCCTTCGCAGGCTGTTCAAGAGTGAATCCGAGACCTCAAGCCGCGGACCGGGTTCAGATGTCACGTTCTCCGACGTTTGGCGATGTTTTCCTTCATCCAGCCTGGCGCGCAACAGGGCCATGACCATCGGCCAGGTCGAGAATTTCCCTTCCCGCGCCTTGTCGGTCAGGCTGCGCAGATATCCGCCGGCGCTGTTGATCTGGTCGGATCGCTGGTAGATCGCCGCAAGCGCGATTGCCGCCTGAACCTCGCCCATGGCAGCGCTGCGCGAAGCAATGGCTCCTGCCGATCGCGCTGACGACGACCAGCGGGGCTAGGCTGGCGCGCGTGATGCTGGATGAGTGCCGGCGACGGCGCATCATTGTGCCGGGCATCAGTTCGGTCGAGCGGATGGTCGCACAGGCGTTGCTCGATGCCGAACGCCATGTCGCCGAGCATCTGACCCGAGGACTCGATGCTCGACAGCGCCGGCTGCTCGATGCGCTTCTCCTGCCCCACACAGGCACGAACTTGAGCGATCTGGCCTGGGTGCGGCAGTCACCCGGCAAGCCCGGCCGAAAGACATTCGCCGCCATCATCGAGCGACTGACACTGCTTCGGGCCATCGGGATCGATCCGGATATCGCCGTAGGCGTCCATCCCGAGCGCCTCCGACGCCTGTGCCAGGAAGGCGTGCGGCTGACCGCGCAACATGTTCGGACGCTGCAAGCGACGCGGCGTCGCGCCACATTGGTGGCGACCATCCTCGAAACCATCGTTACCCTCACCGACGATGCGGTGCTGATGTTCGATCGCCTGCTTGGGCAGATGTTCCGGCGCGAACAGAACAGCGCGGACACGACACTCAAGCGCAACCGGCGCACCATCAACGGCAAAATCCGGCTGCTTGCCCAACTCGGCGCTGCCTTGCTCGCCGCCAAGATATCAGGTGGCGATATCGGCGCTGCGGTCGAGGCAGCGATCGGATGGAATGATCTCGGCCGCGAGGTCGATGAAGCCCGCAAGCTGATCCGCCCCGATTCGGTCGATCCCGTCGCGGTCGCCGCGACCAATTACCCCGTCCTCCGACAGGTCGGTCCCTCGTTCATCGCCTCGTTCACATTCGGGGCGGTGCCAGCCTGCCATGCGCTCGCGCGAGCGGTCGCGATCATGCGCGACCTTCATTTTGGTCATCTGCGCAAATTGCCTGCAGGCACGCCAGTCGGCTTCATCCGGCAAGCTTGGCGTCGGGCGATCGGCACCGGCATTCCCGATCGCAGGATCTATGAATTGTGCGTGCTGGTCGAGCTTCGCGACCGGCTTCGCGCCGGCGACATGTGGGTCGAGGGAAGCCGACGCTATCGTGCTGTCGAGCAGCAACTCATTCCTGCCCCCGTATTCGCCAACATGCGCGCGGCCGGCCCCTTGCCGATACCGGCACCGGATACGGCCGATATCTGGCTGGCCGAACGACGCGCCCGCCTCGCCCGTCGATTGGCCGAGGTCGAGCGAAAGGCGGAGACGGACGCGCTGGAAGACGTGCAGCTCAGCTTGGGCAGGCTGCGGATTTCGCCCTTGAAGGCGATTACTCCCGAGGTATCCGATACCGCCCTTGCGCCGCTCTATGCGCATCTGCCCGCGATCCGCATCACCGACCTTCTTGCCGAAGTCGATCGATGGACCGGGTTCAGCCAGTGCTTCACGCATCTGCAAAGTGGCCGTGCCGCGGATGAACCACGTGCGATCCTCACGGCGGTGCTCGCCGATGCCACCAATCTGGGCCATACGCGCATGGCGGAAGCCTGCAATCTCGTGACCCAGCGCCAACTCGGTTGGCTCGCCTCATGGCATCTGCGCGAGGAAACCTACGGTCGCGCGCTCGCCCGGCTTGTCGACGCCCAACACACCGCGCCGCTGGCCGCGCTGTTCGGGTCCGGCACCTCGTCCAGCTCAGACGGTCAGAACTTTCCGCTCGACCGCCGCGCCCAGGCAACCGGCGCAGTCAATCCGCACAAGGGGACAGAGCCGGCTGTCTCCTTTTACAGCCACGTCTCGGATCGCTACGCGCCGTTCCATTCCACAGTTATCTCCGCTTCGGCGAGCGAGGCGGCACAGGTGCTCGACGGGCTGCTCCACCACGGCGCCGATCTGCACATCGAAGAGCATCACGTCGATGGCGGGGGCGTCTCCGACCATGTGTTCGCGCTATGTCATCTGCTTGGGTTCCGGTTCGCGCCGCGTATCCCGAATATCGCCGCACGCCGTTTGCACCTGTTTAACGGCATCGAACCCGGCCCCGATATTGCGCCGCTGGTCGCGGGCCGCATCGACGAAGGTCTGATCGAGGCACACTGGGACGACGTGCTGCGACTGGGAACCTCGATCCGCACAGGCGTCGTCAGCGCCTCGATCATGCTGGAACGGCTCGGCTCCTATCCACGCGCCAACGGCCTGGCACTGGCGTTGCGCGAGATCGGTCGCGTCGAGCGTACCCTGTTCACGCTCGACTGGATCGAGCAGCCCGAACAGCGTCGCCGCGCCACCCGCGAACTCAACAAGGGAGAAGCGGAAAATGCCCTGAAACGCGCCATCTTCTTCCATCGCATCGGCCGTATCCGCGATCATGCGCTGCAAGCCCAAAGCCATCGGGCGAGCGCGCTGAACCTCGTCGCCGGTGCCATCGTCCTGTGGAACACGACCTACCTGCAAGCCGCCCGGATGCATCTCGCCAACCTCGGCCGGCCGGTCCCGCCGGACCTGCTGCAACACCTATCACCGCTCGGTTGGCAGCATATCAATCTCACCGGCGATTACCTCTGGACCGATCCCGATGCGCCATCCACCGCGCTCAGACCGCTTCGCCAGATGCGCGCCGTCGAAGGCACGGCAAAACCTTAGCGTATATCTGGGTCCGTTCTGTGTACCGACCCCAGGCTTGCGTGACCGTCGGACAACGGCGCGCTGATCCCCCAATGGAGTATGACCGATGATCCAGTCCGTGAAGGTCAAGAACCTGTCGCTGTCGAAGGACAATGTGCGCAAGTCGAACCGCGATGCCGGCATCGACACCCTCGCCGCCAACATCGCAGCCCAGGGGCTGTTGCAGAACCTGATCGTCACCCCGCTCAAGAAGGCGGGTACGTTCACCGTGAAGGCGGGCGGTCGCCGCTTGCGCGCGCTCCAGCTCCTGATCGAGCAGGGCACCCTCCCCGCTGACCACTCCGTGCCGGTTCTCGTGCTCGGCGACGACGACAATTCGATCGAGGCGAGCCTCGCCGAGAACTTCCAGCGCGTGCCGATGAACCCGGCCGACGAATGCACCGCGTTCAACTTCCTGATCCAGAAGGGCATGACCGCCGAGGATGTCGCCAAGCGACAGGGCGTCACCACCCGCTTCGTCGAGCAGCGTGTCCGCCTCGCCGAGCTGGCGCCGTGCGTGTTCGAGGCGCTCGCAGCCGGCGAGATCACGCTCGGCGTTGCTCAGGCATACGCCGTCACCACCGACATCGACCGTCAGACCCGCGTGTTCACCCAGATGAACAGCTCATACTACGGCGACAATCCCGACAACATCCGACGTGCCATCCTCAACGGGACGGTCAAGGCGAACGACGCCAAGGCTCGCTTCGTGGGTCGCGATGCCTATGTCGCCGCAGGCGGTCGCATCGAGGGCGACCTGTTCGCGACCGCAGGCGACGAGAACTGGATCGATGTCGACGTCATCGAGACGCTCGCGGCCAAGAAGCTCGAAGCCGCGGCGGCCGAACTGGCGCAGGCCGAGGGCCTCGCGTTCGTCACCCCGATCGCGGCGACGCACGTCCCCTACGACGTCGCACATCAGCTTCACGAGTTTCACGCTCCCGCGCGTGCGCTCACCGAGGAGGAAACCGCGCGTGTCGAGGCGCTCTCGGCCGAGAACGACGCCCTGGTCGACCAGCTCGAGCAGGAACTTCCCGACGGCAGCACCGAGGCCGAGGCGGCAAACGCGCGCATCGAGGCGATCGAGCGCGAGCTGGAGGCGATCGACGATGCCCGCCATGAGATCGACCCTGCGGTAAAGGCGCAGATCGGCACGTTCGTTTATATCGGCGGTGACGGCGAGCCGCGCGTTCACACCGGCCTGTTCAGCGAGAAGCCGGTTGTCGACCCAACGCTCCGCCCAAGGCAACGGGCGGCGCAGCCGGGGAAGGTGACTCCGACCAGGGGCCGAAGCTGAGCGCCACGCTGATCGACGAACTGGCGACCCAGCGCCGCCAGATTCTCGTGGCGCATATCGCCAGCGATCCCTCGATGGCGCTCGACCTGACCATCTTCCTGATGGCACAGAATGTCGTGTTCGAGCAGAGCCACATCCCGAACCACTCGACCCTGAAGTCGGGTGCGGCCGCCTTCCCGATCTTTGCCTTCCGGGACGAGGGCTCGATGCGTCTCAGACCATCGACGACCAACGCCAGCGGCTCGATACGAGCTGGGCGGGCCACAAGACCATGACCGAGCGGTTCGACGCCTTCCGTGCGCTCGATGACGAAGCCCGGGGCGCATGGGTTGCATACTCGATAGCACGAACTCTCGAGCCGACACTCAACGTCACCGAGGGCTATCGCAGCAATGGCTTCCACGACCATCTCGGCCGCCTCCTCGACATCCAAGTCGAAAATTGGTGGCGCCCGACGGCCGAGAACTTCTTCGGCCGCGTCAAGAAAGGTGTCATGCTGGAAGCCCTCGAGGAGATTGGCGGCCCGATCCTGCGCGGCCGCTACAAGGACGCCAAGAAGGGCGACCTTGCCGCAACCTGCTCGTCGTTGTGCAATGGTCAGGGAATTGTCGAAGCCGAGATCCGCGAGAAGGCAACGGCGTGGTTGCCCGAAGCAATGCGCTTTGACGGGATCGAGAAACCATCGCGGTCGATGCTGCGCTCGACCTTCATCAATGACGTCGATGATGGCGATCCCGTCGATGACGAGGATCTGGCCGGCGAGGAAGAGGACGGCGCATCCGATCTGGACGCAGACGAGGATCATGAGGGGTTAAGCCAAGCGGCGTGACGCCGGCTTGCACATTTCGAGGCGACTGGGGGCGACACTCTTCACGGAGTGTCGCCCCTCTTTTTGTGACCCGTCGCATCCCTTCGGAGGAGAGGACGCGCAGACGGGTACGCCTCACCACGACCAGGAGAACGACCGTGGCCACGACCACCAATAAACCGTCGCCTGCCGACATCATCACCAACACCATCATCGATAAGCTGGAGGCCGGCGTTCGTCCCTGGGTCAAGCCATGGCGCCCTGGCCTGGGCGGTCGACCGCTACGCGCGACCGGCGACCCCTACAAGGGTATCAACTGCTTCTGGTTGTGGCTGTGCGCCGAGAGCGCGGGCTACAACTCGCGCACCTGGATGACGTACAAGCAGGCGCAGGCGCTTGGCGGACAGGTCCGTGAGGGCGAGCGCTCGCAGATCGCGATCTTCTACAAATCCTACAGCAAGTCCGTCGAATCCGTCGTCACCGGCGATACCACCGACGAGTTGCGCCGCGTGCTGCGCTCCTACGCCGTGTTCAACTGCGACCAGATCGACGGGCTTTCGCCTGATTACTACCCCAGCCCGGTCAGTATCGTCCCTCCCGCTGACCAGCTCCCCGACCGCGCGCAGCGCTTTATCGAAGCGCTGCCGGCGAAGGTCCAGATGCGCGGCGATCGCGCGTTCTACGACCGCATCGCCGACAGCATCACCATGCCGCCCGTCGAACTGTTCTCGACCCGCGCGTATTGGGCGTCGACGCTTGCCCATGAGGCAGGTCATTGGAGCGGCCACCCTGACCGCCTCGATCGCACCTTCGGCAAACGCTTCGGCGACGACGCTTACGCCTTCGAGGAGCTGTCGCAGAGATGACCTCCGCGCTGCTCGGTGCCGATCTTGGCCTGCCGACCTCTCATCTCGATGACCATGCCGCGTATATCGCCTCGTGGTTGAAGGTGCTGCGCAAAGACAGCCGCGCGATCATGACCGCGGCCGCCAAGGCCGAAGCCGCAGCCGGCTACCTGCTCCGCGCGACGGGACTCGACGTCTCGGTCGAGCCCGAGGACCAGATTCGTGAAGCGGCATGACCGGGCAGGACGCCCGCCTCGACCTAGGCGCCTACCGGCGCTTCGTCGTGGCGTTCAGTGGCGGCAAGGACAGCCTTGCCGCCCTCCTGCACCTCCTCAGCCTCGGCGTGCCTTCGCACGCCATCGAGCTGCACCATCATGATGTCGATGGCCACGGCCCGACCTTCATGGATTGGCCATGCACGCCCGGCTATGTCCGTGCGATCGCCGAGCATTTCGGCATCGCGCTCTACGTCTCGTGGCGCGAGGGCGGCTTCGCGCGCGAACTGGCGCGCGACGACGCGCCGACCGCGCCGATCGCGTTCGAGACGCCGACCGGCATCGGCCGTGCCGGAGGTAACGGCCCTGCCGGCACGCGTGGGCTCTTTCCCCAGACGTCTCCCGATCTTCGGGTGCGCTGGTGCAGCCCCGCGCTGAAAATCGATGTGCTCGCGGCCGCGATCCGCAATCAATCGCGCTTCCTCGATGGTCGCACGCTCGTCATCACCGGCGAGCGCGCCGAGGAAAGCCCGTCTCGCGCGCGCTATGCGGCCTTCGAGCCGCACCGCACCTCTACGCTCGGTCGCGGCGTCGACCACTGGCGTCCGGTCCACGATTGGACCGAGCGGCAGGTCTGGGATTTGATCGCACGTTCGCGGATCCGGCCCCACCCGGCCTACGTCCTGGGATGGGGCCGGCTATCCTGCCGTGCGTGTATCTTCGGCTCCCCCGGCCAATGGGCGACGCTTCGCTCCGTCTTCCCGGCCGCTTTCCAGCGCATCGCCGCCAACGAGGCGGCGAGCGGCAAGACCATCCACCGCTCGCTCAGCGTGACGCAGCTCGCGGATCGCGGCACTCCGTTTCCGGCTGCGCTTCTCCATCCCGACGAACTAGCCCAGGCGGACGACCCGGCATGGCGTCTCTCGATCCTAGCGCGTCCTTGGACGCTCCCTGCCGGCTGCGCTTCGGCGATCATGCAGGGCCGTTATAACTCGCTTACGGGCGGTATACTAACTCGTCCGTTATGTATTTTCTCGAGCTGGTCTGATCTTCTTTGATTTCGCCAAAAATCACTCCCAGCTTTCCGATGGCCTCGTCACGTTTTGAGAGATTCAGGCAGCCATTTTTTCAGTCGATCGACCTCTCCCTCCACGTCTTCGAGCCCGTCGCTCACGATGATGTAATAGTCGCTGTTCGGCTTATTCGTATCCGGATCGATCCACACGAGCTGCTTCCGGTCCGCCGTGATCTTCCAATCGCCCCAAACGCTATGGCTCATTCGGTATCCCTTCGGATGTTTCGCCATCAAGAACGGTTCCCGCAATCTAACGATCCCGCGTGAGAGGAGAGGGAGCCTTCGGCCTTTTTGGGCGCGTCCTGGCGCTCGGGAGGTTCGACAATGCTCTACGACACGCATTACCGCCACAATGAGGCACTCTCGCCGGAGGCACTCACCACTCTCCCCGCCGCGCTCCACGCTCTCAACGCAGGCGTCGACGACTGCCGGCGTGCCGGCAAGGCGATCGACCGCGACGCCGCCATCTTGCTGCTGATCCGCAATTTGGCCGCTGTCGCGGAACGCAACGCGCCTAGCGTCAACAATCTGCGGCTCCGCTGCGCGGAAGACCGCATGACCGTCATCGCCGGCTCGGCCTTGCTCGACATCGCCGGCAACAGCGTCGCCGGCGATGTCACGGCGAAGCGTGTCTTCCATCGACAGGCTCGCCTCGCGCTCGCTTCGCTTGGCGAGGCAATCGGCCTCAATCAGCACGACGTCCGGATCGACACCGAGCTGGGGGCTATCACGGACGATGGCACAACCGAGCTGCGCCATGCGGACCTGTCGATCCGGGTCCGTCCGCACAGCTTCCTCCCTGACAGTGAAGTCACCTTCAACCGCTGCCGGGGTGGCGAACACGCTGGCCCCGTCCAGCGTGCGCCGATCGCCGAGCTGCTGGATGCTGCCGCGTTCCAGCGCCGGCTCGCTGTCACGGTCGGCGACGTAGGCGCTCAGCGCCTCGCCGCTGCCGCTTGAACTTCTAATCTCAGGAGCATCGCCATGGGTTGGCTCTACATGCGCGACATGCGCGGGCACGCGACGCCGCGCGCTATCTCGACAACCAATTCACCTACTCGCGCGACGATCACCGCCTCACCGTGTTGGCCTCGTCGATGATCGGGTCGACCTATTATGCCGCGTGCGAACGCATCGAAGCGAGTGGTGATCGGGAGGTGTTCGCCGTCGTCTGCCTCACCAGGCACAACCCGCGCTCCACTGACGGTCATGTCTTCGGGTATAAGGATATGACTGAACACATGGGACCTTGCGAAAGCGAGTGCCCCGCGGCGATCCTTGACGAGCTGACCACCACCGACAGCAAGTACGCATCGGAGTGGCGCGAGCGCTGTCGCGCGAACCTCGTTGCCCGAAAGCTCGAACAGGCGAAGCCGACGCCGAAACCGGGGCAAACCATCATCTTCGATGAACCCATGCGCTTCAGCGACGGCAGCGACCGCGCCCGCTTTGAGGTGGTCGCCAATCCCAAGGGTAGAACGCCGCTCTTCCGTGACCCGGAGAGCCGCGCGATCTGCCGGATCCCGGCCTTCCGCAAGCGGTCCTATCGTATCATCCACGCCGCGATCGTTCCGAAGGACGCGTCCAGTGGCTGACCGTGCGCCCGTGATCGCTGCCTGGGGCGCTGGCGTCGATTCCACCGCCATGTCTGTGGAGAATCGATAAGCGCATATGACGTTGACGGTTGCGGGCGGCGTCCGGCGACCGTCGAGAACCATTAATCTCATTCGCAGAATCGGTTCTCGATTCGCCGGCGGCTTCCGAGAATCGATAAATGATTCCACCCCCAGATTACTCGATGCTGTAGCCGAGCGCGCGATATCCGGCCTGGCGCTTGGCGGCCATGCGCGAGAGCATCGGGACCGCATCGTCGATATAGTCATAGACGAGCACGTCAGTTTTCCCCCGCGTGCCGGCGATGCAGGCGCCCTACATACTGGGCGAGCGTCCCTTTCCAGGAGATCGGCATGGTCAGGAACAGCGTGTCGAGACGGTCGTCATCGAACCCTTCGCCGATGTAGCGGCCCGTTGCGAGAATAAGCCGCTCCTCGCTGTCAGGCACACGCAGTGCGGCGTCCGCTACCTTGCGTTCCGCCGCGCTCATTCCACCCCGCAACACCACGAGGTTCCGCACGAACCGGGATAACCGGCCCTGCAGATATTCGAGATGGTCCTTGCGCTCTGTCAGGATTACCGGCGACCGCTTCGCCTCCAAGGCACGCAGCACGTCATCGAAGATAAGATCGTTTCGGGCCACGTCCTGCGCCAGCGCGGCATAAACCGCCGGCATCGGCGGTCTGTCCATGATCGCGAGCGGCTGCGGCAGCCGGAATGCCGTGCGTCGTTGCCGTGTGCGATGGGCGATCCCGCGGCGGGCAGCCTGGGTTCGCGCATCCACCCGATAGCGGATCGGGCCGCACTGCATGAAGATGATCGGCTGATGCCCATCCTTGCGCGCAACCGTTGCGGACAGGCCGAGCACGAACCTGGCCTTGGCGCGCCGAGCCACAAGCTCGAAGCTCGCCGCGGACAGGTGATGGCACTCATCGACGATGAGGTGACCATAATCGCCAACCAGATCCGAGACCTCGCCGTGCCTTACGAGGCTCTGTATCAGCGCCACGTCGATCACGCCTGTAGGCTTCCGCTTGCCGCCGCCGATCGTCCCGATCAGCTTCGGATCGATATTGAGGAACGTTCGCAGCCGTTCGACCCATTGGCTGAGCAGTTCCTTGCGATGGACGAGCACGAGTGTATTGACCTGCCGCTTTGCGATGAGGTGTGCGGCTACCACCGTCTTGCCGAACGCCGTTGTCGCGGCCAGCACCCCATCATCATGCGGATCGAGCGCGTCGACCGCCTTTTGCTGGGGTTCTTCGAGATCACCCTGGAACGACAGACCGTCCGGGAGCGGAGTCCCTGCCATTCGCTGGTCGTCGATCCTGACAGTGCTTCCATGAGCAGCGATAAGCGCGACCAGTTCGTCGAGGCATCCTCGCGGCAGCCCGATATGTTTCTGGTGAAGCTCCGCGCAGGAGATGATCCTCGGCTTGCCGAACGTCGGCAGGCGCATCGCCTGCGCCCGATAGAACTCGGGATTCTGGAACGCCGCGAGCCTGACGATCTGCGCGGTTAGCGCCGCCGGCAACCCAGTCCGGTCGATGTAGACCTGATCGCCCAGCACGATATCGAGTGTCCCAGACAGCGGTTCGGCCACAGGCAACAAGGGCGGCCGCCGGGACGGTGTCATCCGCCAGGGCTCGGCGGCATGCTCGTCCTCCACCGGCATCCGCACACCCAGCACCCGCCCGCGCATTTCCGCGTCGGCCACCATGCGCGCGGCGTCGTGCGCATCCAGCTGCGACAGCGAAGACAGGAACGCCCATTGATCGGGATAGGGGCGCAACTGCTCATCCACGAACAGGCTGTTTCCCCGCCGACGGGCGTGCCCCTGCAGCGGCAGCGCGATCAGATTGCCGAACCCGCCGAGCGGCATGGTGTCCTGGCTCGGGAAGAAGCGATCATAGGAGCCGAACCCGATCTCCGGACGTCGCTCCATCGTGTCAGTCAACAGCGATGCGCCAAGAGCGCGGGCGGTTCGTGCCGGCACGGCGTCGGCGAAGAAGATCCAGACATGCCCGCCATTGCCGGAACGGGATCGCTCAAGTGCCGCAGGCACCCCTCGCAGGCGGCAGGTTTCCATCATGGCCAGCGCGTCCTCGGCCCAGCTTGCCTTGTCAAAGTCGGCTGCGAGGAACCGGCAACTCTCATCGGAAAGCAGCGGGTAAACGCCTGCCACGAAGTCGCCGGCATCCGATCGCGAGGATGCGCCGCCGCGCAGATGCTTGTCGATCACCTCGTTCGTCACGGGCAGGAAAGCCTGGTGCGCGCACTCGCCGCATTTGACCTGTGGCTTGTCGCAGAGTCCGCGTTTCCATTCGTTGCCGCAGGCGGGTGCATAGCCACCGCGCCCGGTCTTGCGATTGTCCCAGCGCAGTGGGAAGACATCCTCGCGACCGGCGAACAGCCTGCGGAACAACGCGACCTTCTTATCTGTCGGCGATGTCGCGGTCACCGGAGCGTCGGAGAACAGGGAGATCGCATCAGCTTTTCGGTGCTCGGTCGATTGTTGCGTCGCGACGGCGTCCAGCGCTGCGATCACCGCTGCCCGCTCGTCATCCAGCGCCTTGAGCCGGGCCCGCAGCCGCGCCGCTTCATCCGTGCCGGCAGATCCGTTCACATTGCTGCAGTCGTTTCGGGCAACCGATCACGGTAGACTCCGCGGATCACTTTTTCGGCGCTCTCGCGGTGATAGAAGGGCTGCAGCTTTCGGCTTCCAGCGATCGCCGGCACCAGACCGGCGCTCCGCAGATGTTGATGAACCCTCACGGCATGCGTAGCTTTGCCGGGGATGCGCGCCAACTCGGCAGCGCTGACGAAGCGCGCGCCGAACGCTTCGACCTCTGCTCGCCGTAAGGCGGGCATGATCCTGAGGGGTGTCTGTTTCCTGTCGATTGTCAGCCATCCCATTTGCTTGAGCTTTGCGACCGTCGGGATGGTCACGCCGAGGTGCCGCGCAGCTTGCGCCATGAGCATGAACATCGGATCGTCCTCATATTCGAGGCCGGTGATCACTGCGTCGGTATCGACCAGTATCTGCGCAAAGCCCCGTTCGCCGCGCAAGCGGCCCGTAGCCCTGATCTGGCCACGCAGCAGCCCGCCGATAATCGCCTCCGAAGAGCGATAACAGATGCGCACGGCCCGCAGGATCGTCTCGCTGCCTGGCGGCGGCGCTGTGACGAACGGCGCATCGCCGTGCAAAGCCATAAGGAAGCGGTCGAGATCTGCCAGACGATACTGCGCCGGGATCGACGCTCCACCAAGCGGGAAGGCGCGGGGAAGATAATGTCGCGCTATGAGCGCCTTGAACAGCCCGAGACCGACGCCGAGATAACGCCGTGCGTCCTCGGGAGAACAGGACTCGCGGAAGAAGGCCGTCAACGGCTCCTCGAGGGATTTCGGCACGACCATACCCCGGGCGTTGCTCGGCAGCGAGTCGATCAACCTCAATGCCGCAGCTACGGTCGCGACCCGTTCAGCGGATACGCCGCAGAGCTTCGCCAGACCGCCTAGCGTGGTGAGATCGCCTTCTGTTGCGGGTTGGCGGAACAACATCGTGCCTGCTGTTATCGGCACATTCTTCACCACATGATTCCTGACGACCTCCCGGATCGGGTCGAGAGTCGGATTGGTGGACAGGCCGAGCCAGTATTGCAGACGCCCATAGACACCCACAGGCGTCAGACGCTTGAGCGGACATGCCGCCAGCATCCCGTCCAGCATCTTTTCGAACTGGTTGGGGAAGTCCTCGCAGACCGCAAAGCCCGCCGCCATGGTGCGGGCACGTTCCGCCGGCTCCTGCCGGCGCCAGCTGATGATCGATCTGCCCCAGCGTGCGACCGAGCCCACCCATTGCATGATCTCGGCGCGTCCGCGACGCCAGGCTGTCGAGGAACGCGTGGAGATACGGGGTCCATCACCAAGCCTGCCGACAAGATAGGCATCGCCGATCTTGCCGTCCGACGTGATCGCTTCAGTATATTCCTGCGTCAGATCGTGCCCACATGTGCAACGCGCTGGTGAGAGGTCCGAACGGCGGAACACGTGCCGACAGGCAGGACATATCGCCAGCAGCGCCCGACCGTGATGAGGACAACTCGATACCTTCGCCAGGTCCCACCAGGAGCGCCGCCACGGCCGACAGGCGACCGGCCCGTGACCCCGCTCGATATCCGATCGCATGCAGTCCGGGCAGATACGGGCGAAGTGACAACTATAGCTGATATTGCCGCTGCGGCTCACAAGCTCACCTGCAAGGACGCTCCCACCCTCGGTCTGCAGTATCGAGTTACGGAGCAATGTTTCGAGCGGGACGCCGCTGAGCCGCGCGATATCGTGAAAGCGTCGCCCACGCTCCATATCCCGAACGAAGTCGGTCCGGTCGACCAGCGGCACTTGACGCGCAAATTCCAGCTGGGTTTCACAGCCATGCCGCAGGGCAAGCCGGTTGAACAGTGCCCAGCCTGGCTCGAACGTTGCCGGCCGCACCCGCAACGCAAGTCGAGTTGCCGATGCTGTCATAATCCCTCGCGCACGAAGGGCCGCAGGGGTTGCGCGCCCCTTCCGCGCAGCTTTGTGACGCGGCTCATGTTCTTGGGCGACGGAGGTACGGCGTCGCGCAGCCAGATCTCGCGCAGGCGTTCGGCCGAACACAGGAAGGGGTTGTCGTGGTGAGCCGGGCCGCCGCTCGGAACTGACGGTACATCCTCAAGGATCGCATCGAAGTCCAGCATATCCCTGACGTCGGGCTCATAAATCGGATGCCAGCCCGCATGAACCTCTCCCAACAGGTTCAGATCGATCGACCGCTGGCTGATCGCCAGTGCCACGCTCAGCGCCTGGCTCAGATATTTGGAGACGATCCCGATCTCGCCGCCCGTCGCGACGTAGATGCGTTTTGCCATCTCGTGCTTCGCGAGGCCGGACGCATCCGGCAACCCCATCATCTTCTCCATGACGCCGAGCACGCCAGAGAACATCGTGCGGCCGCTCCGCGTCGCCCAGTCATAGGGCTTGAGGATGATCGTCGGTTGCAACCGGCGGCGCAGTTGCATCGTCTTCTCGCCCGCCACGGAGATGTCGAGCAACCGGGGAAGACCCGCGATCACGATCTGGACTTTTACCCGGTTGAGCAACGACTTGATGAACTCGGTCACTTCCGCCGTCATGTCGGGATTATTCTCGTTCACCATGTGATGCCCTTCGTCGATGAAGATCATCTCGGTGCCCGTCTCCTCGGCATAGAAGGCGATCTTCTCGATCACCTCGCTGGCGTTCCAATGGTCCCGCGCACGATAGCCGTAGGCGCCGAGGATCGCCCCCACCAGCGCCCGTCGCGTCGTCCGTTCCGGTGCTTCAACATAAACGATGCGGCGGATATCGGCATCCTCCGTCGCGCTATCGGGATAGTCGGCCATATAGTCCTCGAGCGCCGTCGTCTTGCCGGACCCAGCAGAGCCGATGATGAGCAGGGCCCGGGCCTTGAAGCGTCGGCCGTCCTCGCGCGGGCGGTATCGGCCATGTAACTCGCGGATCGCCGCCTTCGCGCCCATGTGCCGCGTATGCGGGATCACCGTGGTCTCGAACGCAAGCACGGCGTCGGGCACCGCTGGCCGTGCCGGTAACGTCGCGGCGCGACGACGATGTGTCATCGCCTCGGGTCCGACCATTGTGCAACCAGAGCCTCGATGTCCGCGTCGAGATCGATGACGGGAGGCGACGGCACCGGTGCCTGTTTCGCCGCACGTGGTGCGGTTTCTACCGCCGGTGCCGGCGTTTCTATTTCAGGCGGTCGCTCTTGGCCTTCGATCGGCGTGAAGTAGCGACCGTCGGTCTCATACCGCGCCGCCCGCGTCTTGCTGCGGACTTTACTCGCCTCACTTTGCAGATCTCCCGCCGTCTGTTCGGCAAGGCTGCGCGCCGCTTCGAGATCGGCGACCGTCACCGGCGCATTCTTCGGCAGGCTTCGCTTTGCGATCGAGCGATGGATCTTGTGCTGATATTTGGAGACGCCCCGCGATATGCACTGGTCGACACACGGGATCATCAGCCATTCGCCACGCTCGTCGTCGAGCAGCCAGACCTCACCCAGATCATAGGGATCGTAGCGTAACTCCCAGTCCTTCTCCAACCCGCCGCGCGCGCCAGCAGGGGTTCGAGCTTCTCCCGATCAGCATAGAGTAGCCCCTCATATTGGATGCCGATGTTGGAGATGCGCCGGAAGAAGGTCTCTCCGGTCAGCCGTACAATATGGTCGAAGTCGGGAACCGGGCGCACTGGGTAAAGTGCGCTGAGTTCTCGCCAGCGCTCATAGGGCGTGCATTTCAACGTATCGTGGACGCTGTGATGATAGTCGTCGACGATCCACTTGAGGATACGACTGCGCACATCCTCGAGCGACAGCCTTGCCCGCGCCACCGGATCATAGAGATCCATGGTCCGCGACGATGTCGTGCCTTCCTCATGGCTGAACACCTGCACGCCGATGGTCTGGAACACGCGCTCGACCGCGCCCTTCAACCATGGCATTTTCACCGGCAGATTGACGATGCCGATGTCGAGCATCCTGGCGGCCGTCTGCAGCGATTGCGACCGGAACTCCTTGCCGTTGTCGCAGATCAGCCATTCGGGCACGCCGTGGCACGGCCAGTCATGCTCGATATCGGCGAACCCGGAGAGATCCTTCTTCCACAAGGAATGGGCAAGCGCTCTCTGGAGTGAGGCATAGGACGGCGCCTCGAAGCTCAGATGGACCCCTATGATCATGCGGGTGGCGCGATCGAGAAGCGCGGTGAGCCAGGGCCGCCCCAAGGCGCGGCCGCTCTCCGGATGCACCACCACCAGATCGATCAGACAATGATCCACCTCCACTTCTTCGAGCGGCCGTTCTGGCGGGCGCCGCCGCTCGAAGATGCCGAACTTCAGCCAGGCGGCACGCCGGCCGAAGCGACGCTCATATTCCTGTCGCTCGGTATAATTGTCGCGGATAAACACCCGGAAGGTGCGGTCGCTGACCGCAGGAACATCCTGTTCGCGGCACAGATCGACATAGCGGCGATAGGCATAGTTCTTCCGCCGCCGCGGCATGCCCAGATACCAGACTTCGACGGCTTGCCGCATGAGCTTGTAGGTATCGGGATAATCGCCGTTCGCGCGCGCATAGCGGGGTTGGCGTGCCCCGCGCCGATGATAGTGCGGGATCAGGAGCCGGATATCGCGACCGTGCCGACTCCATATGCCATACCACGCCCGTACTGTATAAGGATTGGGCCGGGCCACTGCCTTGGTGCGGCGCGGTTCGCCGTTCCCTTTTCGCCGCTCCGCGACCATCCGGGCCGCAAGCGCGGTATCCTCGCGTTCCCATTGTTCATGATGCGCGTCGAACACGGCCTCAGCAGCAGCGGCATAGGCGCCCATAAGTGTTGGGTGCTCGCCGCGAATCGCGTCGACCATGCGTACATAGGTGTCCCTGCGCTCGGCCTCGCGGCGGATTTCTTCGGGCCAGAACTCCCAGGTTTTCTCCAGCGTCTCGGCGATGGCCTTGGGCAGGCCGTCCGCATTGCAAGGATGATGCGTCAGCCGCCGGGCACCATAGACGATGTCGATTTCATCGTCGCTCCATGTTCGCGCATCGCTGCCGCTCTGCGGTCGCATCAGATAGCCACGGCGCTTGCGCTCAATCACCAACCAGAGCGCCACCTGACCTTGATCGTCTCGGATCGAGAGCGTGTCGCCTTGCTGGAAGCGCATCGGCGTTGCGTTCATTTCGCATTCCTCCCCCGCATGAGGACGGTATCGTCATCGAGCGGTCGCTCGAGATCCATCGCAAACTCGCCGACTGCCACGAGGCCGAGCACGATGTTGACATGCACGGGGCGGCCGCCGAGCGCCTCGGCGGCTGCGCCCAGGTTCGACGGAAAGGGGAGGCGGGTGATTGTGGTGTGGATCGCGTGGAGGTTTTCTGCCGCTAGCACCGCCACCGTTGCGCGCAGGCGTCGCGCATTCGACAAGCGTGGCTGTCGCCGGATATCGGTATCGAGCCACATCTCGTGCCGGGCCCCACGCGCGGCGCACTCGGCTTCGATTGCTGGCAACCGTCCGCCCAATGTCGGGTCAGCCGCCAATCGCGTGGCCAGTTTCACCTGCCGGTAGATGACCTCGCCGCCCACCGTCTCCAGCCGGATATCGGGGGGTGTAACGCCGCTGTCGGCCCGCATCCGTCCAAACGAAGGTTTCCCGTTGCACCCCGAACTGCGCAACATCGGGATCGAAGTCGAGAAGTAACAGCGCATCGCGCTCGAGCAGGCTCTCATAAGGCAGCGCATCGCCAGCCTTGATCGACTGATACCAACCCGTGCACGATCTTCGGCCTGGCCGGTCTGCCGGGTTTCGGGCGAACCGCACCGTTGCGTCAGAACGCAAACGGGCTGATTTGTCGGTCACGCCGACATTCGCTATTCTCCTTATGGGAACGACTCGAATTGCCGGATCAGTATAACTGCTTCCGCAAAGGGCGTTAATCGGTTCCGCTCAGAAGCGCGCAGAAACCTATGCGTATCTCCCAATCTTCCAGAAATGGATGGACGATCACGGCATCGAGCATCATGTCGTCCGTTACGTCCCGAAGCGCTTCAAACATTGGCCGCCCTACTTCACGTTACTTGAGAACTGCCTGACTAACGCGACCCTGCCGTCAATCAGTTTCGGGCGCCATTCGTGTTCGTCGAAATGGAAAATTCAGCCTCAAGACCAATGGGTTGCGAACTGGGAGCCGGCGCGGGCAGCATGGGCTCGCGGCGAGCGTGTTGTCAAGCTGATCGGCTATGACAGCTCGCCTGCCGACACCCGACGATACGCCCACCGCGAGGGACATATTTCGCCCCTCTATGACTATCATTATCCCCTGCGCGACTGGGTTTGGGATCGTGAACGTTGCGCCGCGCGCATCCGCGCAGAGGGCCTTCCCATTCCGATTAAATCCGCCTGCTGGATTTGTGCCGCCCAAAAATCGCACGAATTGATGAGCTTACCCCGTTGGTGCCTCAGGCTGATCGTACTGCTGGAGGCCCGCGCCGCCCCGAGACTTCGTAACGTCGAAGGCCTCTGGCGCAGTTCGACCAAGTCCCGCCCGGGCTCGATGACGCGGTTCATTCGAGACAACGCCTTGCTGGAGGCGAGTGAAATAGACGCCATCATCGCTGGATCTCCGGTCGACTTGGTCGATTTCCAGCGTGTCGCCGCCGATATCCCCGTCGAGCGCCGCCCTCAGATGCGCGAATGGATTGAGCGGTTCAACGAAGGCGTCGATCGCCTCGCAGCCTGACCACCGAATTTCGCCTGGCGCTCCTGACGTCGGTTCCCCCTTGTGCGCTACTGACGCAAAAATGCCGACTTGCCCCTGGTCGATTGATCTTGCGCCGCTGGATCCGACATATGCCCGATGACGACCATCGAAAAACCTACCGCGCCAATGCCGGCGCCGAGCGCGCGGCTGCCGCCAGGACGAACCTGCCAAACAAGCGCGCGATGCATCACCGCTCCGCCGACACCTGGGAAACCATGGCAGCAAGCGCGGAGGCTACAGCCAGGCGCGCGGTGATCAACGAGGCCGCCAAAGCCCAACGCGAAGAATAGGGCGTCACGTCACATGGCTTCCTGTTGACCAAAAGTCAGATGCATCGCCATTTACCCGGCGATGCGCCTGATCGATCACCTTGCCGCTCGCCGGGTTCTTTATCCCCGGCCAATTGCGACCATGCCGGATATCCTTGTGATCGATATCCCATCTCGGTACGCCGCTCCCAGCCTTCCGCTCGGACGTTACTATCCAATCGTCGTAGAGGCCCTCGCGGAACTCGACGAGATCGAGGCGTTCCTTTGCGCCGAACGCTCCTCTCCAGTGGTCCCCGATTTGTTCGACCGACGCGCATCGGCATTGAACAGTAACGCCATCATCTTCTGCCGTTACGCACCGCCGGATCCCGATTGGCCAATTCTTCTTCTCTGCCACTGGCCTGCCAACTTCACCACGATGGTCGCCGCAGCCAGCGATTTCTTCGCGCGTGGATGCTACACTATAGAAATGTTCGCCTCTATCGACGCTCTCGACAAGGCCGAACGCCGCTTGCTCGCCACCCTGGGCCGACACCAGCCGGTTATCGTCAAACCGATCAGCACCGGACTGTCTCTCGGACACTCATAACCGCCGAACCTCTGCGTCGCGATATCGGCATACGGACAAACCCCATTTTCGGGAGTCCGCGCAGCAACCCGCCAACGGCGCCACCTGAAGCCGCGGCGTGCCCAACGACTGCAGAGCGAATTGCCTCCCTGTTCGGCCCAACATCCCAGGGTGCCTTGAGATTCCCTCGCTCAGAATCCCAGCTAAGTACATCGCCTGACCAAGGGTTTTACACCGCTCACGACGGCACGGTTGTTGAACTGATTGGGAGGGACCGACCCGGCGTCTCTCCCGCAGCAATTGCCTGAAGCGCCGGCCGCGCCGGCGCGAAGAAGGTCGTGCCTGTATGCGGCGTCGAGAAGTCCAGCAGCCGGTCGTAAGCGCCGGGTGGGTCGCCGAGGTACATGCGCTGCAGCATCTTCTCGATCACCCACAGATATCGGGAATAGCCGATGAAATAGGTGCCAAACTCCCCATGACCCGCACGGCCGAAGGGCATGTTATCGCGCAGGATGTCATGCTCGTTCCCGTCAGCATCCACGATGGTGGCGAGGGACTTGTGCGATTTGCGCGGAGCATCGTCGTCGTCGATCTCGATATTGTCGATCTTCGTGCGACCCACGATCTCTTCCTGCAACGGCGTTGGCACGCGTCCCCAGGCCCCCAGATCGTGAAGATATTTCTGGATGACGACGTAGCTTCCGCCGGCAAACTCGGCATCCTCTTCGCCCACCAGCGCCGATGCAGGGAGGTCTGGTCAGTCGGATTGGCGGTACCGTCGACAAAGCCCAGCAAGTCCCGCGCATCGAAATAGCGGAACCCGGACACCTCATCCGTGAGGCTCACGGCCGCGCCGAGATTTGACAGCAGGATTCGCTCGAACTCGAAGCAGAGATCGACGCGTTCCGCCCTGATGTGGAACAGCAGATCGCCGGGCGTCGACGGCGCGCTGTGCGGCTGTCCGATGATCGGCGCAAACGGCTTCAGTTCACGCGGTCTCTTCCCCGGATGGAGCCGGTCCCATAGATCGCTGCCGATCCCCGCAATGCAGGACAGACGGGCGGAGAGGTCGCGGAACCCAACGGTTTTGACGAGATCATCGAGCCCGCCGAGAACGGAGCAGATCGTGCCAAGAGCAGCCTCACCGTCAGCGACCGTTAGAACGAGAAAGATCGCCGCTTGCGAGAGCGGCGCGTCGATGCTCTGCGCATCGATCGGCACCCTTTCCCAACTATTCCCCGCCACTCCGACATTCTCCCAGACAAGGTTTGCCCGATCCATAGCCTCACGGCTCACATGACTCTTCCCCGAGACATATAGATTCGGTGATAGGTCTCCCCGCTCGGTTTGTGAGGTATCTCTCCCATCATCCCGAATCCACCCTCTGAAACCTGAAAGCGATTTTCGGCAAGCGGCAAACCACTCATCGCTGCCGATCGAAATCGCCCCTTGATCAGGAACGCCCGTACGCGGGGGCCAGCCGCCCAACTTCCACCCACATAGCCCGACCTCGGCACGGGCACTTGCCTGTGCGCGGGGCGGCATAGGCGCGTTAGCGGCGGTGTGCGCGGCGAGCGGTGGCGGGGCAGGGCGGGGGGAGAGGTCGCATTGCCCCTCGCGCGGCACCGCGCGCGGTGAGGCCGGGAACCAGAGGAAAGGGGGATCTGGAGGAGTGTCGCCGAGATGGTCTCGAGAGCGACATTCGAAGGAGTTGAGACGATGAACATTGGTGAATTCAAGAAGGAGAACGGCCGGCTGATGGGTTCGGTCTTCACGCGCACCATCGATCTGCCGCGGATCGGGCTTCGCCCGGTCCAGAGCCAGAGCGAGAAGGCGCCGATCTACGAGATCGTGGCGCTGAACATCGCGCGGCGCTGGGTGCAGATCGGCGCGCTCTGGGAAGCCGTGTCGAAGAAGACCGGTGAGGTCTTCCTTGCGGGCCAGATCGACGATCCGAGCCTGCCCGAGCCGCTTCCGGTCGCCCTGTTCCCGAACGAGGCGGGTGGCTTCACCGTCGCCTGGCGTCGCGAGAATCTCGGCGGCGGGTTCGGTGGCGGCTTCGGCAGCGGTGGGTTCGGCGCCAGCCAGCGCGACTATGCGCCCCGGACCCAGGACGGCTTCGGTGACAGCACCGCCGGCGCCGACGGCACCTGAACGGCGACCGGACGAACGCGGACGTGGACGAAGACATCCCGTTCTAAGCCGCGTGAACGAGGGCCGGGGGTGCGTCCAGCGCTCCGGCCCTTTTTTTGTTTCCCTTTTCGACAAGGAGTTCGCCATCATGGCTCGAACCACATCCCCGAACAGCGTCAGCCGACTGGCCGACCTTCCCACCCTCTATGCCGAGATGATCGCCACCCCCGAATTTCAGGCGGCCTTCGGCGATCCCATGCCGCTCAGCATCGTCGAACTCGGCGACCAGCCCGGCGAACATGACATGCCCGAACCCTTCGCGGTGCAGGCCGAATGCGGGGCGATCATCGCCACCATCTTTGATCTCTTCGCGGGCACGCGGCTGGAGCCTCTATCCGCAGAGATCGCGTGGGGCTTCGTCAACAGCTTCCATTTCGTCGCCGGGAAACTGGAACGCCGCGAAGACAGCCTCGCTTCCGAAATCGGGGATCTCGTTCGACATCCCGACATGAGCGAGGTCTATAATAACGAGCTGGAGGAAAAGCAGCTCCTCTGCCAGTCGACCGCCGAGCACCGCGAAGCGATCGAGTGCATGCGCGACTATGCGGGCGAGATGTACCGCGCGCAGTCGGGCTGGCCGTGGTCGCCGGCGCGGGGAAGCCGGGCATCCTCCGCATCTTCGGCGAGTCAGATCGCGGCACAGGATTTCCTCCGCGCTCGCGAACTCGCCGCCCGCGAGAAGCACAGCCCGAAGGACCGATCGTCGTCTTTTCCGGACCCGCCCAGTGGCACGATTGGGAAACCCTGTGGGCGCGGCTCGACGAGGTTCATCAGCGCGTGCCGCACATGTCCCTCGTCACGACCGGTCAGCGCAAAGGCGCCGACGCGATCGCGGCCGCATGGGCGGCGCGCAACAGCGTGCCGCTGGTGGCGTTCGGGCTATACGGCTCGGGCCGGAAAACGGCCTTCACGCGAAACCGCAAGCTCGCCGAGCTGAAGCCCGTCGAGGCGGTGCTGTGCGAAGGCTCGGGGTTGCAGGCGAACCTCTATCAGACCCTGAAACAGGCGGGGGTGCCCATCCATGCCTTCCGCAAGGCCGATCAGGTCGCCGATTCCGCGGTGCGCCGGATGCGGGCCTGAACATCGGGGGGGGGGGCGGGGGCCTGGCTCCCGCCTCCTTTCCCACCGTTTCACAGGAGGCCGACATGGCCATACCAGATGTGTATCGGCGCAATTTCGCAACCCTGCGCCGCGCGGCCGAGGACGGTAATCTCGCCCTCATGGAATGCACCGACGCGCTCCCCGGCGTCCCGCGCTACGTGATCTGCGCCGTGGGTCGGGACGACGGCGCTTATGTGATGACGCCGTTCGGCCACCTTCACGACGGGAACCCCTATGAGGCCTATCTGCCTCCCGCAACCGACAGATCGGACCAGTCATGATCGCTTATGGCGGTTGCACCGAGCCCGGCGGTATGGAGCCTGCCGACGAGCGATGGGAAGCGTCGTGTCCACGTTGCGGCGAACCAGCCGAGCACGGGCGTGTCGAGCGCGCGGAAGGCTCGCTCAATATCTATCGCACGGTCGCCTGCGATCATTGCGGGCACCATGAAGGGTTCGATTGGCTGAGTCCCTGACGATCTGAGGTTCCTATGATGGCCGGACGCGTTCCCGCGTGCCGGCTATTTTTATGCAAGTGCGTCGAGCAACCGACAGGCTTCGCCCTTCTCCTTCACCGCCTTGGGAGGGCGTTATGCGCGGCCTAGCGTCTCACAATCCTCAGACGTGCGGGACGGCCAGTGCGGACAAAGGGTCCGCACCGGCCGATGCGATTCGGGGGGCATCGAGCCCCCCGAATCACAGCCTCTCTCTATCTATCAAGAAGTCCAAGGGTGGCACGGGGACAGCGCCGGCCTCAAGGACGACGGGGCCCCACCATTTTCTTTGGCGGATCGACGGCAGCACTTCTGCATCGGTGTTGGTGGCCGCCAAAGAAAATCGTGACCCCCATCGCCGCTTCGCGGTCGCTTCGCGATCCTTGACCCCGTCGCTCAGAGCCCGTGCCGGGGAAAATGCCTCTTAAAATTCAGGAGGCCATCATGACGCATTCACACCGTTCCATTTCGCGCTTCACCGACATCGCCGCGCTCTATGCCGAGGAAACGGCCGAGCCTACGGACCGCTTCGCCGCTGCCTTCACCGAGACCGTAGGTGAGTTCCGGATCGACCGCGCCGAGGACAGCACCGATGCCGGGATGCCCGACCCGCTGGAAGCCGAGCGCGCGACCGAATTGCTGGTCACGACGTTGTTCGACGTCCTGCGCGACACAAGACTGGAGAGCATCGCCGACCGGCTCGCCTGGGGCATCGTTCACAGCTTCCACAAGGTCGCCGGACAGCTCGACGGAGAAGCCGATCGGGCGGCGCAGCAGGTCAACGGGCTGATCCGCTCCGCCGACGGCAGCGAGGTCGCGACGACCGAACTGGAGGAAGCCCAGACGCTCTGCCAGTCCCTCGACGAAGCGCGCGACGCGGTCGCCTGCATGCGCGATCACGCGGCGCAGATGTACCATCCGAGACCGGCCGGCCATGGTCGGCACCGCGCGCGACATTGGTGTCGGGGAAGCGGACCGCCTCGGTCATCGCCGCCACCGACTTCATCGCCGCACGCCGCCAGCGCCGCATCGAGGAGCACGCGCCGCAGGGGCCGGTGGTCATCTTCTCGGGCGGCCAGCAATGGGAGGACCATCAGCTCCTGTGGGATCGGCTCGACGCGATCCACGCCCGGATCCCGGCGATGGTGCTGGCGACGACCGCCCAGAACAAGGGGTGCGACGCGATCGCGGCGGCATGGGCGGCGCGGTCGGGCGTGAAGCTGGTGGCCTTCACGCTCGACGCACGACTGGGCAAGCGGGCGGGGTTCGCACGGAACGAGCGGCTGCTGGCACTGCGCCCCGTCGAAGCGCTGGTCTGCGAGGGGTCGGGACTTCAATCGCACCTCGCCCGGATGGTCCGCGAGAAGCGGGTGCCGGCGCACTTCTTCCGGCTCTCGGATCAGCGCACAGCCAGCGCTGTCGCCTGAGATCGTGATGGGGATCGGTTGGGCATGATGCCCGGCCGGTCCCTTTTGTTGGCGTTGAGGACCGCCCCGCTCGGGAGCCCGATCAAAGATCGGGTCCGTCGCGGGGCGGTGCGACAGCTTTGCTGTCGGCCTCCTGCGCGTGGCTACGCCATGCTCGTCGCTGGGCCGCCCTTCGGGCGACTTTTCGGTTCGGGCGCTGCCGCTGGCAGCGTCTTCAGTGCCGAGACGGCAGGGCTTCCTCCCACCCGAATCGCGTGAGTGAGGACGTCCCTGAAATCCCGCTCGCTCAATGCTTCGATCGGGAGGTCCGTGACCATTCCAGCATATCGGTCGCGCAGGGCGCGGCGGGCACTTTCTACTTCTTCAGCGACCTTGCGCTGACGCGCTTCGAGGTCGGCTAGTCGCTCACGTTCCGTCATTTTGGGCATGTCCATCGTCCTTGTGATGGGTCTGCCCGCCGCCCGGCATTGTAATCCGGGTTGGCCCGCATTCAATCCCGAACTTGGGGTATGGACTTCATGAAGGTCCAAGGCACCGCGATCGAGATGAGCTTGCCGGCGTGCCGCCGGCGAGAAGAAGAAATCCCCTGCCGGGGATTGTCCGCCCGTGCCCGGTCGAGACAACGCAGCGCGCGGAGCGCTGCGAAGGGGAGCACTCACGGCCTTGGCCGTTTGTAATGCACCGTACGCACGGGTGCTGCGCGGCTATTCCGACGATAAATCAATGCTATAAGCCTGTCCGACAAGTCCGACGCTGGACACGGCGCGGCGTCCGACATGTCACCCGCGAACGACAGTGCGTCGAGCAAATCGTTGGATTTGCGCGTCTATTCCTGTCTGACATGTCGGACAGCATAAATCGTTGAAAAACAGCGGCATCCGCGCTATGATGCGCTTGCTTCAAGACTTGCCCGTCGAGCTCCCAGTGCTGGAGCTACGACATGATCAGAATAAGCGTGCGGATCGACAGCGCCCTGCACGACCGCCTCAACCGGCGCGCGGCCGGCGCCGATCTCTCCCTCTCGGTGTTCATTCGGTCCGTTCTCGAACAGGCCGCCGATCCCCGCGGCCGGTACATCTATTCGTCGCAGGACGAGATCCTCGCGACCTGCATTCAAATCCTCACCATCCTCGGCACCTCGATCGGCCAACGGACCCCGGACGTTCTGCAAAAGGGGATGGCGGAGCGCGCGGCATATTGCGGGACAGGGGTCTGCTCGACCCGGAAGCCGACCGATGAGCGGGGATGAACGACGGGCTGATCCCACCCCCACCGCCGAGCTTCAGGCATCGCCGCAGCTGCCGACCATCCCCTGGACGATCGGCTTCCTGCCGCTCCTGTATCTCGGGCATCCCAGATCGGTCCTTCCTGTCCATGTGGACGCGGGAGACGCACGATGAGCATCTTTCGCAACGACACGCTCGGCTCCTGGACCCGCGGCGGACAGGCGATCGTCCACAATGTCCGCATGACAACCCAGGTGTTTTTCCAGACGGTCATCGCGGGGTTCGTCCTCTGGGTGATGGGCACCATCTGGTATGCGCTCGAAATGTCGACGGACTATGAGCGCTTCATCCTGCGCAAACTGGTCGAGGCGAGCTTCAAGGTCGATGCGGCCGCCGGCACCAACGATCCGGTGTTGTTCAAGACGCCGGCGGGACACCAATATTGGACGTCAGCCGATTGGCTGCTCGCCTCCAAACTCGCCAAGCAGACTCTCCATAAGGTCGAGCTCGACCTCATCCACGGGGCGTTGATCGCCGGCGCCTTCGCGCTGCTGGCGCTGTTCTTCGCCTGGTTCACATTCACGCGCACGGGCAGGGGACTCGGCTCGAACGAGTATTTGCGCGGTGCCCGGTTCGGCACGATCCGGCAGGTCAAACACTTGCTCCGCCACCAGCGCAAGGGGAGCTTCTCGATCGGCGGCGTCCCCATTCCGGATGCCTATGAGCCCGAGCATGTGCTCCTGTGCGGCGCGCCCGGCACCGGCAAGACCAACCTCATCGTCAAGATGCTCGAGGGGATCCGCAAGGAGGGCAAGCGGGCGATCGTCTATGATACTGCCGGCACCTTCGTCGAGAAATTCTACCGCCCGGGAAAGGACATTCTTCTCAATCCACTCGACAAGCGCACCAGCCGCTGGTCGCCCTGGGGCGACGTCCCGCGCGATTACCATTATGACCAGATCGCTGAGTCGACGATCCCCGACAAGGCGGGTGATCCGTTCTGGGCGAAGGCCGCCCGCGGCACGCTCGTCGCGGTCATGCGCAAGCTCGCGCATCAGAAGCAAATGCTGGTCTCGATCCTGCTTGATCGCCTGTTGCGGTCCAAGCTGAAGGATCTTGCAGCCTTCGCCGCTGGTACCGATGCCGCGGCTTTCATCAGCCTCGAAGGGGAGCGCACGTCTGCCGGCATCCAGGCCGAACTTGCCTCCGTCATGCGCAGCTTTTCCTATCTCGACGACACCCGCAAAGGGCTGTCGATCCGGGACTGGGTGGCGAACGAAAAGGGGGACGGCTGGCTCTTCATCACCGTCAAGGCCGACCAGCTCCCGTCGCTTCGGCCCCTGATCACGGTCTGGCTCGATATCGCCATTTCGGCGATCATGAGCCTGACGCCCGATCGCCGCCGACGCCTCTATTGCGTCATCGACGAACTCCCCACGCTGCAGAAATTGCCATCGCTGTCCGACTTCCTAGCGCGCGCCCGCAAATATGGCGGGTGCGGTATCCTGGGGTTCCAGTCCTACCCGCAATTGGAGGCGACCTACGGTATCCAGGATGCCGCTGCGATCACCGGCTATTGCTCGACCTGGGTGGCTCTCCGCGCCAACGACACCCCCACGGCAAAGCATGTTTCGGAGAATCTCGGTCAGGTCGAACAGGTCGAGGCGAACGAAGGCATGTCCTACGGCGTCAACGACATGCGCGACGGCGTGAACCTGTCGCGCATGCAGGTGACCCGCCCGCTGGTCATGCACACCGAGGTCACCAATCTGCCCAACCTGTCGGGTTTCCTGCGGTTCGGTCGCAACCTGCCGGTGGTCCATTTCCAGGACCGCTTCAACACCGTCGCGACCATCGCCGACGCCTTTGTCGAACGCGATACGCCGCCGGTGCGCGACCGGGATGGCGAGGCCCTGATCGCCGCGATCCATGCCGAAGCCAAGTCAACCGAGTCGCCATCACCGCCGCGACGCAAGAAGGCTGCACGACCGGTGCCGCCACCGCCTCCGCCAACATCGCCTGACCTCTTCGAGGGCGGCAGCAGTGGGGCCGCCGAGGGGGAGGGGGTTGAACCGAAACCCGCCGAAAACCCGCCGACAGACCCTGTCGCACCTGCTCCGGCCTTCACGCTTGCCCCCCAACGGGGCCGGACCCGCATCGAACTCGATGTCTATGATCGCGAAAATGGCCCGGCCAGGCCGGCGCGGCCGGCATGATCCATCCCCGCCGCCTGAAAGGTACGCCCGGCAATATTGCCCGCTATTATACGGTGGGCGATTATTACACCAAAGGGAGCGACGAACATTCAGAATGGGGTGGCCGGATAGCGGTTGAGTTAGGGCTATCCGGCCCGGTCGATCCCCAGACTTTCCAAGAGTTGCTGGCCGGAAAGATCGACGACCAGCAACTCGGCCGCCACCGTGCCAACGGCGAGATCGAGCATCACCCCCGGCTGGGACTTCGCCGTCAATGCGCCGAAATCGGTATCGATCATGGCGCTGGTGATGGGCGACGAGCGGATAATCGCCGCCCATGAGAAAGCAGTCGGGACGGCGCTCGAATATCTCGAAGAACATGCGTCCCTGCGCCGACGCGACAACGGCCAGATCGTTCACGAGACGACTGGTCGACTGATTTTGCCCGCTTCACCGAACATGCCAGCCGCGAGCTCGATCCCCATCTCCATACCCATGTTGTCGTGATGAACATCACGAACCGAGAGGACGGTTCGTCCTGGGCCAGCCTCGAGACACGGGCGATGTTCGCCGAGCAGATGGTTGCGGGGCAGGTCTATCGAAAACGACCTCGCCCATGAGCTTCGCCAGATCGGATACGAAGTCGAATTCGACCCCAGACGGGGGCTGTTCGAGATCGTCGGCGTTCCCAAGGACTTTATCAAGGACACCTCCCAGCGCGCTGGACAGATCGATGCCCATGCCAAGGAGCATGGGCTCACCGGACAGGCAGCGCGTCGCCAATCCTTCTACCAGACGCGCGGTCCCAAGGTGACGGCGACACTCGACGAGTTCCACATCCAGTGGGCCGCGCGCGCGAAACCCTATGAGGCGGACCTCGCCAAACTCACCGCGCAGGTCGAGGAACGGGGCACGTCGATCATCGACGTCGACCGCCGAACCGCCGGTCGCGCGAGTCTGTTCGGCCTGCGGCAGGCGGAGACACGCGAAGCCGTGAACAATCTCGGCCGCATGTACGGGTTGGCGCTGGCCAGCCATGTCGGAGAGGTGAGGCTTGCCGATGTCCGGCCGTTGCTTGCCGAGCATGAGGCGAAGCACAAGCTCCTCGTCACCCGTGCGCCGACGGGCGATCAGACTCTAACCCGCGGCCGGACCAGCAGGCGCAGCGCTCGCCAGGAAATGGCGCTGTCGCAGCACCTCGCTTTGGCCCTGGATGATGCCCGACCCATCGCCACCGCCGACCGCCTCCTGGTCGCGCTGGAGACCGCTGGCCTCACGCCCCATCAGGAGCAGGCCCTCGTTCAATCGGCCTTGTCGCGGGACCGGGTCACTGGCATCCACGGCGTCGGCGGCGCCGGCAAATCGACGTTGATGAATACCCTGAGACAGGCGGCCGAGCCGGGAACGGTGCTGGTCGCGCTGGCCCCCACATCGTCAGCCGCTGCGACCACGGGTCAGATCGCGGGTGTCGAATCGAGAACGGTCGAAAGCGTTCTCACCAGCGGTGGTCGCGGCATCACCGACCGCCATGTTCTCCTCCTCGATGAGGCCGGGCAACTCGGGACACGCCAGGCCATTCGCATCCTCGAGATCAGCCGGATGACGGGCGCGCGGCTGATCCTGCTCGGCGATGACAAGCAGACCGGCGCGATCGAACAGGGGAAGCCCTTCTGGCTGATGCAGAAGTTCGGCCTCGCCACGGCGCAACTCACCGAGTCGATGCGCCAGCAGACCAAAAGCATGAAGGCCGCGGTCACCCATGCGCGGGCCGCGGAATATGCCGCCTCGCTGTCACACCTCGACAAGGTCGTGAGCGGGGAGGGGGCCGAGGCGCTCGCCAAGGGCCTCGTCGCGGAATGGACCCGGCTCAAGCCGGAGAACCGCGCCACCACGAACATCCTGGTGCTCGACAATGCCACCCGGCTGATCGTGAACTCAAAGATTCGCGAAACCCTGAAATCGGAAAGCGCGATCGCGGCCGAAGACGCACGGCTCCAGGTCCTGACGCCGAGCGGCATGTCCGACCAGGAGAAACACTATGCCCGATTTTATTCAGGCGGCCAGGTCGTGACCTTCACGCGGGATCAGCTCGGCGCGGGGATCGCGCGCGACGTCCAATATCGTGTTGTCGGTATCGGACGCGCCGAGAACGGGCGGCAGGTCGTGCGACTGGTCGACGAAAACGGCCGGATGATCCGCTGGGATCCGCGGCAGAGTCAGGTCAAGCAGATCAACGTGTTCAACGCGGAGAATCGCGACCTCGCGGAAGGCGATCGCATCCAATGGCGTCTGGTGAACAATGCGCTCGATCTAAAGAATGCCGAGCGTGGCACGGTCGAAAAGATGGATGGAACCGTTGCCACGATCCGTTGGGACCGAGGCGAGCGCGTGCAGCAGATCGACCTGTCCGAGCACAAGCACTGGGACCACGGATACGCAGAGACCGTATATTCCGCGCAGTCCAAGACCTACGCCCGGGTGTATGTGCTGGCGCCGGTCAATTCCGGGCTCGTGAACGGCCAGAATTATTATACGGCGATCACCCGCGCGCGCTTCGGCGTGAAGCTCTGGACCGAGGACGAGAAGCGCCTCGCCGAGAAGCTCGAGACCCATTCCGGCGAAAAGACGTCCGCGCTGGAAGGGCTCGGAAGGCTGGACAGGGATAGCCGCGACAGCCTCGCCGCGCGTCATGCAGACCCGATTGAGCGAGCTCGGGCGGACCAGGATCGTGAGCGGTCCGAGCGGCGCGACATGGCCCTTGGCCGGCAACTCGACCAACGGACGAATGCGCCAAGGGGCCTGCCGGAGCGGCTGGCTGAAAATGCCCGCGGGATTGCCGACATCCTCGACCGCTTCCTGCAATCTGTCGTCGATCGCGCGCCTGCCGAAGCCGATCGCGCCGACGCCCGAACCGACCCAGCGCCCGCCCAAGTACATGACTCCCGTGACGCCGATTCCGGCCACGGTCCGGAACATTGATCACGGAGCAGTTTGCCATGAACCACACCGCCTTTGCATTTTCCGCCCGATGCCGCCTCAAATCTATTCTGCGCGCCGGCTGCCTTGCCGTGGTGTTCGCGGCATCCACCGCGGCTTCACCCTCGGCGGGGATGGCGAGACCTTCGGAAGGCGCCATCTCACACTGCATTGCACGTGCCGCTGGTGGGAAGGATTGGCTCGAGAAAACCCTGTGGGGACTGCGCGACCAGGAAGGCGGATGGGTCGGCGCGGAGGTCGCCAATGCCAACGGATCGCATGACCTGGGGCCCCTTCAGATCAATAGTTGGTGGGTGCCAAAGATCGCAGCGGTGCTGCGGCGGCCCGAGCAGGAGGTTCGCACCTGGCTCAAGTCCGATGCCTGCTTCAATGCCGATGTTGCCCGCTGGATCTTCCTGTCGGCCTTGCGGGCGACCGGTGACTATTGGGCCGCGATCGGGGTCTATCACAGCCCCACAGCGTGGCGCCAAAGGCACTATGCCCTGAGCGTCGCAGACCACCTCACGCGGCGTTTTGGCCCTGCGATCTTCGCCGAACGGCCTGTTAGGCTTGGCGGTGCTTCGGTCGCGACGACCCCGCAATCGCCCGACTCGCCCACCAACGAGGCCAAGCGGGAGCGAATGCTCGGGTTCGGCGTGGTAGCGCGCTCCGTATCGTCAGAGGTGCAAGATTAAGCGGCGCGGTGGCAGCAGGCTTGTCGCTCTATCCGCTCCTCGATAGATCAGCAGGGGAACAACCAGGAGTGAAACATGAACAACAGCGACCTCGCCGACCATCTTTCCAGCGCCACCGGCTCGAGCAAGGCCGACGCCAAGAAAATCGTCGATACTGTCTTCGCGGCGATTGCGGACGCGGCGGCGAAGGGCGAGGAGATTTCGCTCAACGGCTTCGGCAAGTTCAAAGTGAAGGCCAGCGCGGAGCGCGAAGGTCGCAATCCCTCGACTGGCGCGACCATCACGATTGCGGCCTCGAAGAAGCTCTCGTTCACGCCCGCTAAAGCGGTGAAGGACAAGCTGAACGGTTGAACCAATTCTTGGTCCAGGCGCGTCCCTCAACGATCGCGCCTGGACCAAGAAAGCCGGCCGTCGTTTTCCTCGTGTGGAGGCCGGTTTGGGGTTTTCCACACTAGGGTTCGGCGGCGATGGGTTCAAAGTTCCTTGTGTCTAAAGCGTCTGCTGGCGCGACTTCGCGACCGCCCTCTATCATACAGGTTTCATGACAGACCCTCGAACCCACACAGCTTCTCGCACCATCGTTGCGCCACCACGTGCCATCTTCCGCGCTTTTCTCGATGCCGAGGCCCTTGCGTCATGGCGTGCGCCCAAGGGCATGACTGCGAAGATCCTCGCTTTCGACCCCCCGTGTTGGGGGCAGCTATCGGATGACATTCGTCTATTCCGAGACCGAGCGTGGCCGAGGCAAATCAACGGAGAATACCGACGTTGTCGAGGCACGCTTCATCGAACTGATACCGAATGAAAAAATTGTCGAGGCTGTCGAGTTCGAGTCCGCCGATCCGGCCTTTGCCGGCACCATGACGATGACCACGATATTCACGGCCGTCGCAAACGGCACGAAAGTGACGTTCACCGCCGAGAACGTCCCCACGGGGATCAGCGAAGCTGACCATCGCGCCGGCATGGATTCGTCATTGAAGAATCTTGCCAATCTCGTTGAATAGGCCCGCAATCGACGCTTAGTCTTTCTATGGGCGTTTGCGAGGAAGATAGCGCCTGACCGCCCGCGACATCATCGACACGCTGAGCACTGTAGATCGGCTCGAGTGCGGGAACTGTTGATAAACGGTGGCACGCGAGTTACAATAACCTTGCTCCAAGACATCCCGCTGAGCTCCATCGATTGGAGCGGCGACGTGATAATGACGGTGCGCCTCGGTGGGGCCTTGCTTTGGCACCTCAGGCAATGCGAATGTCCCTTACACGATAATCGCATCGTACGGCGATGAGGCGCGCCCGATCTTCTAACACGAGGTACGGGAACGCCAATGATTCCTCGGCCGGGCCACGAACGCCTTACGGTCAGTCCAACCCTCCTCCGCAACCTAGAGCGCAGGCTACGGATCAGGAGCCTACTCAGTCTGCATGTGAATCCTCAGCGGGGAGCTCGACCCAAGAGACTCCACGGGAACCTCGCATTGCGAGGCGCGATAAATTCTCACGGCAGCTGATTGAGGATGCCAGTGGGATATTCGCACGACGACTGGGCCGGCCAGTGTCTCAGGACGAAGCGAGGATTCTGCTAGGCGACCTGACCGACTATTATGAGCTCGCCATCGCCCGACGTCGGACCATTGTCGTTCGACAACCGTCAAGGGAATGCGACGACGACACGAACGCCGGATAACCCAGCCAAGCGGTTTGTCTACGCCGAATCGGCAGCTTGACGGGTCAATGCTATCGCAGAATAAATAGTGAACAGAACGGCACGGCGGCACGGCCACAATTCCCCAGCGATAGGCGCGTTTCGCGGTTGGAAGTGGGGAAGGATCGTGATTGAGAGCAGAGAAGGAATTGTGGAACAATGGCGAAACCCAGAGCGAAGCTGAGACGGACGGTGGCACGTGCGTCGGTCCACCACGCATTGAAGAAAGCGGTTCTCTACGCTCGCGTCTCAACGTCGGAGCAGGAGCGCGAGGGATTCTCGATTCCTGCCCAGCTCAAACTTCTCCGAGACTACGCAGCGATCAACGACATCGATATCGTAGCCGAACATGTCGATGTAGAAACCGCGCGGAAGGCCGGGCGTACCGAATTTGAAGCGATGCTTGCGTACCTACGACGCCATCCATCGGTCCGAATGATCCTGGTCGAAAAGACCGATCGGCTGTATCGCAACCTCAAGGACTGGGTGACGCTCGACGAGTTGGATATCGAGATCCACCTCGCCAAGGAGGGTGTCGTCCTTTCCAAGGATTCCAGGTCTTCCGAGAAGTTCATGCACGGCATCAAGGTGCTGATGGCCAAGAACTATATCGACAATCTATCAGAGGAAGCGCGCAAGGGCATGACCGAAAAGGCCGCGCAGGGTTATTGGCCTACCCTCGCTCCACTCGGTTACCGCAACATCCGCAATGATGCTGGGCGGAAGGTGATCGCGGTCGATCCCGAGATCGCACCGATCATTGCGCGCCTGTTCGAGCTGTGCGGAACCGGTAATTTCTCAATCAACGAACTGGCAGCGAAGGCGCGCGAGCTTGGTTTGAGGTATCGTCGAAGCGGCAAGCTCGTCAGCAGTACGAGTACGATTTTCTATATTCTCAGAAATCGGCTCTACACCGGCTCCTATGAGTGGGACGGTAAGCTTTACCAAGGCCTACACGACCCGATCGTCTCGCTCGAGGCTTGGGAACTAGCTCAGGAAGTCATCGATGGCCGTAGCGCATCCAATGTCCGCGCGAGTCCCAAAGATTTCGTCTACACCGGCTTGATGACGTGCGGCCACTGCGGCTGTGCGATGGTCGCGGAGATAAAAAAGCAGAAATACATCTACTACCATTGCACCGGCTTTAAGGGAAAATGCCCTGAGCGTTACGTCCGCCAGGAGGCGCTTGACGTTCATTTCGAACAGATGCTTTCGCGGCTTCGCCTCGACGACGAGATTTTCGGTCTCGTACAGCGAGCGCTCCGCGAGAGCCATGGCGACGAGAGCCGCGAGCGTGATGAAGCCAAGGCGCGGCTGACTGCCGAGGCAGACAAGCTCCAGGAGCGTCTTGACACCATCTACCTCGATAAGGTCGATGGACGTATCACCAAGGAATTTCACGATCGCATCGCTACCACCTGGCGGGAGGAGAGAGCGCGGGCGATCCGAGGACTCGAGCACCTCAATAATGCCGACGAGGCCTATGTCGACGATGGCGTGGCGCTGCTCGATGTCGTCAGGAACGCCCACAAAGGCTTTGCGGAGATGGCCCCGGAATACCGGCGTCGAGCTCTAAATTTGGTACTTTCGAACTGTACTTGGGCCAATGATCGGCTGACCGTAGAATTCAGGCAGCCCTTTGGAATGCTTGAAGAATTATCACGGGCCGCGTTCACTCTCGGCACGCCAAACCAACCCCAAAATGAGGGTTTTGACAGTTTGGTGACCCCTACGAGAATCGAACTCGTGCTTTCGCCGTGAGAGGGCGACGTCCTAACCGCTAGACGAAGGGGCCGTAAGGCGGAGGAGCGGCCTTACCGATCCCGCCTCGCGGCGTCAAGCGAAGTGCCGCGCGCTCGGAACCTGCCCGGCGCGTGGGCGTTTCCCTAGCCGATACCGCCCGCACCTGCGGAGTGGCGTAATGGGAGGATTTCCGATGCTGTGGACCATCGTCGTCGTTTTGCTGGTGCTGTGGGCGCTGGGTTTTGCCGTTCATATTGGCGGTGGGTTGATCCACTTGCTGTTGGTGATCGCCTTGATCGTCGTGGTCGTTCGCCTGCTGCAGGGCCGCAGCGCGCTCTAACGGATCCGCGCGGCGCGGGGCGGTTCAGGCCGCCGCGCGCCGCCGTTCCGCCATTTCCACGTTCAGCATTTCCGCAAGCAGGAAAGCGAGCTCGATCGACTGGCCCGCGTTGAGCCGCGGATCGCAATGCGTGTGATAGCGATCGGCGAGCGATTGTTCGGTCACGTCGACCGCGCCGCCGGTGCATTCGGTGACATTCTGCCCAGTCATCTCGGCATGAATGCCGCCCGCGATTGAGCCTTCCGCGCGGTGAACCGCAAAGAAGCCGCGCACTTCGGCCAGGATGCGGTCGAACGGGCGCGTCTTATAGCCCGTCGCTGCCTTCACCGTGTTGCCGTGCATCGGATCGCAGCTCCACACCACCGGATGCCCTTCGCGCAGCACCGCGCGCACCAATTTGGGCAGGCCCGCCTCGATCTTATCATGGCCATAGCGCGTGATCAGCGTCATGCGGCCGGGCACGCGGTTGGGGTTGAGCGTGTCGAGCAAGCGCAGCAGCGCGTCGGGCTCAAGGCTTGGGCCGCACTTCATGCCGATCGGGTTGCCGATGCCGCGCAGATATTCGACATGCGCGCTGCCTTCGAAGCGCGTGCGATCGCCGATCCACAGGAAGTGCGCGCTGGTGTCATACCAGTCGCCTGTCAGCGAATCCTGCCGCGTCAGCGCCTGTTCGTAGCGCAGCAGCAGCGCCTCATGGCTGGTGTAGAAGCGCGTCTGCGCGAGTTGCGGCACCGTCTCCGGGCTGATGCCGCACGCGGCCATGAAATCGAGCGCTTCGCCGATGCGGTCGGCGGTTTCGGCATATTTTTTGGCCCAGGGGCTGCGGCCCATATAATCGAGCGTCCAGCGATGGACTTGGGCGAGATTGGCATAGCCACCGCCAGCAAAGGCGCGCAGCAGATTGAGCGTCGCCGCCGACTGGCTATAGGCGCGGATCATGCGCTGTGGATCGGGCAGGCGACCTTCGGGCGTGAACTCGATATCGTTGACGATGTCACCGCGATAGGCGGGCAATTCCACGCCATTTTGCACTTCGACATCGGACGAGCGCGGCTTGGCAAACTGCCCGGCCATGCGGCCGAGCTTCACCGTCGGCAGCTTCGACGCAAAGGTCAGCACCACCGCCATTTGCAGGATGACGCGGAAGGTGTCGCGGATGGTGTTGGCGCTGTGCTCGGCGAAGCTCTCGGCGCAATCCCCGCCTTGCAGCAGGAACGCCTTGCCCTCGGCGACGCGCGCGAGATCGGCGGTGAGGTTGCGCGCTTCCCCGGCGAACACCAAGGGCGGGAAGCTGGCGAGCGTGTCGGTTGCCGCGTCGAGCGCCGCCGCATCGGGATAGGTGGGCATCTGGCGCGCGTCGGCGCGCGTCCAGCTATCGGGGGCCCAGCTGCTCATGTCATTCTCCGTGCGAATCGAAATGTACCAATCGGCATGGGTGGCGATGCCATTGGCCGCGATCTGATTGACGACCGGGCCGCTGGCGCGCTTGCCATCTTCTTCCCAGCCCTGAACGGTGGAGCCGGGCGCGCCATACCACGCGCCGAACGCCGCCCGGCTGAGCGCGCGCTCTTCGCGAAAGTGCTTGATCTTGAGGCCGGCCATCGTCGTCATGGGCGGCGCATTACCCAATTGGGGTAAGGGCGGCAAGCGCGAATTTTCCCAGATGGGGTAAATTAGGGTTTGGGGTGAAGTTGGACGACCGGGATTGGTGGGAAGCGGTCGTTGACGCTGCACATCGAAGCTGTAGTTTTGACCGATGCCCATTCGCCGCTCTCTCTGCGTAGTGTTCCTGTTGGGAATGAACTGTCCAGCTGTTGCTCGCAGTCCAGAGCCTAGAGTCGAAACTGGCTGGATTTCTGATGGAGTGAGGTCATGCGTCTTCGACGAAGGTCCTTCGACTTCGAAGCCAACCCATTGCTCTCAGTATCACCGCGTAATCGACCGCAAGACCACAGGCGGTAGTGTGTGGAGCGAATATGAATGGATGTGGAAAGGCAGCAACGGCCTTGAAGTGCATTACCGTGCCCGTATCGGCACTGCCGGTATAAGCGCTTTCACCATCGGAGAACTGTTCGATGGTAGATCAAATCTACCGGGACGCGCGAGCAAGAACGCAGTTTCATATTCACCAAGCAGAGAGGAGTTGGTGATTGGGGTGCCAGGTGAGGAGTACGAGTTCTCCGTAAAGGGTGGAGCGTTCTAACCGTCAAGCCGACAAGTCAGTCGGCGTTTACCTGACGTCCGCAAGTGGGCGACTTCTGCCTGCCGGGATGGATCAGACCGCTCCCTAATACCCCGCCCCCAAATCCACGACATTTTCCATCGCCCGTCCCGCCAGGAAAGCGTCGAGGTTGCGCAGGAACAAGGCGGTGGCGCGCTGGAACATTTTGGTCTGGCTGCGGCCCGACAGGTGCATACTGTGGATCGCATTGGGCGCGGACCATAAGGGATGCTCGGCGGGCAGGGGTTCGGGGGTGACGGTGTCGAGGAAGGCCCCGGCGATCGTCTTTTGGGTCAGCGCCGCGATCAGCGCGTCCTGATCGACCATGTCGCCGCGCGCGATGTTGATGAGCCAAGCGTCGGGCTTCATCGCAGCAAGCTCGTCCGCGCCGATCAGCGTCTTGGTCGCGTCGGTTGAGGGGGCGGCGAGCACCACCCAGTCGAAATCGCCGAGCCGCGCTTTCCAGGCCTCGGGCGTCAGCGTGCCGCCCTGGCCCGAGCGGGTTACCCCCGTCACCGCGACACCGAAGGCGGCGAGCCGTTCGCCGATCAAGCGCCCGATTGCGCCATAGCCGACGATCAGCGCGGCTGTTTCGAACAGTTCGAGGCGGCCCGGGGCATAATCGGGCCATTCGTGGCGGTCGGCGCTGCGCACCACCCTGTCGAAGCGCTTGGCGGCGGCGAGGATGCCGAGCACGGCATATTCGGCCACCGCGATGGCATTGATGCCCGCGCCATTGGTCACCACCGTCCCGCGCGCGGCGAGTGTCGGCAAATCGAGCGCCTCGACCCCGGCGATCGCGGTGAACAGCCATTTGAGCGATGTCCCCGCCGCCACCGCTTCCGGGGTCAGCCCGTGCGGATAGAGGTCGACCCAGCCGATTTCGGCGTCGGCCATCGCGGTCGTCGCTTCCTCGCGCGTCGTCACCCAGGTCACTTCAAGCGCGTCAGGAAGCCGATGTTCGATCAGCGCGCGCGCGAGCGCAGGGAGGACGGCCTTCATCAATGTCTCCTATCGTGCGCGATCACGATTCCCGGCGTACCGACAGATCGTCCCCCGCATTGTCTGCTGTGCAGCTTGAACGAGGAGGTGTGAGAAGGAAAGAGGGAGCTAGACCGCCAATTTCCAGTCCCAGGCCAGCGCATCACCATCCATCACCTCGACACCGACCGCCGCCAGTGCATCGCGAATCTCATCTGATCGGGTGAAGTTCTTTGCCGCACGCGCTTCTTTTCGGGCGGCGAGTTGGGCATCGATGTCCGCCTCGGTGACGATCGCGGTCACCGGGCGCACGCGGAGTTCGCTGCGGGTCAGCGTGGCGAGGTTGAGGCCCAGTACCGCATCGAAATCGTCGAGCGCCTGCAACCGAGTCGCGGGCGACAGGCGCTTGTCCGCCAGCAGCTCATCCAGCACCGGCAGCGCGCGCGGGGTACCCAGATCATCGCCGACCGCTTCCTCCAGCCGCGCCAGATAGGGTTCGGCATCGCCCTTCAGCGTGCCGTCATCGCGCGCGCGCAGGGCATCGCGCGCGATCACCAGCCGCTTCAGCCGCGTGAAGGCGGCGGCAAGGTTCTCCCACGTAAATTCCAACTCGCTGCGATAGTGCGCCTGCAGGCACATCATGCGGTAGGCGAGCGGATGGAAGCCCGCATCGACCAGCGTCTGCAAGCGCAGGAACTGACCCGTAGACTTGGACATCTTGCCGCCGCGGTCCACCAGGAAGTTGTTGTGCATCCACACTCGCGCGCCGGTGTCGTCGCACGCACAGAACGCCTGGTTCTGCGCGATCTCATTGGGATGATGGATCTCGCGGTGGTCGATCCCGCCGGTGTGGATGTCGAACGGGTGGCCAAGATGCTGCAGGCTCATCACCGAGCATTCGAGATGCCAGCCGGGCGCGCCCTTGCCCCAGGGGGAATCCCATTCCATCTGGCGCTGCTCGCCGGGGGGCGACCGCCGCCAGATCGCAAAATCCTGCGGATGGCGCTTGCCCGAGACCGGATCGATCCGGCTTTCGCCTGCGTCGGACACGGCGCGCGCCAGGCTGCCATAATCGGGCACGCGCGTGGTGTCGAAATAGAGCCCGCCGTCGATGAGATAGCAGTCCTGCTCGATTCGCTGGGCGAATGCGATCATTTGCGGGATGTGGTCGGTGGCGACGGTCCATTCGGCGGGCGGATCGATATTGAGCCGCGCGACATCTTCCTTGAACGCCGCAGTATAATGCGCGGCGATTTCCCAGATCGACTTGGCCTGCGCGGCGGCGGCCTTTTCCATCTTGTCGTCGCCGGCATCGGCGTCGGAGGTCAAATGGCCGACATCGGTGATGTTGATGACATGCTTGGTCGGGAAGCCCTTCCAGCGCAGCACGCGCCCGAGCGTATCGGCAAACAGGAAGGCGCGCATGTTGCCGATATGCTGATAGTTATACACCGTCGGCCCGCAGGTGTAGATTCGCACCAGGCGCGGATCGATCGGGACGAACGGCTCCAGCGAGCGCGTGAGGCTGTTGTAGAAGGTGAGGGGCGTGCTGCTCATTGCGCCCGCTTACAGACCGCTCCGGCCCAAAGTCACGTAAAAGGTGCGGTATGCCTTGAAAGTTCGGGCATCGCCGTGTAGGGCGCACGCCTTGCGACGCGGACCTCATGTTCGCGGCGGCGCTTTTCTATCGATTCGGAGCTGTTCGGGTTTATGCAAATCATCGTACGCGACAACAATGTCGACCAGGCGCTGCGCGCGCTCAAGAAGAAGCTGCAGCGTGAGGGCGTCTATCGCGAGATGAAGCTGCGCCGTCACTACGAGAAGCCGAGCGAGAAGCGCGCCCGTGAGCGCGCCGCTGCCGTACGCCGCGCGCGCAAGCTCGAGCGCAAGCGTATGGAACGCGACGGCGCACGGTAAGATCGTGATCGGGCGGGCGCTGATGCCCGCCACGACCTGATTTCGCCTGCCTATCTTTCTCGACCCCCTGCCCGGGAGCCACCATGTCGATCACCGCTGTCCCGCTAAAGCCCGTGAAGCGGAGCATTTTGGTGTATCTGTGGCTTGGCATCGCCGTCGCGCTGGTCGCGGCGGTTGCACTGGCGTTCCAGACTCAGGTCAATCCCGCTACGGCCTTCCTCGCGCACAACGCGCGGACGAAGGGCGTGGTGACGACACCGTCGGGCCTGCAATATCAGGTGCTGACGCCGGGCACCGGGCCGAACCCGACCGACGCGGACGAAGTCCTCATCACCTATGAGGGACGCCTGCTGGATGGCACCGTCTTCGACAAGTCGCAGCAGCCGACCCCGCTCGAGGTTGGTGGGGTCGTACCCGGGTTCAGCGAAGCGCTGAAGCTGATGAACAAGGGCGGCAAATATCGCCTGTGGCTCAAGCCGAGCCTTGGCTATGGCGAGCATGTGCCGCCCGGCGGCCCGATCCCGCCCAATGCGGCGCTGGTGTTCGATGTCGAACTGCTCGATTCGATGCCGATCCTGAAGTACAAGCAAATGCAGCAGCAGATGATGCAGCAGCAGCAGGGGATGATGCCCCCGGGTGCCGGTGGACCGCCGACGGGCCGCTGATATGCGCGCGATCGCATTTGCCGCCGGGCTGGCGGCGCTGCTCCTGACCAGTGGGATTGCGCAAGCGCGGGTCAAAAAGCCGCTCCCGCGTCGCGCCCAGCCAGTCGCCGCAGTGCCGGTTACGGCCGATGCTTTCCTCGCTGCGAACGCGCGCGTGCGCGGGGTCATCCAGACTCCGTCAGGCTTGCAATATCGGGTGGTGAAACCCGGAACCGGGACGGAAAAGCCGGGCGACGGAGACGTCGCGCTGGTCAACTATGTCGGCAAATTGACGAATGGCACGACCTTCGACAAAAGCGCCCAACCCACGCCCTTGCCCGTCGCGGGGCTCGTGCCGGGTTTCGCCGAAGCGTTGAAGGCGATGCCGCGCGGCGCGCAGTATCGGGTGTGGATTAAGCCAAGTCTGGGCTATGGCGAGGCCGGTTCCGGGCCGATCCCGCCAAAGTCGGTGCTGGTGTTCGACATCGATTTGATCGATTTTATTTCGCAGGCCGCTTTTGACCAGTTGCGCCAGCAACAGCTTGCCGATCCCAAGACGGCTCCGGCCGCGCCCTGACGGGCGGTATCGAAAAACCGGCGTCCAAATTGATGGATGCCATATCCGGCCGGATCGGTATTGAGGCGTAACGAAGTAACCTTTCGCTAACGTATTTTTTCGGAGCAAAGATGACCGTCCGCCCGTTGCGTAAAGCCGTTTTTCCTGTCGGTGGTCTTGGCACCCGCTTTCTCCCCGCAACCAAGGCAATGCCCAAGGAGATGCTGCCGGTCGTCGATCGCCCGTTGATCCAATATGCGGTGGACGAAGCGTTGGAAGCAGGCATCGAGCAGATGATCTTCGTCACGGGACGCGGAAAATCGGCGATCGAGGACCATTTCGACATCGCGTACGAGCTGGAGGCGACCATGACCGCGCGCGGCAAGTCGCTGTCGATCCTTGACGCCACCCGGCTCAAGCCGGGCGCGGTCGCCTATGTTCGCCAGCAGGAACCAATGGGTCTCGGCCACGCGGTGTGGTGCGCGCGCGATATCGTGGGGGATGAACCCTTTGCGGTTTTGCTCGCCGACGATTTCATGGTGGGCAAGCCCGGTTGCCTGAAGCAAATGGTCGACGCCTATATGCAGGTCGGCGGCAACATTATCTGCGCGCAGGAAGTGCCGGAGGATCAGACGCACATGTATGGCGTGATCACGCCAGGCGTGCGCGACGGTGCCCTGACCGAAGTCAAAGGGCTGGTCGAAAAGCCCGCCAAGGGCACCGCGCCCTCCAACCTGTCGGTGATCGGCCGCTACATCCTCCAGCCCGAGGTGATGCGGGTGCTCGAAACCCAGGGCAAGGGCGCGGGTGGCGAAATCCAGCTGACCGATGCAATGGCGCGGATGATTGGCAATCAACCCTTCCATGGGCTCACCTTTGACGGCAAACGCTATGATTGCGGCGATAAGGCTGGGTACGTAACCGCCAATCTGGCGGTGGCCGTCGGGCGCGCGGATATTGGCGAAGCCGTCCGTGCTTTTGCGGTCGACCTGCTGAAATAAGGCTCGAGCGGTCGGGGCTGATCGGGCGCTCAGCAGCGCTCGATATAGCCGCGATACCAATCCACGAAACGGGGCACGCCGACATCGATCGAGGTGGTCGGTGCGAAGCCGAGGTCGTGCTGGATCGCGCTAATGTCGGCGAAGGTATCGGGCATGTCGCCCGGCTGCATCGGCGCGTTGATGCGGATGGCGGGCTTGCCGCACGCCGCCTCGATCAGGTCGATCAGCCGGTCGAGCCGCTCCGAACGGTGGTTGCCGATATTGTAGAGCCGGTGCGGGGCCGGGCTGCCGCCGGCCTTGATGCTGCCGTCATCGGCAGGCGGATGGTCGAGGCAGGCGACGATCCCGGCAACGATATCGTCGATATAGGTGAAATCGCGCCGCATATCGCCGTGATTGAACACCTGGATCGGGCGACCTTCGAGGATCGCGCTGGTGAACAGCCACATCGCCATGTCGGGCCGCCCCCACGGCCCATAGACGGTGAAGAAGCGTAACCCCGTTTGCGGCAGGCGATAGAGATGCGCGTAGGTTTCGCTCATCAACTCGTCGGCGCGCTTGGTCGCGGCGTAGAGCGACAAGGGGCGGTCGGCGCGGTCGTCGACCTTGAAGGGTACGCTCGCATCGCCGCCATAGATGGACGAGGACGACGCATAAACGAGATGCGCCACGCCGCGCTGCCGCCCGAGTTCGAGCAGGTTGAGGTGCCCGGCGATGTTCGAATGGATATAGACGCGCGGATTGTCGATCGAATAGCGCACCCCCGGCCTGCGCGCCGAGATGGACGATGCGGGTGAATCGTGCGGACCCGAGCGCTGCATCGAGCGCGGCATGATCGGCGAAATCGACGCGGTGTAGCGTGAAGCGCCCCTCGGCCTCCGCCGCGATCGCCGCGACGCGCGCTTCCTTCAGGCTGACGGGATAATAATCGTTGAAATTATCGATGCCGATGACGTGCTCGCCGCGCGCCAGCAGCGCGCGCGCGACGTGCATGCCAATGAACCCGGCGACACCGGTGACGAGGATGGGGTCGGTCGACATGGCGTTCCCTATCAGGCCTTAGCTGGCGAGGCGCAACGCTTCCGTGCGGACGGGCGCGCGGGGCTGATCGGGCCAGATACCGCGTGTGTCATAGACGATCTTGTCGGCGCGCTCATCGACCGGCACCGATTTGAACACGTCATGATCGACCAGCACGATCATGATGCCGCACGTCTCGATCGCGGTGTCGATGTCGGTCAGCGTCGTGCCGGTGCCGTCAAACGCGGCGGGCAGGGCGCGGGTATAAGGTTCGACCACATCGAGCCGATCGCCGAAGCGCTGCGCGAGTGCCGTCGCGACTTTCAGCGCGGGGCTTTCGCGGAAATCGTCGATATTGGCCTTGAAGGCGAGGCCCAGACAGGCGACGCGAACGCCCGGGTGCGCCGCCACCATCGCCTCGGCGCGTTCCACGACATAGTCGATCTTGGCGTCGTTTACTTCGCGCGCGGTGCGGATCAGCGGGGTGTTGTCGCGATCGGCATGGACCAGGAACCACGGGTCGACCGCGATGCAATGCCCGCCGACGCCGGGGCCGGGCGACAGGATGTTGACGCGCGGATGGCGGTTGGCGAGGCGGATCACCTCCCACACATCGACTTCCATCGTATCGGCGACGCGGCTCAGTTCGTTGGCGAAGGCGATGTTCACGTCGCGGAACGCGTTTTCGGTCAGCTTGGTCATCTCCGCCGCGCGCGCGGTGGTGGTGACGCACGCGCCGCGCACGAAGCGGCGATAGAATTGCAGCGCTTTGCGCGCACACCGCGGCGTGATGCCGCCAATCACGCGGTCATTGTCGATCAGCTCGACGAGGATGCGCCCAGGGAGAACGCGCTCGGGGCAATAGGCGATCGCGATGTCGGCGCTCTCGCCGGTCTTGCCGGGCACCTTCAGGTCGGGGCGCAACTGCGCGAGCAGGTCGCGCACCTTCTCGGTCGTGCCCACGGGCGAGGTCGATTCGAGGATGATGACGTCGCCCGCCTTCAACACCGTAGCAATGGTGGTGGCGGCGCGCAGGACGTAGCCGATATTGGGCGCGTGATCGTCGGCAAAGGGCGTCGGCACCGCGATAACGAACACGTCGGCGGGTTCGATCTGCGTCGCCGCGCGCAAGGTGCCGCGCGCGACCACACCCGAGACGAGGCCGTCGAGATCGACTTCCTCGATATGGATCTTGCCCGAATTGACCGTCTCGACGACATGTTCGGACACGTCGATGCCCAGCACCTTGGCACCCGTGCGCGCGATTACGGCGGCGGTTGGCAGGCCGATATAACCCAGCCCGACGACGACAACCTTCAGTTCAGCATCCGAAACCATCGGCGATTACCTTTGCGATCCTGCCGGACGCATGGCCGTCGCCGAACGGATTGTGGGCGCGTGCCATGGACTGGTACGCGCCCTTGTCGTCGAGGAGGGTTGATATTTCGGAAACGATCCGTTCGGGATCGGTCCCAATCACCTTGGCCGTGCCCGCCGCCACGCCTTCGGGGCGTTCGGTCGTCTCGCGCATCACCAGCACGGGCTTCGCGAGTGCGGGCGCTTCTTCCTGCACGCCGCCCGAATCGGTCAGCGCGATGTCGCACAGCTCCAGCGCGCGGATGAAATGCGGGTAATCGAGCGGATCGATCCGCGCGATATTGGGCCGGTCGCCCAGCACGCGGTTCATCGCCTCGACGACATTGGGGTTGGGGTGCATCGGAAACAGGATTGCCACGTCATCGCGCGCGGCGATGCGGGCGAGCGCGTGCGCGATATTGTCCATGCCCCCGCCGAAATTCTCGCGCCGGTGGGTGGTGACCAGGATGATGCGCTTGCCCGCGAAACGCTGCGCAATCGCGTCGAGCCCGCTCGCGAGCGTCGGGTCCGCGACCAGCTTGGCGCGCGTCGCGTACAGCGCGTCGATCACGGTGTTGCCGGTGACGTGGATCGTCGCGGGGGCGATATTCTCGCGGCGCAGCGCGTCGGCGGCGGTTTCGGTCGGCGCGAAATGCTGATCGGCGATCGGCGCGACGATGCGGCGGTTCACTTCCTCCGGCCAAGGCTGGTAAATGTCGCCCGAGCGCAAGCCCGCCTCGACGTGGCTGACCGGCACCTTGCGATAATAGGCCGCCAGCGCACCGACCATCGCAGTGGCGGTGTCGCCCTGCACGATCACCCGGTCGGGCTTTTCGGCATCCATCACGTCGCCAAGCCCGGTCAGCAGCCGCGCGGTCAGGCGGTCGAGCGTCTGGCCCGGTTCCATCAGGTCGAGATCGATATCGGGGCGCAGACCGGCGATGCTGAGCACCTGGTCGAGCAGCCCGCGATGTTGTGCGGTCACGCAGGTGCGCACGTCGAGGCCGCCCTGCGCCTTGAGCGCAGCAACCACGGGAAAGAGTTTGATCGCTTCGGGCCGGGTGCCGAAGATGACGAGGATGCGCGGAGAGGTCATGGCAGGCGCATAGCGTGCGCTCCCTTAAAACCCCGCTAACTGCATCCCCCGCATCCGGGATCCTTGGGCAGCACGATCGTGCGGAAGCGGAAGGCGAGCGCGTCGATCAGCAGCAGCTTGCCCGCGCTATCCTCGCCGAAGCCGACCACGCTGCGCATCGCCTCCAGCGCGGCGAGGCTGCCCATCACCCCGGTCATCGCGCCGAGCACGCCCTGTTCGGCGCAACTGTCGCCCGCCTGATCGGCCACATTGCCGACGAAGCAGCGATAGCACGGCTTGTCCGCCTCCCAGCCGCGAAAAAAACGCCGAGCTGGCCTTCGAACTGCCCGACCGCCGAGGAGACGAGCCGGATCCGCAGCGCGTGCGCGGCGTCGGCAACGGCGAGACGCGTCGTGAAACTGTCGGTACCGTCGATCACCACGTCCGCTCCGCCAAGGAGGCGGGCGGCATTGTCGGGGGTCAGCCGCTCGGGGCGCTGGTCGATCACGACATGCGGGTTGATCCGGTGAGCCGCGAGCGCCGCCGCCGCGACCTTGCCCGCGCCGACATCGGCATCGCCGAACAGGGTTTGGCGTTGGAGGTTGGAAAGATCGACGGTGTCGTCATCGATGACGATCAGCCGCCCGACCCCGGCTGCTGCCAGATATTGAATGGCTGGGCTGCCAATACCGCCTGCGCCGACAATCGCGACCGACGCGGCCTTCAGCCGCATTTGCCCTGCGCCACCAACCTCGCGCAGCACGATATGGCGGGCGTAGCGGTTCAGCTCTTCGTCGGACAGCGTCACAGGCAGCCTGTCAGAGGCACAGCTTTGGTGTTTCGCGCCGTTTTCCGTTCGCCCTGAGCCTGTCGAAGGGCCTTGCTCAGGGCAGGCTCAGCCCGAACGGGATGGGGATGATCCGGCCTCTCCGAGGACGGCACTAGGCGTTCCACTCGAACACGATCGTCGCGCGATACCAGGCGTCGGTCGCGCCCGGCCGCATCGGCAGATTGCCCCGCGCAAAACCGGTGACGAGGCCCGCCGCATATTGTTCGACCGTCGGGCAGGCAATGGCGTGCGGCACCGCGCGCCGCACCGTTCCGTCCGAGGCGATCAAGGTCGCGACGTCGACACGCACGACATAATGGCCATCGGCCGGCTTGGGCACGGCGCAGCGCCCGGCGGTGATTTCGGTCGCCACGAACCCGGACAGCTCGGGCGTCACCTTGGGCGGCGCGAGATAGGGGATCGGTGCCAACGCCGACCAGTCGGTCGGCATGGCGGGCAGCTCCGCCGCCTGGAGCAGAAGCAGCAGGGCGATCATCGCCCGGTCGACCCGAAGCCGCCGACGCCGCGCGCGGTATCGTCAAGCGCCTCCACACTTCCAGCACCGCGCGCTGCACGGGGGCGGGGACAAGCTGCGCGATCCGGTCGCCACGCGCGATTGCGAACGGCTCCTGCCCGAGATTGGCGAGAATGACTTTCACTTCGCCGCGATAATCGCTGTCGATCGTACCCGGCGTGTTGAGGCAGGTGATGCCGTGCTTCAGCGCCAGGCCCGAGCGCGGGCGAACCTGCACCTCATATCCCGGCGGAATCGCGATGGCGAAGCCGGTTGCAATCGCCGCGCGCGCGCCGGGCACGAGCACGGTTTCCTCGGCGGCGACGACGTCCATGCCCGCCGCACCCTCGGTTGCATAAACGGGCAGGGGCAGGCCTTCGCCATGGGGGAGGCGTTTCAGCGCAATGGTAATGGAGCCACTCATCGCCGGATCATAGCAGTGCGTATCGGGCGTGTCGAAGGTCGCCGAGCCGTTCGGCGCAAGCGTTGCCAAAATGCGATCGGCCAGCCGCGCCGCGACCTCGTCCTTCGGCAGCCGCTCCCAGCTTTCGATCCCGCCTGCAGTAACGATGTGGACGGCATTGGCGGCACCCCCCATCACGTCGCCCGACACGTCGTTGGCGACGATCCAGTCGGCGCGTTTGCGCGTCAGCTTGGCGGTGGCGTGCTCGGTTACGCGCTCGGTCTCGGCCGCAAAGCCGATCAGCAGGCGCGGGCGCAGCGGGCTGGCGGCGAGCGTGGCGAGGATGTCGGGATTCTCGACAAGCTGCAGCGTCGGGGGCCCGTCCGGGCCTTTCTTGATCTTCTGCGCGGTGCGGTCGACTCGCCAGTCGGCGACGGCGGCGACCATCATTGCCGCATCGACCGGCAGCGCCGCTTCGACCGCCGCTGCCATCTCCAGCGCGGTCTCGACATCGATGCGCGTCACCCCCG
>NZ_JSBN01000190.1 GCF_000797515.1 Sphingomonas sp. Ant H11
GAGATTTCGATCGTCGACGATGGGCCGGGTGTGGCGGTGGCGGATCTGGAGCGGATTTTCGAGCCGTTCTTCACCGGGCGGCGGGAAGCGGGCGGGGCGGGCCTGGGGCTCGCTATCGCGCGGTCGCTGCTGGCGGCGAGCGGGGGTACGATCGTCGCCGAACGCGTTGCCGCTGGCGCTCGCTTCCGAATTGCGCTCTTGGCGGCGGCATGACCGTACTTTCTTCTTATGACACCATCATCCTAGGCGCGGGCGCGGCGGGCCTGATGTGCGCCGCCACTGCCGGGCAACGCGGACGCCGCGTGCTGCTGATCGATCATGCCGAGGCGATCGGCAAAAAGATCCTGATCTCGGGCGGCGGGCGCTGCAATTTCACCAACGTGCATACCGCCGCCGATCGCTATCTCTCGGCCAACCCGCATTTCGCCAAATCGGCGCTGGGACGCTACACCGCTGCCGATTTCATCGCTTTGGTCGATAAGCACGGCATCGCCTGGCACGAAAAGACGCTGGGGCAATTGTTCTGCGATGGCTCGGCCAAACAGATCGTCGCGATGCTGCAGGACGAATGCGATCGGGGTGCGGTGGAGATCGCGCTGGGGGCAGGGATCAGCGACGTCGCGCACGCCGACGGGCAGTATCGCGTCAGCTTCGGCAATCGCACCGCCAGCGCGCCCGCTTTGGTGATCGCGACGGGCGGCCCGTCCATCCCGCAAATGGGTGCGACCGGCTTTGCCTATGATCTGGCGCGGCGCTTCGGGCTGAAAGTGGTCGAACCGCGCCCGGCGTTGGTGCCGCTGACGCTGGGGGGCGAGGAGACTCTGTTCCGCGCGCTTTCGGGGGTGGCGGCGGAGGTGGTCGCGCGCGTTGGCAAGACGCGCTTTCGCGAGGCGGCGTTGTTCACCCACAAGGGGCTGAGCGGCCCGGCGATCCTGCAAGTCTCGTCTTACTGGCGGCATGGCGAGCCGGTCGCGATCGATTTTCTGCCCGCGCTGAAACCGGGCTGGCTGGTGGCGGCCAAACATGCGCGGCCGCGCGTGTCGCTGGCCTCGGCTCTGTCCAACCATTTGCCGGGACGGCTGGCCGAGACGCTGGCCGACCGGCTCGGCATCGAGGGCGAATTGGGCGCGGCGACCGACAAAGCGGTCGAGGCGGCGGCGCGGCACTTGGCGGACTGGGCGTTCACCCCCAATGGCACCGAGGGTTTCGCCAAGGCCGAAGTGACGGCGGGCGGCATTTCGACTGCGGAGCTTTCGTCGCAGACGATGGAAGCGCGCAAGGTGCCGGGGCTCTATGCGATCGGCGAGGCGGTCGATGTGACCGGGTGGCTTGGCGGGTATAATTTCCAATGGGCCTGGGCGAGCGGCTGGGCGGCTGGGATGGTGGTTTAAGGGGGCGTTTCATCGGCCTTGCGCTCCGCTGTGGGCCGGCCGACCCCCAGCCCCTCCCTTCCAGGGAGGGGAGGAAACGCAGTCGATTTTCTCTTCACCAAGCGGACGGACCAGCATGACCCCCCTTCCCCCCCGGATCGACCATCGGCATCCTCGGCGGCGGCCAGCTTGGACGGATGCTCGCGGTGGCGGCGGCGCAGCTTGGCTATCACACGCGCATCCTCGCGCCCGATGAGGAAGCAGTGGCGGCGCAGACCGCGTCCAGCTTCACTCGCGCCGATTATCACAGCCGCATCGTGCTCGATGAATTTGCAGCTGCCGCCGATGTGATCACCTACGAGTTCGAGAATATCGCGCTCGATCCGGTCGAATATTTGGCGGGCAAGGTGCCCGTCCACCCCGCCCCCGCCGCACTTGGCATCGCGCAGGATCGAGCGGTCGAAAAAGCCTTTGTCCGCGACATTGGCGGACGCACCGCGCCTGGGCCAAGGTCGAAACGCTCGCCGAACTGCAGGCGGCGGTTGCGGAGATCGGTACGCCCGCGATCCTCAAGACGCTGCGCATGGGCTATGACGGCAAGGGCCAGATGCGCATCACCTCGCCCGCCGACATCGCGGTGGCGTGGGATGCGATCGGTCGACGCCCCGCCATTCTCGAAGGCTTCGTGACGTTCAGCCACGAATTCTCAATCCTCCTGGCCCGACGTGGCGATGGACAGATGGTCAGCTATCCGCCGCCGTGGAACGAGCATAAAGACGGCGTGCTGGCGCGATCGACCCTGCCCGCCCCCGCCGAGGTCGCCGCGCACTGGGGCGAAGCGGCGGCACTGGCCGGGCGGATCGCCGATCAGCTCAATTATGTCGGTGTGCTGGCGTGCGAATTCTTCGCCAGCGCCGATGGCCCGGTGTTCAACGAAATGGCCCCGCGTGTCCACAATTCCGGGCATTGGACGATCGAGGGTGCGGTGTGCTCGCAATTCGAGAACCATATCCGCGCGATTTGCGGGCTGCCGCTCGGCGACACCGGCCTGACCGCGCCCACCGTGGCGATGGAAAATCTGATCGGCCATGATGCCGACCGCTGGGCCGAAATCCTCGCCGAGCCGGGCGCGCATCTGCACCTGTACGGCAAGGAGACGCGGCCGGGGCGCAAGATGGGGCATGTGACGCGGCTGGGGCGGTAAGGTCGCATTCCCAGCCCCCGTTCGTTTCGAGCGAAGTCGAGAAACCAGCGCCCGGTGTGACG
>NZ_JSBN01000191.1 GCF_000797515.1 Sphingomonas sp. Ant H11
TGATCGATTATGGCGCAGGCAACCTGCATTCGGTCGCCAATGCGCTGAAGGCGGCGGGCGCCAGCGACGTGCTGATCACCGCCGATGCCGCCGCCGTCGCGACTGCCGACCGTATCGTCCTCCCCGGAGTCGGCGCGTTCGGCGCGTGCGCGGCGGCACTCCGCGCAGTGCCGGGCATGGTCGAGGCGCTCGAACAGCGCGTGCGAAGCGACGCGGTGCCCTTCCTCGGCATTTGCGTCGGTATGCAATTGATGGCGGATACCGGCGAGGAACTGGGCACGCATGCCGGGCTCGGCTGGATGCGCGGCACCGTCCGCCACCTTACCCCTGCCGACCCTACCGCCAAAGTGCCGCATATGGGCTGGAACGATGTCGTCCCCAGCGTCGCACATCCGCTGATCGTGCCGGGCGAAGCCTATTTCCTGCATTCCTACGCCTTCGAGGGCGACGATGTGATCGCGGGGACCGATCATGCCGGGCCGGTCACCGCCGCCATTGGCCGCGACAACATGCTGGGCGTGCAATTCCACCCCGAAAAGAGCCAGCGTTACGGGCTCGATCTTCTCACGCGATTCTTGAGCTGGAAACCATGAGCCTTATCGTTTTCCCCGCGATCGATCTGAAGGGCGGCCAGGTCGTCCGCCTGGCCGAGGGCGATATGGACCGCGCGACCGTCTATGGCGACGATCCCGCCGCGCAAGCGATGCTGTTTGCGCAAGCGGGCGCGGAATATCTCCACGTCGTCGATCTCGACGGCGCGTTCGCGGGCGAATCGGTCAATGGCGAGGCGGTGCGCGCGATCGTCGAGCGCTTCCCCGGCCATGTGCAATTGGGCGGCGGCATCCGCGACCGCGCCGGGATCGAGCGCTGGTTCGACCTGGGCGTATCGCGCGTGGTGATCGGCACGGCGGCGCTCGAAAACCCCGAACTGGTGCGCGAAGCGGCACGCGATTTCCCCGGCGGCATCGTCGTCGCGGTCGATGCGCGCGACGGCTTCGTCGCGACCAAGGGCTGGGCCGATGTCTCGACCGTCGAAGTGATCGACATGGCGCGCCGGTTCGAGGATGCGGGCGTTGCCGCCCTCCTCTTCACCGATGTCGGGCGCGACGGGTTGCTGAAAGGCTGCAATGTCGAGGCCACGGTCGATCTGGCGCGCGCGGTGCGCATTCCGGTGATCGCCAGCGGCGGGGTGAAGGGCATCGCCGAGATCCATGTGCTCGCGCTGCACAACCGCGATGGCGTGGAAGGCGTGATTACGGGGCGCGCTTTGTATGACGGGCGGCTCGATCTGGCGGCGGCGCTCGCCGTGGCGGCGGCGGCATGAGCGGGCGCAACGTATCTCCCTCTCCCCTCCGGGGAGAGGGTCGGGGGGG
>NZ_JSBN01000192.1 GCF_000797515.1 Sphingomonas sp. Ant H11
GCCCCCCGTCATCCCGCCCGAAGCGATCGCCGTCGTGCAACGCTTCGCCGAGCCGATCGCCACCGCCGAAGCGATCGCGCATTGGCTCGGGGGTGTTGATGCCGCGCCTCGTCACCGCACTGGCCGAAGCGGGGCTCGGCGCGCGCCTGATCGATCTGGTCGCCGATCGCATCGACGGCGTGCCGCAGCGCCTGCGGCATCGGCCTCGCCCGCCCGACTCGCGACGGCGCGCATCTGCTGCGGCTGATCGTGCGCCGGATCGAGGAAATCGCGCCGGGCTATGGCATCGATGCGCTCGCGCTCCACGTCCGCCGCGCCGATCCGCTCGGCGCCGAGCCCTTTGCCGAAACGCTCGAAGACCGCGCGCCCGATCTTGCGCCGCTGATCGACACGCTCGCCAACCGCATTGGCATAAGCGCGCTGTGGCGCAGCGTGGCGGTCGAAAGCGACGTGCCCGAACGCTCGGTCGCCACCGCCCCGCCGCTCGACCCACCGGCACGCGCCGCACCCAAGATCAAGCCCGACGATGTCCGCCAGCTCGATCGCTCGCGCCCGCTGCATCCCTGGGATCCGCGCTGGCCGCGCCCGGTGCGGCTGTTGCGGCGGCCCGAACTGCTCGACCATGTCCTCGCCGAATTGCCCGACCAGCCGCCCAAGCGCTTCACCTGGCGCGGCATGGCGCACCGCGTGGTCCGCGCCGACGGCCCCGAACGCATTCTCGGTGAATGGTGGAAGCGCGGCACCGAGCGGCACAGCGTGCGCGACTATTTCCAGGTCGAGGATGAAGCCGGGCAGCGTTTCTGGCTGTTCCGTCGCGGCGATGGCGAACGCGGCGAGACGGGCGATCTTGCCTGGTTCATGCACGGAGCGTTCGGGTGACGTGGTGCGAGCTTCAGGTGACGACGCATTACAGCTTCCTGCGCGGCGCGTCCTCGCCCGAGCATCTGTTCCAGGCCGCCGCCATCGCCGGGATGCCCGCGCTCGGCATTACCGATCGCAATTCGGTCGGCGGGGTGGTGCGCGGGCTGGTCGCGGCCGAGCAAATGTCGGCGATCCGCCCGATCCGGCTGGTCGCGGGCTGTCGGCTCGATCTGGTCGATGGCACATCGGTGCTGGTCTGGCCCGAGGATCGCGTCGGCTGGAGCCGCCTCACCCGGCTGCTGACGCTCGGCAAGGGCCGCGCCGCTCCGCAAAAGGGCGAAAAAGGCCAGTGCTTCCTGCATTGGGAGGATGTCGCGGCGCATGCCGAGGGGCTGGTCGCAGCGCTCGTCCCCGGCCTCACCGAAACCTTCGCTGAAGACGATCAGGCGTTGCGCTGGATGGCGGATGTGTTCGGCACGCGCGGTCACCTCTGCCTGACCCAGCACCGCCGCCCCGGCGATGCGCAGCGGCTCCACACGCTCGACGCGCACGCCCGGCACTTCGGCCTGACCCCGCTCGCCACGGGCGACGTGCTCTATGACGTGCCCGAGCGGCGGATGCTGCAGGACGTCGTCACCGCGATCCGCCACCGCTGCACGATCGACGCGCTCGGCCATTCTCGCGAACGCAGCGCCGACCGCCATCTCAAAGGCCCCATGGAAATGGCGCGCCGTTTCAGGCTGCACCCGCACGCGCTCGCCGCCGCCGCCGCGATCGTCGAACGCTGCACCTTCAGCTTGCGCGAATTGAAGGACCAGTATCGCTATCCCGACGAGATCGTGATGACCCAGCGCACCCCGCAGGAAGCGCTGGCGGCGATGGCGCGCACCGCGCTGGCCGATCGCTTCGACGGCACGCCCCCGCCCGCTTATACCAGCTTGCTCGAACACGAACTCGGCCTGGTCGCGCATATGGGCTATGCGCCCTATTTCCTGACGGTGAATTCGATCGTGCGCTATGCCCGCAGCCAGGGCATTTTGTGCCAGGGGCGCGGATCGGCGGCGAATTCGGTGATTTGCTTCGTGCTCGGCATCACCTCGATCGATCCGGTCAAGCACAAGCTGCTGTTCGAACGCTTCATCTCCACCGAACGCCACGAACCGCCCGACATCGACGTCGATTTCGAACACGAACGGCGCGAGGAAGTGATCCAGTGGATCTACGACACCTATGGGCAGAACCACGCCGCGCTCACCGCCGTCGTCAGCCGCTATCGCTCGCGCGGCGCAGTGCGCGAAGTCGGCAAGGCGCTGGGCCTGCCCGAGGACATGACCGCCGCGCTCGCCTCGCAAATCTGGGGCTGGTCGAATGACGGCGTGCCCGAGGAGCATGTCGCCGCGCTCAACCTCGATGCCAGCGAGCCGCGCCTCGCGCTGACGCTCGACCTCGCCACGCAATTGATCGGCACGCCGCGCCATTTGTCGCAGCATCCCGGCGGCTTCGTGCTCGCGCATGACCGGCTCGACGATCTGGTGCCGGTCGAACCCGCCGCGATGGCCGATCGCCGTGTGGTCGAATGGGAAAAGCTCGATGTCGAGGAAATCGGGTTGATGAAGGTCGATATCCTGGGGCTCGGGATGCTCGGCTGCCTGCGCCGCTGTTTCGATCTGCTGCGCGATCATAAGGGCATCGACCTGCGGCTCGACAGTGCCGAGTTGCAGGAGGACGACCCCGCCACTTTTTGCGATGATTCAAGAGGCCGACACGCTGGGCACCTTCCAGATCGAAAGCCGCGCGCAAATGTCGATGCTGCCGCGCATGCGCCCCGAAAATTTCTACGACATCGCGATCCAGGTGGCGATCGTCCGCCCCGGCCCAATCCAAGGCGACATGGTCCACCCCTATCTCAAACGCCGCGAACAACGCCGCATCGGCAAGGTTGAGATCCAATATCCCAGCCCGAAGCTGCGCGAGGTGCTGGAGAAGACGCTGGGCGTGCCGCTGTTCCAGGAACAGGCGATGCAGGTTGCCATCCTCGGTGCCGGGTTCAGCGCGGGCGAGGCCGACCGGCTGCGCCGCGCGATGGCGACCTTCAAGATGACCGGCGGCGTCGGCAAATTCCGCGATCCGCTGATCGAAGGGATGCGCGCCAACGGCATCAGCCAGGATTTCGCGGAGCGGCTGGTCAAGCAGATCGAGGGCTTTGGCAGCTATGGCTTCCCCGAAAGCCACGCGGCGAGCTTCGCCAAGATCGCTTACGCCTCGGCCTGGCTGAAATGCCACCACCCCGACATCTTCTGCGCGGCGCTGCTCAACGCCCAGCCGATGGGCTTTTACGCCCCCGCGCAAATCGTCCGCGACGCGCGCGAACATGGCGTGCGGGTGGTGCCGGTGTGCGTCAACCGGAGTGATTGGGACACCATCCTTCTCCCTCTCCCTCCGGGGAGAGGGCCGGGGAGAGGGGGGAC
>NZ_JSBN01000193.1 GCF_000797515.1 Sphingomonas sp. Ant H11
CGCCGCCCAGGTTTTGAGCCCATCGAGGTCCGCCGCCGTTTGCCCCGCCGCCGCCATGCCGCGTGCCAGCGTCGGACGATCCCCAACGGCCACGCGCGACGCAATCGGCGGCAAGCCTGGCTGCTCCGCCAGTGCAACGAATTGCGCGCGCGCCGCCGCAGGATCGGCGGGCGGCACCTCCACGATCAGCGTATCCGCCGCCGCGATTGCGCGCGCAACGGCGGGCGTTTGCCAGTCAACGCCGGGCGGCAGCGCGTGGATCGTCCCGAACAACCAGATCGTGGTGTCCGCATCGCCCACGCGCCACAGCGCCGGATGCGCCTTGGTTTCGGGCGCTCGCGCGCACCCGCTCAGGGCCAGCGCCAGCCCGAGCGCGCACCACCGCGCGATCAATAACGGACTCGCTTGGCCACCAGATGATGTTTGGTGAGATAGACCTGCACGCTGTCCTTGCCCGCCAAATGCCCCGCGCCGACCGCGATGAACACGGTGCCCGGCGTCTTCAGCCGGGTGTCGATCCAATCGGCCCAGCGCGCATTGCGATCGGCCAGCAGCACTTTGTAGAGGTTGGGCTGGCTGGTGAGATCGTCGTTCATCAACTTGCTCAGGCCCTCGGCATCGCCCGCCTTCCAGCGATCGAGCATGGCGTTGATCGTCGAATCGAATGTGTCGATGTCCTTCGCGCTGGAGATGAGAAACGCGATCTGGTCGGTTTGCGGCAAATTGTGGAAATAGCCGAGCTGCTGCTCCAGCGTTTCCAACCCCGCGACTGGCTTGCCCGAGGCCTTGGCTGCGGCGTTCAGCGCGACTTCCACGCCCTCGGCGGCATTGAACCCGGATTTTTGCAGCTCGATCTGCGCGAGCGTGACCGCGGCGAACCACGGCTCGAACGTGTCGAACGCGGTTTCAGGGATGCCGAGCTTGGCCATTGCGGTGGCATAGACCTTGCGATCCTCCGCGCTCAGTTTCTGCGTCAGTGGCTTGCCCGTCGCATCGACCGCCAGCGGCCCGATCACCGCTTTGGCCTGTTCGGGGCTGGGCAACGGAATTTCGAGCACCAATTGCCCGCTCGCATCGAACGCCTTGCGCACCGCCGAATCGAACCAGCTAAGCTGCGGCTTCAGCGCGTGGATCGTGCCGAACAGATAGATCGTCGTGTCCTTGTCCTTCACCACCCACAAGGCGGGATCGGCGGGGATGGTGGGGGCAGCGGGTGCCGGGGCGGGGGTCTGCGCGATTGCGGGTGTCGCCAGCAGCAGCGCCAGCAGGGCGGATACGGTCTTGATCGTCTTCATGCACATCCCCAAACAGTGTCGCCAAGCGCGCGGCAATCCCCATATCGCGATATCGCCTCTGCGAGAATGCCTGCGCCCGCATTCATCGTTCGTGGCCGAACCGGGCCATCGTTTGGTTGATTCTCCCGCCGCGCTGCGCCAAAGCGCCGGGCGTGACACACCCGCTCAGCTTCCAACGCATGATCCTTACGCTCCATGATTATTGGAGCCAGCACGGCTGCCTGATCCTGCAGCCTTATGACATGGAGATGGGGGCAGGCACCTTTCACCCGGCGACGACGCTGCGTGCGCTCGGCCCCGAGACGTGGAACGCCGCGTTCGTCCAGCCGTGCCGCCGCCCGACCGATGGCCGCTATGGCGAGAACCCCAACCGGCTGCAGCATTATTACCAATATCAGGTGATCCTGAAGCCGAGCCCGCCCGATCTGCAGGCGCTGTACCTCGGCAGCCTCGCCGCGATCGGCATCGATCCGCTCGTCCACGACATCCGCTTCGTCGAGGACGATTGGGAGAGCCCGACGCTCGGTGCCTGGGGCCTGGGCTGGGAAGTGTGGTGCGACGGCATGGAAGTGACGCAGTTCACCTATTTCCAGCAAATGGGCGGCTATGACATGAAGCCCGTCGCGGGCGAGCTGACCTACGGGCTCGAACGCCTCGCTATGTATATTCAGAACAAGGACAGCGTGTACGACCTTGCGTTCAACGACGCTGGCGTCACCTACGGCGACGTGTTCCACGAGAATGAGGTCGAAATGTCGACCTGGAATTTCGAAGTGGCCGATACCGACAGCCTGTTCGACCAGTTCAAGAAGCACGTCGCCGAATGCGAGAATTGCCTCGGCAAGCAGCTTCCGATCCCGGCTTATGAGCAGGCGATCAAGGCCAGCCACATCTTCAACCTGTTGCAGGCGCGCGGCGTCATCTCGGTGGCGGAGCGCCAGGCCTATATGGGCCGCGTCCGCGATCTGGCGAAGGGCGCGTGCGGCGCATGGATCGCGCACAACACCGCCAAATGGGAAGCGCGCTTCCCGGGATGGGCAGCATGAGCAGCGTAGTGCATTTCTCCCTCTCCCCGTGGGAGAGGGAAGGGGCCCGGTCGGCGCAGCCGAGTGGGAAGGGTGAGGGCGAGAGCGCTCACCGTATCACTCA
>NZ_JSBN01000194.1 GCF_000797515.1 Sphingomonas sp. Ant H11
CTGGCGGGCGAGGCAGCCGAGCGCCGCGCTGCCGCCGACGCGTGAGCCAGCCCGCTTCGGTGCCCCCGCGCCCCGACCTTCCACCACTGCGCGACGTTATTGCACGCTACGGTCTGAATGCGAGCAAGGCGCTTGGGCAGAATTTCCTGCTCGATGCGCAATTGCTGGCGCGGATCGCACGGATTCCCGGCGACTTGAACGACGCCGAAGTGCTGGAGATTGGCCCCGGCCCCGGCGGCTTGACCCGCGCCTTGCTGGCGGCGGGTGCTCGCGTCACGGCGATCGAACGCGATCATCGCTGTATCCCCGCGCTGGCTGAACTGGGCGAGGCGTTTCCCGGCAAGCTGCGCGTGATCGAGGGCGATGCGCTGGAGATCGACGCCGCATCGCTGTTCGAGGGCAAGCCGCACATCGCCTCCAACCTGCCTTATAATATCGGCACGGCGTTGCTGGTACGCTGGCTGTCGGCGGAGTGGGCTCCGTGGTGGCAAAGCCTGACCTTGATGTTCCAGCGCGAGGTGGCCGACCGCATCGTCGCGCCAACCGACGGCGAGGCGTATGGGCGGCTTGCGGTGCTCGCGCAGTGGCGGTCGCGTGCCACGCTGGCGATGCCGGTTCACCGCTCGGCTTTCACCCCACCGCCCAAGGTGATGTCGGCGGTGGTGCATATCGTGCCCGCAGACGCGCCTGAGGGCGTGCGCTTCGCGACGCTGGAGCGGCTGACGGCCGCTGCGTTCGGGCAGCGTCGCAAGATGCTCCGGCAAAGCCTCAAAGGCGTTACTGGTGCGCTTGAGGCGCTGGAGCGGGTTGGCATCGACCCAACGCGGCGCGCCGAGACCGTCAGCGTCACCGAGTTCGTCGCTTGGCGCGCGCGCTGGGCTAGTCGCTCCTCCCCGTTCCGGGGTTCAGTCTTTCTTGGGAGCTGCCGCCGGTGCCGCTGCTGCGGCCGTTACGATGGGTGGCCCCTTCGCGATCGATGCCGTCAGCGCGGCTACCTCGGGACAAGGCCGCTTGCCACACACCGTCTTGATCCGCGCGAGATTTTCGCGCGCGCGCGCGACTGCGCCTTTGGCGACCAGCGCCTCGCCCTGTCCGCTCAAGGCAACGACGTCATTGGGATCAAGCGATAACGCCTCGCGATACAAGCGGATCGCCTTGCCCGGCAGGCCGCGTGTCTTGGCCACTTCCGCGAGCGTCACGAACGCACCGCGATTGCGCGGATCGACCGCAAGCGCGCTTTCCAGCGTGTCGGTCGCGGCGTCGAGATTGCCCGCCGCCTGCAGCGCCCGACCGCGCGCGAGCAGCGCCATCGACCGCCCGTCGATCGTATCCTCACCGCGTTGTCCCTGCACCGCAGTCGCAACGGTGAGCAGCGTCAGCGCAGCGGCGACGGCGACAGACGTATAACGCATGAGATACTCCAGCTTTGGCACGACGACAGAGCTATCACGCGTGTTGCAATCGCGCGACAAAAACCCGTCGGTCGCATCGTGTGCCGGAGTCAGCCGCGTGCCCGCGCCATGCGCGCGTCCTGCTCCCAGATCGAGCGACTGCGCGCGCCACCCCGGATTGGCCGCGAGGAATGCCGCGACTTGCCCAGCCCCTTCTTCGTCGAGCAGCGAACAGACGATGTAGACGAGGGTGCCGCCCGGCTTGACCAGCGTCGCGCCGACTTCGAGGACATGGCGCTGCGTTTCGACCAGCCGCTCGATCCTGTCCGGGGTCAGCCGCCAGCGCGCCTCGGGATTGCGCCGCCACGTGCCGGTGCCCGAACAGGGGGCATCGATCAGCACGCAATCGGCGCTGCCGAGCCAATCGTCGAGCATCTCGACTTCGCGTCCGGGATTGAGCCGCCGCGTTTCGATGATCCCGGCGCGCGCGCGTTCCGCCCGCGGGGCAAGGCGGGAGAGGCGGGCGCGATCAGTATCGGTGGCGAGCAGGGCCCCCTGCCCGCCCATCGCCGCCGCAAGCGCCAGCGTCTTGCCGCCTGCGCCTGCACACAGATCGACGATACGCTGGCCCGGCTGGGCCCGCGCAGCGAGCGTGACGAACTGGCTGCCTGCATCCTGCACTTCGATCGCACCATGATTGTAGGCCGGGAGTTGTTCGACCTGCGTGCCAGAGGGCAGACGCAACCCGTTTGGCAACCCGGCAATCGGCTCGGCTCCCTCAATCTCGATCACTTCGTCGATCACGCGGTTGATCCGCGCATCGAGCGGCGCGCGGTCGATCAGGGCCGGAAATTCGGAATCATCCAGCCCCGATTGGCGCAAGCGATCGAGGATCCAGTTGGGCGCGATGCCGGTCTTGGCCGGGGTTTCGCTCGGTCCGATCACTGCCGGGCCGTGGCCGACGCCGTCAAAGGTCGCGGCAAGTTCCGGGTCCGCCTTGGCCAGCGCCAGCAACGCCGCGCGGCCCGAGGCCGGACGTTCGCCGAGTGCCCGGATCGCGGCATAGACCAATTCGCGCACCGCGCGCCGGTCCTTCGATCCAGCATAACGCCGCGTCGCAAAGTAGCGCGCGACGATCGTATCCGCCGCCGCCCCCGAATCGCGTGCGCCCGCGATGATCTGGTCGAGCAGTTCGATCGCGGCTTGGGTGCGGGCAGATGGGGTCATGGCATCTTTCTCCCTCTCCCCTTCAGGGGAGAGGGTCGGGGAGAGGGGGACGCAACGGG
>NZ_JSBN01000195.1 GCF_000797515.1 Sphingomonas sp. Ant H11
CCTTGCGCCCGCACGCACAGACCGATTTGATCTCGATCAGCGAATCCGCAATCGCCAGCAGGCGCGCCGAACCTTCGAACAAATTGCCGAGGAAATCGGTGCGCAGGCCATAAGCGAGCACGGGGAATGCCGTGGAAATCCGCCAGCGTGGCGAGCTGGTCGACCTGGGCGGCGGTGAGAAATTGCGCTTCATCCACCAATACGCAGGCGGGTGGCGCCTCGCCTTCGCGCGTGACCACGGCGACCAGATCGGTATCGCGCTCAACGCGATCGCATCGGCGGCCAAGCCGATGCGCGAGGTGATCGTCCCCGCGGCAAAGCGATCATCGATCGCGGCGGTCAGCAGCACGGTGCGCATGCCGCGTTCGCGATAGTTGAAATCGGCCTGCAACAGGTTGGTCGATTTGCCCGCGTTCATCGAGGCGTAGTAGAAATAGAGCTTGGCCATAACGGGCAGAAAGCCGGAAGCGAGTACGATGTCCAGCGTCGTTTGTGCTCAATCCTCGATAGGGTCGCCCAAATCCCGCGCCACCTTCGGGTCGCGCAGCAATTTATCGATGTGGCTGCCTTCGTCGAAGCTCTCGTCGGCGAGGAATTTGAGCTTGGCGGCATATTTCATTTGAACGCGCGCGGCGACTTCGCGCTGGAGATAGGCGGTGTTGGTGCGCAGCGCTTTCAGCACCGCTTCCTCATCCTTGCCGAGCAAGGGCTTCATGAACACGGTTGCGTGGCGCAAATCGGGCGACATGCGCACTTCGGTGATCGTCACCGGATGCTTGGCCAGTGTCTCGTCATGCACATCGCCGCGCGCGAGAATGTCGCTGAGCGTATGGCGGACTTGCTCGCCCACGCGGAGTAGGCGGACGGAACGGGTTTCGGGCGTTTTCGGTAGGGCGCATTTCTTACTCCTCCCTCTCCCTCCGGGGAGTGACGGGTCGAACCGTCCCCCGGACGGTTCGCGACCGTGCGGGGCACGGTCGCCCCATCACTGGCCGGGGAGAGGGGCTGTAGCGAAAACCAAACGCTTCCGCTCGGCCCCTCTCCCGACTTCGCTTCGCTCGTCTGCCCTCTCCCCGGAGGGGAGAGGGAGAAGATTACAGCGTCCGTTCGCGCAGTTCGACTTCGAACGTCTCCAGGAAGTCGCCCGGCTTGATGTCGACGAAGTTCGACGTGAAGGTCACGCCGCACTCCAGACCAGCGCGCACTTCGGCGACGTCGTCCTTGAAGCGACGCAGCGAGGCGATTTCGCCCTGGTAGATGATGACATCGGCCCGGGTGATACGCGCCTTGAGCGCCTTGCGGATAATGCCTTCTGTGACGAGCAGACCGGCGGCCTTGCCGTGCTTGCCCGCCGAGAAGACGTCGCGGATTTCGGCGCGGCCGACGACCGTTTCGAACGCCTCCGGGCCAAGCTCGCCCGCCATGCCGGCGCGGATCTCGTCGATCAGGTCGTAGATCACGTCGTAATATTTCAGCGCGACCTTCTGGCGTTCGGCGATTTCGCGTGCCTTGGCATTGGCGCGGACGTTGAAGCCGATGATCGGCGCACCGCTGGCACCCGCCAGTGTCACGTCGCTCTCGGTGATGCCACCGACGCCTGAATGCAGCACGCGCGCCTTGATGAGATCGGTCGAGATCTTGTTGATCGACGACACGATTGCCTCGACCGACCCTTGCGTATCGGCCTTGACCACCAAAGGATATTCGATCGCCTGCTTTTCCTTGAGCGCGCTGAACATCGATTCGAGGCTGGCCGGGCCACCCCCGGTGCGCTTGCTGGTCATCACGCCCTGGCGATATTCGGCAACTTCGCGCGCACGCGCTTCGTTTTCGACCACCGACAGCGGATCACCCGCACGCGGCACGCCCGACAGGCCGAGCACTTCGACCGGCATGGACGGGCCCGCTTCCTTGATCTGCATGCCCTTGTCGTTGGTCATCGCGCGGACCTTGCCGCTCTCGGCACCGACGACGAAGATGTCGCCGACCTTGAGCGTGCCGCGGTTGACCAGGATAGTCGCGACCGGACCACGGCCCTTGTCGAGCTTGGCCTCGATCACGGTGCCTTCGGCCGCGCGATCGGGGTTCGCCTTCAGTTCGAGCAATTCGGCCTGGAGCTGGATCTTCTCGATCAACTCGTCGAGGCCGGTCTTCTTGAGCGCCGAGACTTCGACATCCTGGACGTCGCCCGACATTTCCTCGACCACGACTTCATACTGCAGCAGGGCTTCGCGCACCTTCTGCGGATTGGCGTCGTGCTTGTCGACCTTGTTGATCGCCACGATCATCGGCACGCCGGCCGCTTTGGTGTGGTTGATCGCCTCGACGGTCTGCGGCTTGATGCTGTCATCGGCCGCCACCACGAGCACGACGATGTCGGTCACATTGGCACCGCGCTGGCGCATTTCGGTAAAGGCTTCGTGGCCCGGCGTGTCGAGGAAGGTGACCTTCGACTTGTCCTTCAGCGTGACCTGATAGGCACCGATATGCTGGGTGATGCCGCCAGCCTCGCCCTTCACGACATCGGTGCCGCGCAAAGCGTCGAGCAGCGAGGTCTTGCCGTGGTCGACATGGCCCATGATCGTGACGACCGGCGGACGCGGACGCAGCGTGTCCTCGGCATCGGTATCGGTTTCGACGGCGATATCGATGTCCGAATCGCTGACGCGGACGATGTTGTGGCCGAATTCGGTCACCAGCAGTTCGGCCGTGTCCTGGTCGATCGTCTGCGTCATCGTGACGGGCATGCCCATCTTGAACAGCGTCTTGACCAGATCTGCGCCCTTTTCCGCCATGCGGTTGGCGAGTTCCTGGACGGTGATCGCTTCTGGCACCACGACGTCGCGAATCTGCTTTGCCTGCGCTTCGCGTGGGCCGCCCATCCGGCGGTTTTCCTTTTCGCGGGCACGCTTGAGCGCGGCGAGCGAACGCGCGCGCGCGCCATCGCCATCGTTGAGCGCACGGTTGACGGTCAGCTTGCCGCCGCGACGCTCGTCGCCCTTGCGGTCGCGCTGGCCGGGACGC
>NZ_JSBN01000196.1 GCF_000797515.1 Sphingomonas sp. Ant H11
CCCCCCTGCCCCCTCCCTCAGGAGGGGAGAAGAGGCGGCCCTATGCACGTTTTTTAGCCAGCGCGCGCTTGGCGGGTGCCTTCTTGGCGGCGGGTTTCGCCTCTGCCTTGGCCGGAGCCGCGCCACCCATCGACTTCTTCAGCGCCGCCATCAAATCGACCACGTTCGATCCGCCCTTTTTGGGCGCGTCATCGCCCGCATCTTCGATGATCTTGCCGCCCTTCGCCTTGCGCTTGCGCTCGACCAGGTCGCGCAGCGCATCGACATAGCGATCGTGGAAATCCTGCGGGTGGAACGCCCCGCTCTTCTTCTCGATCAGCGCCTCGGCCAGTTCCATCAGATCGGCATCGGGCGTGTCGTCGGGAATGTCGCGGAAATAGCCCTGCGCCTTGTTCACTTCATCGGCATAGCGCAGCGTTTCCAGCACCATGCCGCGCCCGCACGGTTTCAGGCTTACGACATATTCGCGCCCGCGCATCGCCAATTGCCCGAGCCCGACCTTCTTGGTCCGTCGCAGCGCCTCGCGCAGCACGATGAACGCCTCCTCGGCCAGATCATCGGCCGGCACCACGAAATAAGGCTTTTCATAATAGAGCACGTCGATCTCGCTCGCATCGACGAACTGCGTCAGCTCCAGCGTCTTCTTCGACTCGAGCTTCACCGCATCGATCTCGTCCTGCCCGAGCAGCACGTAAGAGCCCTTTTCATATTCGAAGCCCTTCATGATCTCATCGGTGTCGACGGGACCAACGCCGGTGACCACCTTGTCGTAATGGATCGGCTTGCCGCTCGGCTCATGGATTTGTTTGAAGCTGATCTGCGCGCCCGATTTGGTCGCGCTGTAGATTTCGACAGGGATAGAGACGAGCGCGAGCCGGATCTGTCCTTGCCAATAGGCCCGTGCCGCCATCGTCCTGCCCCTCATCGTTGCGAAGACGATTCAATCCCTGGCGCGCAGAGTCGTTCCGTCGGTGCCGGATCGGGGTGACGCAACCGGACGGGCGCGCTAAAGCGACCGCATGACCGACGATCCCTTTGCCCTGTTCGAACTCTGGTATGCCGCCGCGCGCGCCAGCGAACCCAATGACACCAACGCCATGGCGCTGGCGACCGCCGACGCCAGCGGGCGTCCGTCGGTGCGAATGGTGCTGCTGAAGGGGCGCGGCCCCGATGGCTTCGTGTTCTACACCAATCGCGAGAGCCGCAAGGCGGGTGAGCTCGACGCCAATCCGCACGCCGCCTTGCTGTTCCACTGGAAGTCGCAGCGCCAGCAGATCCGCATCGAAGGCGCGATCAGCCGCGTTACCGATGCCGAATCCGATGCCTATTTCGCCTCGCGCGGGCGCGACTCGCAGCTTGGTGCCTGGGCCTCGGACCAGTCGCGCCCGCTGGCCGACCGCGCCATCTTCGAGGCGCGTTTCGCCGAGTTTCAGGCCAAGTTCGAAGGCCAGGACGTGCCGCGCCCGCCGCATTGGGGCGGCTATCGCGTAACCCCGGATACGATCGAATTCTGGCAGGACCGCGCGCATCGGCTGCACGAACGCCGCGTCTTCACCCGCACCGCAGAGGGCTGGACCGAGGGGCTGCTTTACCCATGACCGAAGACCAACGCCGCGCCATTCCGTTCGCTGTTCGCGCCGCGATCGCCAGCGTGGCGATGGCGATCTTCCTGATCGTGTTGAAATCCTACGCCGCCTGGTCGACCGGATCGATCGCGATGCTCGGCAGCCTGGCGGATTCCGGCCTCGATTTGCTGGCCAGCGCCGTGACGCTGTACGGCGTGCGCCTGGCCGCCCAACCCGCGGATCACGACCACCGCTTCGGTCACGGCAAGGCAGAAGCGCTGGCCGCCTTGTTCCAGGTGATGCTGATCACCGCCTCGGCGGCCGGGATCGCGTGGCGCGCGATCGTCGCGCTCGGCAGCAGCGAACCGACCCAGGGCGCGGAATTCGGCATCGGCGTGTCGCTGATCGCGATTTTCGCGACCATGGTGCTGCTCGCCTATCAGCGCGCCGTCATCCGCCGCACCGGATCGGTCGCGATCGTCGCCGACAACGTCCATTACCAGTCCGACGTGCTGCTCAACGGCTCGGTGATCGTGGCCTTGGTGCTCGATCAATATCTTGGCTGGCGCAGCGCCGATCCGATCTTCGGCATCGTGATCGCGCTGTGGCTCGCTTATGGCGCGTTTCGCGCCTCGTCCAACGCGATCGACATTTGATGGACAAGGAATGGCCCGAGGCGATGCGCGCCGATTTCATCGAGGTCGCCGCACGCCAGCCGGGCATCAAGGGCATTCACGATTTCCGCACGCGCCACGCCGGCACGCACGATTTCGCGCAATTCCATATGGAGGTGCCCGGCGACATCACCGTCGCGCAGGCGCATAAAGTGGTGGAGGGCGTCGAACGCGCGCTGCATAAGGCCTTCCCCAAGGTCGAAGTGTTGATCCATCTCGATCCCGAAGGGCATGTCGATACCGACAATCCGCTGGTCGAGGCCGACGTCACCCCCCATTGGTTTGGAAAACGCGCATGAGACTGCCCATCGCCCAGATCGACGCCTTCGCTAACGCGCCCTTCACGGGCAATCCGGCGGCGGTGATGCCGCTTGCGGCATGGCTCGACGACGATGTGCTGCAAGCGATTGCCGCCGAGAACAATCTCAGCGAAACCGCGTTCATCCTGCCCGATGAAAGCGATGACAGCGATTTCGAATTGCGCTGGTTCACTCCCACTAACGAGGTGGTGTTGTGCGGCCACGCCACGCTGGCCAGCGGGCATTTCGTGCTGGCGAGCGATCCTGAGCGCGACCGCGTCACCTTCCGCACGCGCAAGGCGGGGGTCCTGTCGGTGGCGCGCGCGGGAAGCGGGTATGAGCTGGCTTTGCCCGCCTGGGGCCCATCACCCAGGCCGCTGCCGCATATCGTCGCGGCGCTCGGAGTCGAGGCGGCGGTTGAAACGCTGTGGCACCCGCATCGTTATGCGCTGATCGTGCTCGAAAATGCCGCGCAGATTCGCGCGCTCGACCCCGATTTCCGCGCGCTCGGGCGGCCCTCGCCCGCCGACCCGGCGGCGGGGGGCGGTGCCGAGGTCGATGTCCTCACCATCGTCACCGCGCCTGGCGACGAGACCGACGTGATCAGCCGGGTGTTCGCGCCCGGTGCCGGGATCGACGAGGACCCCGTCACGGGCTCGGCGCACGCGGTGATGACGCCCTATTGGGCCGCGCGCCTCGGCCGCGATCGCTTCACAGCGTATCAGGCAAGCGCCCGCGGCGGGCATTTGACGTGCCAGCTCGCTGGCGACCGCGTCGTGCTCGGCGGGCAGTGCGTGACGGTGATGGAAGGGACGTTCTTCCTACCCTGACCCGCGTCAGCCGCGACGAGCGCGCCTTCGGTTTCCTCGATCCAGCCGCCGCCCAGCACGCGGTCGCCGGCATAGAGCACCGTCGCTTGCCCCGGTGCCACGCCATATTCGGGCGCATCGAAGCTCACGCGCGCGCCATCGAAGCGTGCCGCAACCGGCTTGGCGAGCGAGCGGACCTTGGCCGTCATCGGCCCGGTATAATCCCCGCCCAGCCAATTGACCCCGCTCAGCCGCGCCGCGCCGACCGCAAGCGCCGCCCTGGGGCCGACGATCACGCGCTTGGTCGCCGCCTCCAGTCGGATGACATACAGCGGCTCCGGCGTGCCGCCGATTTCCAGGCCACGCCGCTGTCCGACGGTGAAGTGAATCAGGCCACGGTGCCGCCCGAGCACGCGGCCCGCCTCATCGACAATTTCGCCGCTGGTGTCGGCCTCGGGCCGCAATTTCTTGACCAGCGACGCATAATCGCCATCGGGCACGAAGCAGATATCCTGGCTGTCGGGCTTGCCCGCCACCCCCAGCCCCAGTTCGGCGCGATTTCGCGCACGCGCGGCTTGGGCAAGCCGCCCAGCGGAAACCGCAGATAATCGAGTTGCTCCTGCGTGGTTGCGAACAGGAAATAGCTTTGGTCGCGCGCGGGGTCGAAGGCGCGGTGCAGTTCGGCCCCCCTCTGCCCTTCCACGCGCCGCACATAATGGCCGGTCGCCAGGCAATCCGCCTCCAGATCGCGCGCGGCGGCGAGCAGATCGGTGAATTTCGGCCCCATATTGCACTGAATGCACGGGATCGGGGTCCGCCCGGCGAGATAATCGTCGGCGAAGCGATCGATCACCTGGTCGCGAAAGCGCGATTCATGGTCGAACACATAATGCGCGATACCCAGCCGGTCGCACACGCTGCGCGCATCGCGAATGTCGCGCCCGGCGCAGCACGACCCCGCGCGCCCGACCGCCTCGCCATGATCGTAGAGTTGCAGCGTGATCCCGATCGTCTCCGCCCCCGTCCGCGCGGCGAGCGCCGCCACGACCGAGCTATCGACGCCGCCCGACATCGCGACGACGATACGCTTGCCTGCAAGATCGGCACCCAGTTGAAAATCGGCTTCGTTCATGGCGGCGGAGATAGGCGCTCCTACGCGCACATGCAAAAAACCCAAAAAAAAGATCGGCGGCTTTACCCGCCCGAAAGAACCTCGCCGCTACAGATAGAGTTCGATCCTTAGCGGAAGTGCATGCGTGGACCTGAGTTTTTCCAGATTCGAAGCCGATGCGACGGTGGTGGCGCTGCCGCCCGACCTCGCCGTGCTGATGGTCGGTATTGCCGCGCGGCAGGCCGCCAGCCCGACCGCGCTGGTTCAGGGACGCCTGCCCTCCATCACGCTGCAGCGCGCTTGGTTCGCACCCGCCCACGGCACGTTCAACCTCGCCGTGGCTGAGATGCTCGCCGCCTCGCCGATGCGGGAGCCCGAAAAATGAAGGCGCTGTTTACCGAGCCGCTTTAGCCGACGTTCAAGTCCTTAGAGTAATGACCGTTATTAAGATGCAGGGGTCCCCCCGCCCCGCCACGAGGTTACAGAATGATCGAAAACCAGAAGATTCGCCCAGCCAAGGTGATCGGCCCCCTCGGAGAGCCACTGACGCTCGAATCGCTTCCGCCGCCGGAGACGACCCGCTGGGTCGTTCGCCGCAAGGCCGAGGTGGTCGCAGCGGTCAATGGCGGACTGCTGTCGGTGGACGAGGTGTGCGATCGCTACGGCCTGACGGTCGAGGAATTTGCGGGCTGGCAGCGGGCGATTGACCGCTCGGGGATGCCGGGCCTGCGCGTCACGCGGATCCAGCATTACAAATCGCTCTACGAGCGTCAGCAGAAATACTGACCGTCGCACGCCACTCTTCAAACCGTAGCCGGAACAAAAATCGCAATTCGTGAGTCTTGTCCCCGTATCCCGGATGCAGCCGGGAAAATGGAGGGTAAGATGATCGGTCTCATTGTTTGGCTCGTGGTCGGTGGTGTGTGCGGCTGGCTCGCCAGCATGGTGATGCGCACCGATGGACAACAGGGCATTATTCTTAATGTCGTCGTCGGGATTATCGGATCGGTAATTGCATCGTTCCTGTTTGGCGCAGGCATCAACCAGGTCATTACTGTCATGACCTTCGTATATTCTTTGATTGGCGCGATCATTCTACTGGCGATCGTCAATCTTATCCGCCGCGGTTCGGTCCGCTAAGCGCGATCTAAGGTCGAAAAAAGGCCGCCGGGAGCGAGG
>NZ_JSBN01000197.1 GCF_000797515.1 Sphingomonas sp. Ant H11
CCGCGCCGCCGTGCCCTCCGGCCCGAGCCAAGAGCGCATGCGCGGTCCAGACAGGAAGCGCGACCTCTGGCGGCGGCTGCGGCCGCCAGTGTGCGCACCACTGAAATCCGCGCGCAGTTGGGGGCGTTGCGGGGCAGGCTGTGCTGAAACTCGCAGTGACCCCCGCCGAAGATCCGGACCGAGGGGCCGAACGGATCAGGCGACCCCGGTCATTTTCCAATGCCCGAAGGCATTCATGGCGTGGAGGAGGTTGAATGCCAGGATCGACAGGGCCGCTTCCGCTTTCACCGCTCTCAACTTCCGTGTTAGGAACCTGCCGCCACCCGACATTCGTTTGATTGTGCCAAACGGATGCTCAACGGTGCAGCGCCTGATCCTCATTAGATCTGGATCGGCTATATACGGGCTTCCATCCGATCGAGCGCCGCCTGATCGAACAGGCGGTGGATCGTGCGCGGTGCGCCTGGAGTGCATTGCGATTTTATAGCGCACGTCTTGCACGCCCCCGTTCTGTAACGGATCGCTCGATTACGCGTGTGCTTGCCCGATGGTCGGAGTGTTTCGCCTGCGGAACAACGGATTGTGTCGCTCCCTTCGTCATAAACGGACTGAGTGGGGCGGAAGTGTTCGCTGTTCATCGCGCCGCGCTTAATCCGCGCTGATACCGTGATGGCGTCGCGCTCGCATCGGGCAGCTTTCAAGCGTTCGGGAGTTGAGTCGAGCGGTTCGGCATCCCTTCGGTCGAGCGATCGCGTGCGTAGAGGGTCTGGATCAGCGGACAGCCAGGATCCTGTCCGGCCTCGCAGGCCCGCACCGACTCAGCCAAGACGCGCTCCATCCGTTTAAGATCGGCGATCCGCGTTCGGACGTCCTTCAGGTGAACAGCGGCCAAGTCGCGCACCTCTGCGCAGGTGGCGTTTCCGCCGGCCGCCAGGCCAAGCAACGCCCGCACCTCATCGAGCGTGAAGCCGAGTTCCCGGGCGCGGCGCACGAATCCGAGCCGGTCGACATCCCCGCCACCGTAACAGCGATAGCGGCCTCGCCGCGGTGGCGGAGGCATCAGGCCGATCCGCTCGTAGTAGCGGATCGTCTCGATGTTACAGCCCGTGCGTCGGGAGAGTTCACCTATCTGAATCGCGGTGTCCGCCATGCTGCTCTACGCCTTTCAATTCGGGGCTTGACTCTGTAGTCGCTACAGATCGTATTTAACGAGCCTCAGCCCTCTTGGGCAAGCTGCGGTCATGACCGCAGCATCGCTCAGAGGGTCCCATCGAAGTCGCCGAGGCCATCCAATGCCCATCCAGAATCCTCTCATACGCGCTGCCGACAAGGCGGGCGTCATCGGCTCGATCATCACCGCCATGGGGTGCGCGGCTTGCTTCCCCGCTCTCGCGAGTCTCGGCGCCGCGCTGGGTCTGGGTTTTCTGAGCCAGTACGAAGGCGTCTTCATCCATTACCTCCTGCCGCTGTTCGCTGTGATCGCCATCATCGCCAATACGGTCGGTGGGCTCCGCCATCGCCAGTGGGCGCGAATGGCGTTGAGCGTCATCGGGCCGGTCCTGGTGCTTGCGGCGGCTTTGCTCATGGCGACCCGCGGTTGGCCGACGGAGTGGCTCCTCTATCCGGGACTGACCTTGATGGTCGTCGTCGCGATCTGGGATCTTGCCGCGCCGCCGTGCAACGCGCCCGCTCCGCCCCGCCAAGCGGCTGTTCGCTAGCGTCATGGCGGGGTTGATTGGAAGGAGACTCCTTTTGTCGGAATCGAAAGACAGCCGCGGCGCGTTGGCGCTCGGAGGCCTGGCCGCCATCCTGGCCTCGACCTGTTGCCTCGGCCCGCTCATTCTGGTCGCCCTCGGCTTCAGCGGCGCCTGGATCGGCAATCTGACCGCGCTGGAACCGTACCGCCCGCTGTTCATCGGCGCCGCGCTGGTCGCCATGGTCTTCGCCTACCGCCACATCTTCCGCCCGGCCCGCGCCTGCGAGCCCGGCGAGGTCTGCGCCGTGGCCGAGGTCAGGACCACCTATAAGGTCATCTTCTGGGTCGTCGCGGCGCTCGTCTTTGTCGCGCTGGCGTTCCCCTATGTCCTGCCCATGTTCTACTGAAAGGAAATCCCCGTGAAGAAACTCATCTCTCTAATCGCCCTGCTGGGTGCGCTCAGCACGCCGGCCTGGGCCGCGAAAAAGGCGGTCACTTTAGTGGTGCCCGGCATGACCTGCGCGGCTTGTCCGATCACCGTCAAGACGGCGCTCGCCAAAGTCGCCGGCGTCGAGCGAATCGACGTGAGCTTCGAAAAGCGCCAGGCCGTCGTCACCTACGACGATACCAAGACCACGGTCGCCGCCCTGACCAATGCGACGGCCGGCGCGGGCTACCCGTCCACCGTCAAGCGCTGAGGAGCCTGTACCCGTGACCGCCGCGATCGCCCTGCGCATTGATGGAATGACCTGCGACTCGTGCGCCACGCACGTGAAGGAGGCGCTGGAGCGCGTTCCGGGCGTGCGCTCGGTCGCCGTCTCCTATCCGAAGGCCCGTGCGGACGTTGCTGCCGATGCGGGAGTGAGTTCCAAGGCCCTTGCGGCCACGGTCGCGACGCTTGGCTATCGCGCCTCGGTCGCCGACGGGGGCGCCCGGCCCGCAAGTGTCCTCGACAAGGCGCCGGGCTTCCTGG
>NZ_JSBN01000198.1 GCF_000797515.1 Sphingomonas sp. Ant H11
AAACCGGCGGCGGTGCAGTCCGCCGTCCCGGCAATGGCGGCAGCGGCCGAGCGGGCCGCGCGATGCTGGTCGACCGATGCGCCGATCGACCTGTCGGTCGCCTTGGCGCGGATCGTCACCGAAATCGTGATGACCACCTTGCTCACCGGTCTGGACGATGCCGATCTGGATGCGATCGCAGCGGATGTCCCGCCCTTCATCCGTGCCGCAGCGCATTTCGGCTTGCTCGACCTGCTCCCGGTCCCCGATGCGTGGATCGACCGGCTGCGCGGCATGGGACGCGGGGGCCCCGAGCAACGCCTGCGCGCGGTGGCCACGCGTCTTGCCGCAGCGCGCGCCACACCACCCGATCGCGTGCAGGACATTGCGGCGCTGATGCGCGGTGCCGGGCCGCTCGCCGACAATCTGCTGGGCTTCCTCCCCGCCGGGCTGGAAACGACCGCGCAGGCGGCGGCGTGGGGCCTGTATCTGCTGGCGCTCTACCCCGAGTGGCAGGAAGCTGTGTATCGCGAAGCGCTCGCCGCCGACGCGACGGACCCGGCCCTGCCGATCGGCCGCCAGGTCGTGCAGGAAACGCTGCGTCTCTATCCGCCCGGCCCCTTGCTGGTGCGCGCGGCGCTGCGGCCCAGCGAATTGCAAGGCCACCGCCTCCACCCCGGGCAAGTCGTGATCCTGCCGGTGTTCGCGATCCACCGCCATCGCCAGCTCTGGGATCACCCCGATGCGTTCGATCCCGACCGCTTCGCCCCCGCTGCCGCTTATGATCGCGGCGCGTTCCTGCCCTTCGGCGCCGGGCCACGCCTGTGCATCGCGGCCGCCTTCGCGCAGACCGAGATCGCGGTGATGATGGCGGTACTGCTGCGCCACTTCCGCTTCACGCCCGCCGCGCCCGAGCCCGTCATCAGCCTGAAGACGACCACCCATTCGCTGACGGGCCTGCATGTGATCGCAACGCCCCGGCGCGGCTAGATCAATCCAGATTGGGCCGCAGCCAGCGCGTCGCGGTCGCCAGATCGACCCCGCGCCGCTCGGCATAGTCCTCCAACTGGTCCGGCCCGACGCGCGCCACGCCGAAATAGTCGGCTTGCGGGTGCCCGAAATAGAAGCCCGACACCGCCGCCGTCGGCAGCATCGCAAAGCTGTCGGTCAGCGTGATGCCGGTTGCTGGCGTTGCGCCGAGCAGCTTGAACAGCATCGGCTTTTCGCTGTGATCGGGGCAGGCCGGATAGCCAGGGGCCGGGCGGATGCCGCGATAGTGCTCGCGGATCAGCGCTTCGTTGGTCAATTGCTCGCCCTCGGCATAGCCCCACAAGGTGGTGCGGACATGCTGGTGCATGCGCTCGGCAAAGGCCTCGGCCAAACGATCGGCCAGCGCCTTCAGCAGGATGTCCGAATAATCGTCATTGTCGGCCTTGAAGCGCTTGAGGTGCGCCTCGATGCCGTGCCCCGCAGTCACCGCGAAGCCGCCGATCCAGTCGCCTGCGGGGTCGATGAAATCGGCCAGACACATATTGGCCCGCCCCTCGCGCTTGGCGATCTGCTGGCGCAGGAAGGGCATGCGCACAGCGTCTCCCCTCCCGCTTGCGGGAGGGGTTGGGGGAGGGGCTGTGTGGGCG
>NZ_JSBN01000199.1 GCF_000797515.1 Sphingomonas sp. Ant H11
GCCGCCGATGGCGACGCCGCCAATCTTGTCCTTCAATTCGCGCACGATGCGTTCGGCGAGCTTGGGGCCAACGCCATTGGCGCGAGCGACCATCGCCTTGTCCTGCGCGGCAATCGCGCGCGAAAGATCGGCGGGTTCGAGCGCCGACAGGATCGCCAGCGCGACGCGCGCACCCACGCCCTGCACGCCGGTGAGCAAGCGGAACCAGTCGCGCTCCGACGCGGTCGCGAAGCCGACCAGGCGGATGAAATCCTCGGCGACCAGCATCTCGGTGTGGAGCATCACCGCCTCGCCGACCGGGCCGATCGCGGCGAGTGTCCGCGACGATGCGCCAACCAGATAGCCTACGCCACCGACATCGACCACGGCATGGTCGAGTCCCGTCGCGTCGAGGCGGCCTTTGAGATGGGCGATCATCCCCGGTACGTAACAGGAACGCGCCGCCCGAGGAAAGCAAAATCAGGGGATGCGCCGCGCGCTCGCCAAATGATGCGCGTGGCAGATCGCCACCGCCAGCGCATCGGCGGCGTCGGGTCCGTCGATCTTCACGCCGGGCAGCAAGCGGCTGACCATGGCATGCACCTGCACCTTTTCAGCACCCCCGACGCCGACCACCGCCTTCTTGATCAAGCGCGTGGCATATTCGCCGACATCGAGCCCAGCGCGCGCGCCCGCGCACAGCACCACGCCGCGCGCCTGGCCGAGCTTCAGCGTCGATTGCGGGTTGGCGTTGACGAACACTTCCTCGACCGCGCACGCATCGGGCGCGTGATCGATCAGCAATGCGCTCAACATCGCATCGAGATGGGCGAGGCGGCGGGGGGAGCGAGGCGGCGGTGTCGGTCTTGAGCTTGCCATTGGCGACATGGCTCAGCCGGTTGCCCTCGGCGCGGATCAGGCCCCAGCCGGTGATGCCGAGACCAGGGTCGAGGCCGAGGATCAGCATTTTTTTTTGGTCCACGCGAAGGCGCGAAGGCGCGAAGCAGGGAGTTCGCGCGGAGACGCGGAGACGCGGAGGAGAAGGGAGACAAGGTGCACGGACGGCGGGCGCGGCGTCACCCCGGGCTTGTCCCGGGGTCCACCGATGTTCGAGACCATCGGCCGCAGGATGCTCGGCACGGTGGATGCCGGGACGAGCCCGGCATGACGTAGGGAGTGTGTCGGTCGATACGGGGCGCACCGTCTCCGCGCCTCCGCGCTCCGCGCGAACCGGATCCCGCTTCGCGGCTTCGCGGCTTTGCGTGAACAGATCGGGCGACTGTCGAAGATCAGCATAAAATTCCCTCTCCCCCTCGAGAGGGAAGGAGGAGCGGAGCGACGGAAGGGTGAGGGTGACC
>NZ_JSBN01000002.1 GCF_000797515.1 Sphingomonas sp. Ant H11
ATGCCCACCTTCACCCTTACCCCCATCCCCCTCCCGACCGGCGTAACGCTCGACGTCGCCACCGCCGGCGACCCGGCGCACCCGCCGATCATCCTGCTCCACGGCTTCCCCGAATCGCACCGCACCTGGCGGCACGTCATCCCGCAGCTCAGCGCCGATCATTTCGTCATCGCGCCCGACCAGCGCGGTTTCGCGCGCTCGTCCAAGCCAGCAAATGTGTCCGATTATACCCCCGACAAGATGGTCGCCGACTTGCTCGCGCTCGCCGATCATTTCGGCCTCACCACCTTCACGCTGGTGGGCCATGATTGGGGCGGCGCGATCGCGTGGATGGCGGCGCTGCAAAACCCTAAGCGCATCACGCGGCTGGTGATCGTCAACGCGCCGCACCCGTTCGTCTTTCAGCGCACGCTGTTCGACGACATGGCGCAGCGCGCGGCGAGCCAATATATCCGCGCCTTCCGCAACCCCGATTTCGAAAAGCACGTTGCCGGTATCGGCCTGTCGGCGTTCTTCGACGGCAGCTTTTCGGCGCATACCGATCTCGCCAAGCTGGCCGAGGAAAAGCCCATCTATCTCGACCAATGGGGCCAGCGCGGCGCGCTCACCGCCATGCTCAACTGGTATCGCGCCAGCCCGATTATCGTCCCGGCAATGGACGAAACGCCCGAGCGCCCGGCCTTTCTCGACGCGCCGTTTCCCCCGATCCAGCAGCGACGCTGGTGGTGTGGGGCCTCAAGGACGCCGCCCTCCTACCAAGCCAGCTCGAAGGTCTCGACGCGCTCGTCCCCGACCTGACGCTGGTCAAGGTCGATGCCGGGCATTTCGTCCCCTGGGAAAACCCCGACGCGATCGTCGCGGCAATCCGGGAGTGGGAACCCTAATCCTCCCCGGTACGGGGACGCCACCTAAATCCTCCCCGGAACGGGGAGGGGGACCGTGAGCATTCAGCGAACGGTGGAGGGGGCTCTCCCCAAGCGGTCCGCCCGTGGCAGCCCCCCTCCACCACCAGCCTGAAGAAGGCTGGCGGTCCCCTCCCCGTGCCGGGGAGGATCAAACGCGCACCCGCGCCGCTTCAGGCAACGCGACCGAAGGCAGCGCATCCCCGGACTCTGCCCCCGTATCGACCCACGTCCCATGCGCATGCGCCGTCGCAACCGTCGCCCATTCCCCTGAGCCCGGCCACGACCGCGCCCGCACCACCTGATGCCCGAGCGCCCGATCGGGCTCCATCATCACCCAGCCGAGCGGCCGCTCCGCGCTCGCCCGCGCGCCCGCCGCCTTCATCGCAGCGCGGATGCGCTCGGCCACCGGCTCGGGCAGATATTGCCACACCACCGAATGCATCAGCACGCGCGTCACGCCCGCTTCCTGTGGCTCGGCCAGCCGCGCTTCGATCCAGTCGGCGGCATCGGCCTGCACCAGATCGACCCCGCGTTCGACCTGCATCGCGATCGCCGCGCGCACCCGCACCAGCCGTTCGGGCGTCTCGGGCCAGACATAGGCTGCCAGCCGCGCCGCCACCGTGGGATCGGTCGCATCGAGCGGCTGGACGTCGCAGCCACGCACCGACACGATCTCCAGCGGCACCACCGGCGCAGGCGGCCCGCCCCACTCAGGCGTAATCGTCACCGGCGAGTCGGCAGGCCCATAAAAGGTCCCGCCCAGATCGAAGCGATAGCGGTCGATCAGCAAATTCAGCCCCGCGCTCGACCCGATCTCGAGCAGCTCGATCCTCGGCCCGTGCCGCCGTGCGATCTCGATCAGCCCCAGCAGCAACGCCGCCGATCGCCCCGGCTCATTGGTCTGCGGCGGCCCGTCGAGCCACGGCAGCAGCGCCGCTTCGTGTTCGGCCAGCACCCGCTCCAGCGTGGCGATAATCTCGGCCTGTTCGGTCACGCGTCCCGCAAAGACCGCCGCCAGCCCGTCATCCCTGCCCGCCTGCACCAGCGCATGCAGCCCGCCAAAAAGCGCAGCGGCAACGCATCGCGCGTCGGCTCGCCCGGCCAATCGAGGATGCGCGCGCCCATCGCGGTGTCGCGCGTCAGCCCCGCCGCCACCGCCGCGCACATCCGGCCATAAATCGGCGCGGCATTGGCGTCGCAATAATGCTGCTGAATCAGGAACGCCCCGCGATTATTCTGCTCGCTCGCCATCTGCCATCTCCGTTTGCATATCCGTTCGTTTCGAGCGTCGTCGAGAAACCGGGCCTGGCGCGGCGCTGCTGTTTCTCGACTGCGCTCGAAACGAACGGGGGGGGGTATCGTCCGGCCCCGTTGTTGCGCCCACCCCCGCCCGCAAGTAAAGCCCGGCGGATATGGCCGATCCCATCATCATCGCCGTGCCCAAGGGCCGCATCCTCGCCGAGGCTGTTCCGCTGCTCGAACGCGCCGGAATCGTTCCCGAAGCCGCCTTTCGCGACGAGGATTCGCGCGCCTTGCGCTTCTCGACCAACAATCCCGGCATCGACTTGATCCGCGTCCGCGCGTTCGACGTCGCCACCTTCGTCGCACACGGTGCCGCGCAGCTTGGCATCGTCGGGTCGGACGTGCTGGCGGAATTCGATTATTCGGAGCTTTATGCCCCGGTCGATCTCGGCATCGGCCATTGCCGCCTGTCGGTCGCCGAGCCCGCCGCAATGGCCGCGCAGGACGATCCGCGCGGCTGGAGCCATGTCCGCGTCGCCACCAAATATCCGCACGTCACCGAAGCGCATTTCGCACGCCGCGGCGTCTCGGCGGAATGCGTCAAGCTGAACGGCGCGATGGAACTCGCGCCTTTTGCTCGGCCTCGCCCCGCGCATCGTCGATCTGGTGTCGTCGGGCCGCACGTTGAAGGAAAACGGCCTGGTCGAGGTCGAAGTGATTTGCGAGGTGACCAGCCGCCTGATCGTCAACCGCGCCGCGTTCAAGACGCGCGGGCAAGTGGTGCCGCTGGTCGAGGCGTTCCGCCGGGCGGTTGCGCAGGAGGTGGCGGCGTGAACGCTTGACCCTCACCCTTCCGTCGCTTCGCTCCTCCCTCCCTCTCCCGATGGAGAGGGGTTTTGGCAGCCCTCGACCACCGCGCCGATTTCCCCGCCATCCCCGCAGGCTGGGCGTATCTCGACACCGCCGCCACCGCGCAAAAGCCGCAAGCGGTGATCGATGCGATCACGCGCGGCTATGACACGAGCTATGCCACCGTGCATCGCGGCGTGTACCAACGCTCGGCCGACATGACGCTCGCCTTCGAGGCGGCGCGGCGGCGCGTGGCTGGCTTCCTGAACGCGGCTTCCGAAAACGAAATCGTGTTCGTGCGCGGCGCGACCGAGGGCATCAACCTCGTGGCGCAATGCTGGGCGGGCACCCAGTTGCAGGCGGGCGACCGCATCCTGCTGAGCCAGCTTGAGCACCATTCCAACATCGTGCCGTGGCAAATGGTGGCCGAGCGGCTGGGCGTGGCGATCGACGTCATCCCGCTGACGCCCGACCACAAGATCGACCTCGACGCGATGGCGGCGATGATCACGCCCGCCCACAAGCTGGTCGCGCTGGCGCATGTCTCCAACGTGCTCGGCTCGGTGCTCGATGCCCGTCATGCCGCCGATATCGCGCATTCGGTCGGGGCGAAACTCCTGCTCGACGGTTGCCAGGCGGTGCCGCGCATGGCGGTCGACGTCGCTGCGCTCGATTGCGATTTCTACGTCTTCTCCGGCCACAAGCTCTACGGCCCTACCGGCATCGGCGTGCTGTGGGCGCGGCCCGATTTGCTCGAAGCGATGCCGCCTTATCAGGGTGGCGGGTCGATGATCGACAAGGTCAGCTTCGCCAAGACGACCTATGCCCCCCCGCCGGGCCGGTTCGAGGCGGGCACGCCGCATATCGTCGGCGTGCTCGGGCTCCATGCCGCGATCGACTATGTCGAGAGCATCGGGCTCGACCGTATCCACGCGCATGAAACCGCGTTGGTCACGCTGACGCGCGAGGCGCTGTCGCAGATCAATTCGGTGGCGCTGTTCGGGCCCGAGGATTCCGCCGGAATCGTCAGTTTCAGCATCCAGGGGGTGCATCCGCACGACATCGGCACCATCTTGGACGAAGCGGGCGTCGCGGTGCGCGCCGGGCATCACTGCGCGCAACCGCTGATGGAGACGCTCGGCGTCGATGCGACGGCGCGCGCCAGCTTTGGCGTTTACAACACTGCAGACGATGTTGCCGCGCTGGTGCGCGGGATTGAACGGGTAACGAGGATTTTCGGATGAGCGACCGGATCGAAATCGAGGAAGTGAGCGCGGTCGAGCAGCGCCGCGCGCGCGGGTCGAGGCGGCGGAGGAAACGCCGGGCCAGACGCTCGAGCGCAAGCGCGACTATCTCGAAGGCTTTCTCGCGCAAAAGCCAGCGGGCGATGCGGCGGGCGAGCCTGGCGGCGCGCTGTACGAGGCGGTGGTCGAGGCGCTGAAGGGCATTTACGACCCCGAAATTCCGGTCAACATCTACGATCTCGGGTTGATCTACGGTGTCGATGTGACCGAGGCGGGCCATGCCGTCGTCACCATGACGCTGACCACGCCGCATTGCCCCGTCGCCGAATCGATGCCGATGGAAGTCGAGATGCGCGTCGGCGCGGTGCCCGGCATCGGCTCGTCCGAGGTCAATCTGGTGTGGGACCCGGCGTGGGACCCGGCCAAGATGTCCGACGACGCCAAGCTCGAATTGGGCATGCTATAAAATCCCCCTCCCGCTTTGCGGGAGGGGTTAGGGGAGGGCAGTCCTCGCGAAAGCCGCTGCTCCCCAGATGGAAAGCCCCTCCCCCAACCCCTCCCGCAGGCGGGAGGGGAGAAGAAGGACGAAGCCGATGACCACCACCACACGGGTACGCCCCGCCGCCTTGATCCTGACGGCTTCCGCCGAGGGTCGCATCGCCGCGCTGATGGCGAAGGCGCCCGAGGGCGCGATCGGCGTCAAGCTGTCGACGCCCAAGCGCGGCTGTTCCGGCCTCGCTTACTCGGTCGATTATGTGACCGAGGCCAAGCCGTTCGACGAACGCATCGATACCCCCGGCGGCACCTTGTTCGTCGATGGCGGGTCGATCCTGTATCTGATCGGATCGACGATGAACTGGGTCGAGGATGATTTTACGGCAGGCTTCGTGTTCAACAACCCCAATGCCAAGGGTGCATGCGGCTGCGGCGAGAGCTTCACCGTTTAACCAGGCGTCCGCTGCAACAACGCCGTCCGCAGGCACTCGCACACCAATTCGCTCCGCTGGTTGAACATGCGGTGCTTGAACACCACCAGCCCGGCATCGGGGCGTGATTTGCTCGCGCGCAGCTCGACCACCTCGGTTTCCGCGCGCAGCGTGTCGCCGACGAACACGGGCTTGGGCATCACCACCTTGTCATAGCCGAGATTGGCGACCAGCGTGCCGAGCGTGGTATCGCCGACCGACAGGCCGACCATCAGCCCGAAGGTGAAGATGCCGTTGACGACGATGCGGCCGAATTCGGTCGCGCCGGCATACTCCGCATCCAGATGCAGCGGCTGCGGATTGTGGGTGAGCGTGGTGATCAGCAGATTGTCGGTCTCGGTCACCGTGCGGTGAAGCGCGTGCTCGATCCGGTCGCCGACCGTCCAGGCGTCGAAAAAGCGCCCGCTCATGCCGCACGCCAGATCGCGGATCGAGCACGTGCGGTGTGCCTCACCCTGTATCGGCAGATGCCCTCGCACTCAATCTTCCGCATTCTGCATCCTTTCCTGACGCGCCTCGGCCTTGGCTTGAGGGGACGTCGATCGCATGTCATGGACCTGTCGATAAACCCCGCCCAAGTGGCGGCGTGATCGCGTTCCCGAGGCACCGGCCATGGCCAAGAAATACTATCTGACGGCTACGCTGTCCGACGGCTATGTGAAGACGATCGGTCCGACGTCGCTGGCGTTCACCCATTATTGGCGGATCGTTGCCCAGCTTGGCAATGGCAAGACCGAGGTATTTTGGGGGCACGCCAAATCGCTGGCGGAAGCCCGCAAGAAGCACACCGCCGCCCGCGACGCCGCCACCCAGCGGGGGTGGATCGATTACGCTTTCGAGGTGGTGGAACTGGCGCGCACGCCGGGATGACCGACGTGTCGGTATCATGTCCGGCGGTCTTCGGTGGAGCTGAGCTGCGCTGGTGACCCTCCTTCAGGACGTCTCGAACTTTTTTCAGAGTTCCCTCCATAAATTCGCGAAAGATAGTCGAGCGGTATCGCGCCGCATTTGCTGATGCAGCGTAGCTTTACTCGACATATGCTCAAGATATGGCTTTGGCTGCTTTCGTGGCACCGAACGCGAAGGGTTCATCACTCGGCGGAGCGAGCGTGTAGCACCTCCATACCCAAGTTCAATTGCACCTGCCTGTCCTGCGATATGTATCTGCTCAACCGACACCGCGCTTGATGGCTTCACCCCGCAACGGATGATTGTCGAGCCTCGAAATCGATCTGGGACGAAGATGGTGAGTCGCTTCCGGCCGCGCAAGGGGTAGGGCACTGACGTGCCGCTTTCGGCAGTCTGATGCCGATTTGCGTGGCATGGTGCGTTGCCGCCCCCCCGCCGCATTGATCGGCGCGTCCAACTTCTTCGAGCTGGCGGTCGCTGCCGCGATCAGTCTGTTCGGTCTCAACTCCGGCGCAGCGCTTGCTACCGTCGTCGGCGTGCTGGTCGAAGTTCCGGTCATGCTGTCCCTGGTCAGAATCGTGAAGGCGACACGCCCTTGGTATGAGCGTCGGGTAGCCTACGCCAACCTCGTGCTCATGGCTCAATGCCGTCGAGGTTTTCTTCGCCGGGCTGACCAACCACCGGCTCAAACGGGGCGTCTTCCATTCCTCGTCGACCTTCAGGTCGCCATCAACCGCTTCCTGGATGAGCACAACGAAAGCCCCAAACCCTTCGTCTGGACCGCCGATCCTGATAAAATAATCGCCGCCGTCAGACGCGGGCACCAAGTGTTAGATTCCAATCACTGCGGCCTGCGTCACGAGCTTCGAAATCAGGTATGAGTTGATGGCTTCCGAGCCGCCCTCAGACCCGTAACCGGAGTCCTTGACCCCGCCAAGCGGGAGTTCCGGCAATCCCAGAAGGGTATGGTTGATTGCCAGCATGCCAACTTCAAGCTCGGTCTGAAACCTTTGCGAATTGCGGATCGACGAGGTGAACGCATAGGCTGCAAGGCCATAGGGAAGGCGGTTCGCTTCAGCGATCGCCTCGTCGATCGTATCGAAGGGCGACAGCGTCGCGACCGGCCCGAAGGGTTCCTCGTTCTGGATGCGCGATGAAAGACTGACATCGGTGAGAACGGTCGGGGCTTGAAAGAACCCGGCCCGCGGTGCCGCATCGCCCTCGACCAGCACCTGCGCCCCCTCGCTCACTGCCTCCTGGATAAGGCCGGCGACGGCCTTGACCCGGCGCTCGCTGACCAGCGGGCCCATTGCCGTGGCCGGTTCGAGCCCCGATCCGGTCCGCACCTTCTTCACATGCTCCGCCAGCGCCGCGGCGAAGCGGTCGTAGATGCCCCGCTGGACCAGCACGCGTGTGGGCGAGATGCAGACCTGGCCCGCATTGCGGACCTTTTAAACCCGCAATGGCCGCGACCGCCGCCTCAACATTCGCGTCCTCGCAGACAATGACCGGATTGTGGCCGCCCAGTTCCATCGTGATGCGCTTCATGTGTTTGCCGGCCAAGGCCGCAAGCTGCTTGCCCACAGGCACCGACCCGGTGAAGGACACCTTGCGGATCACCGGATGTGGAATGAGATAGTTCGCGATGTCAGCCGGTTCGCCGTAAACGATGTTGAGAACGCCCGGCGGGAGCCCGGCGTCCAGCAGCGCCTGTGCAAGTGCCGCCGGCGAGGCCGGCGTGTCTTCGGGCGGCTTGGCGACGACGGTGCATCCGACCGACAGCGCCGGACCGAGCTTGCGCACCAGTTGCGACATCGGGAAATTCCATGGCGTGAAGGCCACGACCGGACCCACCGGCTGCTTGAGCACCATCTGGGTCACGTTCGGCGAGCGCGCCGGAATCACCTGCCCATAGGCGCGCTGGCCTTCGCCGGCGAACCAGTCGAGCAGATCGGCGGACGACATCACCTCGCGCGCGCCTCGGCAAGGGGCTTGCCCATTTCCATCGTCATGCACGGCGCGAGGGTATCGGCGCGCTCGCGCAGCAGCACGGCCGCCTGGCGCAGGATGCTGCCGCGCGCATAGGCGCCGGCATCCCGCCAAGCCGCGAAGGCGCTGCCCGCGGCCTGCACCGCCTCCTCCAGATCGGCAGGTTCGGCCATGGCATAATGGCCAATCACCTCTGCGGTTGCCGGATCATAAACGGCTGTTCGCCGCCCCAGCGCGCCATCGCGCCACCGTCCGTCGATCAGGAGTTGAGTATCAGGATAGGTCGTTTCCATGTTGATCCCCCGGGCGCCGCCTTCGTGGTGCCTTCAGTCGAGTCACTTACACACCGGCCAGAATTGCCCTGCCGACGATCTTGCCACCGGCGAGGCTGTTCAGCACGTCCTCAGCCTCGTCCAGCTTGTAGCAGGTGGTGGGAATCGGCTTGATCGCGCCATTGCGGGCAAGCTGCATCAGTTCCGCGAACTCTCCTGGGGAGCCCGTATAGCTGCCGCGGATCGTGAGCGCGCGCACGGCGATCAGGGGAAGCGCCCAGGGGGCAGCCCCGCCGAACAGCCCGACGATGACATAGGTTCCGCCCTTGCCCAGAGCGTCGAAGCCAAGCTCGGCCGTCGCCTCGGCGCCGACGAAGTCGATCGCCGCAAGGGGCGCCTCGCCGGCGGCGGCATGAATCTGCGCCACGGCATCCGCGGCGCGCGGATCGACCGCCGCACAGGCCCCCGCAGCAAGGGCCGACGCCCGCTTGACAGGGTCGATATCGACGAAGACGGGCGCTTGGCCCCCAGCGCCTGCAACAGTTGCGCGCACATCAGCCCAAGGCCGCCAGCGCCGATCACCAGAAGCGCATGGTCTTTCAGCGTGCTTTCCACCTTCTTGAGCGCGCCATAGGCCGTAAGCCCCGAACAGGCCAGCGGTGCGGCGTTTTTCGGGTGGGATATCTCCGATCTCATGAAGATATTTCGGATGCGGCACCCGGATCTGCGTGGCATAACCGCCATCGACATGCATGCCGAGAAACTGCGGTTTCATGCACAGCTGCTCCTGGCCCGAGGCACAGACAGCGCAGGTGCCACAGCCGATCCAGGGATAGACCACATATTTCTTTCCCCTGTCGAGCGTGCCGACATCCGGGCCAGCGGCGACCACTTCCCCGACCGTTTCATGCCCCATCACCAGCGGCAACGCGATCCCGCGCTGGGCGAATTCCAGCTTGCGGCCGTGACCAAGATCATACCCCCCCTCGCGAATATGCAGGTCGGTGTGACAGACGCCGGCGGCGGTCACGGACAAGATGACCTCCGTTCCGCGAGGGGTCATGTCCGGCCTGTCGTCTGGACGCAGGGGTTGACCGAATTCATGAACACATTGGCAATGCATGATGTTTTCCTCCGTTACAGCTCACCAATGATGTAGCTTTTGAATTTGCAGTTGCTGGAATGGGGTGGAAAGCATCACTCGTTTCCGGACGATCGACGCTTTCCGCCTTACCCAAGAATATTTCGATCCACCGCTCCCGCGCCGTTCAGAAGAATTTCGCGAGCCGGAGGGTCAGGGTTGTGTCGCGCTTGAACGTATTCTGTGCGTCCACATCGTGTCCAACTTCCATCATGAACTGCGTTGTCGGGTCGAGCATCTGGGACCAGGCCACTCGAACTGTGGTGGATTCCATGTCCGCGCCCTTGATGCTTCCTACCGTTTCGGCGCCCCCCCGGCTTGTCGTGGCCCCAGCCGAGAGCATCGTCTTATCGCTTGCATTGTAGTTGACCCAGCCGAGCGCGGTATAGCTTGCATCCTTCTCGACTTGCACGCCACCGGGGCCATCGTTGTTGTCCCCATAGATTGTGACCTCCCCCCACAACATCGACCGACCATTTGGGGGCGATATTGAACAGGAAGGCTGGCTGAACGGCGACAGACCATCGGTTGGACCCCAAGCTAGGCTTGGTGGCAGAATAGTTGCCGGTCGGCAGGGTGAGATAGGTGGCAATGCCAAAGTAGCGTCCGTTTTTGGCATCGTTCAGCGGCCAGATCGTACCGACAAGCGTAAGATCCCCGGAGGAGAAGTGCTTGGTGTCGATGTCGGTTCCGGCAATCCTCATATTGTTCAGACCTCCGAAGGGTTGCAGCACGTTCACGTCAACACGCATTCCCGCGAGGTCGAAATATTTGACATAGCGAAGAAGGGTCACGTTTGTGTCGAGATTGGAGTCCGCCACGTCGTCCCCATTCCCGTCAACCAAAGTGTCTGAGGTGCTGCCAAGATAATATACCAACGCAAGGTTCGTTCCCGCCGGTAAGGGCACGAAGTCGCGCGGCTGCGAATCCTGCCCATACGCGGCGGTCCCCGACATCAGGCACTGAACAGCAAACCCGGCCGCGACAAACAATGAATACCGAACCCTTTTTCTTGGCGCCAACATCATCACTTCTCCTATTGTTGACTGCGCTCTGCGACTGTCCCGATTGTTGACTGCCGACAGGCAAGCTGTCGGCAGATCTCAGGTTCAGGGCTGCGCATTCGCAGCGGATCCGGAACGGTCAGTTCGCGGTGTACCCGCCGTCGACCACCAACTCGGCACCGTGGACGAACGAGGCTTCATCCGAGGCCAGGAACAGCACCGCGTTCGAAACTTCCTCGGGCTGGCAGGGCCGATTCAGCAGCGTCGGGCCAAGGAGCGCCTCCCGCGCTTCCGGATCGGCATGCAGAAGATCCTTGGTCATCGGCGTGTCGATGACGCCCGGGTGGATCGAATTGACCCGGATGCCCGTATCCGCCAGATCGACGGCGCAGGATTTGGTCATCAGCCGCACCGCGCCCTTGGAGCTGATGTAGGCCCCCGCCATCGCGGCGCCAGCGATGCCGTAGATGGACGATATGTTGATGATCGAGGCCTTGCCCGATTCCTTCATCAGCGGCACGGCGGCACGGATGCCCAGATAGACGCCCTTCACGTTGACGTTCATCACCCGGTCAAATTCCTCGGGCGAGGTCTCGTGCAGCGCCTTCAGGATCAGGATGCCGGCGTTGTTCACCAGAATGTCCAGCCGTCCGGCCTTGGCGCGCACGGCGTCGATGAGCTTTGACCAATCATCCTCGCTGGTCACGTCATGCTTGATGAAATCGGCCTTGCCCCCGGCAGCCACGATGCCCTTGGCCACCGCTTCGCCCGCCGCTGCTTCGCGGTCGGTGACAAAGACATGCGCACCCTCGCGCGCCAGAAGTTCGGAGTGGGACTTGCCCATCCCCATCGCAGCGCCCGTCACGAGGGCGACTTTTCCCGATACACGTCCCACAGATTCTCTCCTTTGTTGCTCTCTTCTTGCTCTCTTCCGCAGAACCGGGCCTGGAACCATCGCCCCGGGCCTGCCGCCGATCCGCAGCCTCAGCCTGCGACCGTCTCGCGGTTGAAGATCATGGTCTGGTAGCCACCACCCTTCACCGCGTCGATCGCAGCGCGGTAGTTGCCAAGGCCCGCCAGGTAGAACATGACCGCGTTCTTCTTGCCGGGGATGTTGGCACCGAAGATCCAGCTGTCAGCTTTCGGGAACAGGGTCATGTCGGCAATCGTGCGGCACAGGGCGACCCATTCGTCGCGGGCAGCCTCGGTCGGCTCGATGCTCTTCAGACCCTTGGCCTCCATCATTTCGATGGTGTCCGAAAACCATTCGACCTGCGTCTCGATGCTTGGCGGCAAGTTTGTGAAGGGGCCGTTCGGGCCAAGGATCATGAAGAGATTCGGGAAATCCGCCTCCATCATGCCCAGATAGCCCAAGGGGCCGTCCTTCCACTTGTCGCGCATCGTCAGGCCGCCGCGGCCGCGCAGGTCCATCCTCGTGTAGTTGCCGTCCACCGCGTCAAAGCCGGTAGCGAAGATCACCACGTCCAGTTCATGCTCGGCGCCGCTTTCCTGACGGATGCCGGTCGGGGTAAATTCCGCGATCGGATCAGCTTTCACATCGGCCAGCGTGACGTTGGGGCGGTTGTAGACCCCGTAGTAGTCGCTCCCGCACAAGGGCCGCTTGGCGTAGAGGTCGGTCGGCGTCAGCTTCCTCGCGGTCTCGGGATCCTTCACGATCTGCCGGATCTTCTTCTTGATGAAGTCGGCCGCCGCGTCATTGGCGATCTGGCTGGTGGCGATGTCGCAGAAGGTGCCAAACATGAAGTAGAAACCGCCGCCGCGCTGCCATGCCGCCTCGAACACGCGCTCACGTTCCTCGGGCGTGGCTGTTTCCGCGGGGATGGTGCTTTCCTCGAAGCCGAACGCCACGGCCGACGATTTCACCTGTTTCCAGATGTCGTCATAGCTGGCCATCTGCGCAGCGATCGTCGCCTCGTCCTGCGGCGTGTTCCCGATCGGCACAACATATTGCGGCGAACGCTGGAACACCGTCAGGTGTTTCGCGATGGGGGCGGTGGCGGTGATTACCTGAGTCCCGGTCGAGCCGGTACCGATGATGCCCACGCGCTTGCCCTTCAGGTCGCCCCCCTCCGGCCAGGCACCGGTGTGCAGGATCTGTCCCTTGAAGCTGTCGATGCCCTTGAACGTCGGCAGGTTCGTCGCCGAGAGAAGGCCAAGACCGGTGATGAGGTATTTCGCCGTGACGGTCTGTCCCTTGTCGGTGGTCACATGCCAGAGCCCGGTTTTCTCGTTGAAACGGGCTGCGGTGACGCGGGTGTTGAACTCGTAGCTGCGGCGCAGATCGTAGGTATCCGCCACTTCGTTCATGTAGGAGAGGATCTCGGGCTGGGTCAGGTAGCGGGTCTTCCAGTGGCCTTTCTGCAGCAATTCGCCGCTGAAGGAATAGCGGTAGACGAAGCTTTCCGTGTCCGACAAGGCTCCTGGATAGCGGTTCCAGAACCAGGTGCCGCCGACATCGCCGGCGCGTCATAGGCCTTGACGTTCAGGCTTTGCTCATTGCGAAGTTTGTAAACGGAGTAGAGGCCACCGAAGCCCGCGCCGACGACGACAGCATCGAAATCGGCGCCTTTGGTCTTGGTGGTTTCAAGAGTCTTGGTCATTGATCTTTCCATATCATAGCTCCGAAGCCCCGTGCGATACGGGCCTGGTACCGGATTGACTGTCTTGACGCGTCAGGCCGCCCAGCGACGCTGGGCGGCGGGTTCACAGCGCGCGATACCAGGCGGCGATGCGGGCCAGTTCCTGATCGGCCTCGGGCGCACGGCCCGCCAGCGACGGAAAGACGTGCTGCATGCCGGGAACCACCGAAAGCGTCGTCTTCACGCCCGCGGCCTTGGCCTTGGCATAGAGCGCCTCCGAGTCGCTTTGCAGCGTCTCGGCGCTTCCGCAGGTGATGTAGAGCGGCGGGAAGCCGGTGAAGTCGTTCTCCAGCGGGTTGGCCAGCGGGTTGAGCGGGTCGGTTGCACCGCCCAGGAACATGCCCGCCATCCCTTCCAGGATGGCACGGCTGACAAGAGCGTCCGTCCCGGCATTGGTTTCCAACGTCTTGCCGCGCAGCGCCATATCGAGCCAGGGCGAATAGGCGATGACGGCACCCGGCAGCGACAGGCCAAGCTCGCGGAACTTCAAAACCGAGGCGACGGCAAGGTTGCCCCCTGCGCTGTCGCCCGCCGTTAGGATATTCTTCGCATCAAATCCCTTGGCCAGCAGCGCCTTGTAGGCGGCCACAGCATCCTCGATCTGGGCGGGGAAGGGGTGTTCTGGCGCGCGGCGATAGTGCAGGTTGCAGGCTGTCGCGCCAAGAGCCTTGGCCAGATGCCCGACCATCTTGCGGTGGCTGTCGGCCGACCCCACGCAAAAGCCACCGCCATGGGTGTAGAGGATCACGCGCTTGGTGTCGGCACCGGCGGGCAGTGCCCAGATCGCCTCGACACCGCCCACATGGTCGCTCTTGTAGGTAACGTTCTCAGGCTCCAGCGCCGGCTGACCCCATTCGTCGAACATGCTGCGCAGATTCAGGATAGTGAGGTTCGGATTTTCGACCATCTGGTCGGTCCAACTCTGATAGAGCGACCGTAGTTTATCGGCCTCCTTGCTGATTATCATGCTTCCTCTCCAAGAGATCGGTTTGTCTTGCAGATATCTTAGTCCGCTCGATCGGCATCCACGCGGCACACGCTGGCCACGGTGACGTCTTCCCAACATTTTCAACCTTGGAGGGGTTGAAGTGGCCTGTATTGAATAGTCTTGCTCGATACATTGTATATTCTTGCTGCCCGATCGAGGCGCGCTTCCGCGCGGCATGGGCTGGAACGGTCGCGCACCCGGTACCATGTTCGCGTCGCATGAGTGGAGGGGGTGTCTATTCCGACAGTCAGAATACTGTTCAGCAATCGGCGGTAGGATGAGGTATTCTGCAGTGCGGAAAAGTTTTCCGCACTATTGACAGGGGCGATAGCGCCACTAACCTTGTCATCTAAGGGCGGACCGCCGGGGAGGAGCGAACGTGCGACCACGCAAGGAGCGCGCAGAAGGCGATGGAAAGGACCGCGATTTCGTGGTCGCTCTTGCACGGGGTCTCGAAATTCTACGCGCCTTTCGGCGCGAGGGAGAAGCACTTGGCAACGGCGACTTCGCCATGCGCACCGGGTTGAGCAAGTCGACGGTCTCGCGCCTGACCTATACCCTCCACAAGCTCGACTATCTGAGCTGGAATCCCGACACCGCGCGCTATCAACTTGCGCCGCCGGTGCTTTCGCTGGGGTTCTCCTGTCTGGCTGGCATGCCGCTGCGCCAGATCGCAAGGCCCTACATGCAGGAGCTTGCCGACCACACCGGGATGCCTGTCGCCCTGGCAAGCCCGGATCGCCTGACCATGGTTTATCTAGAGCGTTGCCGCGGGGAAAATGCGGTAACGCTCGCCATCGAGGTCGGCGCCCATATCAAGATGGCAACCACCGCCGTCGGGCGCGCCTATCTTTCCGTCATCCCTCCCGAACAGCGCGCCGCTTTGTTCGAGCAGCTTGGGCAGCACGAAGGGGCCGCCTGGGCGGAAGTCAGGCGCGGGATCGAGGCTGCGATCGAATGCTATCAGGAGCGTGGCTATTGTATGTCGCTCACTGAATGGAAGCCGGACGTCAATGCCGTTGCCGTGGCGCTTGTGCCGCGGGATGGCTCGCCGGCCATGGCCTTCAACTGTGGCGGGCCGTCTCAGAACCTGACGCGCGACTGGATCGAAAGCGATGTCGCGCCCCGCCTTGTCGAACTCGTCCGCCGCGTGTCGGCGATCGCCCACTGAATTCAGGACTTCGAACGACATGCCACTAGACCCCGAAACGCTTGCACAATTTCTGGACACACTAGGCCGCTTTGTGAAGGAGCGCCTGATCCCCAACGAGGAACTGGTAGCGGAAGAAGATGCCATTCCGCCCGCGCTGATCGCCGAAATCCGTGACATGGGCCTTTTCGGCATGTCGATCCCCGAGGAGTTCGGCGGTCTGGGCCTGACGATGGCTGAAGAGGTAGCCGCGGCCCTCGTTCTGGGGCAGACGTCGCCTGTGTTCCGCTCGCTCGTCGGCACCAACAACGGCATCGGCTCGCAGGGGATCATCATCGACGGCACGCCGGAGCAGAAGGCGGCCTACCTGCCGAAGCTTGCAAGCGGTGAGATGATCGCTTCCTTTGCGCTGACCGAGCCCGACGCAGGCTCCGACGCCGGGTCGGTGCGCACCTCAGCGCGCCGTGATGGGGACCATTTCGTCCTAAATGGCACCAAGCGTTTCATCACCAACGCCCCGCACGCTCATGTCTTCACGGTCTTCGCACGCACGGACCCCACAACCACCGATGCCTCGGGCGTGTCCGCCTTTCTGGTCGAGGCCGGAACGCCGGGGCTGTCGGTCGGGCCGCATGACAGGAAGATGGGGCAGAAGGGCTCGCACAGCAGCGATGTCATCCTGCAGGACGTTCGCGTCCCTGCCGACAACATCATCGGCGGCCCCGGCCGCGAGAACCAGGGCTTCAAGACCGCGATGAAGGTGTTGGACCGTGGCCGGCTCCACATCTCGGCGGTCTGCGTCGGTGCGGCGGAGCGGCTGATCCGCGACAGCCTCGCCTTTGCAATGGAGCGCAGGCAATTCGGTGAACCCATCGCCGAAAAGCAATTGGTGCAGGCGATGCTGGCCGACAGCCGCGCCGAGGCTTTTGCGGCACGCTGCATGATCGAGGAAACCGCGCGCCGCAAGGATTTCGGTGCCAATGTCTCCACCGATGCGGCCTGCTGCAAAATGTTTGCCAGCGAGATGGTGGGACGGGTCGCGGATCGCGCCGTGCAGATTCACGGCGGGGCGGGCTATATGGCCGAATATGCCGTCGAACGCTTCTACCGCGATGTCCGGCTGTTCCGAATCTACGAGGGAACCACCCAGATCCAGCAGCTGGTCATTGCGCGGAACATGATCCGCGATGCCGCTGCCTGAACGTTACGAAGCCTTGCGGTGAACTTCAACTTGGCGGCGTCCAACTGAGCGAACAAGGGGGTGCCGGGGAAGGTACCTCGTCCTAGGAGGAGGAAAACATGAGCAATCTAATTCCACCTGATCTGATCCCGCGGTGGATACCCGGAAACAGAACGCTCGACAGTTCACGCCTCGGCTGGAGAGGCATCACGGTCATGGGCTACCAATACGATGAGCAGGAAGTCGACATCCCCGAGATGCGGGACTACATGATCGTCGTCTACCAGGGCGGGAAATCGACCATGCGGCGACGCAGCGGCGGCCCTTGGCAAACGGCGACCGTGGAGCGCGGCGTCGTGTCCCTGCTGACGCGGGCTGAGCAGTCGATCTGGCATTGGGACAAGCCGATCAACGTGAGGCATATCTATCTCAGCCATGACACCCTCGCCGAGACCGCGGAACAGGTTTTCGGGCGCGAGCCGGCATCGATCGAGATCGACGATCACCTCCGCCGCGTCGATACGGTCATTCCGCAGTGCCTTCAGGTTCTCGAGGATGAGATGGCGCATGGGGGTCCCGGTCAGAATCTTCTGGTCGACGCCGTCCGAACCCAGATCGCCGTTCATCTATTGCGCCGGTTCGCGAAGGTCGATCTGCCGAACCTGAATCCCACTGTCTTCAGCACACTGCAGAGCCACAGGATCCTCGAATTTATCGAAGAATATCTGGGTGAGAACTTCGGTCTCGAAAGCCTGGCAAGCACGGTCGGGCTGAGCCCTTTCCACTTTTCCAGGAAGTTCAAGGCCGAGTTTGGTCAGACGCCGCACTCTTTCATAATTCGCAAGAGGATCGAACGAGCAAAGACGATGTTGCAAAAGGGAAATATCTCCATGACGGCCGTGGCTCTCGACTGCGGGTTTTCAGACCAGAGTCATTTCTGCCGGACCTTCCGCAGGATGGTTGGCGTCACGCCCGCAGAATATCGGCGGTCCTCGGTGTGAATCGCGAACAAAACTGTAACGTTTCTGCGGAAAACCGAAGATACGGGAATTGTTCAAGGCGAACAACGTACTTCCGAATTCGCCCTAGAAATTGTATAATCGGCTTAAAAGTCGAACGGAGTGAGGCATGAAAGAGGTGCAAGGGGTCGCTGGCGAGAAAATGGCAAACGTAACGACGCGCGGCACTCAGAAGTTTGTCGGCGCAGTTGAGAATGCCATTTCCATCCTGCGTTTCCTGACCCATGACTATGCAGCGTCGGGTGTCGCCCGCATTGCTCGTGAAACCGGGATCAACGTTTCGACCACGTTCAACATCCTGCGTACCCTGGCGAATGAGGGTCTGATTTCGATGAATCCATCGACCAAGGAATATAGTCCAGGACTTGGACTTCTCGAGTTCTCTGTTCCCCTGTTGGGCACCAACCAGATCGATCTGTTGCACCCTGTCTTGGAGCAACTTTCGGTCGAGCGGCGGGCGTTGATCGGCCTGTGGAAAGTCACGCCCCATGACCGCATCGTGCTTGTGGATCGCGTGGTGGAAGGCAAGACGGTCCGTGTCGACATGGCGCTCGGGTCGCGACTTCCGGCTCTTGCCGGCGCGGTGGGCCGCTGCGTCGCGGCGACCCGCCGGCTGCCGAATTCGGAACTGCGGCGCCGGTTCAGGTCGCTACGCTGGCAGAACGCACCGACTTTCGAGGAGTATGCGGCAGACGTGGAGCGAGCCCAGCTGACCGGTTTCGCCTTCGACCACGGGAACCTCTTCCAAGGTCTCGACATTGCGGCCGCCGTTATCGTTGATCACGAGGGCCGGGTGCGCTTCGGTATCAGCGGCATTGCCATCATGGGCCAGATGACGAAGAAGGAACTCGACGCATTGGCCCGCGAACTGCGCGATACGACGAACCGCATTTCCGCTAATCTTTACGGAACCCACATTACTCATGCATGACGGCCGCCTAGATGGCGCGATGGGTCGGCCTTTCATTCGTAGCCAATTGGTTGGCTGACCGGCTCCTTGCCCTCCTTCGCTCCGACGTCTTCTCGGCCAGCGATCGGACTTACGCCGCCTTGGCCGGAGACTGGTAGACGCCGACCCGGAACTGCACACCGCCCGATCAGGTGGTCAGTCTCATCGCCTTCCACGCGATCTCGCGGATCGATCTTGGGAGGCTTTCCAGGCGCGTTTGGATGGCGGGGTTTACGCGAGCAGGAAAGCGACAGGACACATCGAAGAACGCAGTTGAATGGCGATTACGGCGGCGCGGTGGTACGGATCGGGCGCCCGGCGGTATCATCAGGGGCGTATTGACCGGTTTGGCGTGGCTCAGGCTGCCGGATCGGGCGTCATTCCGGTCAGGCAGGCGCAACTCAGGCGTCGAGCCAGGCAAGTCGGTTGAAGTTGTAGGCGAGGTTGACCTTGCCGATCTTCACCTCGGCGCGGGCAATGGCCACCATCGATGCCACCGACGTCAGCTCGGCTGAAATATCTTCGAAAAATCGAACTTCACCGTTCCGCTCACCTTCCGCGACCGCAACCGAGATCTTCAATTTCGACGTATCGAGTCCGATAAAACGTTCGCTATGCTCATCCATGGTTCGGCCTCGCTTAAACATGGTGCTCGGCTCCGGCCCATCCGGCGCAACCCCCGTTTCCTGCTTACTACGGGGGCGGGTCACCTTCACCGACCATACGGTCTTCTCCGGTTCAATGTCACACCGGCCGCGCGCGCTGTGTGCGGCTTCGGCAAGGATGGCGTGTGCCCGCTGGCGGAGGGGTTTGTCTACCATGGCACCGTCGATCCGGACCGCGCCATCGCCGCTGGCCAGGACGCGTCTGGCCCAGTCAATCTGTTCGGTCGTGGGGGCGAAGACGGCCAGCACGGGTTCGATCTGGCAGGGATGGATGCACAGCTTGCCGCCCATCCCCTGATCGCGCGCTCGTCCTGCGTCGCGCGCCGTTTCGTCCGGGTCATCCAGCGAGGTGGTCACCCCGTCGAGCGGCCCGGGCAGATCAGCAAGACGTGATGCGAGCACCAGTTCGGAGCGTGCAGGCAGCAGCACCTCGGAGGTATGCGCGCACCGAAGATCGGCGCAGAAGTCGACCGAACCGAAGGCAAGGCGGATCACGCCTGGCACAACGGCAATCGCCCGGCCTTGCGCAAGACCGCGGGCGGTTTCGACAAGGGCGACCAAGGGTATGTCGCCCAACGCGGCAGAGATGAGTTTGAGATCGTCGGGGGCCTCGGCCTTGGGAACCATGACGGCGGAGGGGTGAAGCGACGTTGCCGCCGCAAGGTCGTCTGCATGCCAGGCTGTCCCGGCAGCATTGATGCGCAGGATCACCGGCAGGGTGGTGAAATCGCAGCGCAGCGCAGCGCGGGCGGCGGCCTTGGCCGCGGGGGCCACGGCGTCCTCCAGATCGAGGATCACCGCATCAGCCCCCGAGGCCGCCGCTTTCCCGAAGCGTTCGGGCCGGTCGGCGGGCACAAACAGGGGTGCGCGAACAAGGGTCACCATTCCGCCCGCGCTTCCATCGCCACCGGCCCGCCCTCGGCCGCGGTCCAGAGCCGCAATGTGTTCGCCTCGTCCTGCGCATGCAGGGTGAAGCCGGCGGTGTCGAAGAGGGGGGAAAGGCCGCGAAAGCCGATCTGCGCGGGGCGCTTTCCGCGCAGGGCTTCGGCGAACTGCAGCAGAAGCGTGGCCTGCAGCGGCCCGTGCACGACGAGCCCCGGATAGCCCTCCTCCGCCCGGGCATAGGGCGCGTCGTAATGGATCCGGTGGCCATTGAAGGTCAGCGCCGAGTAGCGGAACAGGAGCGCCGGGCCTGCGTCGACCGCTTGGCGATACCGGCCCTGCGGCGCGGCCTCGGCAGTGGCAGACGAGGGAGCGCCAGACGGGGGGGCGGCGGGACCGGCTCCGCGATAGATGATGTCCTGGCGTTCGGTGATGGCAAGCGCGCCGCCGCTATCGATGCGATGCTCGACCGTGACGAGGCACAGCGGGCCGCTGCGGCCTTGCTTGACGGTCACATCGCGGACCACCGAGTGGCGGGTGACCGTGTCGCCGATCCGGATATTTTCGTGAAAGCGGAAATGTCCGCCCGCCCACATGCGGCGGGGCAGGGGCACGGGCGGCAGGAAACCGCCCCGGGCCGGGTGGCCATCGGGGCCAAGCGTCGAGGTCGGCGCAGTATCGGGGGCGAGGCAGAGGTGGATCAGGCTCGGGGCCGGTTCGCCTTCCGATGGGGCTTCGGGGCGGTCGAAGGTGGCATTGAACCGCGCGGCGATTGCGGCGGTCAGCCGCTCGGCCCGTGTCTCCTCGCGGCCAATCCATTGGCGCAGATGGTCAAGGTCGAGCGGGATCATGTCATCATGCCTCGGCAAGGGGTTGAAGCGGCGGGACGGGGCCATAGCTGCGGTCCTCGCCCGAAAAGATCGGTGCGGGCGCGGGAATCTGCACCGGGCCGTTCGGCGTGGCGACGGTCACCCGGCGCAGATGCGGGTGGTGCGACAGCTTTTCCATGTCATTGACCGAGGCCAGAGCGATATCGGCGGCCAGAAGAACCTCGATCGCGCCGGCCGCATCGTGGTTGGCAAAAGCTCTAGCGACCGCGGCATCGGTTTCCGCCCGGTTGGCAACGCGGGCGACATTGGTGGCAAAGCGCGGATCGATGCCCAGCGCCGGATCCCCCAGAAAGTCCTGGGCGAGGGCTCGCCATTCGCGGTCGCTCTGCACCGCGATCAGGATCGGCGCACCGTCGCGGGCGGTGAAGACGCCATAGGGGGCGATCGAGGGATGCGCCATGCCGATGCGCTTGGGGCTCTTTCCGCCTTCGTGATTCAGGAGCGGCACGGTCAGCCAGTCGGCCATGACATCGAACATCGAGACCGAGATCGCAGCCCCTTTCCCGGTGATGCCTCGGCCGATCAGCGCTTCAAGAATGGCCGAATAGGCGGTTGCGCCTGTCGCGATATCGACCAGCGATATGCCCACCCGCGCCGGTTCCGAAGGCCCGCCGGTGATGGAGCAGAGCCCCGCCTCGGCCTGGATCAACAGGTCATAGGCCTTGCGGTCGGCCATCGGCCCGTCATTGCCATAACCGGAAATCGAGCAGGTGATGAGCTGGGGAAAGTCCCGCGCCAGCCGCTCGACCGGAAAGCCTAGACGCGCCAGCGCGCCGCGCCTCAGATTCTGGACCAGCACATCGGCGTCGCCGATCAGCCGCGCCAGTTCGGCCCTGCCCCAGGCTGAGCCGAGGTCCAGTGTCACCGATGTCTTGCCGCGGTTCAGCCAGACGAAATAGCTCGACTGGCCCCTGGCCGCATCGTCATAGCCGCGGGCGAGATCGCCCTCGGGCCGTTCGATTTTGATCACCTCTGCCCCGGCATCGGCCAGACGGGCGGTAGCAAAGGGCGCGGCCACGGCCTGTTCGATGGCGACGACCTTCACTCCCTTTAGCGGCAAGCCCATCAGAACGACCTCGGCATGCCGAGGATATGTTCGGCGACATAGCTGAGGATCAGGTTGGTCGAGATCGGGGCAACCTGATAGAGCCGGGTCTCGCGGAACTTGCGCTCGACATCATATTCGCAGGCAAAGCCGAAGCCGCCGTGGAACTGGATGCAGGCATTGGCGGCCCCCCAGCTGGCCTTGGCAGCCAGGTACTTGGCCATGTTCGCCTGGGCCCCGCAATCAAGCCCCGCGTCATAGCGCCGACAGGCCTCCCACCGCATCAGATTCGCGGCCTCGACATCGATGAAGGCCTCGGCGATCGGGAATTGCACGCCTTGGTTCTTGCCGATCGGCCGACCGAAGACCTCGCGTTCCGAGACATATTTCGCGACCCGTTCGGTGAACCAGTAACCGTCGCCGATACATTCGGCCGCGATCAGCGTCCGCTCGGCGTTCAGCCCGGTCAGGATGTACTTGAACCCCTTGCCCTCTTCGCCGATCAGGTTCTCGACCGGGATCTCCAGATTGTCGAAGAACAATTCGTTGGTCTCGTGGTTGACCATGTTCGGGATCGGGCGCACAGCCATGCCCGCGCCCATCGCCGCCTTGATGTCGACAAGGAAGATCGAAAGGCCCTCGGATTTCTTCGCCACCTCGGCCAGCGGCGTGGTGCGGGCCAGCAGGATCATCAGATCCGAATGCTGCACTCGGCTGATCCAGACCTTCTGGCCGTTGATCACATAGCGGTCGCCCCTGCGGACCGCGGTAGTCTTGATCTTCGTGGTATCGGTGCCCGTTGTCGGCTCGGTCACACCCATCGACTGCAGCCGCAGTTCGCCTGCGGCGATCTTCGGCAGATAGCGGCGGCGCTGTTCCTCGGAACCGTGCCGGATCAGAGTGTTCATATTGTACATCTGGCCGTGGCAGGCGCCGGAATTGCCCCCCGAGCGGTTGATTTCCTCCATGATTACTGAGGCTTCCGTAAGGCCCAGCCCCGAGCCGCCGTAGGCTTCGGGGATCAGCGCCGCCATCCACCCCGCCCGGGTCAGCGCCTCCACAAACTCTTCGGGGTAGCCGCGGGCCTCGTCGACTCGGCGGTGATACGCATCGGGAAACTGCGCGCAGAGCGCCCGCACCGCATCGCGGATGTCCTGGAATGCCCCTTTTCCGGTCTCGATCACCTGTCTGCTCCTCTTTTTCGATGCCATGCAGTTAGTGGATGGGCGCCACATCGCACAAATATATAATCGCGACGGCAGCCATGCTAAAATATGATTGTTAGAGCGAGAGGAAGGACTGTCGGTGGACCTGCGACAGCTGCGCTATTTTCAGGCGATTGCCGAGACGGGGTCGATCTCGGCAGCGTCGCATCGGCTGAACGTCGCCCAGCCCTCGCTATCGCTGCATCTGCGCAACATGGAAGAGCATCTGGGTACCAAGCTTCTTTTGCGCGGTGCGCGCGGGGTGCAGCTGACCGAGGCCGGCGAGATGCTGCTGGCGCGGGCAAGGCGGCTCTTGATCGACATGTCGCGGATGGAGGACGACATCCGCAACCTCGGACGCGAGCCGCAAGGCGAGGTGCGGCTCGGCTTGCCCGGCACGATCGGCGGAATGCTGTCGCCGGATCTGGTGCTTGCGGCCAAGGCGCAGCTTCCCGGCGTACGGCTGACGATCTCCGAGGCGATGAGCGGCTTCGTGCTGGATTGGTTGCGCGAGGGCCGCGTTGACTTGGCCGTGCTGTATCTGCCAGCCACCGATGCCCGTTTCCGATCAGAGCTGCTTCTGCACGAAGAGTTGGTGCTGCTGGTCCCGCCCGGTCACGACCTCCCGGCCAAGATCGGGGCCTCGGCGCTTTTGGGCTTGCCGCTGATCCTGCCCGGCCCGGCGCATGGGCTGCGGCAGCTTCTGGAAGGCTGGGCCAGCGCCAAAGGGATCAGGCTGTCAGTGGATATCGAGCTGGACTCCTATCAGAACATCAAGGAGTTGGTCGAACGCGGGAAAGGCGCCTCAATCCTTCCCTTGCATGCTATCGCGCGCGAAGCAGCTGCCGGCACATTAAGGGTCGCCCGCTGGCGCGCTGCGGATTGCCTGCGCGAGGTATATCTGGTGGGGCCGCTGGCCGAAGCCTCAAGCCATGCTTGCGCGGCGGTGATGTCGCTACTGCGCGAGTTGATGCGCAAACAGGTTGACGTCGAGCGCTTGACCGGCACGCGCTGGCTTGGCTGTGGATCGGCCCTTTAATCCACTGTGGAAATCCCCCGGCTATGCCGGGGCGACTATGGACGTTTGACGTATGGGGGAAGCCAGCGGGAAGCTGCGAAGGTCTTTGGACTGAGCGGCGAGACGATATCGAAGATGTGCCGGTTCTCGCTGCCGCCGGGCTACACGCCGACCAAGCCTGTGGCGAAGCCGAAGTTGGGGCCACTGCTGCCAGTGATCGACGCGATCCTGGCAGCGGATCGCATCGCGCCTGTGAAGCAACGGCATAGCGCCAAACGGATATTTGAACGTCTGCGCGACGAGCATGGCTTTGGTGGGGGCTACACTGTCGTAAAGGACTGTCGTAAAGGATTATGTCCGGCTGTGCCGTGTGCGCGGGCGCTAGACGTTCGTGCCGCTGGCGCACCCGCCAGGACATGCGCAAGTGGATTTTGGCGAAGCGGTGGGCGTGATCGATGGTGTCCGCCGGAAGATGCATTTCTTCTGCATGGACCTCCTGCAATCGGATGCCTGCTTCGTGAAGGCCTATCCAGCCGAGATGACCGAGGCCTTTCTGGACGGGCATGTATCGGCGTTCGCCTTCTTCGGCGGTGTGCCGCTGTCGATCCTTTACGATAACACGAAGGTCGCGGTTGCCAGGATCTGCGGCGAACCCTGGACTCCGGTGCGCGTGGTGAAACGCTAAAGATCAGCTGTTGACGATGGCGATTAGAGAACGCGGTGGGACACGATATTTTCTCATAGACGAAATGGGTTCTTTATGCGAAAAAATGGCTCGATGATTGATTCTGCGTTGCAATGGGAGGTTGCGATGCTGTGGGCCACCGATCCTGGAACCGGGCAGGTTGCCTGGCACGCCCGCGCCAACCCTTCCCGAAGCGATGGAACTGGATGTGAAGGCATATCAGGCTGCTGGTCGGCATGATTGGCAAATGGGGCGTGCGCGCGGGCAGATCCGGTTCTGCCGCGCCAGCAGCCTCGTCCGAGGAGGGGAATGATGGGCGATACAGCCGCCGCAAAAGCAACCGCCGGGCCGCAGGCGATCTACGAGGCGTTCCTGGCCGAGGGACGTTTCATGATCCAGCGCAGTCGCGAGACGGGCGAGTACGTCTTTTATCCGAAGGTGATGGCGCCTTCCGGCGCGGTCGATCTCGACTGGGTCGAAGCCTCGGGCGGTGGCACGGTCTATGCCATCACGGTCAATCGCAAGCGCGAAGGTTCCTACAACGTGGCGCTCATCAACCTTGATGAGGGGCCGCGGATGATGGCCACGGTTGTCGGTGTCGAGACGCTGCCCATCGGGGCCCGCGTCAGGGCGCGGATCGAGGCGGGAGAAAATCCCCGCGTCGTCTTCGAGCCGGAGGAGAAGTGACATGAGCCATTCCATTCGCGGGAAAACAGCGATCGTCGGCATGGGTGTGGCGGGTGTGGGTGAGGCGCCCGGCTACTCGGCCATTGAACTTCTGGGGCTTTCCGTCCATGCGGCCCTGGCGGATGCCGGCCTTAGGCTCGGCGATATCGACGCGGTTTTCGCGGCGACCAGCAGCCACGCATTCGCCTCGATGAGCGTGACCGAATATCTTGGCCTGAAGCCGAAATACTTCGACAGCACGAATGTCGGCGGCTCCAGCTTCGAGATGCATCTCTTGCAGGCATCTCTCGCGCTGGACGCAGGGCTTTGCGACGTGGCGCTGATCTGCTACGGTTCCAATCAGCGCACGGCAGGCGGTCGCCTCGTCTCCATGTCGGAGCCGCAATGGCACGAGACGCCCTACGCGCCACGCCATCCGATCACGGCCTATGCGCTTGCCACCAGTCGGCATATGCACCAGTACGGAACCACTCGGGAAATGCTGGCCGATGTCGCGGTTTCCGCGCGCCATTGGGCGAACCTCAACCCCGATGCCTTTGCGCGTGGTCCATTGACCCGCGACGACGTATTGTCGATGCGCATGGTCAGCGATCCCTTGACTGCCGGCGACTGCTGTCTGGTGACCGATGGCGCCGCGGCCTGCATTCTCGTCCGTTCCGAGAGGGCCAGAGACTTCCCTAAAAAGCCCGTCTATTTCCTCGGCGCGGCCGGCGCGAATTGGCATAGATCGATTCAGGCCATGCCCGACCTTACCGTGACCGCAGCCAGTGAAAGCGGGCCGCGCGCCTTCGAAATGGCGGGTCTGGCCCGCAGTGAGGTCGATCTGGTCATGCTCTATGACGCCTTCACGATCAATACCATCCTCTTCCTGGAGGATCTCGGCTTTTGCCCGAAGGGCGAAGGCGGCCACTTCGTTCAGGACGGACGCATCGCACCGGGGGGCGAACTGGCGGTCAATACCAACGGTGGCGGCCTGTCCTGTGTTCATCCGGGAATGTACGGCATGTTTCTGATTGCCGAAGGCGTGGCCCAAATTCGGGGGGAAGGCGGCGAGCGCCAGTTGAAGGCAGCGGAGGTGGCGCTTCTGCATGGCAACGGCGGAACGCTGTCGAGCCAGGTTACGGCGTTTCTCGGTTCGGAGGTTGTGCTGTGAACATGAACGCGAAGCCTCGGACCTATGATTTCGCATCCCTTGGTGCGCTTCTGGCGCCGCGTTCCGTTGCGATCATCGGCGCATCCGCGGATCCTGCGCGTATCGGCGGACGCCCGATAGCCGCCATGCTGAGCGGCGGTTACAAGGGTCGAATCCTGCCGGTAAATCCCGGCCGTGACGAGGTGCAGGGGCTTGCCTGCTATGCTTCGGTCGCCGATCTGCCCGAGACGCCGGAGGCCGGCATCATCGCTGTCGCGGCGAAGCAGACGCCGGAGATCGTAAGGGCTCTTGGCGAAAAGGGATGCCGCTCGGTCACGCTGTTTTCCGCAGGATTTGCCGAAACGGGTGCGGCCGGAGAGAAAATCCAGGCCGAAGTGCTGGCCATTGCACATGGTTACGGCATGCGCGTGCTCGGTCCCAACACGTTGGGGGTCTACAATGTTGCCGTGGGGTATTACGGCACCTTTTCCTCATCGTTGGAAATGGCTTTCCCCTTGCCGGGCAATGTCGGCATCGCTAGCCAGTCAGGCGCTTACGGGGCTCATCTTTCGGCAGTGGCGCGCGTGCGCGGGCTTGGTGCGTCCGTTCTGGTCACCACCGGCAATGAAGCGGACGTGACGGTCGCTGACGCAATCGGCTGGATGGCCGGCAGTGACACGGTGGACGTGATCTGCGCCTATCAAGAAGGTTTTCGCGACGCGGACCGCATGATCGCCGCCCTCGATACGGCGCGAGCGGCCGGCAAACCGGTCTTTATGCTGAAATCCGGACGCAGCCCTCTCGGCGCTTCGGCGGCCGCCTCGCATACAGCCTCGCTAGCCGGGGACGATGCCGTGGCCGAGGCGGTTCTCGCCGAGCATGGCGTCATCCGGGTGCGTGATACTGAGCAGATGCTTGATTTCGCCTACGCGGCGCGGCAGCGGATCTATCCTGCCCAGAATAGTCTTGGCGTGATCACCATCAGCGGCGGCGCGGGTATAGTCGCCAGCGATGAGGCGGAACTGGCAGGCTTGCCGATGCCGGCCATGCCGGCCGAGGCGCAGGCCCGGTTGAAACAGCTTCTGCCCTATGGCGCTCCGGCCAATCCGCTCGACTGCACGGCCCAGGCGCTGAACGACATGTCATTGTTCGAGGAGTTCACCCGCGCGGCGCTCAGAGATGGCGGATACCGGTCGATCCTGTGTTTCATGACCTATGTGGCCGGAAGCGCGACGCTTGCGCCGAAACTGCGCGAAACCTTGCACAAGATCCGCACCGAGTTTCCCGACCGGCTGCTGGCGCTTTGCATCATCGCGGATGACACCGTCACCCGCGCCTACGAAGAGGCCGGTTTCCTCGTATTTTCCGATCCAAGCCGGGCCGTGCGGGCCATGGCGGCGATGGGACGGGTCGGCGAAATGATGGCGCGAAAGCCGAAGGTTCTGCCGGATCTGCCGAATGTCCACCTCCCGGCCGTCAGCCCCGACGAATTCGCGGCAAAGGCGCTTCTTGCGAAAGCCGGCATAGCGGCTGCGGCCGAGCGGATCGTGCACTCGGCGGAGGAGGCGGTAGCCGCCGCTGCCGAACTCGGATTCCCTGTCGTGATGAAGATCGTTTCGCCCGACATCGTTCACAAGTCCGATATCGGCGGTGTCAGGCTGAACCTGGTCGATACCGATTGCGTCCGTGCGGCCTATCAAGAAATTCTCGACACGGTCGGCAGGACGGCGCCCGCAGCGCGCATTGCCGGTATCCTGGTTGCCCGACAGCTTTCGGGGGGCGTCGAATGCCTGATAGGTATCAGCCGCGACCCTGTCTTTGGCCCCGTCGCCGTCTTCGGTCTTGGCGGGATCTTTGTCGAGATTCTCAAAGACGTGGCGATCCGTCCCTGCCCCTTCGACGAGGCGACGGCGCGGGAGATGATCCTGTCGATCAAGGCTGCGGCAATCCTGACCGGGGCACGCGGCCGCGCGCCCGCCGATCTTGATGCGCTTGCTTCCATGTTGTCACGGCTTTCCGCCTTTGCCGCCGCTGCGGGCCCGCGCCTGCGCGCGATCGATCTCAATCCGGTGCTCGCGCTGCCCGACGGGGCCTTCGCGCTCGACGCAGTGATCGAGTGCGATGATGAGGTTTTGCCGTGATCGACTACGAAAAGCTGATGGCCTACGACATTCCCGAGGTCCGTCAGAGCTATGGTCCGCGCGAGTGTGCCTTCTACGCCCTGTCCATCGGCGTCGGACAGGATCCGATGGACAGGGGTGATCTGCGGTTCGTCGGCGCAGGTCCGCTGACCCCCTTTCCGACCATGCCCCTGGTGCTCGGGCATCCGGGGTTCTGGCTTGCCAACCCCGATACCGGGGTCGATGCGCTGCGCCTCGTCCATGGTGAGCAGGGCATTACGCTGTATGGCCCGTTGCCGCCGGAAGGCGTGGTGATCGGCAAGACCCGCGTGACGGGAATCATCGACAAGGGCGCCGGGCGCGGCGCGCTGCTTTATAGCGAAAAGGAACTGCGCGACGCGGAGGATGGCAGGCTCTACGCGACGACCCGTGCCACCACCTTCCTGCGCGGGGACGGAGGTTTCGGGGGGCCGGCCGGTCCGGTGAAGCAGACCCATGCGCTGCCTGAAACGGATCCTGCGTTTGTGCGCAAGACGCAAACGCGGCCCGAGCAGGCGCTCTGGTACCGTTGGAATGGCGACGGGAATCCCTTGCACATTGATCCTGATGTTGCCGCCAAGGCCGGATTCGAGCGACCCATCCTGCACGGATTGTGCAGCCTGGGCATCGTAGCGCATGCTCTGATGAAGACGCTTTGCGCAGGCGATCCGACGCGACTGAAGGGGCTTGATGTTCGTTTCAGTGCGACGGTCCTGCCGGGGGAGACCCTGCTTACGGAAATCTGGCCGGACGGCTCGTTCCGCATTCGCGTGACGGAGCGCGACGTGGTGGTGCTCGCAAACGGTCTCGCCCAATTCGAATAAGGAGGAAACGGCGATGGCTGCAGCGCTCGCAACGGGCGAGGACAGGCTTGAGGGGGTGCGCCTGCTGGTCGAAAGCGCCGCAGGCATTGCCCCGCGCGATGGCGATCTCAAGGCGGTTCGACATCTGCGCTTTGGCAGGCCGGGAATGGATCGAGGACGCTGGAGCGAGATTTCCGCCATGGGGTGGCTTGGAATTCGGCTGCCAGAAACGGCAGGCGGGGCAGGTCTCGGCATGGCGGAATATGCGGCACTCGCCGGTGAAGTCGGAGCGGCGTTGCTGCCCGAGCCGTTCATCGAGGCCCAGCTTGCTCTCGATCTCATGGGCAAGGACGCACCCGCCGAAGCGTTGAGCGGTGACAAGCTTGTCTTGCCGGCCTGGCTCGATACCCCCGATGGCCTCACGCTCGCCGGAGGCATCACCGAGGCCGAGGGGCGGATATCGGGAAGACGGCGTTTCGTGCCAATGGCCGCCGCCGCCGATGTATTTCTGGTCGTTTCAACGGAAGCCTGCTGGTTGATCGACGCGAAAGCCGCGGGCGTGTCGCTTGAAATCGAAAGCACCCTCGACGGCGGTCACACGGCGACCTTGATCCTCGATGGGGTCGAGGCGAAACGGTTATCGGCGCCCGATGCGAAGGCGCTCGAAGCCGCGGCCCTGGCCACGGCGTCGGCATTGCTCGGACTCATGGAGCGCGCCTTTGCCATCACGCTTGACTACCTCAAGACTCGCGTCCAGTTCGGCCAACCAATCGGCTACTTCCAGGCGTTGCAGCACAAGGCTGTGGATATGGAAATCGAGATTGGCTTGACGCGGGCGGTGCTGCGCGATGCCGTCGAAACCTTCGATACGGGCGACGACTGCCGTCGTATCACCTCCAGGGCGAAGGCGCGGGCGGCCGATGCCGCCATGCTGGTCACGCGACAGGCGGTGCAGTTTCACGGTGCCATCGGTTACACCGACGAGGCCGATATCGGCTTGTTCCTGCGCCGCGCATGGTGCTGGCGCCGCGCTACGGCAGTGCCGGCTTTCATCGCCAACGTTACGGCGGCCTGAGGGAGGGACGGCCATGAGCGGGATCATGGCGACTGTTGAGGAAGGGCGCGCAGCCTTTTTCGGGAAACCCGCACCCATATCCGGGGAGAGCGACATGACAGCCATCACTAGCCCGACCGCGCCACAGCCGCATGCGGACCTGGACCCGCTCACAGACGCCGACTTCCGCGCGGCGGTCCGGAACTGGATCGCCGCCAGCTATCCGCAGAACCTGCGTAGTCCCCCCAAACGGTTGCACGCTGCAGAAGCCATGCCCTGGTACAGAATCCTGTCGCAGCAGGGCTGGCTGGCGCCTGGCTGGCCGCGCGAATATGGGGGGGATGGGACTGTCGCCCTCGAAGCTGCTGATCATGATCGAGGAAATGGAACGCTATGGTTGCGCCCGACTGCCTGATACCGGACTGACCATGGTAGGTCCTCTCCTGATCGCCCATGGAACCGATGCTCAACGCGCCTACCATCTGCCGAAGATCCTCTCGGGCGAAATCATCTGGTGTCAAGGCTATAGCGAACCCGATGCCGGCTCCGACCTGGCGGCGCTCCGTACCTCCGCTGTGCGCGAAGCCGATCAGTGGGTAATCAACGGCCAGAAGGTCTGGACGACGCTGGGCATGGACGCGCAATGGATTTTCGTGCTTGCCCGCACGGATCCTCAGGCCGCCAAGCAAAAGGGCATAAGCTTCTTTCTTATGCCGATGGATATGCCCGGCGTAAAGGTGCGTTCGATCGTCAACATCGACCTGCACGCCGAATTTGCAGAGGTCTTCTTCGACGATGTCCGCATTCCCGCTGACGCGATTGTCGGCGAGGTGAACGAGGGTTGGACCATCGCCAAGAACCTCCTTGGCTTCGAACGCCTGTTCCTGGGCTCGCCAAAGCAATCAGAAGGCGCGCTCGGCCATCTCGAGCGGCTTTGCGACCATCTGGGGAAGAGCGGCGACCATGCATCGCTCCTCAACGGATTGCGCATGGAACTCGAGGACCACAAGTCCTTCTACACGAGCTTCGCAGACAAGGTGCGACGCGGCGAAAGGCTCGGTCCCGACGTTTCCATGCTCAAGATCAACCAATCCGCGCTCTACCAGAAGATCACAGACCGCATCATGGACGTTGCCGGGGAACTGGGAACACTTGCCGGACAGTTGCCGGACACGCCGACGCTCTATCCTGGCAGCGTCTTCCTTCAGGCACGCCCGACGTCGATTTATGGCGGGTCATCCGAAATTCAGCGCAACATTGTTGCCAAGCAAGTGCTCGGTCTCGGCCGATAAGGCAGCCTGTTCAAGGAGGAAGTACGAAATGACAGTGGGTTTGGGACTTGAGGGCAAGGTTGCGGTCATCACGGGAGCGGGCGGCGGGATCGGTCGCGGCATCGCGCTGGAATTCGCCAAGGCGGGCACTCGCGTGGTGATCAACGATATCGGCGTATCACTGGGAGGAAGCGGCGAGCGCTCCAGCGCACCCGCGGAGGAAACCCGGGCGATGATCGAAGAGATCGGCGGGCAGGCGATCATCTCGGGCGAAAGCGTGTCCGAATGGAATGCCGCGCGCCGCACCATCGAGATGGCGATGGACAGCTTTGGCCAGGTCGATGTGGTGGTCAACAATGCCGGGATACTTCGGGATGTCATCTTCCACAAGATGGATCCGTCCGATTGGGAAGCGGTGATCAACGTCCACCTGAACGGCAGCTTCTACATGAGCCGTGCGGCGGCCGAGCCGTTTCGGGCCCAGGGCAGCGGCGCTTTCGTGCATATGACCAGCACCTCGGGGCTGATCGGAAATTTCGGTCAGGCGAATTATTCCGCGGCCAAGCTCGGTATCGTCGGCCTTTCGAAATCAATCGCTCTGGACATGAGCCGGTTCGGCGTGCGCTCGAACTGCGTCGCGCCCTTCGCCTGGAGCCGGATGACAAGTTCCATTCCTGCAACGACACCGGAGGAACAGGCGCGTGTCGAACGCATGAAGCGCATGACACCGGAAACCAACGCGCCGCTCGTCGTCTTCCTGGCCTCGGCGGCGGCAGAGGGTGTTACCGGGCAGGTCTTCGCAGCGCGTCTCAACGAGCTGTTCCTGTTCAACGCCATGCGACCGATCCGCAGCGTCCAATCGGGAGGTGGCTGGACGCCGGCCCTGATTGCAGAACGCGCCCTGCCTGCCTTCCGCGCGGCTTTCACCCCGCCGGAGCGTTCGGGTGACGTCTTCTCTTGGGATCCGATCTGAGGCACCGGGGCAGAAGACAACCGACGGGGCTTCCCCGGGCTTGTCGAAGGGACGGTCCCGACGGCAGGAAACACTGGAGCTTATCAAGCAGAACATCGTCATCGTCGCCGGCAAAATCGGTCAGGCTTGCGGATCGATGTCGTTGAGCTTTGCCGTGGCAATGAGGCTCATCATGACGGCGGTGCGCTGACCGCCGCGGTCTGAACCGGTGAAGAGCCAGGATTTTCAGCGCAGGGCAAAGGCTGATTCGTTGTGCACCCCCTTTTCAAATGTCGGAAAATAGCGATTCCTGGTTGTCGTCTTGGGCGCGACACGGGATTGGGCGCGCCAGTTTGGCCTTGATCCACTCGTCTTCGAGGTCGCTGGAGCGGATTTGATAGGCGCGTAGCGCATGACCTACTCGGCGGCGATATGCCATTCCTGATGAAGCGTTGGATCTTGACGTGCGGGACTCCGAGTTTGGCGGCCGCGTCCCACATCGTGAGCCATTCGCCGTTCTTGTCAGAAGACCGGTAACCCCTGATCTTGCGCACCGCATGGCTCATTGGCGTGTTCAGCCTGCCCAATTTAATTGTTAAGGCAATGATTGTATATTGAACGTAATCGGATGATGGACTAGGTAGCCGCGCATGCCCTGCGACCGATCCAGAACCAGCCCCGTCGCGCTTTTTGAACTCACGAACGCTTTGCAGCCGATCCGGCGTGTCTGGGTTCAGGCAGTCAGTCTCGCACTCGCCGACTTCGGACTTCCCGCATCGCTCATTTCGGCGCTCATTCTGGCGTCCCGTCATGGAGACAAGGGTGTCAGGCAGAACGCGCTGGCCGAGGAAGTCGGGGTCAATCCGGGCGGCATGGTGCGCATTCTCGACCAGGCCGAAGCCGCCAACCTGCTCGAGCGGCGCGATTCTCCCGACGACCGGCGCATCAAGACGATCCATGTCATGCCGAAAGGTCGTGACCTTGCAAGGAAGATGGAAAAGGCGGTCATGCGGCTCCGCGACGATCTCCTTGGTGATCTTCCTTCGCAGGACATCGAAACGACGACGCGCACGCTGCGTTTGTTCGAGGAACGGATCGGTCAGTTCCTGCAGCAGACGCGGACGGGCCGATGAAGGTCAGCGCCGATCAGCTGATCTTCTCTGTTAAGCTGTTCGTCGCGGGCATGATCGCATTCGCGATAGCGGTGCGGATCGGCCTGCCCAATCCTTACTGGGCACTTGTCACCTGCTGCGTCTGCATGAACCCCATGAGCGGGGCGATCCGGTCGAAGGCCGTCTATCGGTTCACCGGAACTTCCTGCGCCGGCTTCGTCACGCTTGCCATGGTCGCGCTATTTGCGAGCGCGCCGCTGCTGCTGATCGCGGCGTCGGGAATCGTGGCAACCCTGGCGTTCGGTATTTCTTTCCTCGACCGCACGCCGCGCAGCTACGGCTTCCAGCTTTTCGCGATCACGCTCATGCTGGTGGCGGTCGCCGGCGTGGATCATCCGGAGATCATGTTCGATACCGTTGTGGCGCGGGTCAGCGAAATCACCCTCGGCATCCTCGCGACGACCCTCGTTGACGGCGTGATCGCTCCGCGTTCTCTTGAAGGTGCGCTACGCGCGCGCCTGCATCGCTGGCTGCCCAGCATCGAGACCTGGGCGAAGGATGTCCTTGATGGCCATGAGGCGGACGCCCAAGGAGAGCATGACCGGCTAAAGACGCTGGCCGACATCACATCCCTGTCACAGCTGACCGGTGCGCTGCGCTACGATCCGACGATCCATCGCGATGACCTGCGGCACGCGCTCGCGATCCAGCAACGCCTGCTGCGCATAGTCCCGCTCCTTTCCGCGATCGGCAGCCGCATCGCGGGCCTTGGCGAAGCGGAGCGCTTGGCCCTCCGACCCTCTCTCGCCACGGCCAGGGCCCATCTCGATGCCGGTACGGAACCGCCACCCGATCTGGCCGATGCCGTGCGCTCGCTTCCGCTCGATGCCAGTCGCGCGCGCGCGTGGCAGCAACTCGTTCATGATGCGCTGGCCGACATGCTGACGGAAATGCTGACGCTCTGGAGCGAGGTTTCGCGGATCGAGGCGGCGTTGAGCGGAAAGGCGAAGCTTGCGCCCGCGCTCGCGCGAACAGTCAGCGAGACGCAGGCGTTTCCGCTCAACCCCGACATTGATCACGCTGCCCGGATCGCGGCGGGAATCCTCGTAACCTACGCCCTCCTCTGCGGGCTCTGGTATGCGACGGGCTGGCATCAGGGCGCGAACGCCGTCCTGTTCAGCACGATAGCGCTGGCCTTCTTCGGCGGCGGCGACGAGCCTGGCAGAGCGATCGGAATGTTCGCGCGTTTCGCCCTGCTCGCGACCCTGCTGGCGGGGATCCTGTGCTACGGCCTGCTCCCGCTCGCTGCCGATTTCGCGACCTTTGCGATGATGATGGGCCTGTTCATGCTGCCGCTGGGCGTCTGGGCGGCCGTCAGTCCGATGGCGACGCTGATCCTCGCCTTCGGGCTCAGCAACATCAATCTACAGGGCCATTATTCGCCGCCCGATTTCGGAACCTTCGTCGAGGCGAGCGTCGCCAGCATGCTGGGCATATTCACCGCCATTCTCGGCGCCGGCCTGTTCCGTACCTGGGGCGTGCAGCATCAGCTTCAGCGCGTCCTCCGCATCGAAGCGCGCGAGATCGCGCGGCTGAGCCGGTCGCCCAGCCGACGGTTGCGGGACAGCTATGTCCAGCGGGCGCTCGACCGCATTTCGGTGGTGACGGCGCGCCTTGCCGCAGCCGGGCAGGTCGAGCGGAGCGCCGGCCTGCTCATCCGGCTGCGGGTCGGCGCGAACGTCGCCGACCTGCGCTCGATGGGCAACGCGCTTCCCGCCGATGGGCGGCAGGCGACGGATCGGGTTCTCGATCAACTCCGCAGCGAGTTCGACAAGCCGCAGCCGTCGTCCCGTCTGCTCGCGCTCATCGACGAAGCACTTGATGCGCTCTGGCCGGGAGATGGTTCGCCCGGCGCTCGCCCCGACCGCGCCATTCATGCCTTAGCGGGTCTGCGCATCGCCCTGTTCGAGCGCGCGCCGGCCTGGGTACCGGCGACATGATCGGCGAAATCGACATCGCGGGCGTGTTCGTTTCGCCGCTGCTCCTCTGCGCGATCCTCGGCTTCGCGATGCGCCTGCTGCTGTCGCGGGTGCTCGAGTCCATCAGCTTCTACCGCCTCGTCTGGCAGCGCCCGCTGTTCGACACCGCCCTGTTCCTCATCCTGACCGGCACCGCCTTTCTGGCTCTACGCCTTGTCACCGCATCCTGAAGTGCCCGCCATGACCCTAGATCGCGATACCCTCCTCCGCCTGCTCAAGCCCTTGCTCACCCTGCTGGTGGTGGGTGCGGGCGTGTTCGTCTTCTGGCACCTCTATAATTACTACACCTACGCGCCACAGACGCGCGACGGGAAGATCAGGGCGGATGTGGTCCCTCTCGCGGCAGACGTGTCGGGCCGGGTCGAGCAGGTCCACGTTCGCGACAACCAGGTGGTCAGGCGCGGCGACATCCTGTTTACCATCGACCATGTTCGGCTGCGCAATGCCGTTGAGCAGGCCGAGGCCGCTGTCGCCACGGCACGGGCAACGTTGAACGCCGCCGAACGGGAGAACCGCCGCTATCAGGCCCTCTCTGATATCGTCTCGGGGCAGCAACGTGACGACCGCCGCTCCACCGCCGAGGAGGCCCGCGCACGCTATGCCCAGGCGATCGCTGATCGCGATCTCGCCCGCATCAATCTGGCGCGCGCCGAGGTGCGTGCGCCGGTCAACGGCATCGTCACCAATTTCTCGCTCCGCCCCGGCGCTATGCCGCCGCCGGGCAGCCCGTGATGACGCTGGTCGATTCCGACAGCTACTACGTTGCCGGCTATTTCGAGGAGACGAAGCTTTCGCACATCCGCCCCGGCGTCCGCGTCACGATCCGGGTAATGGGCGAGGATAGGCCGCTTTCTGGCCATGTTGAAGGCCGATCGGCGGGCATTGACGATCGCGAACGGACGACCGCGTCCGGAACGCTACTCGCGAATGTCAATCCCACCTTCAGCTGGGTCCGTCTTGCCCAGCGCATCCCCGTGCGGATCGCCATCGACAAGGTGCCGCCCGGCATCGATCTGATCGCGGGCCGGACGGTCACCGTGACGCTCAATGGCGCGGAAAATGCGCTCGGCCCCGGCCGGAGCGAATGACGATGGGGCGCGTCGGAACGAAAAGGCCGCTCGGACTGATGGGCGCGCTGATGCTCGCTGGCTGTGCCACGGTCGGCCCCAGCTATCGGGCGCCGCCCTTGCCCGCAGGCATCTCGGATCGGCCCGCGAGCTTTGCCGAAGGAAAATCGCCGGCCTATTCGGCTGAACCCTTGCCCCAGCGCTGGTGGCGCCTCTACGCTATTCCCCAGCTCGATGCGCTCGTCCAGGAAGCGATCGAGGCCAACACCGACCTCAGGGTCGCGGCGGCCAATCTCGAACGCGCGCGCGCGATTGTCCAGGAGGTCGAGGCCGGCGCGGGCGTCCAGACTTCCACGGCGGGCGGCGTATCGGTGGGCGAGCCGTCCAATCTCGGTCTCGGCTCGCCCAACGGGACCCATGCGACATTCGACGCCGGCGTCGGCATATCCTATGAACTCGACGTCGTGGGCCGGATTCGGCGCACGATCGAGGCCGCGCAGGCCGATGCGGAAGCGCAGGCCGCCGCCTATGACCTTGCGCGCACGACGGTCGTGGCCGGAGTGGTCGGCGCCTATGGAGATGCCTGCGCGGCCGGCGCGCGGATGACCGTTGCCCGCCATTCGGTCGAACTGCAGCGGCAAAGCCTCGCCCTCACCGAAAGAGGCGTGCGCGCCGGCCTCTACACGTCGCTCGACGCTACCCGCTCGCGCGCGCTTCTGGCTCAGCTCGAGGCAGCGCTGCCGCCGATCGAGGCAGGCCGCAAAGCTGCACTATTCAGTCTTGCCGTGCTGCTCGGCCGGACGCCCGAAGATTATCCGCCCAATCTCGCGACCTGCCGGATCATCCCTTCCGTCGACCGCCCCCTGCCGATTGGCGACGGTATGGCGCTGATCCGGCGCCGGCCCGACATCCGCGAAGCTGAACGCCGGCTCGCGGCTGCGACGGCGCGCATCGGAGTGGCGACGGCGGACCTCTATCCGAGCGTCAGCCTCGGCGCATCGCTCGGCACGACCTCGCGGAGCGTGGGTGGGCTGGTCGACGATTCGGCGTTGCGGTTCAGCTTCGGCCCGCTCATCTCGTGGTCCTTCCCGAACCGACGCGTCGCCAGGGCGCGGATCGCGGAAAGCGATGCAGCGGCGCGCGCGACGCTGGCGGCATTTGACGGCAGCGTCCTCGCAGCTCTCCGCGAAACCGAGACGGTCCTCAGCACCTATGCCCGCGATCTGGACCAGAATGCCAAGCTCAGGGTCGCGCGTGATGAGAGCGGGAGGGCTTTCGGGCTCCAGGCCCGGATGACTCGGGGCGGTCTTGGAACGGGTCTTGAACTGCTCGACACGCAGCGAAGCCTTGCCACAACCGAAGCGGCGCTGGCGGCCTCGGATGCGTCCATCGCCTCGGATCGCGTTCGGCTGTTCCTTGCGCTCGGCGGCGGCTGGGAAGGAGGGATGGCGGGGCCGTGATGGCCGAGCCTTCGCGAAGCGTACGCTCGGCCTGCCCACCAACGCCGTGCTGCGCGCCGATCTTGAAATCGTCACGGTTGCCGATGCCTGTGCGGTCAGGCGGGCGAAGGCGCAGCATCCGGTCCTGCGCAATTATGCCGAGACCACTACGGCGCCAAAAAATGGGCATGCCAGCGCCGCGTCCTCGCCCGCATCGAGGCCAGCACGATGGGCATGGACACCCTCGCGATGGCGCAGCGGCTTGGTACAGTGCGGCAGGCCGAACTTGCTGCCAACCTTGACCCCACCCAAAGCCGGCACCGTGCTGTCGGCACGACGGTCTGGGGGGGCAGGGGGCATTTCGCCCGAGATCGCCGGGCTTCTCGCCGCTGTGGGAGGCTGGGTGGGCCATCGGCTCGCCCTCCTCACGACGCGCGGGGCATTCGACAGCCCGCCAACGGCTGAGCACTGCGCGATCTCAGGGCCGGCCTTTCGCCCGCCGAACTGGCCGGGCTGAGATCAAGTCGTCCCAAAGACGCCCGGATCGAAGCGGATTCCATCCTTGAAGAGGCCGCGTGGCATTATCGCAATCTTGCGAGAAGGCCGGACCATGCGCCGCCAGCGGCGCTGCTGGAACATATCGACCACGCGACGTAAGCCGAATTGGAAGCCCCGCTACCGGGATCCGGCGCGCGGCGATCCTCGTGCTCGTCAGCCTGCGTCGCAAACGTCTTTCCTAGGGCCGCGGCATGGGACGGAAGCCTCATGCGCGCATGAGGCGCTCATAGAGGATCGGCACCACGAAGACAGTGAGCACGGTCGAGACGAGCGTGCCAAAGATCAGCGAGATCGCAAGGCCGCCGAACACGGGATCGGGGATCATGATCGCCGAGCCCAGCACGATGGCAAGCGTGGTGAGCAGGATCGGCCGCAGGCGGACCGCGCCGGCCATCCGCGCCGCCTCCGCCAGCGGCATGCCATGTTTCTGGTTATCCTGGATGAAGTCGATGATGAGCAGCGAGTTGCGGATCACCACGCCGGACAGTGCGATGATGCCCACGATGGAGGTCGCCGAAAAGTCGGTTTTCAGCAGCCAGTGGCCCGGAAAGATGCCGATGACCCCCAGAGGCACTGCGGACATGGCAATCAGCGGGGTGAGGAACGAGCGATAATAAGCAACCAGTAGGAAATAGATCGCCGTCAGCGCCGCCCCGAGCGCCATCAGCATGTCGCGGTAGATATCGAGCGTCATCCGCATTTCGCCGCTCCATAGCAGTTGGTAGCCGTCGATGATGTCAGGTGCCTTTTCGCTGAGGCTGAGATTGCCGGTGGCGAGCGGCTGCCCGTCCGGGGTGCGCAATCTCGACAAGCGCCGGTTGAGATCGAGCACCGCATAGACCGGCACGCTCTGCGCAAGTTCTCCTCCGATGAAGATCACGCGCTCATTGTCCTTGCGCTGGACCGGCTTGTCGGCGGTCGATGGTGTGCGCCGGACCAATTCGGCCAGCGGTATCTGGCGGCCGTCCCTGCTGGTCACGTAGAGGCCTTCGAGCCGTGCGGGGGCGGGCTGATCCGCGCGCGGCACATAGGCGCGGATCGGAACGGGGTTGCGCTCTGGATCGATATGGGCACGCCCGACCACCTGGCCATCATAGACAAGTCCCAGAACCTCGGCAATATCGGCAGCTGACACGCCGGAGAGCGCTGCTTTCTCGCGGTCAGGAACAAAGCGCCATTGCGACACGTCGGTAGGCTCGCTGTTCGAGATATCGACCATGTCATAGGTGTTGGCGAACTCGGCTTCCACCTGCTTCGCCAGCCGGCGCAAGCCCACGAGATCTTCGCCGTGCAATTCGGCGAGCACCGTCGCACGCACCGGTGGCCCCGGCGGATCCTCGACCAGTCTCACCCGGCGCGCGGATAGCGGGTCCGAATGGCTTCGATCTTCAGACGCAATTCGCGGACGAACGTGATCGAGCTTTCCGAACGCTGGTGCTTGTCCAGGAGGTTGACGCGGATTTCGGCGACATTCTCACCCGTGCGAGCCGCCGTTCCCTGCATCAATCCATTGAAATCCGGGACCCCAGCCTGGCCGATCCAGTTCTGGTAGTTCACCACCAGCGGATTGGCGGCAAGCAGGCCGTCGATCTCGTGAACCATCCGGGCCGTATTCTCGACGGGGCTGGCTTCGGCCATGGTGATCACGATGTTGAAGGTGTTCTTGTTGTCCTTGGGAAGGAAGCCCATGGCAACCCCAAGCGGCGGCACCGGCCCGCCGACGCCCGCCGGGCGGATGAACTGCCAGCCGCCTTGCGCGATCGAAAGGAGCAGGGCAACGACCGCGCCGATCATCAGGGCACGACGTGCCTTTGAGTGCTCCTGAAGCGGTCGGATCAGCCAGAGATAGGCGTCCCGCAACTTGTCGGGCTTGCGCTCCGCATGAGCACCGGCCTCTTCCGCGCTTCCATCATCCAATATGCCGCCGGTAGAGGCAGGTCGCTTGACCCAGCGGTTCGCTGCCCAGGGCGTGACGATATAGGCGACAATGATCGACGCGAGCATCGCGATCGGCACATTATAGGCGATGGGATAGAAATAATCGCCCGCCATGCCGGTCACGAGCAGCAGGGCCGCGAACACCAGCATCACGGCAAATGTCGCGAGATTGGTGGCGCCGCCGATCTCGTTGGTGGCAAGGACGGTCACATCCTCCTGCGAAGCGTCGGAGCGCTCGTGATGGTAGTGGCGGTGGATGTTCTCGATCACGACGATCGAGGCATCGACGAGCAGGCCCAGCGCCAGGATAAGCGCGAACAGGGTGATGCGGTTGATCGTCACCCCGCCGAGCAGGTCCGCTCCGAGCGTGATCGAGAAGATGACCGGAACGGTGACGGACACGATCAGCGCCTCGCGCCAGCCGAGGAACAACAGCATGATGAAGCTGACGGTAATCAGCGCGATCGCCAGATGCTCCATCAGCGCGTTGACGGCCTCGTCGGCTTTCTGGCCGTCGTCGCGGGTGGTTACGACATGGACCGCGCGCGGGATGAAGCTGGCCTGCATCCGCGCGACCCGATTGGCCACGGCTTCGGACACGGTGACCGCATTCTCACCCTTCTTCTTTGCAATGGCGATGGTGACGGCGGGCATTTCGCCTTCACCGAGCTTGGCGCGCGGGTCGCCCGCCGCAAATCCGAAACGGCTGAGGCGCGTGATTTCGACATGCGGGCCGTCGGAGATGGTTGCGACATCTCCGATCTTGATCGTGCGGCCATTGCGCACCCCGATCACGAGATCGCGTACCGCCGCCACCGATCCCAGCTCGCCGGAGTAGCGCAGTCGTTCCAGTCGGCCCGCCCGTGCCGGCCCAGAGAGGTTGAGGCCCACATCGGAGGCGCCCAGCGCTCCGCGTGCCTCGGCGAGCGAGATCGAGAAGGACTGCAATCGGACCGGATCGAGCGCGACATCAATCTCTCGGTTGCGCCCGCCATAGACGGAAACCACCGAAACGCCCGGCGTGCTGCGCAGGCGCTCAGCCATCGAATCCGCCAATCGCTTGAGGCCGAAGTCGTCATAGGCGGAGGAAGCGAGGGTCACGGTAACGATGGGCACATCGTCGGCATCGACCGCCTGGATCAGTGGGATAGCCGCATCGGCGGGAAGCCTGCCGCGGTTGGCGATCACCCGGTTGTAGAGCTTGACCAGCGAATCCTCGGGCGGCTGGCCGACCTTGAACTGCACCTGCACCGTGCCGAGGCCGGGTTGGGCAGTGCCGTAACTGTGGTCGAGCCCGGTCATCTCGCTGAGCACGCCTTCAAGCGGTGCCACCACCAGCCGGTCCACCTCTTCGGCGGTGGCGCCGGGCAGGGCGACCGTGACCATCGCACCGGGCACCACGATCTGGGGATTTTCCTCGCGCGGGGTCAGCAACACGGCGAGCGCGCCGAGCAGCAGCGCGGCCAGCAGGAAGACGGTCGTCAGCTTGGAGGTGATGAATGTCCTGGCAAGGCGGCCCGCTAAATTGAGCGGCGCCTCGGTCATCGCGTGGCTCCGCCGGCGAGGCGTGCGCCGTCCCGAACGGTCCGATCGACACGGGCGAGGATGCGTTCACCAGCCGACAGGCCGGAGGTTACGGTGACCCGATCGCCCAGCCGGTCACCCGGCCGCACCCAGCGGAAGGTGAGACGCTTGTCCTGGCCCACCACGAAAACCCCGGTCAGCCCGCCGCGGTCGGTGATCGCGGCGGCAGGCACCGCGACGGTATCTCCGCTGACCCCGTGATTCGTCGCCGATGGGAGCCGGACGCGACCGAACATGCCCGGCATGATTCCGCTATCGGCGGGAAGAACGATCTCTACCGTGTAGCGGCGGGTAGCCGGGTCCGCGGAGGGGACGACGCCCCGGACCTTGCCGGTTACGGGGCGATCTTCGCGCCCGTCGAGCAGCACGGGAGTCGCCGCTCCCGGCACGAACATCCCGAGACTGGCCTGGGGCGCGGCAAAGCGGAACACCAATTGGCCACGGCTCTCCACCGTCACCAGCGGCGATCCTGGCATCACCATGTCTCCGTCGCGGATTTGCCGGGAAACGACGAAACCGTCGAAAGGGCTGGCAACCGAGGTGTAGGCGAGGTCCACCTGGGCAGCGGTGAGTGCCGCCTGTGCCTGGGTGACTCCGGCGGCGGCCGCGCTGTCTCGAAGCTGTTCTTTGCGATAGGCATCCATCGCCAAGGCACCGCTTTGGGCGAGCGGTGCATCGCGCGTGACATCCCCATGCGCATTGCGTTGTTCGGCCAGCGCCGCATCCAGCGCGGCGCTGGCGCGCCGAACAGCGGCCTCGGCCTGCCGCGCGTCGATGGTCGCAAGGATTTGCCCGCGCCTGACGGGCTGGCCGTCATAAAGGTCGGGTGCCCGGATAGTGCCCGAGGCGCGGGCCACGAGTTGCACGCGATCATCGGATTCGACCGTGCCGCTCGCGGCAGTTCCGTCCATGGATGTCGTCAGGGATGCAGTCGTCACGGGCAGGTTGACGGCGGGAGGTTCCGCCGATTGCGATGTCTGGTCCCCACCGCCGCAGCTTGCGAGAAGGATAGGAAACGACAGGGCGATCGCCTTCGCCACACGGTGCTTGCGCTCCATGTCAGCCAACCACCGAAGCGGACTGGATCAGGGCGAGAAGTTGAGAGGCCACCTGATCCACGGATTCGGACCTCTCGCTGTCTCCGGTCAGGCCGGGGGGCGAGGGGCAGGATCAGGACCTGTCCAAGCGCGAAGCCAACCAGCGACAACGCGACCTCCTTGGCAGATATGTCCGTTCTGCCTTGCTCCACTGCAGCGACGATCGATTGGAATGGTTGCCGAAGTACCGTGCGTGAAAGGGTGGCGATGCGGGCTTCGTCTCCATCCAGCAGTTCTCGATACAGCAGGCGGGCGAATATCCGGTCGGTCATCAGCCTCCGGACGAACCATCGCACAAAAGCCTCGAGCTGGTTCGAAGGGTGCTGGGCCAGCCACGCATCCAGATCGCGGGCGCAAGCCTCGAACACCGAGGCGAGGGTGGCCTCGATCAGGTCGGCCTTGTCCCGGAAGTGATAATAGAGGTTCGCCTGGGTCACCCCGACCAGTCTGGCGATATTGCGCATCGACACGGCTTCGTAGCCGCGCTCGGCGAAAAGCCGGGCGGCGGTTTCGAGTAATTGGGACCGCATGTCGGACATGGAATGCTCACTTGTTGAACGACCGTTAAGTCGGTTAGTAAGTGATTCGTCCGTGGCTGTCCAGCAAGCTTGCGTCGCTACGGCCCTGAACCGGAGATACTGTCGATGCGTGCGCTTGTCTTTGTCCCTCCGCTCCTGCTGTTGCCCACACTCGGCGGATGTATGATGGGGCCGAATTACAAAGGTGCACCGCCACCCCCCGCCTCGATGGGCAATTCCTTCTTGCGGACGGATCAGGTTTCGATGCCCGCCACGCCGCAACTGACGCCATGGTGGCGGGAATTGAACGATCCGCTGCTCGATCAACTGATCGGGCGGGCGCTGTCCTCCAACCCGGCGATCGATATCGCCGAAGCGCGTGTCCGGCAGGCGCGGGCCCATCTGCGAAGCTCGCGCGCGGCATTGGCGCCGGGTGTCGGCACCGGGGCAGGGGCCGGGAATATCCAGGCATCGAGATTGGTGACGGGTGGAGAGGCCAAGTCCTCGTCGCTCTTCCTCGCAGGCTTCGACGCCCTTTGGGAAATCGATCTATTCGGTGGAGCGCGGCGGAATATCGAGGCCACGCGCGCGCAATTCGAGGCCGCGCAGGCCGATGCGGAGAATACCCGCCTCAGCCTGACTGCGGAGATCGCGCGCCAATATCTTGCCCTGCGCGCCAGCCGACAACGTCTGGACCTCGCGCGCCGTCTGCTTGCCAACCAGCAGAAGATCGCGAACCTCACGGCGCAGCTTGAAGGCGCGGGCAAGCTGTCGCGCATCGAGCGCGATCAGGCCGATCGCACCGTGGAAGTCCGGCGGCAAGCCATCGCGGCTCTGGAAGCGGACCGGAACGATCGCAAGGACGCGATAGCCGTGCTGCTGGGAGAAGCCCCTGGCGCGCTCGATGCCATGCTCGATGGCACGGGCCCGGTTCCGCTTCCCCCCGCCGCCGTCCCGGTCGGCGATCCCACCGCCATGCTCGCCCGCAGGCCCGATATCCGGGCGGCCGAGCAGCACCTGCATGCCGCCAATGCCGGGATTGGCGTGGCGGAAGCCGCGCGGATGCCCAAGGTCAGCCTGGCAGGCGTGGTCGGTCTTGGCAGCGCCATGAAGGGCGATATTGCGAGTGCCGACAATCTCTGGTCGCTCGCCGGTCCGACGATCCAATGGAACCTTGCCGATTTTGGACGCGGGCGGGCGGGCGTGTTGCAGGCCGTCGCCGGTCGCGATGAGGCGGCGGCAGCGTATCGCGCCGCCGTGCTCGTGGCCCTTCAGGATGCGGAAAGTTCACTCAACAGATTCGGCCAGGCGCGCAAGGCATTCGCGATGCAGACGCGCAACTCTCTGCTGGCGGACCACAGCGCTGGCCTCGCCCAGCAATCCTGGCGTGCAGGGCGGTCGTCCGCGCTTGCCGCGCTTGCCGCCGAAAACGATCAGTTGGCGGCTGCGGATCTACAGATTCAGGCCCGGATGGCCCTGACGACACAGTTCGTCGCGCTGCAAAAAGCACTAGCGATGGGGGTGAGTGGATAAACCAACTGAGCCAAGAGACGACAGGCGAGCTTGCAGCTTTGTCGATTGGATGTGTTGTCGATGAAGCTTTCGATGTCCTCGATTAGCGCCCTCCTGGAGCTATCGGCCCCTCGTTTTGATCCTCTTTTCGGTCAGCAGGGCGAAGAAGCGCTCGACCTGATTGGGCCAGCACGATGATGTGGGGCTATAGGCAGACTTGCCGGCGATCTCGCGCTCGATGTCATAGAGCTGCCCGATACGCTCGAGCGCCTCGTGTGCGATCTCGGATTTTTGGGACGTCCAGATGTCGTGGAAATCGCGTCGCCAATGGGCAAAGCAGGCTGCTTCCCGGAAACGCGGGCTCCCATCCGCGCCAGGTTCGTAGAGCTTCGCATAGATTCCATGAGGAGGTCAAACAGCGAGCGGCGCTCTGCCAGACTGGTCTCGCTAAAAAACTCACTCTGGAGATCGACATGCCGGTTGCAGCTCATCGTTCCCAAGCGCCGTCCGCTGTTCGCACCGAGCTTACCGCGATTTTTATCTCGCTGGAACTCTCGCAATCGAAATGGTTGGTCACGTCCCTGGCGCCGGGGAACGGCGAGAAGATGTCGAAATTTGTCGTAGCCACAAAGGATGTTGCCGGTCACGTCATCGACAATCGTCGCGCTCGCCCGCAAGTTGCTCGTGGCTCTATGGAAATATGTTAGCGCTGGCGTGATCATCGAGGGCGCCGAATTGACCACCGCGTAGCGCTCCGTACGCCCTTTTTGGAATTCTCCCACGGCTTCGAGCCCTGGGTGGATGCTCGGATGACGAACCGCGTAATTACAGGGCCTGAAAAGCCGCTCGCTGAGATTGGTCTCGTCGATGAACCCAAGTCCGCCGAATGCGGAATGCTGGCGATGCTGCCTCGAGCAGCGACCGTATATAAGTTGGATCAGGCTCGGTATCGAGTCGCGTCATGCAACGGGTTCTCTCCTTGGATCCAGCCAATGATCAGGATTTACGAAATGCCGCCATAATGCTATCCCGGATAACTCCTCCCCATATAAGTAATTACCTCGTCGAGGATTTCGGCGGTCAGCGCATCATGCGCCGCCTGATGTCTGCGACCCGAAGGAAGTTCTGCTACTGTCCGTGCCATGCCAATGCCTCCCGATGCCTAGCACCGGCTACTATCATAGCAAATACCATAGCAAAGATTATCTTAAGTGAACAGTATTGACCCTAACCGGACCAGGGCAATCGGGTGAAGAAGTTCGTGACAAAGCGCTGATGTGCTGAATCAGTGGGGCTCCTTTCTACAGGAGGAGCGGCAGGGAGGATGGCGAGCGGACGGGTGGATGAAGGGGCTTTCGCGGAAGCGGGTCTATTTCTGGGGTATTTTGAGGATCTTCCCGACGCGCGACAGCCGGGCAAAGTGCGTTATCCGCTAACCGAGGTTCTTCTGCTGTGCCTGCTGGCGGTGTTGTCGGGGGCGGAGACGATCACGGACATCGCCAATTTTGGAGCTCGCAAGCTGGCGTTCCTACGCCGGTTTCGGTCGTTTGCGGGTGGCACGCCGTCCCATGATCATCTCGGCGACATACTGGCGACCCTCGATGCCGATGCGTTTCAGCACTGTTTTGTCGCCTGGGTATCGTCACTGACCGGCATGGCATCAGAGGTGATTGCCATCGACGGCAAGACGGTGCGGCGATCCAAGGGTGCGAAGGCAGCGATCCACATGGTATCGGCCTTTGCCGCGCGCCAACGATTGGTGCTGGGTCAGGTCAAGGTCGCCGACAAGGCTAACGAGATTGTCGCCATCCCCCGGCTTTTGGAGATGCTGGAGATCGAGGGTGCGATCATCACCATTGATGCCATGGGCTGCCAGCGCGCCATCACGCGGCAGATCATCGATCAGAAGGCCGACTATGTCCTCGCGCTCAAAGGCAATCAAAGCGCGCTTCACGACGACGTCAGGCTGTTCGCCGCCGAGCAGAAAACCAGGAATTTTGCCGACACCAAAATAAGCCGCCATGAGACGGTCGATGGCGATCACGGCCGGATCGAGACCCGGGTCGCCACGGTCATCCACGACATCATCTGGCTACAAGAGCGCCACAAATGGCCCGGATTGAAGACCATCGTCATTATTGAAAGCATCCGTGAAACCGGCAGCAAGATAGAGCGCGAAACCCGCTTCTATATCAGTTCCCTGAACCTGCCGGCCGACAAACTCGGGCCGATCGTCCGCAGCCATTGGGCCGTCGAAAACAGCCTGCACTGGGTTTTGGATATGGTGTTCCGTGATGACGAATGCCGCGTCAGAACCGACAACGCTCCCGCCAATTTCACCACCATCAAGCACATCGCGACCAATCTCCTGCGACTGCCCAACACCAGCGATTCGCTTCGATCGCGACGCAAAATCGCCGCATGGGACGATGACTTCCTCGCAGGTCTCATCGCCGCTTGATGCCTTCACCCGATTCCCCTGCTAACCGGACTAATACCAAATCTCGTGATCGGTGACTCATAGGGGATTCCCAAACGGTCTGAAGTTCGATTCAATGGTCGCGAACCTGAGGGAGGTTTGCGATGGCAGCGGCAGTGGCGCTTCGGGCTGATTTTACGGCGACAAGGATGCGCGCGCTGGCGCGATCGAGCGGTGACGCGAACCAGGTGCGTCGGCTGCTGGCGCTGGCGACGATTTACGAGGGCGGGACGCGCAGCGATGCGGCGCAGCTTGGCGGCGTTGGTCTTCAGACGGTTCGCGATTGGGTGCTGCGGTTCAACGCCGCCGGGCCTGATGGCCTGATCGATGCGGTGCCACCTGGTGGTGTGCCGCTGCTCGATAACGCGCAGCGTCGGGCCCTGGCGCAGATCGTCGAGAGTGGTCCGATCCCGGCATCGCACGGTGTCGTGCGTTGGCGCTTGATCGATCTGGCGCAGTGGGTGTGGGACGAGTTCGCCATCAGCGTCAGCAAGCAGACATTGAGCCGGGAGTTGCGCGCCATGGGGTATCGCAAGCTGTCGGCGCGCCCGCGGCATCATGCGCAGGACGATGATGCCATCCCGACGTTTAAAAAAAAACTTCTCCGCCGAGGTGGCGACGATCCGGGCAACGCTCCCGCGCGGCACGGCAATAGAGCTTTGGTGGCAGGACGAGGCGCGGGTCGGCCAAAAGAACGGGATCACGCGGCGCTGGGCACGTCGCGGAACCCGGCCCTCGGCACCGAAGGACCAGCGCACGGCATCAGCCTATATCTACGGAGCGATCTGCCCGGCCGAGGGCAAGGGCGCGGCGCTCGTGCTGCCGCGATGCAACACCCAGGGGATGGCCTTGCATCTGGCGGAAATCTCCGCCGCCGTCGCGCCGGGCGCACACGCCATACTGCTCCTCGACCAGGCGGGATGGCATGGCTCTGGCGCGCTCATCGTCCCCTCCAACATCACCTTGCTGCCGCTGCCGTCGAAATGCCCCGAACTCAACCCGGTTGAAAATGTCTGGCAGTTCATGCGCGACAACTGGCTCTCGAACAGGATCTTCAAATCTTACGCCGACATCCTCGATCACTGCTGCTTTGCATGGAACCGTCTCGTCGATCAGCCGTGGCTCATCATGTCCATCGGCCTGCGATCATGGGCACATGGGTGACCGTCCGTGGGACTTGGTATAAGCCGTAGGCCGAGAATATGGCAGCAGCCAAATCACGCGCCTTGTGCTGATGCGTCGCCTGATCTCGGCGAGACCGCGCTGCAATGTCCGTCTTGGTGGGTCGTTGGAGCCAATTGCCATGATGGTCATACCATAGTTCTTTGCAGGTTTACGCCATGCCAGAATCTGCTCGGCGGAGGCGCGCTCGACTGCCATGACATCGCAGTGCAAGGCACGACGCGCATTGATCGCTTGCGCCATACCCACACCGATGCTGTCGCCGAGAATGAGGCACTCGAACATTTCTCTATGCCCCAGGGCCAGGCGCCGCGCCGCTCCTATGGGTTCGCTCAAAAGTTGGCACATTTACCCCGACAAAGTGATTCGAGCTGCGCCTCGAGATCAGCCAATTCTGTCTCGGCAATGATATAAAAGTCTTCCTCCGCCGCGAAGAATCGATGGAGATGGTCTTCCTCTCGCGAAGCCATCAGGGCGGGCCTCTCACCGAGTTGTTCGGGCCATCGACTGACGACGAACTCCACGAGAGCGGCGTGCGCCGCCGCATGGTTGTCGTGGATCGTAATGAACTCCGCGCCTTGGTGTATAATCACCAGAACGGTCGCCTCCACAGTCTCGCTCCCTAGCAACCAAAGCCGATCGGCAAAAAGAGGTCTACCGCAATTCCCTGAGGCCTCGCACGGTACGGCGCCTGTCTGATGCTGTGGATCCCGCGCGGTAGATCAGCGTCTCGACAACGGCGACGGCTATCGCAGCGTGCGCGACCGCTCCTCAGGAGCGCCAGCAACGGATCCAAATCCTCCATGTAGCCTCCAGCACATAATTTCTAATACGCAGCCCGAGGAACGATCCCTCATGGAACTGCGGAAACGTTTACTTCGAACGGAACCAATTTCGACGGCCGCGATAGCACCAGTTTCGCCGGCTGACCGGCCGGCTGCACATCGATAGTCCGCCAAATGCCCGCCCCACTGTCGATGACCGTCATGCCAGCAAGTGCTGACCACCATCGACCGGGATGATGGTGCCGGTGATGCGATGTGCGGCGTCGCTGACCAGAAACGCCGCCAGCGCGCCAACGTCTGCGATATCGACGCGGTGGCGGGCCGGTGCGCTGGCGGCGGCGCGTTCGAGCAGTTCGTCGAACCTTTCCAGGCCACTTGCCGCGCGCGTGGCGATCGGCCCCGGCGAGATCGCATGCGCCCGGATGCCCTTGGGTCCGAGTTCTGCCGCCACATAGCGCGTCACGCTTTCCAGGGCAGCCTTCACAGGCCCCATCAGGTTGTAATTCTCCACGACCAGTTCCGAGCCGTAGAAGGTGACACAAAGCAGACAGCCGCCATCGGTCATCAGCGGTTCGGAAATCCGTGCCATGCGCAGGAAGCTGTGGCACGACACGTCCATCGCGGTCGCAAAGCCCTCGGCCGAACTGTCGACGACGCGGCCATGAAGATCCTCGCGCGGCGCATAGGCGATCGAGTGCAGCAGGAAGTCGAGCCCGCCCAATGCGATCTGACCTGTTCGAACAGCGCTTCCAGCTCACCCGGAACCCGCACGTCGCATGGTGCCATCCACTCGATGCCGAGCTGTTCGGCGACGGGGGGGCGACATGGCTTTTCGCCTTCTCGTTGAGATACGTTGCGGCCAGCCGCGCGCCGCAATGTGCAAAGCCTCCGCGCACCCGGCCGCAATACTGCTTTCGTTGGCGATCCCGACAATCAGCCCGCGCTTGCCCGAAAGGTCGACGAGCGGCTTCATAGCTGAGCCCCTGCACCAGGTTCGAGAAGCGCGACGACGTGATCGGCGATCACGCGTTCCTCATCGGTTGGGATGACGCGTACGATCACCTTGCTGTCCGGCGCGCTGATGACAGGCGCGTTCGTCGCATTGGCGTCGGGATCAAGCATCACCCCAGCCCAGGCCAGGCGCTCGCAAATCGCAGCCCGGATCATCGAATCATTCTCGCCAATGCCGGCGGTAAAGACGAGGCCGTCGAGACCGCCGAGCGCGGGAATGAGAGCGGCAGCCTGACGGCCGGCTTGCTGGACGAAGAGGGCTACCGCCTCCTTCGCTTCCGGCGCGTCGCTTGCATGCAACGTACGCATATCGCCTGAAATCCCGGACACACCGAGCAGGCCCGATTGCTCGTAGAGCAACGTCTCCACCGCCTGTGCGGCCATACCGACCTGAGTCTGAAGATGAAGCACCACGCCAGGGTCGATCGCCCCCGAGCGCGTGCCCATCATCAATCCGTCAAGCGCCGTGAAGCCCATTGTCGTATCGACGCTCGCGCCGGCACGCATTGCGCACATGCTCGCACCGTTGCCTAGGTGCGCCGCGATGACGCGGCCTGCGGCCAGAGCAGGGTCGATCTCGCGGAGGCGGCCCGCGATGTATTCGTAGGACAGACCGTGGAAGCCATACCGGCGCACGCCCTGGCAGTGAAAGGCGCGCGGAATCGGCAGGCGCGTCGCCAATGGCGGCATGCCATGGTGGAAAGCGGTATCGAAGCAGGCGATCTGCGGGAGCAAAGGCGCCAGCACGCGCAAGGCCTGGACTGCGGCGAGGTTATGCGGCTGATGGAGCGGCGCCAGTGGGATGAGGGCTTCCAACGCATCCAGCAAAGTATCATCGATGATCTGCGGCCCGGCGAAGCAGACGCCGCCATGGACGATACGATGGCCGATCGCGGTGACCTTGCGGTCTCCCAATTGGGTTACCGCCCAGGCAAAGAGGTCCTCAAGCAGATTCTTGTGGGAGAGTGCGTCCCCGCCCGGCCACGTCTTTTCCACGATGGTCTCGCCACCCGAGTCGCGCGCGAGGAGCCGGGGGCTAGTGCCGATACCCTCGATCTTGCCGCCCGCATCGAAGTCGAGCTGTCCACCCGACAAGCGATAGAGCGCGAACTTGATGCTCGACGAGCCGGCATTGAGACTGACGATCGCCTTCATGAACGCTTCGCGATCGGGCCGGGCGTGGCCTTGGGAGTGGCTCGCGCCAGCAACACCGCGATTGCGCAGGACGCTACGCTGGTGCGGAGCGAATCCGCCCGGCTGGTAAGAATGATGGGTACCCGCGCGCCCAGCACCACGCCGGCCGCGTCCGCGCCGCCGAGAAAGGTCAGCTGCTTGGCGAGCATATTGCCGGCTTCCAGATTGGGAACGACGAGGACTTCGGCGCGCCCTGCAACGGGGGAGACGATGCCCTTGTCCTTTGCCGCCTTCTCGCTGATGGCGTTGTCGAAGGCGAGCGGGCCGTCAAGGACGCCGCCGATGATCTGCCCGCGATCGGCCATCTTACACAAGGCGGCCGCATCGAGCGTCGAGCGGATCGCCGGATTGACCGTCTCCACGGCAGACAAGATCGCAACCTTCGGACAGGCGATGCCGATGACATGCGCGAGGTCGATCGCATTGCGGATGATATCGGCCTTGTCTTCCAGGCTCGGCTCGATGTTGATCGCCGCGTCGGTGATGATGAGCGGCGCCGGATGCCCGGGCACGTCCAGCAGATAGGCATGGCTGATGCGGCGCTCGGTTCGCAGGCCCGTCGCAGCCGGAACGACAGCACCCATGAGTTCGTCGGTGTGCAGCGATCCCTTCATCAGCAGCAGCGCTTCGCCCGAGCGGACCAGTTCGACCGCGCGCGTCGCGGCGGCATGGCTGTGGGGCACATCGATCAGGCGGAAGGCACCGATATCCTTGCCGGCGTCCATGGCAGCCGCATGGATGCGGGCCTCGGGGCCGATCAGGATCGGCACGATCAGGCCGGCTTCGGTCGCGGCTGCCGCAGCCAGGATCGCGGCGGCGGTGCAGGGATGTGCGATCGCCGTGGGAACGGGCTCGCCGCTTCTCGTCATCTCGATCAGCCGGCGGAAGCCGTCATGATCCGAGAGCTGGATATCGGGCAGCGCCATGCGCGGGCGCCTTACCTTCTCGGTTGGCGCTTTGACCTCGGCCTCGCCGCTGATCACCTCCTCGCCGGCCTGGTTGATGCAGCAACAGTCGAAGACGACGATATGATGCTCGGCGCGCTTCTCGCGTACCGTGACCGACGCGATAATCGTGTCCCCCAGCCCTACGGGTCGCTTGAACCGAAGGCTTTGGCTCAGATAGATCGCGCCCGGCCCCGGGAGTGCGTGCCGAGCACGGCGGAGATCAGACCACCACCCCATAGGCCGTGCGCGATCACCCGCCCGAACATGTCACCGGCGGCATATTCGGCATCAAGATGAGCCGGGTTGACGTCGCCCGAGACCAGGGCAAACAGCTGAATGTCCTGTTCGCCCAGAGTGCGCGTCACGCTCGCGGTCTCGCCCACGACGATTTCGTCGAAGGTCCGATTCTCGATCATCTCGAGGCTGCTCACCGCTCAGCGCTCCAGCACATACTGGCCGGGTGCGTCGCAGAGCGGCGTCAGGCTCTTTTCAGCATTGCCCATCGGCGGCGGCGCCTGCGGACGGCCCGAATGGTCGCCGAGCCAAGCCGCCCATTCGGGCCACCACGATCCCTCGTGCGCCTCGGCCTGGTCCAGCCAATCATCCGGATCGAGCGCGGGGCCGTCAAGGACGCGGGTCGCGACATGATAGCTGCGGTGGCGATGCCCGGGCTCGGAAACGATGCCGGCATTGTGCCCGCCGCTGGCCAGGACGAAGCGAATCTCGGCGCTGCTCAGCCAGTGCAGCTTGTGGACCGACCGCCAGGGTGCGACATGATCGCGATCTGTCCCCACTACAAAGATTTGCTGACGCAGCGACGAAAGCGTGATCGTGCGGCCCTCGACCTTGAACCGGCCTTCGGCAAGATCGTCGTCGAGAAAGAGCGTGCGCAGATATTCGCTGTGCATGGCGTAGGGCATGCGCGTTCCGTCCGCATTCCATGCCATCAGGTCGGTCATGGGTTCGCGCTCGCCCATCAGATAGGTGCCGAGGATCTGCGACCAGATCAGGTCGTTGGATCGCAAAATCTGGAAGGCGCCGCCCATCTGTTGGCTGTCAAGATAGCCACGGCTCCACATCATGTTGTCGAGCAGATTGAGCTGTGCCTCGTCGATGAACAGGCCGAGTTCGCCCGGCTCGCTGAACTCGGTCTGTGCGGCGAACAGGCTGAGCGACGCCAAGCGTTCATCTCCGTCGCGGGCCATGGCCGATGCGGTGATCGCCAGCAGCGTCCCGCCGAGACAATAGCCGACACCGTGGACCTTGGCCGAGCCCGTGATCGCCGTGACAACGTCGAGCGCCGCCATCGGTCCGAGGCGTCGATAGGCGTCGATGTCGAGATCACGATCGGCGCTCACGGGATTATGCCAGGACAGGACGAACACGGTATAGCCCTCGGCCACCAGCCAGCGGATCAGGGAGTTTTCCGGCGAGAGGTCGAAGATGTAATATTTCATGATCCAGGCGGGAACGATGAGGATCGGCTCGGGGCGGACGATCCCGGTCGTCGGCGCATATTGGATGAGCTCCACCAGCGCATTGCGGAACACCACCTTGCCGGGCGTGACCGCGACCGTCTCCCCGGCGCGGAACGCCTCCGTCCCTAAGGGCGGCTCGCCTCGGGCGCGCCGCTCCGCATCCTCCATCCAATGCTTCGCACCCTCGACCAGGCACTCACCACCGGTCTCGATGATCTTGCGCTGGAGCACGGGATTGGTCGCGAAGAAGTTGGTTGGCGCGATGACGTCGAGCATCTGCCGTGCCGCGAACGCCACCATCTCTTCATGATGCCTGGACACGCCGCTGATGCCGGTGGTCGCCGCATGCCACCATTGCTGCGTGAGAAGGAAGGATTGCGAGATCAGGTCGAAAGGGAACTGCCGCCAGGCCGGACCGATAAAGCGCCGGTCCTGCGGTAGCGGCTCGATCGCCGGCGCGGCATCGACCTGCCCCACGCGTCGCACGGCATAATCGGTAATCCGCTGGACCTTTCGCCCTGCCTTGCCGGCAAGCTGCAGCCGCTTGCCCGGCGATATGGTGAGATGAGCACACCAGTCCAGCCCCGCCTGCATCATTGTCACCGGCGACAGGCCAGAGGTCATCTGCGCGATTGCCGCGGCCGAGGCATGGTCGAGCGTCTGGGCGATGCCGTCGAGCGGGTCGCACTTGGCACAGTCTGCGGACGTATCGATCATGGAGCGTTTCTCCGGGGGACGTCGCGGCATGCCCGGCATGGCTCGAAACAACATTACGTAATGTCCCCATATGCTTGTCCGTTAACGAGCGCACGCGCAGAATGCCTGCCATGTCTCCCGGGGCGCGGCTCTCCCAAACCGCCCGTCTCGGTGACCCATCAGGCTCCGGAGGGCCACCGCCAGTCGCGAACGGCAGGCATATCGATCCCGTGTGCCGCAATGTACCGCTTGTGCTCGACCAGCTGATCATCGATCGTCTGCTTGGCGTAGGCGGCCGCGCTATCGGGCAGCTCCACATGGTCGATAACCTTCCCCATGAGATGGAAGCGGTCGAGATGGTTGCGGACCACCATGTCGAAAGGCGTCGTCGTCGAGCCCTCCTCTTCGAACCCGTGGACGTGGATATTCTGGTGGTTGGTGCGCTTGTAGGTGAGCCGATGAATTAGTGCCGGATAACCATGATAGGCGAAGATTACCGGCTTATCCGTCGTGAAGAGCGCGTCGAACGCGCTGTCGCTGAGCCCATGAGGGTGCTGGCTGTTGGGCTGCAACGTCATCAGATCGACGACGTTGACGACGCGGACCTTAAGGTCGGGGAGTTGCATGCGCAACAGGCCGACCGCGGCCAGTGTCTCCAGCGTAGGAACGTCGCCAGCACACGCCATGACGACATCCGGCTCTCCGCTGCGATCGTTGCTGGCCCAATCCCAGATACCGATGCCGCGCGTGCAGTGCTTGATCGCCGCATTCATGTCGAGCCACTGGGGCGAAGGTTGCTTGCCGGCGACGATGACATTGATTCGGTCCCAGCTGCGCAGGCAATGGTCGGTGACAAAAAGCAGGGTATTGGCGTCGGGCGGGAAATAGACCCGCACGATGTCAGCCTTCTTGTTGACGACATGATCGACAAATCCGGGATCCTGATGGCTGAAGCCATTATGATCCTGGCGCCAGACGTGAGAGGTCAGCAGATAATTGAGCGAAGCGATCGGGCGACGCCAAGGCACCTCCTTTGCCGTCTTCAGCCATTTGGCGTGCTGGTTGACCATCGAATCGACGATGTGGATGAACGCCTCGTAGCAGGAAAACAGGCCGTGGCGGCCCGTCAGCAGATAGCCTTCCAGCCATCCCTGGCAGCAATGTTCGCTCAGCACCTCCATGACGCGTCCGCTGGGATCGAGATGGACATCGTCCGCAATCGTCTCCGCATCCCAACTCCGGTCGGTGGCTTCGAAGATCGTCTGCAACCGGTTGGATGCTGTCTCGTCCGGGCCGAAAACGCGGAAGTTGCGGGCTTGGGCGTTCTCCCGCATCACGTCGCGCAGGAACGTGCCCATCACCTGGGTCGCCTCGCCGTCGGTCTGGCCGGGATGAACGACCGGGACCGCGTAGGACGCGAAGTCGGGTAACCGCAGAGGGCGCATTAGAGCCCCGCCATTGGCATGCGGATTGGCACTCATCCGCCGGTCGCCGCGCGGAGCCAGAGACGCGATTTCGGGCCGAAGCCGCCCGCCATCGTCGAACAGTTCTTCCGGATGGTAGCTGCGCATCCATTCCTCGAGCAGCCCAAGATGCTCGGGCTTGTCCATCGTGAACGGAACCTGGTGCGCGCGCCAGAAGCCTTCACTCTTCTGCCCGTCGACGATCTTGGGCCCGGTCCAACCCTTCATGCTGCGCAGGACGATCATCGGCCAGAGCGGACGCGTCGTGACCCCACCTTCGCGCGTGGCCTTCTGGATCGCGTGTATCCGATCGACCGCATCGTCTAGCGCGGCCGCCATCGCCTGGTGCATCGCGTCCGGCTCCTCGCCGTCGACCAAGATCGGCAGGTAGCCATAACCGCGAAACAGCGCGTCGAGCTCGGTGTGCGAAATGCGCGCAAGGACAGTCGGACTTGCGATCTTGTAACCGTTGAGATGCAGGATTGGCAGAACGGCCCCGTCGGTCGCGGGATTAAGGAACTTGTTGCTGTGCCACGAGGTCGCCAGCGGTCCGGTCTCCGCTTCGCCGTCGCCGACGACGCAAGCAACGATCAGATCGGGATTGTCGAAGGCGGCGCCAAACGCATGCAGAAGCGAATAACCCAGTTCACCACCTTCATGGATTGAACCGGGCGTATCGGGTGACGCATGACTGGGAATGCCGCCAGGGAAGGAGAATTGCCGGAAAAGCTGGCGCAGGCCATCTTCGTCGGGACCGATGGCAGGATAGACCTCGCTATAGGTGCCCTCGAGCCATGTGTTGGCGACGACACCTGGTGCGCCATGACCAGGCCCGGCGATGAAGAGCGCATTGAGGCCGCGCGCCTTGATGACACGATTGAGGTGCACATAGAGGAAGTTAAGCCCGGGGGTCGTACCCCAGTGTCCAAGCAGCCGCGGCTTGACGTGATCCATCTTGAGCGGTTCGCGGAGCAGCGGATTATCGAGAAGATAAATCTGCCCAACCGAGAGGTAATTGGCGGCGCGCCACCAGGCGTGGATCAGGCCGATCTCATCGCTGGAGAGTGGCTGGCCATTTGCCTCGGGCTGCGGGTCCATGGTCATTCTTCCTGAAACTGAAAAGGCATGGGTTCCCGGCCGCCTAGCCGGAGCTGGTGTAATGCCGGAACGCTGATGCGCCACCGCGCAGCGCTCGAACTGCTTGCGCACCCATGAATGGCGCAGACCGCTCGCAACATGCGTATTGATACGGATGGCAGTGCCGCACACTTATGCCAGGCAATCACGTCGCTTCCGGCATCAGCTCAGCCCCCTACTCCGATACCGTCCTGGTTCGGCAGCGTGCGCGTGCCCCGGCCGCCAGCTCAACCACCTCGGCGGTGATTTCCTCCTGACGCGTCAGCCGTTCCTCGCGTTCAAGCGCCTGGAGTCTGGCGTCGATATTGGTTTTCGCGGCCGCCATCGTCGCCATGCGAGCCTCGTTTTCAGCGGCGAAGGCCTCGGTGGCCGCTTCGCACAACTGGGCGAAGACATATTCCTGGGCCAAGCGCTCGACGAGTTCGCCTGCCGTCAGATTGATCAGGGGTATCGACCCAACTGGCTCCGGCGGAAACATATCTGGATCGAGCGGCAAAAGACTGCGGCGGACGACCGACGCACCATGCCCTGCCGTCCAGACCGGATAGATCATTGCGACCGGGACCGCGCCGGCCATGGCCACATAGTCGTAGAGGGCGCCAAGCAGCTCGGTTGCCATATCGGCAAGCGCAGCGGCGCGACTAGGAAGGCTGGTGGCCCAGGCAACGGGCAGTGTCCGCTCGGCAGCAAGCGCGGCGGCACGATCGCCGACGAGGAAGATGTGCGCCACTCGGGAATCGCTCGCAGCGGCGTTCAAGACCTGCTCTGGAAAGGCGCCCGCGAACCCCTGCTCTGCGCCGAAGACGATAAGACCTGTCTTGCCCTTTGCGCTGTTCAGCGGCGGTGCCGCAGATCCTGTCTGTAGCTGCCGCGCCCTCCCAATCGCATGGCCCGCCGTCGCGGCATAGGCGCGGATCGCGGGCAACAACGCGCGGCCCTGCTGGGCACGGGCGCCGGCGATGCCGCGCATCGCATTGACCACCGCACCGAGTTGCCGCACCGTGGCGATCCGTCGCCCGACAGTGGCCAGACGATCGCTCATGTCGCGGCGCCAGCGCTGGAACTGGCGATCATCCGCTTTACGGCCGCCAACAATGCGGCCCGCAACGTCGCATCCATTGTCCCCTTTTCCTCGACCTGCCCTATGAGCTCGGCGGCATTGGCATCGAGCCATGACGGCAGCGTCGCGCGGATCGCAGCGATGTCGGGGATCGCCAGGGCATCCAGGAGGCCCTCCGTGAGCGCGATTGCCAGCGCCACCTGATCCACGACCCGCAGAGGCTGGAAGCGCGGCTGGGAGAGCAATGCGCGCAGCCGCCTCCCACGCTCGATCTGGGCCTTCACGCGCGGCTCTGGCTGCTCGCCGAAGCGGGTGAACATCTCGAGTTCGAGGAACTGGGCATAGTCGAGCCGCATCGTGCCGCTCGTGTCCCGCAGCGCCCGGGCCTGCGTCTTGCCGCCTACGCGACTGACGCTGGTGCCGACATCGACCGCGGGTTTGTGGCCTTCGGCGAACATCCGGGTGTCGAGCACGATCTGCCCGTCAGTGATCGAGATCAGGTTGGTCGGGATATAGGCGCTGACATTGCCGGCATCGGTCTCCGCGATCGGCAGCGCCGTGAGCGAACCGCCGCCCTTTTCGGGCGACATGCGGGCGGCGCGCTCCAGCAACCGCGAATGGAGGTAGAAAACGTCGCCCGGATAGGCCTCGCGTCCCGGCGGCTGGCCGGTCAGCAGCGCGATCTCGCGGTGCGTGGCGGCATGCCTGGTGAGGTCGTCGAGCACGACGAGCGCATGACCGCCCTGATCGCGGAAATATTCCGCCATGGTGAACGCGGCAAATGGCGCGACCCATTGCAACCCCGGTGCGGAAGCCGGGCTCGCGACCACGAAGATGCAGCGTTCCGGCGCGCCATGGCGGCGCACCTGATCGATCACGCGCGCGACACTGGAGGATTTCTGGCCGATCGCGACATAGATGCATATCATGTCGCTCGACCGCTGGTTGATGATCGCATCGACGGCGAGCGCGGTCTTGCCGGTCGCGCGGTCGCCCAGGATCAGCTCGCGCTGGCCGCGGCCGAGCGCGAACATCGCGTCGATGACCAAAATCCCGGTCTGCACCGGCTGAACGACGAGGTCGCGCTCGATAATCGACGGCGCGGGACGCTCCACCGGCTCGAACCGCTCGGCGACGATCGCCGGCCCGCCGTCGAGTGGCCGGCCGAGTGGATCGACGATACGGCCGAGCAGTCCCCGCCCCACTTGCGTGCGCACCACTGCGCCGGTGCCCGAGACGATGTCCCCCGCCTCGATGCTGTCAGCATCCTCGAGCATCACGCAGCCGATGCGATCGCGGTCGAGCGTTTGTACGAAGCCCGCCTGACCTCCGGCAAACTGCAGCAATTCGTCGAGCCGGGCCTCCGCCAAACCCGAGACCAGCGCTACGCCATCGCCGATGGATTCGACGCGGCCGATCTGGCGGACCTGTGCGCCGATTTCCGCCGCGGCCACGCGCGTCGCGGCCCGGGCAAGCCATTCATCCGCGGAGCCCGGCATGATCGTCCTCCTTGAGTGCCGCCAGCTGCGTGTCGAGATCGGCTCGCCAGCTGTTGCGGACGAGCATGTGCGGTCCATGGAGCTCGAACCCGGCAATCAGCGCGGGATCGACGGTGAAAGTCGGTGCTGCAAGCCCCGGCAGCGCCTCTGCGAGCTTTTGCACGCACCGCGCCTGGGCCTCCCCATCGAGCGCGGCCGGCGTCACGATGGCGAGAGGAGCGTCACCGGCCAGGGCCCGGCGTTCCTCGATCGGCAGGCGTTCGATCCGTTCGAGCAGGGCAGCGAACATCATATCGGTGGTGGCCCCGGCCGGTAGCCGGTGCAGCAACGCAGACGCCATCTGTCCCGCGAGCACCGCCGCTTTTTCCTCTAGCTGTGTCGCCATGCCCTTTTGCGCATCTCGACAGAAGCAAGCGCCTGCTTCGCTTTTGCATCGGTCTCGGTCGTGGCCGCATCAAGGAGGCGGCTGCGTTCGGCCTCTATGCTGGCCAGCAAAGCTGACCGGCGTGCCTCTCCATCGGCGGCGAAGGCGTCGGTCTGCGCCTTGAGATCCGCTTCCAGCTTGAGCGCAGCTGCCTTCGCAGACTCCGCATCGGCGAGCAGCTGGTCCATAGCCGTCTGGCGCGCGGTGATAGCCCCCATCACCGGACGAAACAGGAAGCGTGCGAGCAGCCAGACGAGGATGACGACGTTGATCGCCTGCAGCGCCAGCGTCCACCAGTCGATACGCATGTCAGGCGAAGGGATTGGCGAAGAGCAGCAGCAGCGCGATCACGAGACAATAGATCGCCATCGTCTCGATCATGGCCAGGCCCACGAACAGGGTGCGCGAGACGGTGTTCGCCGCCTCAGGCTGGCGAGCGATCGCGTCCATCGCTGCGGCGACCGCCTTGCCTTGGGCGAGTGCTGGCGCGATCGCGCCGATGGCGATGGCGAACGCCGCGCCGAGGATGCTGACGATGTGGATCCAGTTCATGAAGAGACCTCGTGGTTCGGCGCTTTCGGGGATGGGTTCGCTTCGCTGATGGCGCTGCCGATAAAGACCATTGCGAGCGCGCCGAAGATGTAGGCCTGGACGGCTCCGGTCAGCATCTCGAGCGCCATCAGCGGGATCGGTACGAGCAACCCGGCAAGGCTCAGCACGACGCCGATCATGAACACGCCGCTCATGACATTGCCGAACAGGCGCACCATCAGGGAGAAGCTGCGGGTAAACAATTCAACGAGATTGAGCGGAGCGAGCAGGATCGACGGCTGTGCAAAGCTGCGCAGATAACCGCGCGCGCCAAGCGCCCGGACACCGAACCAGAGCGTCGCGCCGAACACGATCAAGGCCAGCGCCGCGTCAGTTTCGAGGGCCGCCGTAGGCGGTTCGACGCCCGGCAAAAGCGATGACCAGTTTGCGACGAGCAGGAAGATGAAGAGCGTCCCGATCAAAGGCAGATAGGGCCGGGGCTCCGCGTCCATCGTCTCGCGAATCTGGCGCGCGATCACATCGACCACCAGTTCCAGCGCCGCCTGGGTCCTGGTGGGACGAAGGCCGAGCCGCCGGGTCAGAAACCAACAGCCGATCGTCAGCACCGCCATGATGCCCCAGGTCGTGACAACCGGCTGGCTGATCGGAACCGGCCCGATCGTGAAGAGGATATGGCTTTCGAGCGGAGAAGCGATCTTCACGACACCGCTCCCAGTCGGTGCAGCACGACCTGTCGCGCCGCCATGAACCCAGCCGCGGCCGCGAGTAGGCCCCCCCAGCCCTGCCTTGCGGCAACGAGCAGCACGCCGAGCGTCAGGAGCATCCGGCCGAGCCGCAGGCCGAGCGACAGCATAATCGATCCGCCATGGACGAGCAGGTCAGCGTCCTTCGCGATAGCGAGGTAATGTGCTGTTCCGGCAGCGGCGCCGAGCAGCAGAAACAGGAGGACGGCCCAGGGCGTCATTGCCGCCCGATCCACTTCCAGGCCGACCAGCAGCCGAGGCTCACGCCAAGGATCAGCAGCGGCGCGGTCCAGAAGATGCCGCTGGACAGCCGATGGTCGAGCCAGCGGCCGATCGCGAGCGCGATCAGCGCCGGCACGACGATCTGCCAGCCAAGAACACCGATCTGGCCGAAATTGCGCGCAAAGGAGGGCAATCCCCGCGCCCTGCGTCGGCGTTCGGCGCGCTGTTTGACCGCGTCCACGAGCCGTTCCTGCTCGGGTGGCAGAGCCTCGGTCATAGACCGATCTCCGCCGGCCCGCCTTGCAGAGCCTCGACCATGCGCCGGATCGCGCGCATGCGCAGCCGCGTCGCGGAGGTGCGACCGCTGCGTTCGGCATCACCGCGCTCGCGGTAACGGCTAAGCACTACCGTCTCGAGTTCGTCGAGATCGTCGCCGACATGCGCCTCGCGCGTCGCGATCGCGACCTCCTTGCCGCCACTCACCGTCAGAATGCCGTTGCGTACCGCGCAGTAGCCGGCGCGCCCGTCCATGTCGCGCCAGGAGACGACCGAGATGTCGAGCGCGGTCAGGAAATCGGCGTGGCCGTTCAGGATGCCAAAGCTGCCCGTCGCATCCTCGGCGCGGATCGCGGCGACCTCCCGGTCGACCATGATCGCGGTGGGATCAGTGATGCGCAGCCTCATGGCTTGGGCCCCACCTTGCCGCGCGCCTCTTCCAGGTCTCCGACCATATAGAAGGCACTTTCGGGCCAGTCGTCGGCCTCGCCGCCGAGGATGGCGCGCACGCCATCAAGTGTGGCGTGGAGTGGCACCGATCGTCCGGGCTGGCCTGTAAAAGCCTGCGTTACGACAAAAGGCTGCGTCAGGAAGCGCTGGAGTCGGCGGGCACGGCCAACGATCAGCCGATCCTCCTGTCCCAGTTCCTCCATGCCGAGCAGCGCGATGATGTCCTGCAGCTCGCGATAATGAGCGATCGTCTCGCGGACCTTTTGGGCCAGCGCATAATGGTCCTCGCCCACGACCAGCGGATCGAGCAGGATCGAGGTGGAGGCAAGCGGATCGATCGCCGGGTACATGCCCTCCGCGGCCATCGTGCGTGACAGGAGCACATTGCTGTCGAGATGCGCCGAGATCGCCGTCACGGCAGGATCGGTGAAATCATCAGCGGGCACATAGACCGCTTCGATCGCGGTCACCGATGCGCCCGCGACCGAGGCGATCCGCTCCTGGAGCGCCGCGACTTCGCTCGCGAGCGTCGGCTGATAGCCGACCCGCGACGGCATCCGCCCCAAGAGCCCCGAAACTTCGCTGCCCGCCTGGACGAAGCGGAAGACATTATCCATCAGCAGCAGCACATTGCGTTTCTGCTCGTCGCGAAAATATTCGGCGATGGTAAGCGCGGTCAGGCCGACCCGCCAGCGCGCGCCCGGCGGCTCGTTCATCTGTCCGAAGACCAGCACGGTCTTCGCGATCACGCCGGAAGTGCGCATGTCGGTGAGCAGTTCATGCCCTTCGCGCGAGCGTTCGCCGATACCAGCAAACACCGACACGCCCTCGTAGCGTGCGACCATCGCGTTGATCAGTTCCATCACCAGCACGGTTTTGCCGACCCCGGCGCCGCCGAACATCGCCGCCTTGCCGCCTTGCGCGAGGGGCGCAAGCAGATCGATCACCTTGATCCCGGTCTCGAACATCGTCGTCGCTGTGCTCTGGGCATCGAGTGGCGGCGGTTGGCGATGGATTGGGCGAAGCGGAACGTCCACTGGAAGTGCCGCCCCGCCGTCGCCAATGACGCCGGTGGCATCGAGCAGGCGGCCCAGAACCGCATCGCCGACCGGTACCATGATCGCTGCACCCGTGGCCTCGACATGGACGCCGCGCGCGAGTCCGCTGGTGGTCTGGAGTGCGACCGCTCGGACGGTGCGCGCATCGACATGGCTCTGCACCTCGGCGATGTGCATTCCCGTTGGGGTTGCGATGCACAGCGCATCGTTGACTGGCGGGAGCGAGCCGGCGGCAAATTCCACGTCGAGCACGGGACCGCGGATCGCGCAGACGCGTCCGCTCGCCTTATCGATGTCGGTTGCCGCGGTGCTCATCTCAAGTTTCTCATAACGGGAGCTAAAGCGAGATCGGGCGCCATCGATATGCGGGACAATACGGATGCTCGTCTCTGCGCCGCGGCTTCGCCGGATCGCTAATGCAATCCGGTCTGGCGAAGTCTGATGCGTCCCGAATTCCAGGACGCCAATTTCGCTGTTCTGTCCGGCTCACGCTTCCCCGGTGGTGCACCTGCCGCAGTCCTGCGGCGCATCGTCGGCGGCCATCAGCAGAACAGGCGCGAAACCGCCACCGGCGGTGCGCATATTGGTGGTTTGGCCCTGATATAGTCGCGCAGCGGCAACAAGTGGCTCCCCATCATAGGTGTAGAGACGGACGTCGATCTTGCGCTTGACCATCTCTCCATCCAGCCGGATGGTCCGCTCGCTTGGCCGCACATAGGCTTGGGCGACATAGTCGCTCTCCAGGATCTCGGCCCACACCGATTTCGTCAGCTTGTCGCCACGATAGGCCGCTTTGCTCCCATACCCTCCGGCCGGCTTGAAGAAGAATTGCCTGCGGCCCGCCCAAAGCCGCTCGGCGGAAGCCTTGTCGACCCGTTCGGTTGCCGGAATCCCGGCAACAAGCGTGTCGACAATTGCCGGGTCGAAACCCCATTCCCGCAGCTGCGCGGTGTCGGACAGCAGGGTGAGATTGCGCTTGTCGGCGAATTTCGCGTGGACATGGGGATTGGGCGTTACGACCACCGAGCCATCGAGATATGCCGCTCGCAATGCCGAGTGCTCGGGTCGATCGAGCGAGAAATCGACGAGCCGGTTGTAGATGAGATCCACATTCCGGTCCCCATAGCGAAGAGTGCCGGACGCATAGGCGAATTCAGAAGGATCGGCGATGCAGACGCTATGGCCGGCCCGCTCCAGCAAATGGCGGGTCAGCAGAAACTCGGGAAACAGATATTGCGATACGGGATCGTCATCGACAATGGCGATAGAGACCGGTTCGCCGCTGCCGCGTTGATAGCGCCATTCCTTCGAGAACATGCCCGCGACCACGGTCTCGAAGGGATCTGCGCGAAGAAAATCTGTCGGCTCGGAAGGACAGCAGACTCGTTGCGCCCGCGCGAGCACGGCATTCAACATTGCTCCTCCTGCATTGGTATTTATTTCGATCAGGGCCGGGCCGCGCTCGCTCAGATGGAAGTCATAGCCCATGAAGACGCCGTGCGGACCAAAGTCCTGTCGGGCACTTACTGGCGCCCAGGCCATGGTGGCTGCTAGATAATCCGGGTGGCGGGCGACCGTCTCGATCGCGGCGATGATGCGCTGCATCCCGGCGAGTTGGGACGCATTGATGAACACCGCGACGTCCGAGAATAGATGTGGACGCGTTTCCAGATATGACGCTCCCATTGCCAGATCGCCCGTCTCCCGGACGAGGGCGTCGCTCAGGGCGGCGCGATCCAAGGTGACGCAAACGCATTCCGGACGTCCGTTCTGGAGGTCTGAGACTCGGGCTTCCTCTAGGCTCGGCACGCTATCGAGCTTCCCTGGAATAGAAACTGGACCCAGAACATAGCCTGATCCTTCTTTGGCTCATGCAAATTTCATTTCACGTGAGCGGCAACGACTTCGCCCTCCGCGCGATGACCTAAGAGGCTCGCTCACGGCGCGATCAGGCCCTGTTCCCGGGCGGCATCGTCATAAAGGAAGGCGGTATTGGGATCAGGATGACCATAGCGATCAGAATCCGTTTCTCCCAGCCGGGTCAGCATATCCCTGATCAGCGCGAGACGGGCCTGGTGCTTGTCGTCCCCTCGCACCACCGTCCAGGGTGCTGCGATGCTGTGCGTGCGGGCGAGCATTGCATCGCGCGCCTTGCTATAGGCCTTCCAGCGCTTGTTCGCCTGATCATCGATCGGGCTGATCTTCCACTGTTTGAGCGGATCCTCGCGTCGGGCGGTCAGGCGTTTCTTCTGTTCCGCCCTCGAGATATCGAGATAATATTTTACCAGCGTGACCCCGCAATGTTCGAGCAACTGCTCGAACATCGGGACGGTCGTCAGAAACTCCTCATATTCCTTGTCGGTGCAAAAGCCCATCACGCGCTCCACCCCGGCGCGATTGTACCAGCTACGATTGAACAGGACGATCTCGCCGGCAGCCGGCAGATGAGGGACCCAGCGCTGGAAATACCACGACCGGCGATCGTGATCCGATGGGGGCCCGAGTGCCACCACCCGGGTTTCGCGCGGGCTCAAGTGCTCGACGACACGCTTTATCGTGCCGTCTTTGCCGGCCGCGTCGCGCCCTTCAACGATGACCAGCACCTTGCGGCCATCCTCGATAATTCCCCGCTGCAGGGCGGTGAGCCCGATCTGGAGCGCGCGCAGCTGCTCGGCGTAACGGGGCTCGTTCTTCGCCTTCACCACCGGTTCTTTCTCCTGTCGGCAATCATACACACCACGGTAGCGGGCCGCGAGGGGCCGGGGCCGCACTCGTGGGCCGGTCTCAAACAGCGGCACCAACGGCATTGTGCTCCACCGCTGATGCCCGACTCATGCCGCCCCGACTGATACCCGCCAGCCGGGTGCGCTTCAGCAGCAGCGCGTTGACCGCGACGAGTGCGGAGCTGCCCGACATAGCCAGCGCAGCGACCTCGGGGCTCAGCAGCACCGGATAGAGCACACCTGCCGCGAGTGGAAAGGCGATCACATTGTAGCCGACCGCCCACCACAGATTTTGGTGCATCTTGCGAAGCGTGGCGCGTGAGAGCGCTATGGCACCGACAATATCATAAGGATCGCTCTTCATCAGGACGACATCGGCGCTTTCCATCGCGACGTCAGTGCCCGCCCCGATCGCAAACCCTACGTCGGCCTGGGTAAGCGCGGGGGCATCGTTGACTCCGTCACCGACCATGCCGACACGCTGGCCCTGGGCCTGCAGCTCCTTGACCTTCTCCGCCTTTTGACCGGGAAGCACGTCGGCAAGGACGATGTCGATGCCAAGCTCATCGGCGATTCGCTTGGCCGTGCCGGCGTTGTCGCCGGTAATCATCGCGACCTTGACGCCGCGCTCCCGAAGCGCCGCGACGGTCGCCTTCGCGGTTGGCCGCGCCGCATCCGCTATGGCGATCAACCCGAGAATCTCGCCGCCGCGCGCAACATGGACGACGGTGCGCCCAGCCCCTTTCAGGCGTTCGCCAGGTTCCTCGAGGGCACCCAGCGCGACTTTTCCTTCATCCATGAGGCGCCGGTTGCCAAGCAGCACGGTTGCGCCCTCGACTTGGGCGCTGGCGCCCTTCCCCTCGATATTGGCAAAGTCGCGCGTCTCAGGAAGGGTGATACCGGATGCACCTTCGAGGACCGCGATCGCAAGCGGGTGGTCGGAGTTGCGCTCGATCGCGCCGGCGATGCGAAGCACCTCGTCCCGGGTTATGCCTTCCGCTGTGACAACCTCGACAACGTTGGGCCGGCCCATGGTGAGCGTGCCCGTTTTGTCGAACACGATGACGTCAAGCTTGGTCGCATCCTCGAGCGCGCTGGCATTCTTGAACAGGATGCCGTTCATCGCGCCAAGGCCGGTGCCGACCATTATCGCCATCGGCGTGGCAAGGCCAAGGGCGTCCGGGCAGGCGATCACGAAGACCGTGATCGTCATGGTCAGCGCAAACAGCAGTGTCCCACCCAGCATCCAGTACCAGATGGCGAACGTCGCGAGACCGATCAGAATTGCCGCGAGCACCAGCCACTGCGATGCCCGGTCGGCGAGCAGTTGTGCCGGCGCCTTCGAGTTCTGCGCTTCCTGGACGAGCTTGACGATCTGGGCGAGCGCGGTGTCGGCGCCCACCTTGGTCGCACGGTAGCGGAAGCTGCCGCTGCGGTTGATCGTCGCGCCGATCACTGTGTCGCCGGGCGCCTTCGACACCGGCATCGATTCGCCCGTGAGCATCGACTCGTCGACCTCGGATTTGCCTTCGAGGATTTCGCCGTCGACAGGAATCTTGTTGCCCGGCCGGATCAGCACGACATCGCCGGCCAGTACCTCCGCGGTCGGCACTTCGACGTCCTTTCCGTCCCGCTCCACGGTCGCCATAGGCGGCGCCAGATCCATGAGCGCGCGGATTGCCTGGGACGCGCCGGCGCGGGCGCGCATCTCCAGCCAATGGCCGAGCAGGATGAAGATGAGCAGGACCGCGGAAGCCTCGTAAAATTGCTCGCCCTTGAACAGGAATGTCGACGCCACGCTGAACAGATAACCGGTACCGACGCTCAACAGGACGAGCACCGCCATGTTGAGCACACCGTTTCGAAGCGCGCGGATCGCGGCGACCACGAAGGGCCAGACCGGATAGAGGATCGCGGCGCTGGCAAGCAGGAACAGGGTCAGGTCGAGACTGAGTCCGAACATCGGTTTCAGCAGGGGATGGTCCAGGCCCATTGGCGACAGCGCGAAGATCGGCAGGCCAAAAACGAGGCTGACGATAAACCTGTTGCGCATGTCGCGCGCCATCGTCGCCATGTCCTTGCCGTCGCCATGGCCCATCTCGTGCGCCATGGCGTCGTGTTCGGCCGTCACGGGCTTGCGATCGGGAGCAACCGATTTGGCGGCGACTCCATCGGAACGATGATCGGCAGGGTGCGTCGCGGCGGGCAAGACAGAGGACAGGGTTGTGCTTCCGATCACGCACACATGCCGCGGGACGAGCCGGCCGCCGCAATGGAAGCCGCAATCCGCGATCTTCTCCTCTATCGCGGCTTCGCTGGTGCGCGCTTCATCAAAGCTGACGGTGACGCTGTCGGAGGCGGCGTTCGCGGAGACCCGCGTCACGCCGGGAACCCGCAGCAACTGCTTTTCGACCCCGAGATGGTCGAGTGTTCCGAATGATCCACGCAGATCGAAGGTCGACGTCTTCAAGGCAGGTCTCCGAAATCGAGGCAAGGCGCTGCCGACGGGTCGGCAGCCATAGATGCGCCCGCCGCGAAGGCCTGCGCGTGTGGGCCAGTCATCACGGCTGACCTATTGCCGCCGATCACCCATGAAGCGCAGCAGGAACAGGAACAGGTTGAGGAAGTCGAGATAGAGCGTCAGCGCTCCCATCACGACCGCCTTGCCGCGAAACTCGGTACCGGCCACATCGAAGTAGACGCTCTTGATCTTTTGCGTGTCAAACGCAGTCAGGCCCGCAAACAGAAGCACGCCGATCGCGCTGACGATGAGATCCAAAGTGGACGACCGCAGGAACATGTTGACAATCATGGCGATGAGCAGGCCGACGACGCCCATGATCAGGAAGGTCCCGAACGCCGACAGGTTCCTCTTGGTAGTGTACCCCCACAGGCTCAGGCCTCCGAAGGCTGCGGCCGTAACGAAGAATGTGCGTGCGACACTCACGCCGGTATAGGCGAGAAGGATGGTCGACAGCGACACGCCCATCAGGATCGCATACGTCCAGAACAATGCCTTGACGGTGGGTTCGGACAGCCGGTTGATACCGACGCTTAGCGTGAAGACGAGGGCGAGCGGTGCGAAGACCGCTATCCATCCGAGCAGTGTCGGAGTGCCGCTCGCGGCGAAAAACACGGCGCGTACCCCGGCGCTGTTCGCAACCAACATCGCGACGATCCCGGTCAACAACAGACCGCTGGCCATGTAGTTGTAGACTGCGAGCATATATGTTCGCAGTCCCGCATCGAAGGCGACCGCGGGGATTACCGGATTCCTGCCAGCAGTAAGCGGCGATGTGGTCGGTTTCAGCGGATCTGCCATAGCCAGTGCTTCTTCTCGGTGTGGCGGTTTCAAGGTTCAGTCACTTCGGCGAGGCGACCGGCACCGTACATGCAGCCGCGCCAGTCTGTGCGCCGCGTCCCGATGCCGGGCGGACGGCTGAGCGGTTCCCTCGGGATTTGCGCCGGTCGGCTGGCAGGGAATTCATCGCTGACCCGCTCCTGCGTCACGCTTTGCCCCGAACAGGCGCGCGAGGTGGGGCACGAACGGTGGAACGGTCTTTGTGTAGCGACGATAGGCATCGCCAAATTCGGCCAGCGCCTCACGCTCCTCGGTCCGCGCCAACCGCAAATACATGACGACGAGCACCGGGAACATCGCGAGCGTCAGGATCGTCGGCCATTGCAGCAGGAACCCGAATATCACCAGCACGAACCCGACATATTGCGGGTGCCGCACATAGGAATAGATGCCCTGGGTCGCGAGCTCGTGGACCTTTTGCGCGTCGTACAGCGCCTTCCAACCTGTCGAGATCAGAATGAACCCGCCGCCGATCAGGAAAAAGCTCATGATATGGAATGGCCCGGCATGCGGATTAGCCCGCCAGCCGAAAAGCATCTCAAGCAGATGCCCGGCATCATGTGAGAACCAGTCGATATTGGGATAATGGCTCTGCAGCCACCCGGACAGGACATAGAGGGTCAGTGGGAAGCCGTACATTTCGACGAACAGCGCCACAAGGAACGCGCTGAATGCGCTGAACGATCGCCAGTCCCGAGTGGTTCGCGGCTTGAAGAAACTGTAGGCGAACAGGATGAACACCGCCGCATTGACGACGACGAGATCCCAAAGGCCATAGGCTTGCGCATGGCCCGTCACTGGCCCTGAACCTCATGGGGCGAACGATCGGCCCCCGGCTGCGGTGTTCCATCGTGACTATGCCCATGTCCGTGATGCATGAAGAGGTGCATCAGGGGACACGACAGCAGCAGCAGAAAGGGCAGCGCGCCAAGTACATGCGCGCGATGCTCCGTGAACAGCAGCACGAAACCGAGCGCAAGAAAGCCCATCATCACGATGCCCGCGCGCGACGTCAGGAAATTCTCTTTCCCAGTATGTGCCGGTCGTTGCCGTTCCATGATCACGTTTCCTTGAATATAGAACTCGTTAAAAATTGCTGATTGCTCACTTGCGCTGCGCCGTCCTAGGGACGCTGCCAATGACCGATCCAATTGTGGAATGCGGCGAAGAGACCTCCCACGGCTGCTCCGAAGACGATCGACCAGCACAACCCCGCCCCCAGCGCGACGAACGATCCCGGCGGAGCTGGCGTGAACATCGTCACAAACATGTGTGACCCGATCGGACCGAACAAAGTCGCCGCGAGCCAGCAAAGCACGAAGACAGTGGAAAGAGCGGCAGCGCTGCTCGCGGCACATCGTATCACACTGAGCTTGCTTGCATCGGTCATGACGGCTTCCTTTCCCCCCAAATTTGGGCCGGATCGAAGACAGCCACTATACGTATTCCACCCAAGGCTTGGTCACTCGACGCTGGTCGATGCTGCCGTCAGCGGGAGGGCATCGCCCATGCCGCAGTCCTTGGCGTGACAACCATAAACCGCCGCATCGTACGGGAGAGATGCGCGTGGTCATTGAACCTCGCATCCGCTGCGGCTGCCATAAGGGGCCGTCAAGCGCTCGGAGGCCGCGCATAGCCCTGCAAGGCCAATGAGCCTTGCCGGACATCGTGGCCATTCCGGTCGGTCTGGGATTGTCTCTTGACCTGATTCTTCTTTTCGGGCTGGCGATGTTCGGTCTCTATCTATGGTGCAGGGCCGAGCGGGAATCCGGCTGGGTCCTCCCCTTTTTGTGCGATGTTCCAAGCAAATGAGTAGCGAATAGAGAAGCGTAAGACGCAAAGATGTCTCCCCGGAGCCTTTGATCCGTCCTCGTAACATTACGCATATTGAGTCGGGAGCTGGGTCCATAGTTCTGGTGGCGAAGAAAGGTTCTTCACCGCCAGGTTTCCTCGGCGGGTCTTGTAAACTCAGCCAAGGAGGCTTCCACCATGTTGCTCAAGAAGAAGATCACCATCGCGCTTGCTGGCCTCGCCATGCTCGGCGCCGCGCCCACCTTCGCCCAGGGCATCGGCCACAGCTTTTTCATGCGCGGATCGATCGTCGGCAAAGACTCGACCGGAACGGTCGTCTGCGTCGGCAAGGCCGATGGCGCGACTGTCGGACAGGTCCTCGAGGTCTACCGTGTGCAAAGCACGCCTGGTCCTTCGAAGACCCCCGGCGCGGGCTTCCGTCGCGTGGCCGTCGGGCACGTCAAGATCGATCATATCTTCGATGACCATTTCGCGCATGTGAGCGTCGCCGATGGCACTCCCGCGGTCCACGACATCGTCGAACTCCGCAAGAAATAAGCTGGCAGCGGGGACGGCGATCGCCGTCCCCTACCATCAACGCGACACCTCGCTGCGAAACCAGACCGGCACCAGCGCTCGCAATCAAACGACGAACACCGGACTTGGCGCTCGGGGACATGAATTGAAAGGAATCGAGATGCGTTTCAGGAAATCAATATCGCTGGCCCTCGCTGGTATCGCCCTCGCCGGCGCGGTTCCCGCTCTGGCGACCGGCATCGGCCACACATTCTTCATGCGCGGATCCATTGTCGGCAAAGACACGACCGGAACGATCGTGTGTGTCGGCAAAGCCGATGGCGCGACAGTCGGACAGGTGCTCGACGTCTATCGCATGAAGACGCTGCCCGGCTCCGGCTTCAAAGGAACTGGCCCCGCTTATCGTCGAGACCTCATCGGCCACGTCAGGGTCGACCATATTTTCGATGACCATTTCGCGCATGTGAGCGTCGCCGACGGCACGCCCGCAGTTCACGACATCGTCGAGCTCCGCAAGAAATAAGGGAGTGCCGGGGAGGGGCTTGCCGCTCCCCATGATGCCTGATGGCGACCGCAAGCAACGAAAAATCGCGCGGCGTTTGAGCGGACAGGAGAGCGGCGATGATCGACCGACGTCCAAATATTTCTCTTGACCCTGGACCTAGGTCCAAGCGGCACGGTGCCTCCGAGACTTGCCATGTCACGGCTTAGAATCGGTGAGCTGGCCGAGGCTGCCGGCGTTCGAAAGGATACCATACGCTATTATGAGCGCACCGGCCTGCTCCCCGCTCCGCAACGGACCAGTGCAGGATACCGCGTCTATCATCCTGCAGACGTCGAACGCATCAAGTTCGTTCGCGCTGCACAGGGGCTCGGTTACACCCTCACCGAAACGCAGGCGCTCCTGCTGGTGCGGGCCGGAGACGCCCTCGCCGGGTCGGAGATCCTCGCCGTCACGCGGGTCAAACTGCACGAAGCACTGGCCAGGGTGGAACAGCTCAAGCTTATCGAAACAGGCCTTGAGCAGCTGGGTGAAGCGCCCTCGCACGAAGCCGAAAGCGACCCTTGCCCGATCCTCTTTCTGGTTCGGGACGGGCGGCTGTCTCAATTGGCCGCAGATCAACCAGAACAAATTTCCGTGGGAGAGGACCACACCACCTGCACCGGGAAGGACTGAACATGAAATACTCTATCTCGCTGGGATTGCTACCACTGGCGCTGCTCGGCGCTTGCGCGACCATTCCGCCGACTAGCGCGCAGATCGCGAGCTGCAAGGCCATGGAAGACAATATGGGTCTCGCGACGCCCCATGATCACAACGAGATGAAGGGACAGGGGCGCAACCCGATGAATCTCTCGCACGATCGCTGCCTGCAGATTCTCAAGCAGCAATGACACCCTGATCCGTCGGTCGAGCACGCTTATCAAGCTCGTCCGACGGGATTTGCGTTCGACCGCTCACTCTCATTCGGAGACACATCATGAAGACTCACCTCACGAATACGTCCGGGAAGATCGTCTCGGGGCTCACAGCCCTTGCGCTTCTCGGAACGCTTGCTGCGTGCGGCAAGAAGACGGACGGCACGCAAAACCAGGCTGCCTCCAATGCCTCTGCAAGCGCGCCCGGCGCGCTTGAAAACGACACCGCCGCCGCCACGGACTCTGTCGGGACCGACAACGCGGCGGCCGATATGGATGAGCGCCACCGTCAGGATATGGACCACAGCGACATGCGCCGGGGTGGGCCGATGATGCCCAATGGCGCCCCGCCTACGAGCACGCCCGACAACAGTCAGTCCGCCCCGATGAAGGACATGTAAGCAAAGCGGGCGGGAACGCCCGGCGCTGCCTGGGCCGAGCAAGATCAAATCGAAGGAATAATGCCGCGACCTTTCGAATGGTCGCGGCAACGGAGACGCGCCATGACATATTTCACGATCGGAAAGCTGTCGCGTGCGCTCGGCATCCGTCCCGATACCATCCGCTATTACGAGCGCAACGGTCTGCTTCCTCCGCCCGCCCGGTCTTCTGCCGGTTACCGCACCTATGGCGACGCCGATCTCGAGCGCGTGCGGTTCATCCGCAAGGGGCAGCTGCTGGGTTTCACGCTTCGCGAAATCGGAAGCCTGCTCGATTTGCGCGCGTCCGACACCGCGACAACTGCCGATGTCCTGGCCATCACCGAGAGCAAGATCAATGAAGCGACCACCCGTATCGATGATCTGACCCGCATCAAGACCGCCCTGTCCGCCCTGTCCGCCCAATGCTCGATCGACATTCCCATCGCGGATTGCCCGATCCTCGCGCATCTCGCGAGCATTCCCAGGGAAGACGCACCAGGGCACGGAAACCCTCCTGCAGCCGGCGCGGTGAAGGCGCCCTCATGAGACCCGTTTTGCAGCGCTTGGGTCCGCCGTTGCTTTGGCCCGGCCGGTCCCCGTCGCTCCGCCGCCGAGCAGGTTTGGCCTTGGCTATCGTCGCTGCAGCTGGCGGCCTGGCCCAGCCTTCTGTTGCGGAGAGCCAGCCCGCCCAGGGTCGTGGCACGAAAACGGATCTTGTCGGTATCTGGTCGTTCGATGCCCGGTCCGGATGCGAGACCGGCACAGCCTGGGAGTTCAGGGCAGACGGCTCTTACAACGAACTCCGTTTGCCCGACCGGACACCGCGCGCCACCGGGAAGTGGTACGAACTCGGTGACACCATCTTCTATTCCCTGGCGCGGCCGGAGACCGCCGCCCCGGGGCCGCCCGAAAACGCATGGTGATCATCGAACGCGAACCCGATCGCCTCGTCGCATTGGGCGGTCGCAGGGTTCGCCACGTGATGCACCGGTGCCCGCGATGACCGAGAGCCTCATCGTGGAGGGCATCCACTGGATCACGCGGGCAATTGAAGTCACGGGGACGGCGATCATCGTCGTGGGCGCGGGTTCTTCGCTGATCAGATTCCTGCAGCAATCCGTGAAAGGTCCGATCGACCAGCATGTGGTGGGCAGCTTCAGGTCGAGCCTTGGCGAAGCCATTCTTCTCGGACTCGAATTCCTGGTCGCGGCCGACATCATCAACACCATCGCGATCCAGCCCACGCTCAGCAGCCTCGCGGTCCTTGCCGGCATCGTACTGATACGAACCTTCCTGAGTTTCTCGCTCGAGGTCGAGATCAAGGGCCGTTGGCCGTGGCAGAGAGCGACAGGAACCCCACGCGATGATTGAGTGTCGTCGCCGGCTCCTGGCGGCCAGGCGACGACGCCGGGCGAATAGGAAATTACGTATATTGGCCAAAATCCATCTGTGGTCCCTCAGAACCGTGGCCAGCCGGATGATCGGCCAGGTCATTGCAATGGAGTATTGATTATGATCATGACAGGTTCTTTCCGCTTGCGCGCGCTTGCGCTGGCAGGTTCCATCTTGCTGTCGCCCGCCATCGCTTCCGCCCAAGGGCAAGCCGCCGGCCAGACTTCGGCCCAGCCCGCGCCTCCCGCCGACAGGTCGATGCCGGCAGGCGGCATGATGGAGAAGCACGACGCGATGCCGGGCATGGCCGGCATGCCGATGCAGCACGACAAGATGCCCGCGGCCATGCCTCCGATGGCGAAGAAGGCCGGATGCTGCGGCATGAAGAAGAAGCCGATGGCCAAGCACAAGGCCGCCCCGCACCGCCATCCGAAACCCGCCGCCGCGAAGCCGGCGCCGATGCCCGCGGACAAGCCGATGCCCATGAAGGATGACATGTAAGGAAGTCCTCAGGTGACGCGCCCTCACAACAACATCACCGGCCTCAAGCTATCGCGGGCTTTGAGGACGAGCGGTATCGCACTCGCGCTGGCGATGATCTCCGGATCACCGCCAGCGTCGGCGCAGATGGCCGAGTCCGAGCACGCGTCGCATCATCCAGCGGGCGGAGCCGCCGCGCCAGCGGCGATGCCAGCGGGCAACGTGATGGGGGCAGCAGCTCCGGCCGCGGCGAAAGCTGCCGATCCCATGGCGGCGATGATGAAAGGGATGATGGCGCCGTCGCCGGGTGCCAAAATGGGCGCGGGACCGGCGGGATGCTGTGGGAACGGCGGCGCCAAACCCTTCTACCCCTCGCTGATGGACTGGCCCGTCCTGACCGATGAGGCACGACGGACGGTACGCGCCGCGGCTCTCGCCCGCCTGGGGTCGGGCGCCGAGGTCCTGACCGCGGAGCAAGCCCGGCTTCACCACGCTCTCATGTCGAACGACACGAAAGGAGCCCAGGATGCGATCAGGGGCGCTCGCGAAGGCCTCGCACTCGCGGACAGCGGAGCAGGCGCGCTCAGGGGCCTCGAAGAGGGCCGCCCTCCCCGGCAGATTGCCCTGAGCTGGTTCAAGACCCAGTCGGGTTTTGCCGAAAGCGACCAGATGGCATACGGAAACGAGCTGGCGGGCCTTTCCTGGTGGCACCTGATCGCGATGGCGCTGCTGGCGGCGGCTCTGGTTGCGGCGCTGCTACTCCGATGGGCGCGGCTGCGCCGCATCGCAAGCTTGATGGAGCGGCTCGCACCAGGCGGGGCTACACCACCGGCCAGGCCGGCCACCTCTCCGGCCCCGGCCGCTATCGTGCCGGCGCCCGCTGCTCCTGCAGGCGCAGCTACGCCCGGAAGCGCCACGCCGGCAGCGCCGCGACTGTGGAAAGGCGTCCTGCGGATCACCGCGATCTTCGACGAGACCCCGAGCGTCAAGACGTTCCGGCTCATGGAACCGAACCGCGGGCCGATGCCGTTCACGTTCCTGCCCGGCCAATATGCCTCGATCACCTCGGAGATCGAAGGCCAGAAGGTCCGCCGATCCTACACGATCTCGTCATCGCCCACACAGCGCGACTATATCGAGCTCACGATCAAGCGCGAACAATATGGGCTGGAATCGCGCCATCTCCATGATCATGCCGCCACGGGCGACCTTCTCGAGATTGCGGCGCCCGCGGGCCGGTTCTTCTTCACCGGCAAGGAAGCCGAGGGGATCGTCCTGATCGCCGGCGGAGTCGGCATCACACCGATGATGAGTGTGCTGCGCAGCCTGACGGACCGCTCCTATGAACACGACATCTACCTCCTCTACGGTGTCAACACGCCGACGGATCTGATCTTTCGCGAGGAATGCGACTATCTGGCGCGGCGCCACCACAAGCTTCACATCGTCTCCATCGTCGCAAAGCCCGAAGGGACCGACTGGGCCGGGCCTTCCGGTTATTTGACGGCCGATTTCATCGCCGCTTCCGTTCCCGAAATCGCCAGCAGGCGCGTTCACCTGTGCGGCCCGCCGCCGATGATGGACGCGGTGAAGGCGGCGCTTGCGCAGCTCAAGGTGCCGGCGGAGCAGGTCAAGACCGAGGAATTTGCCCCCCCCAAGGGCGGCCCCGTCCTTGAAGATGAACCGGCAGCGACCGCGACCGACAGCCAGGCATCGGCCACCCCGCAGACGCCGCCCGCCATTCCTTCTGCGCAGGCGACGATCTCATTTTCGAAGTCCGGCAAGAACGGCGCGCTCGCGCCCGACCAATCCGTCCTCGAGGCGGCCGAGGCGATTGGCGTGGCCATCGACTATGAATGCCGGGTCGGCATCTGCGGAAGGTGCAAGGTCCCCTTGCGGCAAGGCCAAGTGACGATGGAAGTGGAAGACGCGCTTGCCGCCGACGAGAAGGCTGACGGCATCATCCTCGCCTGCCAGGCAAAATCGGTGGGTGATCTCGTGGTGGACGCATGAAATGACCGAAACCGAGAAAGTAACGGTCGGCGCTCTGCTGAGCGCTCTTGCGCTGCTGGTCCCGGCCTTCCTGCTGCATTCCGCACCGCGTTTCCCCGGGAGCCTGGCAGGCGGACTGTTCGGCATCGCCGCCGCCCTGCTTTTCGTGCTTCTGCTCGTCTACAGCATCGTAAAGCGGCAGGCGTGGGTCAAGGAGCGCACGCAGCGCCTCGTCTCCCTCGGAGGACTGCTCAGCTTCCATGTGTATGCCGGCGCGATCGGCGCTCTGCTCGGAATCATCCATTCGGGGCACAAGTTTCAAAGCCCGATCGGCATCGCCCTCGTGATCGCGATGCTGACTGTCGTCGTCACGGGCTTCATTGGCCGATATTATCTGGCGCAGGTCGGGCAGGAATTGCGGTTTCAGCAAAAGGAACTCAAGGTTCTGCGCGACCGCTATGATGTGCTTGCCGCCGTATCGGCCGATCTGCGCCATCAAAGCGTCGTTGATCCGTCAGGGTTGCCGCTGGACTCGCTCCTTGGCGCAATATCCGACCTCGAATTCACGATTACTGCACGCGACGTCATCAAGGCCACGCTCGACAAGTGGGTCGTCGTGCATATTGTCGCTGCGATCATCATGTACGGATTGCTGACGATCCACATCTGGAGCAGCGTCTACTTCGGCTTGCGGTGGTGGCCATGAAGCGGACTGGTATCGTCTGCCTGATCCTCGCGACACTGGTCCTGGCCACCGCGATCATCATCCCCCTTACCATTTACCGCTCGGGCAGCGCCGCGCTGCCGCAATGGGCGGCGTCGGTTCGACCCGGTTCGCTGTCGAACGCCCATGCTTTTCTCGAGGGCAAATGCGAGAGTTGCCATACACCCAATCGGGGCATCAAGGCCGAGACCTGCATAGCCTGCCACGCAGCTTCGCCGGAAATCCTGAAGAAGCCTTCGACCGCTTTCCATGTCAACATCAAGGAATGCAGTGGCTGCCATATCGAGCATCAGGGAAACACGCTCCGTCCGGTCCGGATGGATCACCAGGTTCTCGAGCGCATCGCCGAACGGGCGACAGGGCGTGACACTCCTCTCGATTGCCAGTCCTGTCACGCCCCCCGCGACAAGCACCTGGGGTTCTTCGGCAGTGATTGTGCAAGCTGCCACACCACAACGAGCTGGAAAATCAGCGGGTATCTGCACCCCAGCCCCAAATCCACCGAATGCTCGCAGTGCCACAAGCCGCCGCCGAGCCACAACATGATGCACTTCGAAATGATGGACAAGATGATCAGCGGTGAAAAACGGGCGCGGGTTGATCAATGCTTCAGTTGCCACCAGACCGACTCGTTCAACAATATCAAGGGTGTCGGCATGGTCAAAGTGCACTGAAAATCCTCGCCAAACCCGACCTGCCATCGAAGAGCCCTCCAATTATCAAACCCGGCGACATCTTCGCCCAGGCGAGGAGTGTCACCGTGAACGCGCCCAATGATCCTGCGGAACGCTGTGTCCCCTTGCCCGGGCAGGCCGGGCAAGGGACCACGCTTCTTGAAGCCGATCTGCACTTGCCGCCGACCCCTGGCCAGGCCGCGGGCGAGGGGCAAGTGGCGATCCCGCACGCTCACCGGCTTCAGAGTATCGGGCGGATTTTTGGCCCGGGATTCATTGCCGGGGCGGCCGACGACGATCCAAGCGGGATTGCAACCTATGCGCAAGCGGGAGCGGCTTACGGTTACACGCTCGGTTGGACGATGTTGCTTACCTGGCCGCTCGCCGCAGCTGTGCAGGAGACGTGCGGGCGGATCGGCAGAACGACGGGCGAAGGTTTGACGGCGGCGATCAGCAAGCGCTGCCCGCTCGCGCTGCTCCGAACGGTCGTTCTGCTCCTCGTGGTCGCCAATGTCATCAACCTTGGTGCTGATCTGGGAGCGATGGGTTCGGCAATGTCGCTCATCGGCGGCGGCGCGCCGCACCTCTGGGTCATCATATTCGCCTTGCTCTCAACGCTGTTAGAGACCTTCCTCGACTACAAGCGCTACGCGCGTTTCCTGAGATGGATGACGCTGGCATTGCTGGCCTATGCGGCTACGGCATTTGCCGTGCACCTGTCATGGAGCGATGTGCTGCGTGGAGTCCTGCTACCGAGCATGCCGGACTCAAGCGCCTGGATGCTGGTAGCCGCGATCTTCGGCACCACGATCAGCCCCTATTTGTTTTTCTGGCAGGCCTCCCAGGAAGCAGAAGATGCCAGAGCTAAAGCGAAAAGCCTTTCGACATCGGAAGTCAGCGCCGGCGAAGAGCGCCGGATTAGCCTCGATAGCTGGTTCGGTATGTTTTTTTCAAACCTCATTGCCATTTTTATCATCATAACCACCGCCGCGACCTTGCATATCGCTGGTATTACGCAGATCGATACGGCCGCGCAGGCGGCCGAAGCACTCAGGCCGCTGGCGGGCGACTTTGCCTTTGCACTTTTTGCCAGCGGTATCATCGGGACCGGCCTTCTTGCCGTCCCGGTTCTAGCCGGCTCGGCGGCGTATGCGGTCTCCGAAGCCTTTGGGTGGCGTGCGGGCCTTGGGCTGGCACCTCGGAATGCCAAGGCTTTTTACAGCGTGATAGCTTCGGCCGGCATTCTGGGCATTCTCGTTCATTTCTCGCCGATCAGTCCCATGCAGGCGCTGCTGTGGAGTGCTGTCATCAACGGCTTTGTTGCAGCCCCACTTATTGCCCTGGTGATATGGCTCGGCTCGGATTCCGAAGCGATGAACGGTCACCCCATTCCCCGGCGGCTGCAACTGCTCGGTGGCGCGGCCTGTCTGGTCATGGTTGGCGTCGCCATCATGACGACGGTTTCGTGGATCGCGCCGGCCGCGCGGTAAATGATGATTGGCGCCTAGCGATCCAGCTTTCGCACTGACAGGTCAAGCTCGGCTTGAGATTGAAGCTTTCCGCCTCAGCCAATGCAGCATCGCGAATCCGAACGACGCGCGGCCTCGCTCAGGACGACATCGGTCAGCAAGTCTTGTGAACATTACGTAACGCTACGTGTGTGTGCCTGACATAAATCAAGGAAATGCAAGCCAATCGCCCAAGCCACCGCGCAAGCACTGACGCCTTAAAGCCGGCTTGGGTGCGCAATCCTGCGTCCAAGCTGCTCGGGCCGTGGGGACAGAATATCGGCCTTGACTCTGGACGGTGGTCGAAGCCCGACAACATGGTCGGGTCACGAATCCCACTCCTCAGAAACCGGCGTCCTGCCGCGGCGCGATCATGAGGGAGCAGCGGACGCGGCCTCCAGCCAGTGTAAGCCACTCCCAGAGACACTTTCATATTTGAGGTTGAGCATGAACCACTCTGTGATCATTCCCCCGCTCAAGCGTATTGCCGTGATAGGAACGTGCGTTCCGAGGCAGTGTGGCATCGCCACCTTCACCAACGATCTGCAGCAGGCATTGAAGAACTGCGATTCCGATCTTTCTTCAACGACGATCGCGCTGACGGACGATGCCAACACTTACGCCTATCCGCCCGATGTCGCCCTGGAGATCCAGCAGGCCACGCCCGCGTCCTATGCAGTCGCCGCCGATTTCCTCAACGTGTCGAACGTCGATCTCGTTTCTCTTCAGCACGAGTTCGGGATCTTCGGAGGCGAGGCCGGTGAATACATCCTTGGCCTTCTCAGCGGCCTCAGCGCTCCGATCGTCACGACGCTACACACCGTACTGGCCAACCCCAACCCTGCACAACGTCGCGTCATGGATGGCATCATCGAACATTCATCGCGCCTCGTCGTCATGGCGGACAAAGGACGGCGCATTCTGCAGGACGTCTATGATGTCCCGGCCGAGCACATCGCCGTGATACCACACGGCGTTCCGGACCGAGCCTTTATCGATCCGGCGATGGCGAAGCACAAACTGGGACTTGCAGACCGGACCCTGTTGATGACCTTTGGCCTGCTTGGTCCAGGCAAGGGTATCGAAACGGCAATTCGTGCAGTGCCGGCACTCGTTCGCGACCATCCCAATCTGCTCTATATGATCGTCGGCGCAACCCACCCCAACCTCGTTAGGGATGAAGGCGAACGCTATCGCGATAGCCTCGTTGCACTCGCAGCCGAACTCGGCGTCATCGAGAATATTTGCTTTGTCGACCGATATCTCTCACTGGATGAGCTGCTCGACCATTTGGCTGCATGCGATATCTACCTATCGCCTTACCCCAATGAAGCGCAGATCGTTTCAGGAACGCTGGCCTACGCTGTTGCCCTTGGTAAAGCGGTCGTCTCGACGCCCTTCTGGTATGCGCAGGAACTGCTCGCCGACCATTGTGGCGTTCTGGTGCCGTTTTCGGAACCGGATGCACTCGGAGCTGCCGTCGCTCGATTGATCGTCGATGGCGCGTCGCGTAGCGAGATTCGAACCCGCGCGTACGAGCGCGGTCGCGCGATGATCTGGTCGAGCGTGGCGAAGCAGTACCTGAAAGTCTTCTCCGATGTCCGATTTGAAAGACGCTCCGGCGCGTCGCGGGCTATACGTCCTTCAAATGACGAAGCCTGGAACAGGGCGCTTCCACCGATAACGACGGACCATCTCGCCGCTCTTACCGACATGGTCGGCATAACCCAGCACACAAAATTCGCGGTTCCGGACCGGAGGCACGGCTACTGTCTCGATGACAACGCGCGCGCGCTGTTGCTTCTCTCTGAACTCTCGACGCTGCGTTCTCTCACGCCACAGGAGGAGCAGCTTGCGCTGACATATGCCGCGTTCGTTGAGCACGCCTGGTCGCCAAAGGATAACCGCGTTCATAATTTCATGGGGTTCGACCGCACATGGCTCGACGATGCGGGAGCCGACGACGCGCATGGTCGCACGGTCTGGGCACTGGGCGCGTTCGCAATGCGAAAAGACGATCGATTCCTGGACGGATGGGCCGCCGCGCGCTTGCTGGAGATGGCACCCGCGTTGGTAGCGCTGACCACGCCGCGCGCCTGGGCCTACGGGCTGCTCGGCATCTCAAAACTTCTCCGGCGCTTCCCAGGCCATCGCAACCTGGAGCAGCTGCGAGGAGAACTGTCCAATCGCTTGTTCCAACGTTGGTGTGACGCAGCTGCGCCCGACTGGGTCTGGTTCGAAGACAGGCTCGGCTATGATAATGCCCGATTGTGTGAAGCTCTCATCGAAAGCGGCCATGACACCGGCAACCAGTCTCACCTTGATGCCGGCCTCGATACGCTACGGTGGCTGATGACGCTGCAGACGGCCGAAGTGGGGCACTTTCGGCCTATCGGAACCGAAACATTTGGAAGCGATCGGCGTCATCCGCAGCCATTCGACCAACAGCCCCTGGAAGCCTGTGCAGCGGTTGGTGCATGCCTTACCGCGGCGCGAGTCACGAGCGACGCATGGTGGCAGCGCGAAGCGCGCCGTGCATTCAACTGGTTTCTCGGGGCAAACGACCTTGGCATTCCCGTCGTGGACGTCAAACGAGGCGCCTGCTTCGATGGTCTCCATCCGGACCGGCGCAATGCCAACCAAGGCGCTGAATCGACGCTCGCATATCTTTCCGCGCTGACCGCGATCCTGAGCGCGGCCGAGAAGGATGCCTCGTTGAGTAAAGCCCCGCGCGTGGTCGAACTTTGCACGGCCGGTAATAAACCTCTCAGGCGGGTACCCAACGCATTCCGAACAGGTCTTCCCGAAGACCGCCCAGAATCTCAGCTCTCCTGTGGATGCCCAAATTCATGAAAGCGGACTCGGCACAGCTGGCTCAACCGGACGAAGCACTCGAAAGGCGCGCGATCGACACCATCCGCACGTTGGCGATGGATGCCGTACAGAAGGCCAATTCGGGCCATCCGGGCACGCCGATGGCGATGGCGCCGGTGGCCTACACGCTGTGGCGGGACTTCGTCCGCTACGATCCGGACACGCCCGACTGGCCGAACCGCGATCGCTTCGTTCTTTCGGTCGGCCATGCCTCGATGCTGCTCTATGCGGTGCTGCACTTGGCCTTGGTCAAGGAGATTGACCCGGACGGCAAGCCGACGGGCAGGCCCGCGGTCGGTCTCGACGACATCAAGCAGTTCCGCCAACTCGGCTCGAAGACCCCGGGCCACCCCGAGTACCGTATGACTACCGGTGTCGAGACGACGACCGGCCCGCTCGGCCAAGGGTGCGGCAATTCGGTCGGCATGGCGATTGCCGAGCGGGCGCTTGCCTCGCGCTTCAACCGCGACGGTTTCGAGCTGTTCGATCACAACATCTATGTGCTGTGCGGCGACGGCGACATGATGGAGGGCGTCTCGAGTGAGGCCGCATCACTCGCCGGACATCTCGCCCTGTCAAATCTCTGCTGGATCTACGACAGCAATCATATCTCGATCGAAGGTTCGACCGAGCTCGCCTTCACCGAGGATGTCGGCAAACGATTCGAGGGCTATGGCTGGAACGTCATCCAGGTCGATGACGCTAACGACACCAGGGCCGTCGCGCGCGCAATCGCGGCCTTTCGCGACGCCCATGACCGGCCGACCCTCATCGTCATCCGCTCGGTGATCGGCTGGGGCAGCCCCAGAGCAGGTAGCGAGAAGGCGCACGGCGAGCCACTGGGCGAAGACAATGTCCGCGCTACCAAGAAAGCCTATGGCTGGCCCGAAGGCGCCCAGTTTCTCGTGCCGGACGGTGTGGCAGAAGCGTTCAACGCCGCGGTTGCGGGACGCGGCAGGCCGGCACGCGAGGCGTGGGAGGAAACCTTGGCCCGCTACCGCGAGAGCTTTCCAGCTGAGGCCAGGGAGATGGACCTGCTGCGCCGGGGCAAGCTGCCGAGTGACTGGCAGGCAACAATCCCCACCTTTCCTCCCGATGCCGTGGGGCTGGCCTCGCGCGACAGCGGTGGCAAGGTGCTGAACGCAATCGCACCGCACGTGCCGCTGCTGATCGGGGGCGCGGCGGATCTCTCGCCCTCTACCAAGACTAGCCTGACTTTTCAGGGAGCGGGATCGTTTGGGAAGAACGACCATTCAGGTCGCAACATGCACTTCGGTGTGCGGGAGCATGCGATGGGATCGATCGCCAACGGCATGGCCCTATCCTACCTGCGCTCCTACACCGGCACCTTCCTGGTTTTCGCGGATTATATGCGCGCGCCGATAAGGCTGGCAGCGATCATGGAACTGCCGGTCGTGTTCGTGTTCACGCATGATTCTATTGGTGTCGGCGAGGACGGGCCGACTCACCAACCGATCGAACATCTGGCCACGCTTCGAGCCATCCCTGGGCTCGACACGATCCGGCCGGGCGACGCAAACGAGGTGGCGGCAGCGTGGAAGGTCGCTCTCAGCCACAGCCACGAGCCGACCGCGCTGATCCTCTCGCGCCAGGCGATCCCGACGCTCGATCGAACAAAATATGCGTCCGCCGACGGGCTGGAGAGAGGCGGCTACATCCTTGGCGACGCCGAGCGCGGCGATCCCGAGATCATCCTCATCGGTACCGGCAGCGAACTGCCGATGGTGGTGGCCGCCCACGAGAAGTTATCGGGCGAAGGCGTCCGATCGCGAGTGGTTTCGCTGCCGAGCTGGTATTTGTTCGAAAAGCAGGACGACGCCTATCGCGACAGAGTGTTCCCCGATGCGGTGCGCGCGCGGCTCGCCGTCGAACAGGGCGGATCGATGGGCTGGGACCGCTATGTCGGACATGACGGCGGGACAATAACTATGAAGACCTTCGGAGCCTCGGCGCCGCTCGCCAAGCTCCAGGAAAAATTCGGTTTCACCGTCGACAATATCTGCGCCGTGGCGCGCGATCTGATCGAGAAGAACAAATGACCCGCCGTCTCAAAAACCTTGGCGCTGCGGGACAGGCCGTGTGGCTAGACTTCGTCGACCGCAAATTTCTGAACGAAGGCGGGCTGCGCAAGCTGGTTGAGGAGGACGGTCTGACCGGCGTCACCTCCAACCCCTCGATCTTCGAGAAGGCGATGGGCCATGGCGACGCCTATGACGAGGGTTTTAACAACTTCCTCGGCAAGGCCGACGCGAGCGTCACCGATACCTACGAAAGCCAGGCGATCGCCGACATCAAGGCGGCAGCCGCCGATCTACGACCGGTGTACGACCGGCTCGGCGGCGGGGACGGCTATGTAAGCCTTGAGGTTTCGCCCAATCTCGCCAACAGCACCGACGACACGATCGAGGAAGCACGGCGACTGTGGGATATGGTGGCCGAGCCCAATCTGATGGTGAAGGTGCCCGGCACACGGGCTGGCATTCCTGCGATCCGTCAACTGATCGAGGATGGGCTCAACATCAATGTGACATTGCTTTTCTCGCTCACCGCTTATCAGGCGGTCGCGGAGGCTTATATGGCCGGCCTCGAGGCGCGGGTGAAGAAGGGAGAAGCGATCAACCGGATCGCGAGCGTCGCGAGCTTCTTCGTCAGCCGCATCGATGCGCAGATCGACAAGACGATTGATGCGCGCGTCAGGGAAGGCGACCCGGAAAGCGAGGCTCTAAATGCCATTCGCGGCCAAGTCGCAATCGCCAATGCCAAGCTTGCCTATGCCTGGTACCAGGAGTTGCTCGCGAGCGACCGATGGCAGGCGCTGGCCGCCAAGGGAGCGATGCCGCAGCGACTATTGTGGGCCTCGACCGGGGTTAAGGACCCCGCCTACCCCGATACGCTCTACATCGACTCGCTGATCGGACCCGACACCGTCAACACGATGCCGCCTGGGACGATGGACGCGTTCCGTGACCATGGCACGGCCCTGGCCACACTGACCGATAATCTGGATAAAGCACTCCATGTGCTGGCCGAAACCGAGCGTCTCGGCCTTAAACTGGGTGATATTGCGGACAGGTTGGTCGAGGCGGGTGTGACGCTGTTCGCCGATGCGGCGGATGCACTGCTTGGCGCGGTCGCGGGCAAGCGTACCGCGTTCCTCGGCCGCCGACAAAACTTGATGGCAGTCGATCTCCCGGCAGGACTTCAGGAGGCTGTCGCCACGCGCCTCGAAACCGCTCGCGCCGAGGCTTGGCCGCGCCGGCTGTGGAAGGGCGATGCCTCGCTCTGGACCGGCAAGGACGAGGGCAAATGGCTCGGGTGGCTCGCCGCCGCCCGCAGTGAGCAGGTTGATCCAGACACGCTCAAGATGCTCGGTGAAGAAGCCAAAGGCTTCAAGGACGCGGTGCTGCTCGGCATGGGCGGATCGAGCCTCGGCCCCGAGGTGATCGCGCGCATCCTCGGCAGCGCAAAGGGTAGCCCAAAGCTGCACGTGCTCGACACCAGCGACCCCGGCCAGATCGCGACGGTCGCGGCAGCGATCGACCCGGCGAACACGCTGTTCATAATATCCTCCAAATCGGGATCGACAATGGAGCCTGAGCTCCTGCGCGCCTATTTCTATGCAGCGGCCGGCCAGGACGGCAGCCATTTCGTTGCGGTCACCGACCCTGGATCAAAGCTGGACCAGACCGCGAAGGCGGATGGCTTCGCGCATATCTTCGCAGGGGATCCCGCGATCGGCGGGCGCTATTCGGTGCTGTCGGCTTTCGGCATGGTTCCCGCCGCCGCGATGGGCATCGATATCCAGGATTTCTACGAGAAAACCCAGCCAATGGTCTTCGCCTGCGGTGCCGATTCACCTCCTGCAGCAAACCCTGGCGTGCGCCTTGGGGTGATAATCGGCGAGGCGGCTATCGGCGGGCGCGACAAGCTAACCATCTTGGCATCCAAGGGACTAGAACCGTTCGGGGCCTGGCTCGAGCAGTTGCTTGCTGAGTCGACAGGCAAGAAAGGCAAGGGGATTATTCCGGTCGACCTTGAGCCCGCGGGACCGCCGGAGGTTTACGGGAGCGATCGCCTGTTCGTGCATCTTCACCTCGAAGGAGACGCGGAGGACGGGCTGGACAGCAAGCTCGCGCAGCTAAAGCAGGCCGGCCATCCCCTCATCCGGATCACGGTCGCCTCACGCGATTTGATCGGCCAGGAGTTCTTCCGCTGGGAAATCGCGACGGCAATTGCAAGCGCCGTTATTGGGATCAATCCGTTCGACCAGCCCGACGTGGAGGATGCCAAAATCGCCACGCGCGAGCTCGTCGATGCTTATGAAGCTTCCAGTGCGCTTGAACCAGAGATCGCGATCGCGGAAGACGCAGACTTGGCGATCTACGCTGCTGGCGAAAGCGGATTCGGCTCGGGCGATCCGGTGAACCTGCTGCGGCTCCACTTTGCCCGGCTGAAGCCCGGACATTATGCCGGTTTCCTCGGATTTATCGAGCGCGACGAGGCGAATGCGGCGGCAATGGCCGCGATGCGGATGGCGGTGCGTGCTACCAAGGCGGTGGCGACGGTCGCGGGTTTTGGGCCGCGTTTCCTACACTCAACGGGGCAGGCCTATAAAGGCGGCCCGGCGAGCGGGTTGTTTCTGACGATCACGCGCGATCCCCATCCCGATCTGTCGATCCCAGGCAGGAAGGCGAGCTTCGGCACCATTCAGATTGCGCAGGCGCGCGGCGACATGGCCGTGCTTGCTGCGCGCGGGCGGCCCGTTCTGCGGGTCCACATCAAGAAGGACGGCAGCGGCATCGAAGCCTTGCGCGCAGCTGTCATCGCGGCAACCCAAAACTGAGGAATGAGCACATGCGTATAGCGATGATCGGCCTTGGCAGAATGGGAGCCAATATTGCGCGCCGTCTGATGCGCGGCGGTCACGAGATCGTCGCCTTCGATCGGAACCCGCCGCTGGTGGACATGCTGGCCGGCGAAGGCGCAACCGCTGCCGCTTCGCTTGAAGAGGTCGCAGCCAAACTGGAGGGCCCGCGCATCTTCTGGGTGATGCTGCCGGCTGGGCCGCCGACAGAGAGCACGATCGAGACGCTGATGGGCCTGGCCTCCCCAGGCGACATCATCATCGACGGCGGCAACAGCTTCTACAAGGACGACATCCGCCGGGCGAAGCTGTGCGCCATGAAAGGGCTCCACTATGTCGATGTGGGCACCTCGGGCGGTGTGTGGGGCCTTGACCGAGGCTATTGCATGATGATCGGAGGCGATGCCGCGACGCTCGACAGTCTCGATCCTCTCTTCGAGGCCATGGCACCAGGCTTTGGGACGATCGCACGCACACCGGATCGCGGCGGTCCCAACGAGGACACCCGTGCCGAGAAGGGGTATATCCATGCCGGTCCAGCCGCTCGGGCCATTTCGTCAAGATGGTTCACAACGGCATCGAATACGGCTTGATGCAGGCCTATGCCGAGGGGTTCGACATCCTGAAGGGCAAGTCATCCGCCAAGCTGCCGGAAGACGAGCGCTTCGACCTCAACCTCACTGACATCGCCGAGGTCTGGCGCCGCGGCAGCGTGATTTCGTCGTGGTTGCTCGATCTGACCGCGACGGCGCTCGCCAAAGACCAAATGCTGGAGCAGTTCTCGGGCCAGGTCGCGGATTCCGGCGAGGGTCACTGGACGATCGAGGCGGCAATGGAGGAGGCGGTCCCTGCCTACGTGCTCTCAGCGGCACTGTTCGCGCGCTACCGCAGCCGGGTCGACACGACGTTCGGCGACAAGCTGCTCTCGGCGATGCGGTTCGGCTTCGGCGGCCATGTCGAGATGCCGCAATGAGCGATGCTCTGACTGCACCCTCTGCTACTTTCGTTATCTTCGGCGCATTTGGGGACCTCGCCCGCCGATTGCTGATACCCGCGCTCGTTAACCTCGCTCGGGCCGGCTTGCTGAATGAGGACATGGCGCTCGTCGGTGTCAGCCATCATGACAGCGACGACGAGCAGCTGCGCCAGGCGCTTGACGAATTCGTGAAGGACGATGCCAACTGGCCATGGCTCCGCAGTCGTATCCGCTATTTGAAGGGCGATTTCGCCGATTCGACTATGTATCAGGCTCTCGGCCGCCAACTTACCGGGAACGCGATCTTCTACCTCGCCACAGCGCCGGCCTTCTTCGGTACCGTCGTAAATCAGCTCGGCGATGAAGGGCTGCTCAACGAGACCGATGGTTTCCGCCGCGTCGTGATCGAAAAACCGTTCGGGACCGACCTTGCCTCTGCACAGGCGCTGAACCGGCAAATCCTTTCCCGCGCCAGCGAGTCCCAGATCTACCGGATCGATCATTTCCTTGGGAAGGAGACCGTGCAGAACATCATGGTCACACGCTTCGGCAACACCATGATGGAAGCCGTCTGGAACAACCGCTACGTCGATCATGTCCAAATAACGGCGGCCGAGGCGGTGACCGTCGGCACCCGCGGCAGCTTCTACGATGCCACCGGCGCATTGCGCGACATGGTTCCCAATCATCTCTTCCAGCTGCTGGCGCTGATAGCGATGGAGCCGCCGATCAGCTTCGATGCCGATGCGATCCGGACGGAGAAAGAGAAGGTCATTGCCGCCATCCGCCCGATCGACCCGACCGAGGCAATTCGCGGGCGCTATTGCTCCGGCGCCATCGCTGGCAAGGCCGTTTCCGCCTATCTCGATGAGCCCGACGTTGACCCTGCCAGCCGCACGGAGACCTTCGCCGCGCTCAAGTTGCACGTGGAGACGTGGCGGTGGTCGGGCGTGCCCTTCTATCTGCGCACCGGGAAGGCGCTGGCGACCCGTGATACCGAGATCGTCGTCCAATTCCGCGACGTGCCGCTGGCGCTTTTCCAGGAGACGGTGGTGGACCGGCTGCCCCCCAACCGTCTTGTGGTGCAAATTCAGCCCGACGAGGGCATCAGCCTTGAGTTTGTGGTCAAGCGGCCTGGGCTCGTCGTGAACACTGCGCCGGTCGCCATGGATTTCCGCTACCGGGACCATTTCGACGTGGGCCACCAGACCGGCTACGAAACTTTGCTCTATGACGTGCAATCGGGCGACCAGACGCTGTTTCAGCGTGCCGCGCAGATCGAAGGTGGCTGGCGCGCCGTGCAGCCGCTCCTCGATCTGTGGGCGCAAGGCACCCCCGAGGGATACGCCGCAGGCAGCGCCGGCCCCGAAAGTGCAGATGCGCTGATGCACCGCGCGCATCGACGCTGGCATCACCTTGGATGAGCGGCCCTATTCGCCTGATCGTCTCCGATATAGATGGCACGCTCCTCCGCCAGGACAAAAGCCTCTCCGACGGCGTGATCTCTGCGGTTGGAAGGGCCAGGACGGCTGGTATTGCGGTGAGCCTGATCAGTGCCCGCCCGCCCAGCGGCATGCTCTGGATCGCGAAACGGCTGGAGCTCACAGGCGTCATCGGTGCCTTCAACGGCGGCACGATCGTCCGGCCCGACGGGACTGTCGTTTCGGCAGATCAACTTGAGCCCGAATGCGCCGCGCGAGCACTCGCCCTGCTTGAGCACCCGGCCGTCACGCCGTGGCTGTTCTCGGGTGGCCTCTGGTATGCCCAAGCAACCGACGATGTGTATGTTCCACGCGAGCGGCGCGCGGCAAGCATCGAGCCGATAATCAAGGACGACTTCGCGGCATTGCTCGCTCATCCCGACAAGATCGTCGGCGTCAGCGGTGACCATGCATTGCTCGCGCGACTTGACGGCGAGATCGCGGCAGCGCTCGGACAGTTTGCGACTGTCGGCCGTTCGCAGCCTTACTATCTCGACATTACCGCTCCCCAGGCCAACAAGGGCGATGGCGTCGCCGCGCTGGCAGCCGCGATCGGCGTACCGCTCGCCAACGTTGCCGTGCTCGGCGACGAGCGTAATGACCTGCCGATGTTCGCGCGCGCCGGCCTCTCGATTGCGATGGGGCAGGGTCCCGATGCGGTCCGCTCCGCCGCTGACCAGGTGACCCTGTCGAACGAGGAGGACGGCGCTGCCCAAGCGATAGACAATATCATCCTGATGGAGGCTTCGAGATGATCGAGCCTGGCCAAGAGCGGATCCGCCGCGACATCTTGGAAAAGTTCATCGCGTTCGGAGGGCCGTCAAAGCCGGCTATCGTGCAGGCGATCCTCGATACAACCGTCGCACCGGTTACCGTCCGCCTGAAGAATATCGAACCCGATCGCTCGAGCGCCGCCTATCCGCCGAGCGACAGCACCCTGATTGGAGTCCACCGATGAAGCGCCTTATCGCCTTCGACCTTGACGGCACCCTGGCCGAGAGCAAACAGCCTATAGGCCAAGAAACGGCCGAGTTGCTTGCCAAGCTGCTTGATCTCGTCGGCGTCGCGGTGATCTCCGGTGGCGACTGGCCTCAGTTCGAAGCACAAGTCGTGTCGCGATTGCCCATCAGAGCTGACGTCCGTCAGTTATTCATCATGCCAACCACGGGCACCAAGCTCTACCGCTTCACGGATGCCTGGAAGCCGGTCTATGCTGATGTATTCGACCCCGACGAGCGCAGGCGCATTCTTCAGGCGTTTGAACTGGCCCCATGGGAAGTGGGCCTTCCGGACGAGAGGACATGGGGTGAGCGGATCGAGGACCGCGGGAGCAGATTACTTTCTCTGGACTTGGACAGGAGGCGCCGCTCGACGCAAAGAAAGCGTGGGATCCCGACTTCGCCAAGCGCAAGGCACTGCAGGCAGCGCTTCGATCACGACTGCCCGAGCTGTCCGTCAACGTGGGGGGATCAACCTCCATCGACATCACTCGCCAAGGCATCGACAAGGCTTATGGAATGCGCCGTCTTTCCGAGGAATCCGGCATTCCGCAGTCGGCTATGCTGTTCATGGGAGACGCGATCTATCCCGGTGGCAACGATGATCCCGTTCGCACAGCCGGAATCGACGTAATCCCCGTGCGAGACGTGGCGGAGACCCGGACCGCGATGATGGCAATTCTCGCTTGCCTCAAACCCTGATCCGATTGCTATGGCATGGTATCCCCTGTGCACAGCCAACATCGCTAAACGACGCGCGGCCGCCCCGAATTGACGTTCGTCTTCCTTGAACGGCATCTACCGCTCGAACAGTCTGCAATTCCCAATCAGTTCGAGTGACCTACTCCATCACACTTAGGAGGTTATCAATCGAGGCCGTAGCAAAGGCAGTGAAGCTATCGGCCACCCCATAGGGTAGTAACATCGTTCGATCGTGAACGATCACACCGCAGCTATAGACGACGTTGGGTACGTACCCGTCCCTCTCGTGCGGGCTCGGGGCCAGTACCGGGCGCGGCGTGCGCGCCAGCAGCTTTGATGGGTCATTCTTGTCGAGCAGGCATGCGCCAATGCAATAGTTGCGGACCGTACCAACGCCGTGGGTCATCACTAACCAGCCTTCGTCAATCTCGATCGGCGACCCGCAATTGCCCATCTGGACGAATTCCCAAGGGAATTTTGGTGTAATGAGCTTTTCGCCACCTGCCCAGTTAAGCAGTTCATCGGAGAAGTGAAGCCAGATGTTCTTGCTGTCCTGACGCCCAAGCATGGCGTATTTTCCCGCTATGCGGCGAGGGAAAAGGGCCATGCCCTTTCCACTCGAGGCCTGGCCGGTCAGGACGCGCATCTCGAACGATCTAAAATCGGCCGTGCTCAGCAATTCCGATCGCACTTGGCCACCGCCGAACGCTGTATATGTACCATGGTAGCTGATGCTGCCATCATCCTCGCAGAAGCGAACAAGGCGCGTATCCTCGATACCCTGCGTTTGGCTCGGCAGGACCGGGAAAAGCACTGTCTCCGAGATCGTGCGACTGCCGGCGCAACACAGGCGTGCTGCTATGCCCTCCCCTCTCCCGCATGTATCGATGAGGGGCGATACCGATGTCGGGCTGGGATCATCGACCAAAAGTGCGCCGCCAGGCGTCCAGGTGCCGGTGCGGAACGTCACGGAAGATACATGCCCCTCGCCGATGCCTCGCAGCGACATCACGAAACGAAGCGTGCCCTCGGGCAGACCCGACTGGTCGGGATGGAGCACGGCGCTTGGGTTGAACAAGGCGGCGGCCTCATATGCAAATTCTTCGCTGCAGTAGGCGCCTATTAATCGCCGCTGCTTGGCGTTGATACGATCGGCACCCGCGATCCCGCTGGCGACTTCGTTGAACCGGCGAAGCAACATCGCATCGACGTCGCGGTGGTTCTCGTCCAGGGATAGTGTGACGCCTTTCAGCTGACGCGCCAACTCAGCCTCATCGAGCGCCACGATCAGATCGACAGTCTCCTGGGTGCGGGACGTGCCGCCGTCGAAATCTCTGGGATAATTCGGCTCAAAAGGACGGACGACGGTGCGCGATGGATCGGGTCGAAGAACGCGATCATAGAAGTTTAGCTTTGCGCGTGCGGTCATGCTGGTCGGTCTCCATTCGAATAATCCGCGCAGATCAATAAAGGCGCGAGCGCCAATATCGCGAGCCCGTCCTGGGCCCGACATTCGCCCTCGGTGGATGGCACTGTCGCGTCGGTAGGGCATGGTGCCTTCGCGCCGAATTGGGATTGTTACGTAGCCATTTCAGTGCCGCGCGCAGCGCACCAGGGAAACGTGATGCCTGCGTTTGGCCTGCTCGATCGAATGCGCGATGTTCTAGCGGAATGCCTTGATCGCCGCGCTCAGATTGACCCTGGCAGATCGATCGTAGTGACTGACTGGCGGGATCTGCGCATCGATTCCGAGAAGCTGATAGACCGCCATTTGCGCGGCCCGCACCGAATATTCGACGGTGAAGACGACATCTTCGGGTATTTCGACGAACTGACTGACAAAGGCGAGATTCCGCGTCGTTTCGGGAACCGGGAACGGCCGTTCGCCTTTCGAGCGCGGCATGAACATGCTCGTAATATAGGGCATCCGGCAGGGGATGCAGTTTGCCGTTTCAAAGACTGTCATGTCGATATTGAGATGGCCACATAGCTCGATCAGAAGGTCCTCCCCACAGCAGGCTGACATCGCCTTTGGCACGAAATCGCCGATGCGATCGGGGTGCAGAGCATACCCCCAGAACACCCGGCTCGTCGCCGGCTGGTCGGGGAAATGCGGTTGATGCGCCAATACCACCGACATCAACCAGCGCGAATCCTTGAAGGTCACAAGTCCGCCCGTGCCCGCCACGTTTCCGGTGAAGGATTCCATATGGTCGAAGAAGCGCGTGTTTCCCTGCGTGACCGTGAACGATATCCAGCAAGATTCGGCGATCGAGCTATTGAAGGCGGCTGGGTTCCCAAAGCCGGGATGCTCCGCGGCGAGCTTCTCCCATAGGGCCCACCCGCCGCTGTCATGTTTCGTCCGATGCGGCGGCGCACTGGTCATGGATCCCAGGCTCGAGGCGTCGGTCATCGAACCGTTCTGAAAAAAGACGAGGTCTTCGGGTCCGACGTCAATGGCTTCGGCCGCTTCGCCGTGGCGCAGCAGGATGCGGCTGACCGCTGACTTGCCGCCGATCGGGGCGAGGACGAGGTCTGTGACCAATGTGTCCCTGGCGAAATGGACGCCCCGTTCTTCGAGCCAGGCGGCCAGAGGACGGACCAGGGAATCATATTGGTTGTAGACCGTGCGCTTTACGCCCGCGAGCGTTTCGATCCTCGAGAATTCCTTGATGAAACGATGGAGGTAGCGCCTGAATTCGACCGCGCTGTGCCATGGCTGAAAGGCGAAGGTCGTTGCCCACATATACCAGAATTTGGTCTCGAAAAATGAAGGCGAGAGCCAATCGGTAATCCGTGTGGCGCCCAATCGCTCTTCACTGGCGACGGAAAGGCTGAGCAATTCCAGCCGGTCGTTCATCGAGAAGCCCATCGAGGTCACGTCGAGGATGGCACAATCGCGGTCGATCAGGCGTGCCTTCGAATGCGATCGTACACGTTCGTTGAACGCGATCGTCTCCTCGAAGACGGTCAAGCCGGGATGTTCGAGCGAGGGGATCGTCTTGAACAGACCCCAGGTGCATTCGTAATTATCCGTTGTCAGCATCCGGCCGCCGCGCATCGAATAGCCATCCGATGCGCTGCCGCGCCGTCGAGGCTGCCGCCAAGGATCGGAAGCATTTCATAGACGGTAATGTCGCTGCCCTTCAGGCCACCGTCGCGGATCAGGAAGGCCGCTGCGGCCAGGGAGCCGATGCCGCCGCCGACAAGATACGCTTTTCTACCGCTTGCCATGTTGTTCTCCACTGGCGCCAAGTGGCGCCATGATCGAAATGAGCCGGAGTCCCGGTCCGAGCGATGCCACTATGCCGGGGGCCGACGGCGCGGCGGTTCTCACCAAAAGATCGGACCTGCCGGGACGATGTGGGCGCACGCACGGGTGGTTGGGCACAGGCGGGGCACACCGTCAGAGCATTCGCTTGGTCAGTGGGCGCCGCCCTCGAAATCGATCACGATCCGCCCCTCGATTTCACCATGATGCATGCGCGCGAAAATATCGTTGATGTTCTCCAGCGTGTCCGTCGTGACGGTCGCGCGAACCTTGCCCTCCGAGGCAAAATCAAGCGCTTCCTGCAGATCGAGCCGCGTGCCGACGATGGAGCCACGAACAGTGATCCCGTTCAGGACCGTGTCGAAAATCGACAGCGGAAAGTCGCCTGGCGGAAGCCCGTTCAACGCCACCGTGCCTCCCCGCCTGACCATGCCGAGTGCTTGCTGGAATGCGATCGGCGACACTGCTGTGACAAGTGCGCCATGGGCGCCACCGATCTCCTTCTTGATGAATGCGGCAGGGTCGACGTTGCGCGCGTTGACGGTGAGATCCGCGCCCAGTCGCTCCGCGAGCACGAGTTTGGCGTCGTCGATGTCGACGGCCACGACATTGAGCCCCATTGCCTTGGCATATTGCACGGCCATATGTCCGAGACCGCCGATGCCCGAGATCGCCACCCAATTACCGGGCCTCGTCTCGGTGACCTTCAGCCCCTTGTAGACCGTCACGCCGGCGCACAGGATCGGAGCGATGTCGATGAACCCGATATTGGCCGGCAGGTGACCGACATAATTGGGATCGGCAAGAACATATTCCGCAAAACTGCCATTCACCGAATAGCCGGTATTTTGCTGGGCCTCGCACAGGGTTTCCCATCCGCCGAGGCAATGAACGCAGTGCCCGCAGGCCGTGTAGAGCCAGGGGACGCCGACACGGTCGCCCTCTTTCACATAGGTCACGCCGCTACCTACCGCGACCACATGACCGACACCCTCATGGCCTGGGATGAAGGGCGGATTGGGCTTCACCGGCCAGTCTCCCTCGGCCGCATGAAGGTCGGTATGACAGACGCCGGTCGCCGCGATCTTCACCAGGATCTGGCCCGGGCCCGGCATCGTGACAGGCACTTCTTCGATCACCAGCGGTTGGCCGAATTCGCGTACGACCGCGGCCTTCATTGTCTTGTTCATAGTGGAGTTCCTTGCGGTGACGGCCGCGCGGGTTAGCCGCAGCCGGAGTGAGCCGGGTCAAAAAAGGCCGAGGGACGTCTCGTCGTAGCTGACCAACAGATTCTTGGTCTGCTGATAGTGGTCGAGCATCATCTTGTGGTTTTCGCGCCCGAATCCGGAGGCCTTGTAACCTCCGAATGCCGCGTGCGCCGGGTAGGCATGGTAGCAATTGGTCCACACCCGGCCCGCCTCGATCGCGCGGCCCAGCCGATAGGCATCATTGCCGCTGCGGGTCCACACGCCGGCGCCCAATCCATAGATGGTGTCGTTGGCGATCGAGATCGCCTCTTCGACCGTCTTGAACGGCGTCACCGACAGGACCGGCCCAAAAATCTCCTCCTGGAAAATCCGCATCTTGTTGTTGCCGACAAACACGGTGGGCTCGACGAAGAAGCCGTCGTCGAACTCGCCTCCCGGACGGCGCGCTGTCCCCCCGTCAGGCACTCGGCGCCTTCCTGCTTGCCGATGTCGATATAGCCCAGGATCTTGTGAAGCTGATCCTCCGATGCCTGCGCGCCCATCTGCGTGAGCGGATCGAGCGGGTCGCCGACCCGGATCGCCCCGACGCGCGCGACCGCTCTTTCGACAAACCGATCGAAGATCGATTCATGGACGAGCGCGCGCGAGGGGCAGGTGCAGACCTCGCCCTTGTTGAACGCGAACAGGGCGAAGCCTTCCAGTGCCTTGTCGAGGAAACTGTCGTCCTCGTTCATGACGTCTGCCAGAAAGATGTTCGGGGACTTTCCGCCCAGCTCCATCGTCTGCGGGATCAGATGCTCGGCGGCATAGCCCATGATCTGCCGGCCGGTCGTCGTTTCGCCGGTGAAGGACACTTTCGCAATCCGCGGATTGGCCGCAATCGCGCGCCCGACCGACGCGCCGGGTCCGGTCACGATATTTACCACCCCAGGCGGCAGGATATCGGCGGTCAGCTCGGCGAACAGCAGCAGCGAAAGAGGTGTCTGCGAGGCCGGCTTGATGACGGTGCAGTTGCCGGCCGCCAGCGCCGGGGCGATCTTCCATGCCGCCATCAGCAGCGGGAAATTCCACGGGATGATCTGCCCGACGACGCCCAGCGGTTCCCTGAAATGGTAGGCGATCGTCTTGTCGTCGATTGTCGAGATCGCCCCTTCTTCTGCGCGGACGCAGCCGGCAAAATAGCGGAAGTGGTCGATGGCCAGCGGCACATCGGCGCCGCGCGTTTCGCGGATCGGCTTGCCGTTGTCCATGGTCTCGGCAAGCGCGAGCAGCTCGAGATTCTCCTCGAGCCGGTCGGCCACGCAATTGAGGATCTTTGCGCGCTCGGCAGGGGCCATGCGCGCCCAGCCCTCCTTCGCCCGGTGAGCAGCGTCCAGCGCTGCCTCCACATCCTCTGGCGAAGACTTGGCGATCTCGGCCAGCTGCCGGCCGTTGATCGGACTATGGTCTGTAAAATATTCCCCGCGAATGGGTTCCACCCATCGGCCGCCAATGAAGTTGCCGTAGCGTGACGGTGCGTGACCCTTCGCCCGGACGGTGTCGATCGCTTGCTGGAACATGAAACGTCTCCGCTACACATGGCCGGGCCCCCAGGTGTGCGGCACCGCGAACCCGATATTCTCCCTCGCAGGAGGGCTGAGTTGGGGTGTGCGAGCTGACGACTTTGCGAAATATTGGGATTGTTACGTAGCTGCTGGGCGACCAATCCGAGGGCGGGATGATGCGCCGCGGATCGGACGCTAGAAGCAGTGTATCGGGGCCGAACGCCGACACCGGCGTCAACGTCAGTAATAATCGGCGAGCGTCAGCCGCCGCACGATACCGGATCCGTCGACGAGCCTAACGTGCGTGCCGGCAGGGAGGAAGCGCCAGCGCCAAAGCTCCCCGCGCGTGTAGCTGGCATTGATTGGCCGACCGTCAATACGGACGATCTGATCGCCGATCGACCAGCCGCTCATCTCGGCCGGACTATGGGCCGCGACGTGGGCGACGGTCAGGGCCGAAGGCGAAACCGCCAAGCCGAAGCCTGAGCGGTCTTTCAGCATCGGAAGCCTGCGCTTTGGCGGCGCCGGGCGCAGCCACAGACTTTCCGCGGTGATATCCATGATCACATCGAATTGCGCGATAAGCGGCAATCCGATGCTGCCCACCGCGCTGTCGGATTGCCAATGATCCAGCCCCGCCACCGGCACCACGACAATGTGGCTCCGCCGATAGCAACGTCGTCCAGGACAAAGGCGGTCACGATCTGAACCCCATCGAGGCTTCCCAACGCCGCGGTCGACCGGGCTTTGCCGGCGAGGAGATTCTGCGCGGCCACCAAGGCGGTGGACAGCATGAGCGCATTTGCACTCCCGAGATCGAAGATGAGCTGCACGGGGCTTCCGCCCCCGATAGACGCGGCGACCAGGAGCTCGCGACGTGTCCCATGCGTCAGAGGGAGGCGACGCCAGCCGCTCCCACCAGCAAAACTCCCCGTCTGCGCGAAGCCGATCCGATCCTGCGTGAAGTCGAGGGCGACACAGCGTCCGGCGAGGATGTCCTCACCCAGGACCAGATCGATCGGGCGGCCGAATGCCGACGATATTGCCGCAAGGTCGCTCACGATGGCGAACGGCAAGCGCCTACGATCGTCGGCGACGGTGAGGGCAACGTCGCTGATCTCGGTGACTTCGACGCGGCCGCCGGTGCCGCGAATGATACGTTTCCCGGATGGGGCGATGCCCAGCCTCTTCACCAGGCGCGTATTGATGATCGAAGCGGCGCTTCCGCTGTCCAGAATGGCGCGGACGGGACTACCGGCCACGTCTGCGGAGATCATCAGCGTATCGCCCATCGCTATCTCCGCAGGCGTCCACGCAAAGGAACCCCACCCTTCGCCTGTGTGGGTGAGAGCCGCCAGAGGGCCGGCAACGGACGAGGCGCCCACAAGCGACGCAGCCGACAGACCGCGGGCGAGAAGCGTTCGACGATCCATCGCGTCGTAATCGTCTCCGTCGTTTTCCAATCAGCCCTGCCTGCTTCTGGGAGACAGCCCGTACGACGATCAAAGCCGCACCGGGGGGTCTCATCGCCCGGTATGATAGTTCGCATGCCGCGCCCGACGGCGGGCATCCGTAACAAAACGTATATTCCCCGAGCGGCACGAACGGCACTTCTGCCGACATCTTCAAACGGATCGAAATCTTGCGGTCCCCTTTCCAATTCTTCGAGGAGCCAAGTCATGCAGAATGTTTTCCGTCGCAAAGCTGGCCTGATCGTCCCCGCCATCGCTGCACTTGTCGCGCTCTCGGCGACACAGGCCTGGGCGGACGAGGCCCCGCCCGTACCGGCGAAACTCGTCAAGCACCAAAACCACCAGGCGCATCAGGCCCATCAGGGAGGGATGAAGCATGGCGCGAGGCAGATGCATGACGAGATGATGCATGACCATCAGATGGGGATGAACGCGTCGGGCGGCATGCAGATGGGATGTGGCGGTACGGCCGGGTGCAAGGACAAAATGCCGATGGCGCCCAAGGCAAAGCCGGACCAGGCACCGCCCGCCGCCAACATGCCCTCCGCGCCCATGGGCGACGACATGTAGGAAACGCGGAAGCGAAGGGCCGACAGCGTTGGCGAGACAGATGCGAGGGTCCGCCGGATACGGATGCCCCATTGGATCCTGACCCTGTGTGCCTTTCGCTTCTTCGGCCAGGTTTCATACGCCTGGCCCCGCCTACCGGGTCCGCCGTGCTACGAACATACATCCGCGTGGCAATCGGCACCGCGGCGTCACTTTAGGGCTGCTTCCGAAAGATCGAATTGATGCGGACTCCACTTCCCCCTTTCGCCGAGACGACCACCGGTCGCAGAGGCTTCGTGCAAGGTCTCTTGCTCGCGACAGCTCTTGCCACGCTGGGTTGGCCCGCCCATGCGTTCGCGGTGCCGGCGGTGACGACGCCGACCGTACTGAGCGGCACTGAACTCGATCTCGAAATCGGCCGGGTCACGGTCAATTATTCCGGAAAAGCCAGTGTCGCCACCGCCGTCAACGGGAGCGTGCCGGGGCCGCTGATCAGGCTGCGCGAAGGCGACGCTGTAACGATCAGGGTCAAGAACAACCTGGACGAAATGACCAGCATCCATTGGCACGGCCTGATTCTGCCGACGGAGATGGATGGCGTGCCAGGGATCAGCTTTGGTGGAATCGCGCCGGGCGAAACCTTTACCTACCGCTTCGTCGTGAAGCAGAGCGGCACCTTCTGGTACCATGCTCATACATTGGCGGAGCAGACGGGCCTCTACGGCCCGATGATCATCGAACCGAAGAGCGAACCGCCTCTCGCAGCGACCGCGATTATACGATCATGCTCAGCGACTGGACGGACGAGGCTCCGCTTCAGGTCTATCTGAACCTGAAGAAGATGAGCGGCTATTATAATTTCGCGCAGCCGACCGTCGGCGATTTTGCGAGCGATGCCGGCAAGCTCGGGCTGAGCGGCGCTCTGTCGAAGCGGGCGATGTGGAACAAGGCGCGCATGAATCCGACCGATCTGAGCGACGTATCGGCCGCTACCTACACCTATCTCCTGAACGGCGCCCCCTCCGCCAGGCGCTGGACGGGAATTGCGAGGAAGGGCGAAAGGGTTCGCCTGCGCTTTATCGGCGCCGGAACCGCCACCTATTTCGACGTTCGGATTCCCGGCCTGATGCTCACGGTCGTCGCCGCCGACGGACAACCCGTCGAGCCGGTCGACGTGGATGAATTCCGGATCGGACCCGGTGAAACCTACGACGTCATCGCGACCATCGCGGACGACAAGGCCTATGCGATCTTCGCCCAGTCCATGGATCGCACCGGCTTTGTCCACGGCGTGCTCGCGCCGCGTGACGGCATGAGCGCGGACATTCCCCCGGTCGATCCGCGCTCCTGGCTCGATCCGATCGACATGATGGGTGGGATGGCCGGGATGGCGGGGATGGGACCGGCCGGTCACGACCATGGCATGGTCGAGACGACACCCAAAGCCCGCCATGCGCGTACCGAATATGGTGCCAATACCGACATGCGCGTCGACTTTCCGCGTACCAATCTCGATGATCCCGGCGTCGGGCTGCGGCGCAATGGGCGCCGGACCCTGACCTATGCGGATCTGAAGACAGCAGGGCCGGCGGCAGACCCCCGCGAACCGCAGCGCGAGATCGAACTCCATCTGACCGGCAACATGGAACGCTTCGTGTGGGCATTCGACGGCGTGAAGCTCAACGATTCGAAGCCCCTGCATTTCACCCCGAACGAACGGCTCAGGATCATCCTCGTCAACGATACGATGATGACCCACCCGATGCACCTGCACGGGATGTGGAGCGATCTTGAATCGCCCGACGGACAGTTCCAGGTCCGCAAGCACACCATTTCGGTGCAACCGGCCCAGCGCGTGGCCTTTCGCGTGACGGCCGACGCGATGGGCCGGTGGGCCTTTCACTGCCACCTTCTCTACCACATGGCGGCGGGCATGTTCCGCGAGGTGGTCGTGGCATGACAAGCTCGCGCTCAACTTGGTTGCTGGCTCTCACCGGGCTCGCGATGACCACCATCACCGAACCCGCGCTCAGCCAGCAGGTGAAACCCGCGGGCAACGCCGAGGCCGCCAGCTCCAATGATCAGGCCATGCCGCCGGATATGCAGATGGGCGACCAGCAAAAAGATGGCAGCAGCGCGCCCCCGATGAACATGCCCGGCATGGACATGAGTGGCGGAAAGCCCGGCGCCGATGCGCGCGACCCGGACGCTTATTCCGACGGCTACAGGAATTCGACGCTGCCCGGCTATGAGATGGCCGACAAAATTTCGGTGGCCAAGGTGCTCGTGGATGAGCTCGAGTTCCTCACGAACAAGCAAGGCCAAGGCATCAGCTGGTCGGGTCAGATTACCAATGGCCCGGACAACGACAAACTCTTGCTGCGGAGCCAGGGCCTGAAACAATCCGGTGAGCGGCTTGATCCGGAATCCTCGGTCGAGGCGTTCTGGTGGCACGGACAGCGCCCGTTTTGGGGAACGATCCTTGGCGTGCGTCAGGACATCGGCCCGGGAGCCCATCGCTGGATCGCCGGGGGGATCGAGGGCCTGGCCCCCTATTGGTTCGATGTCCAGCTGACCGGCTACGTTGGAGACGATGGCCGTCTCGCGGCACGTCTGAAGGCATCCTATGACGTGCTGCTCACCAACCGCCTCATCCTCGTACCGCAGCTGGAATCGAACGCCTACAGCAAGGCGGCTCCCGAGCGCGGGCTCGGCGGAGGCCTGAGCAACCTCGAGCTCGGCTTGCGGATGCGCTACGAGATTCACCGAAAAGTCGCTCCCTATGTCGGCTTTGTATGGGAGCGCTCCTTTGGTGAGACGGCGGATTTTCGTCGCCTTGCTGGCGAAAATCCCACCGAACACCGGTTTGTGGCTGGCTTACGGATCTGGTGGTGAGACGCGCGCTGAACCGCAGCGGCTAAACTTTTTGGAAAGGACCAAATCATGCTTGATCGTCGCGCCGTCATCGGTTCGGGACTCACCTTCGCGGCGCTTACCGGGGCTGTCGCCGCGGCAGGCCCGGCCATCGCGGCGCCAAGGAAGCGTGGTGACGGCATGATGACGCTCGACGAGTGCGTCGACAGCTGTATCGCATCGCACCGCATGTGCCTGGAAACCGCGCGATACTGCACCGAGCAAGGCGCACCGGCTCATATCGAGGCGACGCACATCGCTTTGCTTCTGGACTGCGCGGAGCTCTGCCAGACAACCGCCAATTCCATGCTGCGCCGATCGCCGCAGCATGCCCTGTTGTGCGACGCCTGTGCCCGGATGTGCGAAGCCTGCGCGCGCGATTGCGCGAAGATCTCCGGCGACGCCCGCATGCAGGCCTGCGCCCAGACCTGCAGGGATTGCGCGGCGAGCTGCAAGGAAATGGCCAGTATGGGAATGTGATCTGGCCGGTCACCGCTTGCCTCCGGATCCGCACCCGACGTTCATTCCGCAAGCCACGCGACCGGCCAATCAGCCGCGGGCACGATCGTGCCAGATTTCCGCTGCGGACCGCATGTTTGCCGGCCCCAGGCCACCCGTCTGAGCCAGCAACAACTTCCCGGCGCTTTGCGTTCTGGCGCAACAGCATCTGGCATATCCGTCCCGCACTCATAGGGCGCCGCATCCGAGCCGGCATAAGCACGAGAAGCATTCGTATATTTCCGTAGAGACCCGGCGCGACCCAATTGCGACTTTCAATGCATGGAGGCGGTCATGAACGAGTGCGATATTCCTTACTTGCTACGGCGCGTGCGCGCCCACCGGTCACAGGCAGCGGCGGCGAATTGCCCCGAGGCGCGCTTGATCCACCGACGCTTCGTCGAGAATTATCAGCATTTGCTGGTGGGAATACGGCGGGACCAACTTCGTGAGCGAGGCGACCGGGGAAGCCAGCCTTGTGCTGAACGCGCCTGCCTTTGCGAAGGGCAAGACCCGGAAATGGCCCAGAGCCGTCGCGCAACATCCGCAGCCGCCGCAGCGGGTGAACGTGGAGAAAATGAGGCGGTCCCAGCCATTCGGTACAAGCCGGCCAGCGTACTGGTCCATCACGACCTGACCGCCCTTGGCCGACAGAGCGTTCCTGAAGCCCCTCAGCTTTTCAACGCGAACGTAACTGTCGCGACGGCCAGTGCTGCGACGGCGGCACACCAACGCATCAACCCTGCCGACCGCCAGGCTCAAGCGATGGCGATGGACGCCACAGCCTGAATGGCGCCATTGAGGTTGCCGCTGGATATGCTCTGATGGACTGGACCAACGCCACGCCGCTCGCTGCCTTGACGGGCGGAATATTGATCGGATTGGCGTGCGCGATCATGTTGCTCGGCCTCGGCCGGATAGCGGGCGTGAGCGGCCTCGCCGCGCGTGCCTTCGCCCTCTCACAGACTGGCCCGCCCTGGAGCATCGCTGCGGCTTTCATTGTCGGCCTGCCGTTCGGAGCGGGGATCGTGAACCTGATCTCAGGTCCGGTAATTGCCCGTTTTCCATCCTCGCCGGCGGTGGTCCTGATCGGCGGGCTGCTGGTCGGCTTCGGTACCCGGATGGGCAGCGGCTGTACCAGCGGCCACGGCGTGTGTGGCCTCTCCCGCCTGTCAGCGCGATCGATCGTAGCAACTTTGAGCTTCGTGAGCTTTGGCTTCGCGACCGTCGCGGTGATGCGCGTGCTAGGCGTTTCGTGGTGAGGGTCCGCATCCCTATCGCACTCATTGCCGGGCTCCTGTTTGGCGCAGGACTCGCCTGTTCCGGCATGTCAGATCCGACCCGCGTGCGTGCCTTCCTCGATCTGTTCGGAGGCCGCTGGGACCCTACGCTTGCTTTCGTGATGGGAGGCGCCATCGCCCCGATGGCCTTGGCCTGGGTGATCCGGCGGCGGATGGAGACGCCACTTGCCGACAGCCGCTTCTCGCTGCCGGATGCCCGCGAGATCACCGCGCGCCTGATCGGCGGTAGTGCAATCTTCGGGATCGGCTGGGGAATTGCCGGCCTCTGCCCCGGTCCGGCGATTGCGGACCTTGCCATCCGCCCGACGCTTGCCGCGCCCTTCGTGATCGCGATGCTGGCAGGGTTCGCGGTGCACCGCTTCATCGATCGCCCGAAGATCTGAATCGGAGCCGGCCCTTTGATGTACTTTGACGACGGAGCGAACGAGAGGCGCCTCAATCTTTCAACCGTAACGTCATCGCCGTGACCGCCAACGCGGCGGCAGCGGCAAGCCACAGCATCAAATGCTCCGACGCGCTTGCCCATCCAGTGACGATCGACGCCGCAGCCTGACTGGCGCTCACCGCCGCGTACTGGAGCGCAAGGCCCGAACCTGCGTGCCCGGAGACGCTTTCGACGTCAGATAATTGGTGAGCAGCTTCAGCGTCGCGGTGCTCCAGCCGGCGAGCAGAAATACAGGCACGAGCACCCACAAGGTCCGGGCGAAGACGGCAATGATCAATGCGGCGGCCAGCCCGGCGAGCATTGGCCGCAACAGCCAGGCCGCGCCGACCGTGACTCTGCGCCCTGTGAACGGGACGAGCTGCGCCACCAGCATCGCTCCGCCGCACAGAGCGAACAGCATCGAGACGTTCTCGCGGGACAGATCCCGCGCGCCCGATCCAAGCGACAACGTCAGATGCAGAACGGTGAGGCACCCGGACGCAATGGCCGAGATCAGGAGCAGCGGGACAAGCGCCTCACGCGCTTTCGGGCGTGGAACGCTGCCGACCGGACCAGTGGCACTTTCCCGTGAAACCAGAAGAAGACCGGGCATGGCGATCGCGCTCAATGCAGCTGGCGCCAGGAATGGCGACGTTGCTCCGAGCGCCACCGAAATTTCTCCAAGGAGCGGGCCGGTCAGGTCGCCCGCGAAGACCAGGGCGTTCAGCCAGGTGAACTGACGCGCTCGCCGAACCAGATCTGGTGAACGATCGGCGACCATCGCAAATGCCGTCGGCACGACGGCCGCCGCAAACACGCCATTGAGCAACCGCAAAACATAGAGTCGCTCGAATCCGACCGCGGAATACAACGCCATTGTCAGGCTGAAACCCAACAGCCCCACGACCAGGATCGGCCACCGTTTCCACCGGTCGGAAATCCAGCCCCATAACGGCGCCGACAGACACCCTGCGATCTGGGAAACCGTGACCAGGGCGACGACAAGGCGCCCTCTCGCGAGGGCACTCGCGTCCGGAGACATTTGACCCACCATTCTGGCAGGAATGGCAGGACGACGCTATTACCCAGGGCAACCGCCGTGGCCGCGAAGAGAAGAACGACGAAGCCAAGTTCGCCCCGATCGCGCGCCGCTTCGATGACCGTGGCGGGCAAGCTCGCCTCCATATGCTACGACCCGGCCATGAATACCCGGATCGCGCTGGCCCCGCCCTTGCAGTCACCAGGGCCGGGCGCGCCCGCGAAGAAGATCGCACGCGGAATCGCGCGCATATCCACCATCAGAAGGCGGCGGAGAAAATGCCTTGTGGGACGAGCGCCGGTCCCGGGAAGGTGCGAGGATGTCGCAGAGGTTCCGATCACGCGCGATATTCCATTTCCCTAGCAGTGATCGCTGCCAACTTTCCGCCCGGCGGAGATTACTTCGCCGATGGTCTGTACCAGCACACCATCGCGCAGAGGTTTCTCGAGCACAGCGGCAAAGCCCGCTTCCTGCGCGCTTTCGGCGAGCTTATCCGCGTAATGCGCCGTGATCAGGATCGCCGGCCCACACCAGCCCGCCGACCGAAGCTTCCTCAGGATCGAAATGCCGTCGATGTCCGGCATAAGATAATCGACCACGAGGCAATCGCCCGATTGCGTTTGCGGATCGAGCAGCAAGGCATTGCCACTCGCATAGGACAGGACGCCAAAGCCGCGGGACCGCAACAAGAGATGAAGGGACCTGCGTACCGAGACATCGTCGTCAGACAACAGGATCAGGGCCGCTTTCTCGCTCGTTTGGTGATCGATAACGCCCATGACCGACGATGCTGCCTCTTCGCTGATCCACCCTCGGATCCTGGGCATGCATCGCAAATGAACAGGAGGCCGTCGCTACGTAGTGATCCCAAGCTCACGATTCCGGCGCATCGCCCAATCCGGCCGAAAACGCGATCCTCAGCGCGTCCGACAGGCTATGCACTTCGAGCTTGGTCATGAGGTTCGCCCGATGAACTTCCACCGTTCGAGTCGATATGTCGAGATCATAGGCGATCGTCTTGTTGGGAAAGCCGTTGGCGAGGCCGATGAGAACCTCTCGTTCGCGAGGCGTGAGCACGGCGACCCGCACCCTCGCCTCCGCCTCTCGAAGCGACCGCGCGTCGGAATTATCGAGTCTCGAGAATGCCACGCCGATCGAGGCCAGGAGCGCGGTCTTCTCGAACGGCTTCTCCAGGAAATCGACCGCCCCTGCCTTCATGACGCGAACCGCGATCCCGACATCGCCATGCCCGGTCAAAACGATCACCGGCATGGTGACACCACGCTCTGCAAGCACCTCCTGGACCTCGAGCCCGTCCATGCCGGGCATGCGAACGTCGAGCAGAATGCATCCCGGCTCAGCGGTCTTGACGGCTTTCAGAAACGCAATGCCGGAGGCATAGGTCTGGACGGCGAATCCCGATGTCTTCAGCATGAAGCCGGCCGACTTGCGGATGGATTCTTCGTCATCGACCAAATGGACAATACGTTTAGGCGTCATGCTCATCCTCCGGGCGGGCCTGCATCAAGGTGAAATGAAAAGCAGCGCCTCCGTTCGGCGCGCCGTCGGTCCAGATCCGGCCGCCATGGGCTTCGATGATCGTTCGACAGATCGAAAGGCCAAGGCCCATGCCGTCGGTCTTGCTGCTCACAAAGGCTTCGAAAAGTTGGGGCGCGACCTGCTCGGATATGCCTGGGCCCGTGTCCGCCACGGACACCTGAACCATTGCCTTCGGCCGCCGCCGCGTCGTGATCGTGAGGTCGCGAATGGCGACCTGCGCCATCGCCTCGACCGCATTGCGGATCAGATTCACGAGGACCTGCTGAACCTGTATGCGATCGGCGAGCACCGGCGAGGCCGCCGGATCAAAATCGAAAAAACTGCGAACGCCTCGTTCACGGGCGCCGACAAGGCCGAGAGCAGCGGCTTCCTCAAACAGCCGCGGCAAATCCTCGATCCGCTTCTCGGTCTCCCCTCGCGCCACGAAATCACGAAGTCTTCGGACGATATGCCCCGCGCGGTGGGACTCCTTAGCTGCCTCGTCGAGCGCGTCGCGCACGATCGCGACGGTCTCGGCATCGGGATCGACAAGCAGGTCGCGCGTCGTTTCCAGATAATTGGCGATCGCGGTAAGCGGCTGGTTCAACTCATGGGCCAGCGTCGACGCCATCGTGCCCATCGCGCTGAGGCGCGAGACGTGAATCAATTCGGCTTGCAGCTCCTTGAGCTGCAGTTCGTTGCGGTCGCTTTCTGTCAGGTCGTGAATGAAGCCCGTGAAGACCCGGTGGCCACGGTGACCGGCCTCTCCGATCGAGAGTTCCATCGGAAAGGTGGTACCGTCCCGCCGTTGGCCAACGACGATCCTGCCAATACCGATGATCCGCCGTTCGCTCGTCGACAGATATCGGCCGATATAGGAATCATGCCGTTCACGGTCTGGGGACGGCATGAGGCTGCTCACATTGGCGCCGAGCACCTCTGCTTCCGAATATCCGAACAAGCGCTCGGCCGCGGCGCTGAAGGACGTTATCAGCCCGCGCTCATCGATGATGACCATGGCATCGGGAACTGTATCCAGGATCGACTGGAGGTGCTGCTCGCGGGCAACGATCGCTTCCTTGGTCGCGGCTTCATCGGTCGTGTCGCGCAGGATCTTGCCATAGCCGCTCAGCTGGCCGGTTTCATCCCGGAGCGCCGTCGTCGTCAGATGTGCGAGAAACTCTGACCCGTTTTTCCGGACGCGCCACGACTCCTGCTCGACCCTGCCAAGCTGCTCGACCTGCGCGAGGTGCCTGTCCGCAACGCCCGCCGCGACATCTTCCGCGCAATACAGGAACGAATGGTGTTTCCCGATCGCGTCGGAGCTGGCCCATCCCGTAATGTCTTCACAGCCCTTGTTCCAGACTGTTACGAGGCCCCCAAGGTCAAGCGCATAAACGGCGTAATTTGGTGCGCTCTCCACAACCTGGAGGATCGTGCCCGAAGCAGCATCATGCCGATTTGCCTTGTCGCCCTCAATCATGCCCCCGTCCATCTCCTCGTCATCCACAGTCAAACAAGGTTGGAATGGATTTGCGGACAGGCGCCGACAGGCGTCGGAGGCAGGGTTTCTGCCATCGTTCCCGCCATGCACCCGGCGAGCGAAAATCGGCGTTGGCTTTCGAAACGAGACATCAAGCGTGGCTCCCCATAACCCTATACGCAGGAGCAGCGGTTACCCCTCACGCTCCGTTTCCAGTCCTTCGATGGACCGGACATCGTCCGGATGGCCGTTGTGGACCTTGGACCATAGTCCAGGGTCAAGCGGTATCGACGAGCCGGGCGCGTTCATGATGACACGCGGATAGCGTTGAATGCGGGTGGGAGGGCCGGTCGCTGTCGATCGAGGGGCAAGAAAACGTGGCGTTGGCTGCCGCGATGAGCTGCACCCGCTGTTCGCTGGTCTTCTGCGAGTTTCCGGACGGGATCAGGCGACCGTGAATTGCCCCATCATGCCTTCATCCTCATGTTCCAGGATATGGCAATGATACATAAAAGGTGCTTTCGTCGCCGGCTGGTCGAACCGGACCAACAGTTCCACCGCCTCCTTCACGACGATCGTATCGCGAGGCCCCTGATCGAGAACGTCCGGGTCGTCGCCATCGCGGCGTAGCACATCGAAATGCACGCCATGGATATGGAAGGGATGTGGCATCTTCCGCCCGGAGACTTTCCATATCTCGACGTCCCCGAGGCGGACTTCCTCATCGATGCGGCCAATGTCGAACGACCTGTCGTTGATCGTGAGGGCGTCGCCATCGCTGCCCATCATCCCCTCCCCTTCCGTCGACATATTGAGCACGAAGCGCCGGCGCGTTACGGCCGCATCGGGATCTGGCACGGTGCGTGCTGCCAGGAGCGTTGGGACAGGGGCTGCGGCCCGCCCGCCCAAGCCTGGGCGCGGCGAGAAGGCCAGCACCGTCTCCGTCGTTGAAGCGTCGTCTTCATCGTCGTGATGGCCGCCCATCATGCCCATGCCTCCCATCATTCCCATCATCGACGCGTTCGCATCTTGGCCGGTGACCAGGGAGACCGGCTGGCCGTCGGCGAAGCTGACCAGTATCTCTGCACGCTGACCCGGCGCCAGGGTGATGGCCTGCAGTTCAACGGACCTCGCCAGGAGACCGCCCTCGGTGCCGATCCAATGAAACGTCCGATCATCGCTGAACGAAAGCTCATAGATGCGGGCGTTCGAACCGTTCACGAGCCGCAGCCGCACCAGACCGTTCGGAACGTCGGCGCGAGGCGTGGGTGCGCCGTTGACCAGGATGGTGTTGCCGCGGCGGCCCTGCGACGCAATCATCATGCCGGTCGGCATGACCAGACGGCCGTCCTCGAATTGCCGATCCTGGATCAGTACCGGGAGATCATCCACGCCATAGTCCGATGGCAGGCCAAGCCCCTGCTCTTCCTCGTCCGTCACGACCAGCATGCCCGCCAGCCCGGAATAGACTTGCTCGCCCGTCAAACCATGCGCGTGCGAATGATAGAAGAGGGTCGCCGCCGGCTGGCGGATCGGTAGCGTAGGACGCCAGGTCGCACCGGATGCGATCAGCTGGTGCGGGCTGCCATCCAGTTCTCCCGGCACCAGCAGCCCGTGCCAGTGAACCGTCGTATCGGCCGACAGGCTATTGCGGACGGCCATCGTCACATCGTCGCCGCGATGAACCCGCAGCGTCGGGCCGAGATAGCTGCCATTATATCCGAGCGTGGTGCTTCGCCGGCCCGGGAAGAACGCGGTCTCGCCCTTTTGTGCCTGCAGGCTGATCAGCTGGCCCTGTTGGCGCGCATCGATCAGGCGCGGGATCGGAAGCGTCCCGGCACGCTCGGGCGACGCGAATTTTCGGGTACACGCCGCCGCCAGGAGCAGGCCCCCGCCCGCCAGCAATGTCCGCCGGTCCAATAACGTCATGGCCGCCTCTTGGTTAGCGCGTAGCGCCGGTTTGCAAAATGAGCATTCAGCGCGCCACCAGCTTATCGATCATCGGACAGGCTCGCCGGCCGTTGCCCCGGCATTGTCCGGCGACATCGAGCAGCGCCACGCGCATCGCCTCGATGCTGCCGGCGCAACCATGAATGGGGAAGACCGCTCGCAACATGCGTATTGATACGGATGGCAGTGCCGCAAACGTATGCAAGGCAGTCACGTCGCCACCGGCGTCATCTCAGCCACCCTTACTCCGATACCGTCCGGGTTCGGCCGCGTGCGCGTGCTCCGGCCGCCAGCTCAACCACCTCGGCGGTGATTTCCTCCTGACGCGTCAGTCGTTCCTCACGTTCAAGTGCCTGGAGTCCACCCCGATCATTGTATCCTTTGACACGGTTGCCGTCCTTTCCGCTCAGTGGTCCTAACTCCACTATCCTGGCACATCTCGATGCCGTCTGGGGAGGGCGGCAACCACCCCATCTCGTTTGACCGCTGACCACCCATCACTCGCCGCCTTTCGTGAGGGTCCGCGAGCTGTCCTAATCTGCCGCCCTCAACAAGACCGGGTTCCGGCGGCGCTTACGACCGGATCGCGTAGGATGCGAAGTCGGATAACCGCAGAGGGCGTATCAGAGCCCCGCCATTGGTATGCGGATTGGGACTCATCTGTCTGTCGCCAGCCATCGCAACGGCTGCAATTTCAGGCCGAAGCCGACTGCGATCGTCGAACAGCTCGGCATAAATCGCACGCCATGCACCGTTGACACAGCGGTAGAGCTTCGTACCAGTGGTCGGCATCAGCCACAGCCGCTCGCGCACGGCGCCGATCGGCAAGCGCGAGGCGACTTGCCGATCGAATTGGGGTCAGTCGCCGCCCGAGATCACCGCAACATCGACCACGGCCAGCAGACGCGCGAACGTCGCCCCCATTTCAGCCGATAAAGGGCGCTTGCTCTCCGCAAGCGTCCCGTCGAGGTCGAACACGATCAGCCATTTCATGCTGCGTTGAGCGCCGGATCGCGGTAGGCGAGCAGCCGCAGAGCGTTGAACACGACCAGCAGCGTCGAGCCTTCATGCATCGCGACCGCCGGGCCGATGCCCAGGCCGAGGATTGTCGCCGGCACGAGGAACGCGACGACGCCGAGGCTGACGAACACATTCTGCCGGATGATGCCGCGGGTGTGGCGGCTCAGCCCCACCGCGAAGGGCAGATGCGCGAGATCGTCAGCCATCAGCGCGACGTCGGCTGTTTCCAGCGCCACGTCCGAGCCCGCAGCGCCCATTGCGATGCCGACGGTCGCCGACGCCATCGCCGGCGCGTCGTTGACGCCATCGCCAACCATCGCAACTTTGTCCTCGCCAGCGAGCTTCTTGATCGAGGCAACCTTGTCCTCCGGCATCAGGTCGCCCCATGCCTCGTCGAGCCCGACATCCTTGGCGATGGCGTCCGCCACCTTCTGATGATCGCCCGAGATCATGATCATCCGGGTGATGCCCATCTCGCGCAGCCGCTTGAGCGCGACCTTGGCCGCTTCGCGCGGCGTATCCATCAGCCCGATCGCGCCGATGTCCTTGTCGCCTTTGCGCACCACCATCGTCGTGCGCCCGCCCTCGCGCAGGGTGGCGATGGCGTCGGTCGCGGCCGCGTTCAGCGTGGGGATACCCTCCTTGCCGAACATCTCGGCCTTGCCGATCCATACCGTCTCGCCGTCGACGGTCGCGGTGACGCCGCGTCCGGTCAGGCTCTTGAGGTCGGTCGCGGTCGGCAGCTCGCGCCCGCCCAACCGCTCGCGTCCATCCTTCACAATCGCCTGTGCCAGCGGGTGATCGCTCAACCCCTCAACCGCGATGGCGAGCGCCAACAGATCCTCTTCGCTCGCGCCGTCGACGGGGACGACATCGGTGATGCGCGGCCGGCCTTCCGTCAGTGTCCCCGTCTTGTCGAAGGCGATCGCCTTTAGCGAGCCGAGGTTTTCGAGCGGTGCGCCGCCCTTTACCAGCACGCCGCCACGGGCGGCCCGCGCGACGCCGGACAGCACCGCGCTGGGTGTAGCGATCGCTAGCGCGCAGGGGCTGGCCGCGACCAGCACCGCCATCGCGCGATAGAAGCTGTCGCGGAACGGCTCGTCGACCACGACCCACGCGAACAGCAGGATGAACGAGAGCGCCAGGACCGCCGGCACGAAGACGCGCTCGAACCGATCGGTGAAGCGCTGCGTTGGGGACTTCTGCGTCTCCGCTTCGCTCACCATCTTCACGACCTTGGCGAGCGCGCTTTCGTTGGAACGCCGCGTCACTTCGATCTCGATCGCCGCACCGCCATTGATCGTGCCGGCGAACACCCGCGACGTCGCCTCGACCGCATCGGGCTTCGCGCGCGCCGCCTCGACATCGGCGACCGGCTCCTTGTCGACCGGAATGCTCTCGCCGGTGACGGGGGCCTGGTTGATCGCGCTCGACCCCTTGATGACGAAGCCGTCGGCGGGCAGGCGTTCGTTGGGGCGCACGACCACGATGTCGCCGACCACCAGCTCCTCGACCGGGATCTCCGTCGTCTGCCCGTCACGGCGCACCGTCGCCTTGTCGGGCGCGAGTTCGGCCAGCGCCTCGATCGCGCGCTTGGCGCGACCCATCGCATAATGCTCGAGCGCATGGCCGAGGCTGAACAGGAACAGCAGCAGCGCGCCTTCCGCCCAGGCGCCGAGCGCCGCGGCGCCGGCGGCCGCGACGAGCATCAGCGTATCGATCTCGAATTTCTTGAGCTTCAGATTGTCGATCGCCTCGCGCAGCGTGAAGAAGCCGCCGAACACATAGGCGCCGACATAGAAAGCGGTCGGCAGCCAGTCGGGCGCGCCCGCGACCAGCTTCTCGATCGCGAAGCCGATCGCCAGCAGCGCGCCGCATGCCAGCGCGAAGATCAGCTCGGTATTAGGGCCGAGGAAATTGGCGTGGGCATGGTCGTGGCGATCCCCCGGCCCATGCTTATCCGCGCCTTCGCCGTGATCGTGCCCGGCATGGTCGCCGGAGTTGTGATCGTGTCCGGCATGATCACCGGCCTGATCGGAGCCAGTCCGCTTGCCGGGTTTGACCTTGAGCCTGCCCAGTGCCGCGAGGATCGCCGCTTCGTCGACGCGTTCTTTGTCATATTCGACACGGACGCTGCCCGAGGCGCTGGCATCGGCCTGCAATACGCCGGGCACCTGGGACAGGGTTTCCCCGACGGTACGGGCGCGGCGTTCGTGGCCGATCCCTTCGACCTGCCATGTCACATGACCGTATCGCCCGCTGATCTCGGCGCCTGCCGCCCGCACCATGTCGCGCACGCGTGACAGCGGCAGCGCTTCGCCGTCGAAATGGATGCAGAGCTTTGCCGCCGTATCGCCGTCGGCGGGCAGGACATGCGCGCGCTCGACGCCGCGCTTGGCGCTCAACGTCGAGACGAGGCGCCCGACACAGGCATCGGCCGCGTCGGGAACCTCGGGCAGAAGGACGGGAATATCGAGTTCGAGCTTTTCGGTCATCACGCCGTCTCCGCGTTGGTCTTGGTTTCTGCGCGCGCATCACGCAGGATTTCGATGCCGCCCTTGATCGCGATAAGGGCGGTAGCCAGGCCGACCAGTAGATCGGGCCAATTCGTTCCCAGCCAGAGCACCAACGCCCCAGCAATCAGGATGCCGCCGTTAGAGATGAAGTCGTTGAAGCTGAACGTGGTCGCGGCGCGTAGATTAACATCGGGCTGCTTGAGCCGTTGCAGCAGTCGCAGACAGATATAGTTCACGACGCCGGCAATCGCCGACATCACCATCATTGTCGGCCCGATCGGGTCGCTGCCCTGGATATAGCGGCGGCCGACGTCAATCAGGATGCCGCCGGCGAAGATCAGCAGCATGACGCCGGACACTGTTGCAGCCCGCGTCTTCCAAGCGCGTCCCTGACTCAGGGCAATCAGGCTGAGGGCATAGACCGCGGTGTCGGAGAGGTTGTCGACGCCATTGGCGATAAGCGCGCTGGAATCGCCGATCAGGCCGGTCACGAAGAAGCCCGCGGCGATCACTACGTTGAGCAGCAGCACGATCCAGAGCGTGCGGCGCTCGACTGAAACCTGCCCATCCGGGGAAGCCGTCATACCATGATTTCCTCGATCAGCAGGAGGACGAGGAAGCCGACGAAGAACATCGCGCTAATAAGCGGCGAGTCCGGCTTCTCGTGCGCTTCGACCAGCAGCTCTTCGGTGACGAGATAGAGTAGCGCCATAAGACCGAAGCTCAGGAAGCCGGTGATCCATATCGGCGTCAGCAACGCCACCGGCTGTGCGATCAGCGCGCCGATCGGCACCAGCACCGCCAGCGCGCAGGTCAGGCCGATCGCTTTCATCTTGCGATACCGGCCTGCCAGATCGTTGGTGAGGGTCAGGGCCAGGAACAGCACTTCGAGGGTCAGCGCGACGGCCAGCAAAGAACCCGCCTTCTCGCCGGCGATAAAGGCGAGGCCGAGAACAAGGCCGTCTATCGCCAGATCAAGACCGATCGCGGCGAGCAGCGCGACCGGCCCCCTGAACCGGCTTTCCGCCGCCTTCAGGCCGAGCATCACAGCGACGCCCAGCGCTCCGCCGATCAACGTTGCGGTCGGAGAACTGCCGTGCATCACCAGCGGCAGGATCTCCGTCGCAGCGGCGGCGAACACCACGCCGGCCGCGAGGTGCTGCATGGCCGCGACCAGCTTCTCGCCGGGCGTGCGCCATCCGGCGACTAGCGCGCCGATCATGATCGCGATCATGGGGATCAAGGAGAATTTGAGCGCTGCCATCGTCAGCGCCCCTCTGGGCCGGGTGAATTGGTCACAAGCTCGTTGCCTTCCTGCACAGGACCGGATGCTTGTCCGCTTCCTCGATTTTGATTTCGCTGCCCGAGAAGGTCGCGCTCATCGTGTCGCCGACATATTGGAGGCCGGGTGCCGGCGCGGTCAGGACGATCGGCGCCGCGTTCGCATCGCGGCGCAGCTCGAGCGCCAAGCCCTCATCCTTGAAGTCGACGAGGAGCGGGCGATTGTCCTCGCACCGATAGGGGTGACGACCGCGGGTTCCGCTCGCATCCCCGCTGTCGCCGGCGTGGATTTCCTGTTCGGTCGGCGGCCCTTTGCGAGGCTGTTCGGAACAACCCGATAACGTCAGCACAACGCATATGCCGGCGATTCCAATCCGAAATCGCGTCATGTGTGTCGCCGGGCACATCCTGATACTCATAAAAGCCATTGAGCAGCTCCGATGACGCCGGCGATCGTGACGATGACGCCAACCAGGATCAGCTTTTCACGGCGCGGATCGGCGACGTTTCGTATTCGCGCCGCGACCTGCCAGGCAGGGCGCACCGGGACGCGCCAAGACCCGGACGCGATCCGGTCCAGCTCGGTATCCGAAAGGCGGAAAAACGATTTCACGTCAGTCCGAGAGCGTCCCGTGAGACCCGTCACGCGAAAAACCGGGTCGGCCCAAGCCAGTTCGATGGCGCTTGGATTCGCGGCCATCGGTGAGATGTCGTCGCCCGCTGCCCATGACGGACGCAGCAGCGCGATAAGCCGGTGCGGATCGCGTTCGAGCAGAGAAGCCCAGCGCACCAAGCGTGAACGACGGTCGCCGCTCGGGAGCGCGGACACCGGCTCGGATTGCCCACCACTCTTCGGCACTCGCCATTTCATGCGCGTGTCTGCGGGACGATTGTGCCTCATTGCCGGTCAACCGGCTCGACGTGATCTTGGGAGGCACGCTTCAGCGGATGAGAAAAGCGCAACGTCAGGAAGGTCGTCAAGCTGAGAACCGCCGCGATGTCGTAGAGACCATAGCCGACTGCGGCCCCCAGCGCTCCGGTCGCCCATAGGCTTGCAGCGGTAGCGGTCCCGGAAGCCTTTCCGCCATGCTTCAAAATGGCGCCACCGCCGATGAACCCGACGCCTGTGATCAATCCTTCGAGCAGACGTGCTTGGGCAGGAGACGTGCGACCGAGAATGGCGATAGCGACAAGCACGAACCCGCAACTGGCGATGGCGACCAACGGAAAGGTTCGGATGCCAGCGCTGCGTTCGTCCTTCTCCCGGTCCCAGCCAACCGGAAGCGCTAGCGCATACGCCAGCGCGAGGCTGACGATATGGGAAAGGGCTTCCCACAATGACGGCAGCAGCATCATGCGGCCGAGCCCGCGGCTTTTCCGCTTGCTGCCTTGTCCGCTGAATCTCGATAGGCGGGCGCCCTCTTGCAGGTCATGGCGCGCGCGCCGGGGCGCTCGAGCGTGATCAGGTCGCCGCCTGAGATCGACACGTTAAGATTTGGGCCGACGTAGGTCAGCCCGCTTGCCGGCGAAGTCACTCGCATCGGGGCTGCGTTCGGATTTGTCTTTATAGCGAGGGTCAGGCCATCGCCGAGAAAATCGACATCGAGGCGTGAACCATCAGGACATGCGTAGAAATGCTCGCCAATGAAGTCGGGCATCTGACGATCACGGGATGCTTTGGCCTCGCTGTCGCTCGCAGATGGCGAGCAGCCGAGCAGGCCCGGCGCCAGGGCAAGCCCGGTTGCGATGATGATCCATCGAACCGGACCGCTGCTAGGTCGCCGAGCCGTCATCTCCCTGTCTTCCCACGATCTATCGCCATGGGCGCTACAGGGGGCACGCCCATGGCGCGGGCCGTTCTCACACGGACACCCGAAGGACTCGTTGTGCGGCGGCCGATCCACAGCAGTTCAGTCGAACAATTCGCTCAGGAAGCCCTTGCGGCGACCCTTATGGCCCCGCTCGTCGCCGTGCTTCCCGCCATGATCGCCATGGCCACGATCGTCGAACATCCCGGCGCGACCGCCGCTCGCCGGCGGCGCGATGTCGCCGCCGGCGCTGCGCTCGATGATCTTGTCGAGTTCGCCGCGATCGAGCCAGACCCCGCGACATTGCGGGCAATAGTCAATCTCGATGCCTTGGCGCTCGCTCATGACGAGATCAACCTTGCAAGTCGGGCACAACAGACCTTGTGAGGTTCTGTTCTCTACCATGACGACACCCTTTCTTTTGGATTTAAGAAGCAAATGACGATCAGCCAATGTCCGCCGCGTTCGACAGCGTGTCAGTCATTGGCGGCATTGCGAGCAGCGGGCGGTTTAATCGGCCGTGGGCGGTTTCGCGTGGATCGCCCCGGCAATCGGGACTGACGGCGCAGAAGGGCCAAAAAAGCCGCATCCTGCTGACGCATGGTCCGGCGCAGGCCCTTGCGCATCATGCGGCCGACCAAGGCGCCGACGATACCCCGACATTCGACTGAATGGTGAACACAGACGCCGTTCGCGATAGGCTCGATCTCGTAGCGTTCGTCCAGGGTGAGAAAACCTCGCACACCCATCTGCCATCCGATGAGCTGGGGTTTCGTCAGCCGGTTGATGATCATTTGCGTCGTCATTTTCCGATCGCCGCCGAACAGGAGCCATGTCACATCGATTTCGGCACCACGTTCGGCCTCGCCCGCGATGCGATATACGGGGTGCCATCGTGCAAAGCTCCTTAGATCGGAGATCAGCGACCAAACGCGGAGCGCTGACATGTTGAAATCGAAACTCGTCTCTTCCTTCATGACTGCCTGTCCTGTCGGGGCCCGACACGGCCGAACCGGAGGCCGCGCAAAAGCGGCCTCCTCCCCGATTAAGCGGGAAATTGATGGGAGCTGCGTGGACGCCAGGGGCTGGTACGGACCAGGCCCCGGTGCGTGCGGGCCGATCCTCATTGGCTAGGGCTTTCCAGCGTTTTACTGGCCTTGCCCCCGATGACCTCTACGGCTTCGAGAGTGATGAGGCCGATGTCAGGCACATCATCCAGACTGGCAACGAACGCGCGCAACGCATCCTCAAAATCGACGATCTCGATCACCACGGCTCGATCACTTTCGAGCACATGGCGGCGGTGGACGTGCGACGACGCCCCAAACCCGATCAGCGCCTCAAGCACCGTGAGACCCGCCATCTTCCGATCGCGCGCCAGCGAGGCGACATGTTCGAAAACCTTGCGATCGCCGATATAGGCCGCTTCGTCTGTGTAGATCCGCAGCAATTTTCGAGCGGGTTGTCCCATCACGCTTCTCCTATCAAAGGGGCAGGATCCTCGTCGTGCGGGGTGCTACCCTCTTGTTCTTTTTGGTCCTGGGTTCGCCCGAGGATCACTTTCGCGAGCGCCGGCAGCACGAGCAAGGTAAGGATAGTTGCCGCAATCAGGCCGCCGATCACGACCGTCGCAAGCGGCTTCTGGACCTCAGCGCCGGTACCGTGCGCGAGCGCCATCGGCACGAAGCCGATCGCCGGCACGAACCCCGTCATGATGACCGCGCGCATCTTCTCGGCCATGCCTTCGCGAATCGCCTGCGCGATAGGCAGTCCACCTTCACTCCGGTCTCGGATCGCCGTCATGACGACAAGCCCGTTTAGCACCGCCACGCCGGCGAGGCAGATGAACCCAACCGCCGCCGACACCGAAAAGTTGATGCCCGTCAGCGCCAGTGTGAACACGCCGCCGGCGAGGCCCAGTGGAACCGCCAGGAACACCGATGCCGCCCTGCCGAACCCGCCGAGCGCCATATAGAGGAGCCCGAAGATGGCCAGGAAGCAAAGTGGAACGACGATCGACAGTCGTTTGGACGCTGCAGCCAGGTTCTCGAACTGGCCACCCCACTCAAGATAGTAGCCGGCCGGTAGCTTGATCTGCGCGATCTTTGCCTGCGCCTCCTGTACGAACGACCCGGCATCTCGACCGCCCAGGTTAACCTGAACAACGACGCGACGCTTGCCGTTCTCGCGGCTGATCTGGTTCAGACCCTCGGTCAGCCGGATTTGCGCGACTTGCGCCAGTGGCACCTGCCCACGCGGACGACCCGCTACCTCGGGTAGCAGCACCGGCAACGAGCGGATGTCGTCGAGATTGGCACGGGTCGCATCTGGCACACGCACGGTGATATCAAAACGCCGATCGCCCTCGTACACACGCCCGGACTCACGACCGCCGAGTCCAGCCGCAACGGTATCCGCGACATCGCGGATGGTCAGGCCGTACCGCGCGATCGCCGCGCGATTGAGCTTTACGTCGAGCGCTGGCGCGCCCCCGACCTGTTCGGCCTTGACGCTCGCCGCGCCGGGTACCGTCTGGAGCACCCGCACCATTTCGCCAGCGGTCTGCGCCATCTTGTCAAGATCGTCGCCGTAGATCTTGATCGCGACGTCGCCGCGGACGCCCGCGATCAGCTCGTTGAAACGGAGCTGGATCGGCTGACTGACCTCATAAAGATTGCCGAGCAGTCCGCCGGTCGCCTTTTGGATCTTGGCAACGATGTCGGCCTTGGTCGTGCCCTTGGCCCATTCCTCCTTCTCCTTCAGGATCACAAACCCGTCCGAGACGTTCGGCGGCGCCGGGTCAGTTGCGGCTTCCGCGATGCCCGTCTTGGAGAACATCAACGCGACTTCCGGCACCTTTATCACCGCCTCCTCGACCTTGCGTTCCATCAACAGCGATTGTTCGAGGCTGACCGAGGGCACGCGCGTAGACGCGAAGGCGAGATTTTTCTCGTCGAGCTGGGGGATGAACTCGGAACCGAGCAGTCCAAAGGCGGGGATCGCCGCCAGGAAGAAGGCAAGCCCGCCGATGATGAACGGCCACGGCTTGGCGATCGCCCTGTCGAGCAGTGGAAGGTAGCGCTCTTTGGACTTGCGGATCAGCCACACATCCTTCTCCGCGACCTTGCCGCGGATCAGGATTGCGACCAGCGCCGGAACCAGCGTGATCGCCAGCACGAACGCCGCCACCAACGCGAGCATGATCGTGATCGCCATCGGCGAAAACGTCTTGCCTTCGGTGCCGGTGAAGGTCAGCAGCGGTGCAAATGCCAGGAGGATGATGGCCTGACCAAAAACGGTCGGCTTGATCATCTCCTGCGCGGCCCGCATGGTCTCCTCCAGCCGCTCCCTGACCGAAAGCAGCCTTCCCTCATGTTCTTGCCTATGCGCCAATCGGGCGAGGCAGTTTTCGATGATGATGACCGCGCCATCGACGATCAGCCCAAAGTCAAGCGCGCCCAGGCTCATCAAATTGCCGGGGACGTTGAACGCGTTCATTCCCATGGCCATCATCAGGAACGAGAACGGGATTACCAGCGTCGCGATCACCGCGGCGCGCCAGTTGCCGAGCAGCAGGAACAGCGACGCCGCGACGAGGATCGCGCCTTCGGTCAGGTTGCGCTGGACCGTGGCCACCGTTGCCCCGACCAGCGCCGCGCGGTTCAGCACCACCTTAACCTGGATGCCGGGCGGCAACGTCTTTGCTATCTGATCGAGCTTGGTAGTCGCCTGTTCGGCCACGACCCGGCTGTTCTGTCCAATCAGCATCAGCACCGTGCCGATGACCGCTTCGCGGCCGTTCATGCTGCCAGCGCCGGTACGCAGGTCACCGCCAACACGAACGTTGGCGATCTGGCCGATCGTGATCGGCGTCCCGCCCCGCGTAGCGGCGACCGCGTTGCGGATTTCGTCAACGGTACGCACGCGGGAGTCGACGCGCACAAGGTACGCTTCACCACCGCGGTTGTAGTAGTTCGCGCCCACCGCGAGATTTGCGTTCTCGAGAGCTTGGCCAAGTTCACTATAGGAGATGCCATAGCTGGCTAGTTTCGTCGGATCAGGCTCAACCACGAATGTCTTAGCGAAGCCGCCGATCGAGTCGACGCCGGCAACGCCCTTAACCGAGCGAAGCTGCGGACCGATGATCCAGTCTTGGACAGTTCGCAGATAGCTCGCCTTGGCCACCGCGTCCGTTAGTCGTTCGCCTTCGGGCGTCAGATAGCTGCCGTCAGGCTGCCAGCCGGGTTGGCCGGCGACCTTTTTCGCGCCCCTGCCGTCCGGATTGGCGTAGCCGACCGTATACATGACGATCTCGCCGAGGCCGGTCGAGACCGGCCCGACCTGCGGCTGCACACCGTCCGGCAATTTTTCGGCCGCTTGGCGCAGGCGCTCACCGACCTGCTGGCGCGCGAAATAGAGGTCGGTGCTGTCGGTGAAGATCGCACTGACCTGGCTGAAGCCGTTGCGCGAGATCGAACGTGTGGTTTCTAGCCCGGGAATGCCTGCGAGCGCAATTTCGACTGGATAGGTGACGAGCTTTTCGATTTCGACCGGCGACAGCCGCGGATCGATCGTGTTGATCTGAACCTGTTTGGTAGTGATGTCGGGCACCGCGTCGATCGGCAGCTTGGAAAGCTGCCACACGCCGAGGCCGGCGATGACGAGGAACAATGCGAGGACCGTCCAGCGTGCGCGGACGGAGAGCGCCATGAGATTTGCGATCATGATCTATTCTTCCTCGCCCGCGCCCTTGCCGAGTTCGGCCTTGAGCAGAAATGCGTTTTTGGTTGCGACTTGGCTGCCTGCCGCGAGACCCTTCAGGATCTCGACCCGGCCGTTGCTGCGTTGTCCGATCGTGATGGTCTGAGCCTTGAAGCCCCGCGCGGTCCGCACGAACACGATGTCACGCCCCTCGAGCGTCTGCACCGCATCCTCCGGCACCACGATCGCATTGCTAGTCGTGCCGCCTCCGCTCGGTAGGAGCCGCACGCGCACCGCGAGCCCTGGCTGAAGGCTGCCCGTCACATCGAGGACAGCAGTCGCCGAGCGCGTGTCATTGGCGAGGCCAGGCGTGACGGCGCGCACCCGTGCTTCCACGGTTCGGCCGTCGGGCAATTCGATAATCGCCCGATCGCCGGGCGATAGCCGCTGTGCATCGGTCGGTCCGACCGCGGCTCGACCTGTATCTTCGACGCATCGGCGACGCGCATCAGCTCGGTCTCGGGCTGGACAAAGGCGCCCAAGCTTACGTTCTCCGAGGTAACGCGGCCGGAAATCGGGCTGGACACCAACACGCCGCGGCCATCGGACGTCACCCGTGCGGCCCCTGCCGCCACGCTGGCGCGGCGCGCCTCAGCCACAGCAGACGCGGCCTCGGCTTCTGCCTGTTCAAGCTCGACCCGCGCCGAGACCTTCTGGCGGAATAGATATTGCTCGCGGGCGAGTGCCTTTTGCGCCAGCGTCGATTTCGCAGCGGCAGCTGTGCGATCGGCAGCAAACTGCGCCGCGTCCCGGCTTTCGACGACGGCGAGCGTTTCGCCGGCACGCACCGGATCACCGAGCCGCTTCATCAATCGCGTGACCGCGCCGCCTGCGCGGGCGGTCACGATCGCTTCGCCTTGCGGTGATGCGCTGACTGTCGCCTGCGCTACGATTTCCGCGCCGAGCCCGCTGGGATTGATCGTCTCGACGGCAATACCGGCCTGCTGGACCGCTTGCGCGGTCATCGCCACCGTGTCGGGGTTTTTTTTCTCCTCTTTAGGGGCGGCGGTGTTGCCGCTTGCCGCTTCGGTCGCGGCAGGTTCACTCGCGGTCCAGCGTGCGATCCCGAAGCCGCCAAGTGCGGCGACGATCGCGACAGCCGCCGCACCGCCAAGAAAGCGCTTATCGTTCATCATCGATCATCTCCGGAAATCGTCGGGGCCGGCGTCGTGAGCCGGTCGAGCCGGGCCTGCGCGTCGTGGTACGCCGCAAGCGCATCGACGTAGGTCTGGCGGGTCTGTGAAAGCGTGCGCTCGGCATCGAGGAGCGCGATCTGGTCGAACTTGCCCTGCGTCCAACCGATCCGCGCTATGCGGGCGGCCTCCTGTGCCGCCGCCAGTCCCGGCCCGCCCGCCGCTCGCGCGGTCGCAGCGGCGTTCGCCACTTCGGTTTGTGCGCTAGCGATCTGTTGCCGGGTATCGATCACGGCGAGGTTGCGCAGCGCGATCGCCTGCGTCTGTTCAGAGCGTGACTGCGCCACGAAGGCGCTGCCGTTGTTGAAGAACGGGATCGGGATCGAAATGCCGACGACCGCGGCGGTGTCGTTGGTCGCCGCCAGTCGGCGGGCGGAGGCGCTGACCGTTACGTCAGGAACCCGCAACGACCGAGCCACGCGAACCTGCGCATCCGCGGTGCGAACATCCGCTTCCGCAGCAACCAAGGCGAGCGTCCCATCAACATCGACGGGCCGGGGCGGTCCGTAATCAGCGATCCGCTCGAACCAGGCGCGATCGAGTGGGCCCATCACCGGCACCGACAACAATGTCTCAAGGTTTGCACGCGCCGCCTGTGCCTGCCGGGCCGCGATATCGGCTGCGACCTGCGCATTGATGCGCAGCACATCGGCGCGCTGTTGCTCGATCGGACCTACATCGCCGGCCTTGACGCGCTCGCTTGAGACCCGGAACGCGTTGTTGGCGATCCCTGCCTGCTCGCTCAGCACTTCGGCACGGCGCTCGGCGGCGGCGGCTTCGATATAGAGCTGCGTAATCCGCAAGCGGAGATCCGCCTTCGCGATTTCAGCCTGGACTTGCGCGCGACTGAGGCGTGCGGTTGCAAGCGCGACACGCGCTGGCCGCTTGCCGCCCAACTCTAGCGGGAGCGCCACGCCAACCGTCGTCTCGGAGCTTCGCAAACCCTTGTAGACGCCGGTCCCCGCAAGATTCTCAACCTGCGCCTGCACTTCTGGGTTGGGGCGCAAGCCTGCGACACGCCGCGCCGCGGTCGCGGCATCGACGCCGGCCGTGGCCGCCGCGATCGACGGAAGTGGAGCCGATCCGCTCCCCCCCCGATGCCGCGCCGTTGTCGAGGACGGCCGACGGGATGGATGGCATGCCGCCCGCAGCGAGAGCGTTCTCGAGCGAGAACGCATCGGCCGATTGTGACGAAGTGGTCGCCGCCGGAATGCCGGGCGGCGTTGTTGTTTGCGCCCCGGCCGCACCGGCAAGGGACGCCGCGACCATGACGGCCGCGATTGTACGATACATGGATGATAACTCCTGACGAACCGGGTTCGCCCCGCGCGGCAATTGCCGGCGAGGTCAGCGGATCCTCAGGCTTGGGGAGGCCTCAGCGCCGGATCGGCGGTAGAGAGCGGCCGCATGGAATGACTCGCGAAGACGGGGGCGACCCGAAGATCGCGCGTCAGTGCTGCGTTGGTAGCCTTGACCGGCGCTGCGACGTGATCGCCATGGCAACCACCGTGATGATGAGGATAGCCCTTGTCGCTATCAGAAGGCACTTGGTCGGCGTCGCCAGGTACATGGCCTAACGCAACTTCGTCCACGCGCGCCTCATGGGATGAAGCGCTAACATCCGGTCGCTCCAGCACATGCGCAGTCGCCGTCGTTCCCAAGGAGAGGGCGATCGTCAAATACGCAAGGATGTTCAGCAGGCGTCGCACGGATCACGCTCTAACAGGAACGCAGGTAACGGGCTAGTCCGCTCGTCGCATGAAGAAATAAAGCCGTCATCGGAAAGTCTGCAATAAAATAGGACGTGCCTTGCGCCATATCGGGATCGCCTCGGCACGCACCCACTCGCCTAGGAATATACACGCGCGTTCGGGCTGCATCAGCCGGTGGCCGCAGCGGCTCGGCGCCGGTTGAGGATGAACCCGCCGATTACCGCGATGAACATCAGGAGCTGAGCCGCCATCGATTGCAAGGTCGGGAAGATACCGAGCATAGAAACGCGGATCCCGCCGCCAAGCGGCGCAATGTCGATGATGCCGGCTTCCTGTAGCGCCGACACGCCCTTGCCGGCGAGGACTACGGTGAGGATGGCCATCAGCCAAGCACTGTAGGCAAAGAATTTCGCGATCGGCAGGGCGCGGCTGTAGCGCAACATGGCCCAGGCAATGAGCCCGAGCAGAACGACCGCCGAGCCGGCGCCCGCCAACATCATGCCGCCATTGCCCTGGGTCCAGAGCGCGGCATAGAACAGCATCGTCTCGAACACCTCGCGATAAACGACGATGAAGGCCAGGCCGAACAGGAACCAGGCCGACTGCTTCGACAATGCGTGCGATATCTTCTCGCGGATGTAGCGCTGCCATTGGTCCGCCTGCGCCTTGCCGTGCATCCAGATCCCCACGGAGAGCAGGACGACAGCCGCGAACAGCGACCCGAACCCTTCGGTAAGCTCCCGGCTCGCGCCGCTGATCCCGATCGCATAGGTCGCGATTCCCCATGTGACCGCGCCGACTATGAGCGCCCCGATCCAGCCGCCATGGACATAGGGCAGCACTTCAGGCCGCTCGGCCTTGCGGAGGAAAGCGATCATCGCGACGACGATCAGCAGGGCTTCGAGCCCCTCGCGCAGCAGAATGGTGAAGGCGCCCAGGAAGGTCGATGCGCTGCTCGCTGCGTCCGGGGACAATGCCGCGTCGGCATCGTCGAACAGGCCGTCGAGCACCTGGACGCGCGTGGCAACCTCGTCGGCGGGGCGACCTTGCTGGAGTGATGCCCGAAATTCGCCCATGGCGCTTTCGATGTGCCCCATGAGCGTTGCGTCGCGCGCGGTCAGCATCGGCTCGAGTGGCTCGAAGCCATCGAGATAAGCCGAAAGCGCGAGTTCCTGGGCAGCGTGACGGTCGCCACCGCGGTACGCGGCAAGGCTCCGTGCCAGTTTTTCGCGCGCGATGGTCAGCGAGCCGGGTGCCTGCCGGATCACCGCGTCCGGGTGACGGCGCAGATAGGCGATCACCGCGTCGGCCTTGGCAGGTCCGATCGTCTTGGCAAGCACCTCCGGGGTCAGTCCCGCCAGTGTTGTCAGGTCGGGGATCATGTGCCGCAGGCCGGGATCGGATTTCCACAGCCGCTCGCCCTGGCTTGCAAGGGCGTCGGGAAAGGCAAAGCGACCGGCATAGAAGGCCAACGCCCAGCGATCATCGCTCGGCAAGGTCGCAAAGCTTTGCATCGCCGTGCCGTCGATGCCCTGGTCGATGACCTGGTACAGCGCGAAGGGACTGCGTTGCCGCGCGCGCGTTATTTCGCTGAAGGCGATCGGCGGCGTGGTGAGCTTCGCCGCGTCGGGGCCATGCCCATCCCCGGTCATGCCGTGACAACTCGCGCAATTCTGCGCGAACAACGTGGCGCCGCGGGCGAGGTCGGGCGCCTTGCCCGGCGCGAGCGGCACGGGATAGGCCTTGAGCAGATCGGCGGCGAGGCCATGGGCGATGCGGGCGACCTCTTCGGGCGTTCCCTTCGCGGCGATGACGCCCTGAAGTCGAGCTGCGCCCGCGATCAGCTTCCCGCGCGCCGGCGTGGGCGACAGCGTCGAAAGGCGAGTCGATACCGAGGCCGCGAATTCGGTCATCTCGGCATATTCGGAAGGACTCTTCACCCGTCCGCCGCTGACAGCACCGCCATAGTCGACCGCCATATAATCAAGTAGCCGCCATGCCGTCTGGACGTCGGTCGTTTGGGCATGGGCCGCGACGCTTGTGCCAAGGGCAAACAAGAGGGCGCCGAGCACCGCCAGCGCGCGGCGCAACGAGACCGTCCGCAAGAGAATCGACAAAGGGCTGTTTGAAGGCGTAAACATGCGCAACGTCTACACCCTCTAGCCGCTAGAGGGTCAAGTGGTTTTGCGACTTGTTTGCATTAGCTGCTGGCAATTGCGAACGGTGGTATCATCAACCGCCCTGCTCAGCTGAACGTGGCGGAATCCGGCGCCAATGTCTCGATGATGCGGCACTCGGAAATAGTGCCCTGTCCGCACTGGACAATCACGTTGCTCAACTCGGACCTCAAAGTATTCAGATCGCGGAGCTTTCGGTCGATTTCGGCGAGATGCTCCCGCGCGATCGCGTCCACCGCCTTGCAAGAAATATCCTTCTGGTCGGCGAGCTTGAGCAACTCCTGAACCTGGTCGATCGAGAAACCCAGCGCGCGAGCCCTGCGAATGAAACTGAGCCGTGCGAGATGTTGGGCGGTGTAGGCGCGATAGTTGTTCTTTGTTCGGGCGGGCGCCGCCAACAAGCCGATGCTCTCATAATAGCGGATCGTCTCCACCTTGCTGTCGGTGGCTTTGGCGAGACTCCCGATGCTGAGCGGCTCGGTGGACATATCGTTTGACCCTCTAGTGACTTCAGACTGTATAGTGGGTGTCATGTCGAAAAGTCGAGGTGACGCAATGTTCGAGCAGACCGGGACGAGCCCCATAGCGATAGGGCGCCGGTGGCGCTTCAAGGTCCAGGGGCTAGACTGCCAGAATGAGGTTCGATTGCTCAGAGAAGCGCTTATCCCACTCGTTGGAGATGAGCGGTTTTTGTCGTTCCAGCCGAAGCTTGGCCTGCTCGACGTCGATGTCGCGTCCGGCCTCACAGTCGAAGCCGTGATCGCGGCCGTATCGACCACCGGGATGACCGCCGAGCTAGATGGTCAGAGCGGTATCTCAAAAGATGCCGCAGGAGCCGACGGTTGCAGAAGCTGCTCGGGTGAACCGGCGCCCGTTGCCCAGGCTCTCCCGGACCATCCGGACGGCGTCATTTTCGAAATCCATGGCATGGACTGCGGTGACGAAGTCGCGGTGCTCAAGCGCGAACTCGGTCCGATCGTAGGGCCGGAAAATCTGTCGTTCGATCTCATCAACGGTCGCATGTCGATCGCGAGCGGTGCCGATCTCTCTCTTCACGCCGACATCCTAAGGGCAGTCGAACGCACGGGGATGCGCGCCGAACTGTGGAAAGAAGGCGAGCGCAGTGCCGGTGCGCCAGAGGAGCAGCGGCGACGCCGGGTTCAGGCCGGGCTGACCATCGCAAGCGGCGCTTTGGTCCTGGTCGGTTTTGCGATTCACGCGCGCGCAAACGGCTTCGCTGCGGTACTGCACGAGAGTCTGGCGCGCGAGGCGCACCCCCCGGTTCTGGCGATGCTCGCTTATTCCTTGTCGGTCCTGTCGGCAGTTCGATACGTCGCACCCAAGGCGATCCTCGCGGCGCGGCGACTCCGGCCGGACATGAACCTGCTCATGCTGGTCGCGGTGGCGGGTGCCCTCGGCATCGGCCAATGGTTCGAAGCGGCGACTGTCGCATTTTTTCTTCGCCCTTGCGCTGGCGCTTGAGGCATGGAGCCTGGGACGTGCCCGCCGTGCCGTCGCCGCACTTATGGAAATCGCGCCGGATTCTGCCCGGATACGAGATGCGGCAGGCGTCGAGAAGGACGTACCCGTTGCCGAAGTTGCGGTCGGAACCCATGTGATCGTTCCCCCGGGCGGAAAGATACCGCTCGACGGCTATGTGGTTGCGGGGACGAGCGCGGTCAATCAGGCGCCAATCACGGGCGAAAGCGTACCCGTTACGGTGACGCAAGACGCGGTGGTCTATGCCGGGACCATCAACGGCATGGGCGCGCTCGAGATCGTAACCACCCGGCCAGCCTCCGACACCACGCTCGCGCGTATCGTGCGCATGGTCGGCGAGGCGCAGAGCAAACGGGCTCCGAGCGAACAGTGGGTGGAACGCTTCGCGCGGATATACACGCCGGTCGTGATGGCGCTTTCCCTGGCGGCATTCCTCGTGCCGCCGCTTCTGCTCGGGGGAAGTTGGGCCGCATGGTTCTATCAAGCGCTGGTGTTGCTCGTCATCGCCTGTCCCTGCGCCCTGGTCATCTCGACCCCTGTCAGCATAGTCGCAGGATTGACCGGCGCGGCCCGGCGGGGCGTGCTGATCAAGGGAGGTGTCCATCTGGAAACGCCTGCCCGCCTCACGGCGATTGCGATGGACAAGACCGGCACACTCACGCTTGGCCGCCCCAAGGTGATCGAAATCATACCGATCGGCACCCGGAGCGAATCTGAGTTACTGTCATTTGCTGCTGCCGTTGAAGCCCGCAGCGAACACCCCATTGCGCGCGCAATCCTCGCCATTGCAGCGGAGCGCGGCATAGACGTGGTCCCCGCGAAAGACGTGACGGCTGTCCCGGGCCTAGGGGTTGTTGGCAAGATCAATGATCGCCACGTCTGGGTCGGTTCTGCCATCTATCTTGAACAGAGGCTCGGCGGCGGCGACAGCGAAAAACTGACAACCGCCTTGAAACGTATCGCTGGAGCCGGACTGACTGGAATCGCGGTCTGGGAATCCATGACAGTGATCGGGTTGATCGCGGTGGGTGATGCGGTGCGACCTGAAGCAAGACTAATCGTTGCACAATTACACGCCCTTGGCATCGCTCAAGTGGTCATGCTCACGGGAGATGCTCGCGCGCCGGCCGAAGCGATCGCGCATGAAACCGGCGTGGATGAGGTTTACGCCGAGCTGCTTCCCGAACAGAAGGTCGAGGCGATAGAAAGACTGGTGGCGCAGCACGGCCTTGTTGCCATGGTCGGTGACGGCGTCAACGACGCGCCGGCGATGGCGCGGGCGAGCCTCGGCATCGCGATGGGCGCGATTGGGAGTGATGCGGCGATCGAGACGGCCGACATCGCACTGATGCAGGACGATCTCTCCCAGCTACCGTGGCTCATTCGGCACTCACGAGCGACACTCACCATCATCCGGCAGAACATCGGCTTCTCGCTTGCGGTAAAGCTCGTCTTCGGGGGGCTGACGCTGCTTGGAATGGCGTCGCTCTGGGGCGCGATAGCAGCAGATGTCGGAGCATCGCTCCTGGTCGTGCTCAACGGGCTGCGTCTTATCGATCGCGACCAGCAGGCGCGATAGCCCGGTTACCGAGCGTCCCGAAGCCACGATCTTCGCTCTTCCATCCCGCAAAGGACTACATTGATATGGCCGGCCAATGTACCGCGAGCATCGACACGGGCTTTGTGACATTGGGCTATGCCAAGGTCGCCCTATTGGGCGTGGTGCAGGGCATTACCGAACTTCTGCCGATTTCGTCGACAGCCCATATGCGCGTCGTACCTGCCGTGCTGGGGTGGCGAGATCCGGGTTCGGCCTTTTCGGCCGCGATGCAGCTTGCGGCGCTCGCCGCCGTTATCAGCTATTTTTGGCGAGACGTTCGCCGTCTTGCGGTCGGGTCAGTGTCGGCGATCAGCCGCCGCGAATTCGCCGATCCCGATCTTCGTCTGGCGACCTGGATCGTGCTGGCAACGATTCCTATCGCGCTGGCGGGCGCGTTACTTTCGAGCAGCCTCAATACATGCAACTCACCCCTTCGCGCATTGCCGGTGATTGGCTGGGCGTGCATCTTGATGGCGGTGCTGATGGCGCTCACCGAAATCCTGGCACGCCACCGCCGCAGCGTCGAGAATGCATCACTGGTGGACGCGCTGCTCGTCGGCCTGGCCCAGGTCGGAGCCCTCATCCCAGGCGTCTCACGCTCCGGATCGACTCTCACCGCTGCGCTCGCACTCGGATTTAAGCGTGAAGAAGCTGCGCGCTTTTCATTCCTGTTGGGCATCCCGGCTATCGCTCTCGCCGGATTGAAGGAATTGTGGGAGCTGCACAAAGTCCACCTCGACATGCACGGCTGGTCCATTCTGGCGGTCGGCCTTGGCGTCGCAACCGTTTCAGCATTCGCGGCGATCTGGGCGCTAATGCGCGTCCTCGAGCGCTTCTCCGCCTGGCCCTTCGTCATCTATCGCGGAGTGCTTGGCGTTCTTCTGGTCATCGCGACCACCAACGCCTGGCTAGTCTAAGCGTCAGCCTCCCAACACATCGGGAAATTGGCATGGCAATGCCTCGTCGACGCATCGCGATGCCTATGCCTATGCCTATGCCTAGGAGGTTCACCCAATCTGGTATCAGGCGAATGGTCGTGCAGCTCAGTCAGATGTAGCCACAGTCCGATAGATACTAGATTTCGGCGACGATGAGAGGCGCCGTGACAGGTTCGCCGCTCTTGCAGCAACATCGATCAAATCGTGCTCAATTGGTAGCAGACAATGTTGTGATCAACGGGCATCCGACCTGATCGCCGACGTCGCAGGCACGAACGGTGTCGGCGGAATGGCCTTTGAACGCCATGGTCATTGCTGGCCAGCCCACCGCCAGTATCGGCCGATGCTGGATCGTGAGCTTGTTCGCCTTGGTATCGATCGCGGTGATGACATCGACACCCTGCCCCGTCGTGACGGCAGGCGCCTTCTTGTCCATGCCCGCCATACCGGCATGCCTTTCATATCTCCGCTCATGGATTGAGCGAGGGCCGGACCGGCGGAAGATGGCGGCGGTACGCAATGCGATGCGTAGCGCTCTTATGATGACTTCCTTTTGCTGAGAGGTTGGGGTCGTTTTTGGAAGATGGACGTAGCGGCTTGCGCAGCAACAGCGGCTAAGCGGCCGCCAAAACGAACATTGACACCGGCGAGGCTGCCAGCATGCCACCGACTGAGTATGGCGATCCGGCTCATCACCTCCAAACCAGCGCCAGTCCCGAGCAGGACCTGTAGCTTCCCATTGCTTTCGTGTCGAGCTGCTCAGTAGTAGTCGGCAAGCTTTAGAACCCGCGTCGTTCCGTTCGCGAGCTTAAGCGTTACCCGGCTTCCTGCGGGGCCGTAGCGCCATTGCCAAAGCAATCCCCGCGTATAGGAGCTGTCGATAGGACGACCGTCCACGGCTACAACCTGCTCACCGACGGCCCACCCCGCCCGATCCGCAGGGCTGCCGGATGCCACATGCACGACAGTCAGGTCAGTAGTGGAGGCGGCGAGGCCGAGGCCGCTTCGATCCTTCAGCATCGGCAGGCGCGCCCGAGGAGGGGCGGAACGCAACCACAACTGTCCTTGAGACACGTCCAGTACGATGTCGAATTGTCCGAGCAACGGCATCCCCACATTCCCTACCGTGCTCACCGAGGTCCACCGATCAAGGGCGAGCGCCGGAACTAAGGCGCTCGAGAGCGCGCCCAGGCTCACCTTGTCGGCAACGAAGGCCTTGACGATTTGCACTCCCTCGACCCCGCCAAGGGCGGCGGTGGAGACGGTCTTGCCGACGAGAACGGAGTGCGCCTCGATATAGGCGGAGGATAGCATCAACGCCGACGAACTGCCGAAATCGAGCATCAGCGGCACCGGGTCCAGTCCGGCGATGGACGCGAGCACAAACAATTCCCGTTTGGCCCCGTGCCCGAGCGGAAGTACAGTCCATTCCGGACCCCCCACAAAGCTGGCGGTCTTCTCAAATGCAAACCGCCGTGTCGTGAAATCGAGCGCCAGGCAGCCACCCGCTAGTACGTCTGACCCGAGGATCATGTCGATCGGCCGACCAAAGGCGGCCGAAACCGCCCCCAAGTCTGCAACGACTGCGGAGGGGAGGACGGTAGCATGAGTGTCCAGCATCACCGCGACATTACGGACCAGACCAACCGGAGCCTTGCCGCCCAGGCCGTTGATCCGTCGCGGCTCCAGGTTCGTCAAGCCAAGCTTGGCCGCGAGCGGTTTGCTGATAATTGACGCGCCGCTTCCGCTGTCGAGCACCGCGTCGATTGCTACGCCGGACACCTTGGCCGGCACGATCAGCGTGTCGCCGGTTGCGACTTCTATCGGGCGCCAGACCGGAGGCGTAGCGAAGCCGCCCCAAGACCGACCCCGCTCGGTCCTCGCTGCCAATAGAGGAAGCGGAATGCTCGTCATGAGCCCGGCCCCGAGCCACATGATCGCCGCCCGCCGGTCAGCATGCCAAATCGTCTTGATTTCTTCCCTGGGTTCCACCGAATTTCCATTCGCTTCTCACGAGTCGCGGAGAGGTTCGAGCGTTGCTACATGCTCCAGCCCCTCAAGGATCAAGCCCCCCGACCGAAAATGATACGGCCATGCTGCGGGTTTAGCGATCAGAAGCGTTTCGAGAAGCCCGCCGCGAGAAAAGGATGAGGTGGTTTTGTGCCGGCGGCACCCGTCCCGACGCTAAGGTCAATCTGTATATCGTGCCCGATGATGTACGCGGCCCCAACGTCGAAGATCAACGAAGCACGTCCATTCTTCTCCTCGGCATATTGAAGCCCGGTGTCGACGAAAAAATTCAGGATCTTGCTCGGATTGTAGTTCAACGTAGCTGCGAACAGTCCGGCGGCATAGGAGCGCTTCGTGTCGTCCTCGTACACCGCCACGCCGACGTTGGGGTTCAATGACCATTTGTCGACAAAATTCCAGTCGGCCGCCAAGCGGAAATCCCCGGTTGCGCGCGAGTTACGAAAAGCACTGGAACCAGAAGGTGGAAAGACCCGAACGATTGCGCCGATTGATGGCTGGGTCGATCCCACTGCCTTGACGATATTGTACTTCAGACCAATCGAGGACGGCGCAAACCCGCTGCTGTCCGTATCGACTAGGGCCGGGTCGTGCTGGCGCTGCCGAGTGAACGTGTTGCCTTCGACACGGAACTCCCAGTTCTTGCTGAACCCATATCGCAGCAGCCTCGGAATAAAGGTCGTATGCTCTCGTTCATCGCCGTTGCTGCGATACTCGCGCTGGATAGCCGTCTCGAACTGAAAATGACCCCTGGCCAACCGTCGTGCTTCCATCCGCGATCCCGGGCCGATCGGGATTGATGAAGTCGTCGGAAGGGTCCGCATGAGCTGGAGCTGCCACTGCGAACGCCGCAACGATAATGAGCGTTGTTGATGTGCGAAGATGGCAATGGGGCATCGAAAACTTACTCCGCTCCTGGACGCAATCAGTCGGCACCTAAGCGGCTGGCCGCGCTATCGCTTGAATGACCCGGCACTCGGCCATCGTTCGGGCGCAGCACCCGCTCGCGCTCATGGCGCTCAGCTCGTCGCGCAAGGCAGAAAGCTGGCGAAGCCGATCCTCCACACCGACCAGGTGCCGCGCTGCGATTTCCGCTGCTTCCGCACAGTCGCGCTCCGGTTGATCGGCAAGCGCGAGGAGCGAACGAATTTCCTCGATCGAGAAACCGAGCCTTCGCCCGTTCCGCACGAAGTTCAGGCGATCCACGTCGCCGTCACCATAGGTGCGTCTGCCCGAGGATGTGCGCTCAGGTGTTTCGAGCACACCAATTTGCTCGTAAAAGCGGATCGTCGTCACCTTGGTCGCAGTCGCGCGCGCCAACTCACCAATCTTCATCTCGCATTTGCTCCAAATCATTTGCTGCCATCGAACTTTGCGCTTGCTCCTACAGCAGCTAGAGATTGTAAAGAAGCCAGATGATTGACACCCGAATCGTTAACGCGCCCGCCCGCCATGGACGGGGCGAGCGTTGCCCGACCTCACGGTTGACGGCGTGATCGCGCTTCTGTTCCTTCCTTCCGCGTATGAGATCGTCCGCAATGCGCGGACTGAACTCCGGCCGGCAACCTAGAGGTGCGCAGGATGATCGTTCCGCCGCGCGCGGTTTTGTGCGTGCTGAATGCAACGCTGGTCGCGTGCCTCGCTGGCGCGTCGGTCGCGCAGGCGCAAACGGGGTCTCAACCGGGGGTGCCGACGACTTCGACCGAGGGAGAGGTGCTTAGCCTTGAAGCGGCCTTGTCTCAGGGCGGCGCCGCTTCGCCCTCGATCGCAGCATCGACTGCCGGTGTGCAGGCGGTCACGGCCGCCCGTACGATAGCGGGATTGCGCCCAAACCCCGAGGTTCAGCTGCAAGTCGAAAATTTAGCGGGTTCGGGGCAATATCGAGGCTTCCGCAGCGCTGAATCAAGCGTCGGAATTGCGCTGCCTCTGGAACTAGGAGGCAAGCGCAGCGCGCGGCTTGCGCTGGCGAACGCACGACTGACCCGGGCTGAGATCCAGACCGCAATCGCCGTTGCCGACCTTCGGCTCAGGATCACGCAGCTCTATGTCGAGGCGGCCGCAGCCGAGCGTCGTACAGAAGTGCTGTCGGAGCAGTCTGCTATTGCAGCAAATGCCTTGCGGATCGCAAGCGAACGCGTTCGTGCCGGCGCGGCATCGCCAATCGAGCAGCAACGCGCTGATGTCCTCCGGATCAACGCACAGGTCGCTGCCGACAGTGCGGGGCGGCAGGCACAGGCTGCAAGACTAAATCTCGCCGCGCTCATCGGTCGCCCGATCACGGGGCTGCTTGACCGCGCCTGGTTCGATCAGGTCGCAAGTTTCTATGGGCCCGCTCAGCCCGTCGATGTCGAAGAGACTCTCGCTTTTGCCGCTGCCACCGCCGACGTTCGCGCGGCGGATGCTCAGGTCCGACTAGCTCGCGCGTCACGCATTCCTAACATCACGATCAGCGCAGGAGCCCGTCGTTTGGCGGAGACCAATGACACAGCCGCCGTGGTCGGCGTGAGTGTCCCCATCCCGATCTTTAACAATGGTCGGGCCTTCGTCAGTCAGTCGCAAGCCGAGCAGACGCAGGCTCAGGCGCTGCGCTCCCTCGTGGCACTCGATACCCGCCAGGATATCGCCCGCGCGCAAACCGAAGTCGCCAATGCTGCCGCGACTGCACGCGCTACGGGAGGCCCAGGTCTCGCTGCCGCAGCGGAGGCGGCCAGGATCGCGCGTATCGGTTACTCTCAAGGCAAGTTTGACCAGATCGCGCTGCTAGACGCCGAGCGAACGCTGTCTCAAACCCGGCAAGCCTATGTCGATGCGCTTGCCGCCTACCACGATGCAGTGGCGAGATTGCAGCGTCTGACGACGCCAGCCACCCTCGCCAACGGTGAGGCGCGGCAGTGATGAACTTGGAACATAAGCCGGGTTCCGGCCGCACGTGCCTTGGGCATAAGTCGTATGCTCGCGCCTCGTTTTATCTCGGAGAACACCTATGATCCTTCAGGATAAGCGCCTGCTTGGCAGTGCGGCCGGTGTCGCGTTGATCGCCGCGCTCGGTGGTTTCGCGGTTGCCCGCTATACCACGGGCGGCTCGAAGCCCGTCGAGGCCCCGGCCAGCGTTCCTGCGGCTGCATCGGGCAAGGAGAAGAAGCCGGATACCTTGGCAATGACCGCACAAGCAATGCAGCAAGCTAGCATTGCGACTGAAACGGTCAAGGCAGGCGGTCTGGGTGCCGAAATCGTTAGCCAAGCGACAGTGGCAGCCTCCCCTACTGGCGAGGCGATCGTCACAGCGAGAGCCGGAGGTGCGGTGACGCGCTTGCTCAAGCGCCTGGGCGATCCCGTACGAGCAGGCGAAGCGCTCGCGATCGTCGAGAGCCGTGAGGCGGCTCAATTCGCGGCGGATCGCACGGTCGCAGCTGCCAAATCAGCGCTGGCGCAAAAGGCATTGGCGCGAGAGCAATATTTGTACCGGCAGAAAGTATCCGCGCGGGTCGATCTCGAGCAGGCTCAGGCCGGGGCGACGTCCGCGGCGGCCGAGGCGCGACGCGCGCAGGTCGCCGCGGGAGCGGCAAACGTCACAAGCGATGGTCGCGGTGTCGTCGTCGCAAGTCCGATCACAGGGCGCGTGACCGCCGAAAACGTAAGTCTCGGGGCGTTCGTTCAACCCGAGACCGAACTGTTCCGGGTTGCCGATCCTGCGAAGATTCAGATCGAAGCCGCGGTCGGTCCGGCTGATGCTCAGCGCTTATCCCCCGGTGACCGCGCAATCGTCGAATTGCCCGGCGGGCGGACGATCGAGGCGCGCGTGCGCGCCGTGACCCCTGGCCTTAGCGGGGAGACTCGTTCCGCGACTGCGGTGTTAGATGTTCCCGGTTCTCTGCAGCCGGGTCTCGCAGTCCGGGTGCGGCTCCTGCCAAGCCGCGGCGAGGTTTCGAACGCGATTGTCGTGCCAGAAGACGCCGTTCAGAGCCTTGAAGGTCGCGACGTCGTGTTCACACGCACTGCTAAGGGTTTCCGCGCCCAGAATGTCACTACCGGCCAGCGCAGCGCCGGCCGCATCGAGATCGTGTCGGGCCTCTCAGCCGGGCAGACCATCGCCACCAAGAACGCCTTCCTGCTCAAAGCCGAACTCGGCAAGGGCGCGGGCGAGGAAGAATAACAGATGATCGCCAACCTTATCGCGCTGGCCGTCCGTGCGCGCTGGGCGGTCCTGTTCATCTTCCTGGCGATTGCCGGTCTTGGCCTGTGGCAGCTCACCAAGCTGCCGATCGACGCCGTGCCCGACATCACCAACAAACAGGTACAGATCAACACCGTCGATCGGCGCCTCTCGCCGGTCGAGATGGAAAAGCTTGTCACTTATCCGATCGAAACCGCGCTGGCTGGCATCCCTGGACTGGAGACGACCCGTTCGATTTCCCGCAATGGCTTTAGCCAGGTATCCGCAATATTCTCGGAAGGCACCGATCTCTATTTCGCGCGCCAGCAGGTAGGCGAACGCCTGACCCAGGCGCGCGATACGTTGCCCGACGGCGTACAGCCGCAGATCGGCCCGGTTACGACCGGTCTTGGCGAAGTCGTGATGTACACGGTCGAATATGCCAATCCTGACGGCAAAGGCGCGAAAATTGTGAACGGCCAGCCCGGCTGGCAATCGGATCGGAGTTACCTGACGCCCGAAGGCGATCGGCTGACGAATGCGGTCGAACAGGCCGGGTTCCTTCGCACCGTTCAGGACTGGATCGTCCGCCCACAGCTCCGCGCCGTTCCGGGCGTGGCCGGCGTCGACTCGATCGGCGGCTACGCCAAGACATTCGTGGTTGAACCAGATCCGGTGAAACTCTCGACCTACGGTATCTCGTATAGCGAGCTTGGCGAGGCGCTGGAGAACGCCAACCTCGCGGTGGGCGCGAACTACTATAACCGCGGCGGCGAAGGCTATTTGGTTCGGCTCGATGCGCGGGTTCGCTCGGTGGATGAAATCAAGAACGCCGTCGCCGCCACACGCGGCGGTGTTCCCATCACCGTTGGCCAGATCGCCAATGTCGAGAGCGGGGGCGACCTTCGCACCGGTGCGGGCAGCGTGAACGGCAAAGAAGCCGTCATCGGCACCGCGTTGATGCTTATCGGTCAGAACAGCCGCATCGTTGCGCAGGATGTCTCTGCAAAGCTCGAGCAGGTATCGAAGACCTTGCCGCCCGGCGTTACCGTCAAGGTGGTGCTCGACCGCTCGAAGCTGGTCAACGCGACGGTCGCGACCGTGCAGCGCAATCTGACCGAGGGCGCGATCCTGGTGGCGGTCGCGCTATTCCTGTTGCTCGGCAACTGCGCGCGGCGCTGATCGCGGTGCTCGTTATTCCCTTCTCGTTCCTCATGATGGCAATGGGGATGAACGCCTTTCGCGTGCCCGGCAACCTGATGAGCCTGGGGGCTCTCGACTTCGGTCTTATCGTCGACGGCGCGGTGATCATCATCGAGAACTGTCTGGCGCGGCTAGCGCACCGGCAGGAACATGAGGGCCGGCTGCTCGCCCTTCGCGAGCGGCTTGAGGAGACCATGCGCGCCGCTCAGGAAATGATAAAGCCGACCGTTTTCGGGCAAGCAATCATCCTGCTTGCCTTTGCGCCGCTGCTCATGTTCACCGGCGTCGAGGGCAAGACGTTCTCGCCGATGGCAATCACGATCATGCTCGCGCTGGTCGCGGCCTTCATCCTGGCGCTGACCTTCGTGCCGGCCATGGTGGCGCTGCTCATTCGCGGCCGGGTCGCCGAGAAGGAAGTGTGGCTGATCCGCAAGAGCAAGGAGCGCTATCTGCCGCTGCTCGACAAGGCGATCGCACGGCCGTGGCCGTTCATCCTCGGCGGACTGGCCTTCTTTCTCGCCGCGGTGCCGGCGTTCGGATTGTTGGGCAGCGAGTTCATCCCGCAGCTCGACGAGAAGAATATTGCCCTCGCCTCGACCCGCGTTCCCTCGGTCAACCTCGAACAGTCGCTCGCTATGCAGCGACAGGTCGAGGCCGCCGTGAAAAAACTGCCCGAAGTCGAGCTGATGTTTTCCAAGACCGGCACCGCTGAGGTTGCGACCGATCCGATGCCGCAGAATATGTCGGACGGCTATATCATTCTCAAGCCCCAGGATCAGTGGCCCGCCAGCGTCCATACAAAAGCCGAGGTGATCGAGCGCATTGAGAAGGTGTCACGTGGTCAGCTCGGTCAAATCTATGAAATGAGCCAACCGATCCAACTTCGCTTCAACGAACTGATCGCGGGTGTTCGCGGTGACGTCGCCATCAAGCTCTACGGCGACGACCTCGACAAGATGGCGCAGACGGCCAGCGAGATGGTTCGCGTCCTGCAATCCATTCCGGGCGCGGGCAGCGTAAAGGCTGACCAGGTTGGTGGTGCGCCGACGCTCGACGTGAAGCTCGATCGCGCCGCCATTGCACGCTATGGTCTCACGATGCGCGAAGTGGCCGACACGGTTTCCGCGGCGCTCGGGGGCCGCGAGTCCGGTTTGCTCTATGAGGGCGACCGGCGGTTCGACATCACGGTGCGCGTGCCCGAAACCACGCGCACCAGCCTGGATGACATCCAGGCGCTGCCGGTGTTGCTTCCCGAGAAGGCCGGGCAAGCTCGCCAGCAAGTGCCGCTCTCGCAAGTCGCGCAGATTCGCGTCACCGAAGGCCTCAATGAGATCAGGCGCGAGAACGGCAAGCGCCGTCTCGCCATTCAGGTGAACTTGTTGGGACGTGATGCCGGGTCGTTCGTCGCCGAAGCGCAGGCCAAGATTGCACAGGTCAAACTTCCGGCCGGCTATTATCTCGAATGGGGCGGGCAGTTCCAGAGTCTGCAGGATGCATCTAAGCGGCTTTCGATCGTTGTGCCGCTCTGTTTCGCGTTGATCTTTGGCCTGCTCTACATGGCTCTCGGCAGCTTTGGACGCGCTACTGCGGTGTTCCTGGCGGTGCCCTTAGGATTGGCGGGCGGCGTGTTCACCTTGGCGCTCACCGGCATTGCATTCTCGGTATCAGCCGCTGTCGGCTTCATCTGTCTTGCGGGCGTCGCCGTACTCAATGGCCTCGTGGTGATGACAGCGATACGCGAACGGATCGAGGCAGGGTTTCCGCTCGCTCAGGCGATCCGCGACGGGATGGCCGAAAAGATGCGCGCCGTCGTCATGACCGGATTTGTGCCGGCGATCGGTTTCGTGCCGATGGCGCTCGCGCACGGCACCGGCGCCGAGGTCCAGAAGCCCCTGGCGACCACTGTTATCGGGGGCTTGGTTGCGGCTACCATTCTCACTTTGCTCGTTCTCCCCGCCATCGCCCGCGTGGTGCTTGGCTGGGGCGAACGCGTGGGCAAGCACCGCGATCCCGAGCCGGATGGCGGCGTGGCGGCGCATCCGACCCCCGAGCCGATCTCGACATGACACAGGAGGCGAGCATGAGCGAACATACCAAATTGCTCCGCATCTACACCGACGAGGCCGCCTATTACGGCGACCGCAAGGTGCTCGAGGTGGTCGCATCCAAGGCGCGTGACGCCAGACTCGCCGGCGTGACCGTGCTTGAGGCGCTTATTGGGTTCGGGCGATCGGCGCATCTTCATCGCAGGCATGTACTCGAAAGCGATCGAGCCGTGGTGATCGAGATCGTCGATTTCGACGCTCGTTTGCGGGCGTTCGTGTCGGACCTGTCCGACGTGCCAGGGATAGGATTGATGACGCTCGAAGCAGTGGAGGTTCTCGGGTCAGAGCTTTCGGTCAGCAGTATACAACCAGAGTGAGGTTTGGGATCAGGGTGAGGATCGTTCTTGGCGACTGATATTCCTTCCGCTTCGTCTCCACGGCCATCATTGCGCCGCTTTGCCCTGTTGCTCGTGCTGGTCGGGGCGGCAATGATTCCCGCCGTGATCCTGCGGATCGAAGGCTGGCGTCCCAACCCGCTGCTCGACACGTTCGTTTTCGGAGCGGCTATCCTCGCTGCGGGGTTCCTTTTGTCATGGGGCGCCGAGGCGGCCGAGAAGCGCATTTCGGCAGGGTTGATCGTGGCGATCGTCGCGCTGATCACCGTGCTCCCTGAATATGCCGTGGATTTTTACTACGCCTATTCGGCGGGCGCGAACCCCGGATCGAATTACGTCCATTATGCCGCGGCGAACATGACCGGCGCAAATCGGCTGCTCGTCGGCCTTGCCTGGCCGCTTCTGGTATTGCTTCACTGGCGGCGAACGCGGGATCGCGCCATTGAGTTACGGCCCGCGAACCGAACCGAAATCCTCTTTCTGCTTCTGCCAAGCATCTATGCCTTCGCGATCGTGGCGAAGGGCCGAATTTCACCCATCGACACCATCGTCCTTATCGCGCTGTTCGGGGTGTATATGTGGCGCGCCAGTCGGAAGGAAACTGGCGCAGACGCTGATGACGACGATGACGACGATGACGACGAGCCTGGCCCGGCCGCGGCGCTCATGCTGCTTTCACCCCTTCGCCAATGGTTAGCCATGGGAGCGCTGACGATCGTCGCAGCCGCGATTATTCTTGTATCCGCCGAACCTTTTGCAGAGTCGATGATCGACTCGGGCCGCCTTTTGGGGTTCGACGAGTTCTTGCTGATCCAGTGGCTCGCGCCGCTGGCCAGCGAAGCGCCTGCCGTCGTCGTGGCGGCGCTGTTCGTGCTGTCGGGCCGCGCCGCGTCCGGCCTCGCGACGATGATGTCCGACAAGATCAATCAATGGACTCTGCTAGTCGGCATGTTGCCGCTGGCGGTCAGCTTGGGCGCGGGGCATCTGACCAGCCTCCCGCTCGACACACGCCAACACGAGGAATTCTTCCTCACTGCCGCACAGTCGTTATTCGGTATCGGCTTGCTGCTGCGTCTTCGCCTCAGTCTGGTGGGTGCGGCGGCGCTCGCTACCCTTTTCGTCGCCCAGGTGGCTTTGGCGGTAATCTGGCAGGGTGACGAACTGCGTATCGTCAACAGTCTGACGTGGCTGGCTTGGGGCTATCTGGCGCTCGCGGCTGGCCTGTTCTTGACGAACCGCAAAGCGCTTGGCGCGCTTTTCAGGAAAACAGGCTAGTGAGACGGCCAGCGTCGTTGAACCGACACGGCCGGCCCGCCGGCAAACGTAGGAGGTGGAGTCGTTGTTTGACCAACTCGCCGCTCCGGTCCTCGACAGCCCAGCCTCTAGGCCGGGGAATACGCCGCAGCGCGAGGGTGAAGCCATGACGAGGGCTGCCACCTGGCTGGGCGCAGGGCTCGCCCTGACCGTGGACCAGGTGACCAAGCCGGCGGCCTTCGAGCTCGTTGCAAGCCACGGCGCGATACCCGTCCTCCCCTTCCTTACCATCACGTCCAGCATGAACGCCGGCGTTGCCTTCGGGATCGGCACAAGGGTGCATCCGATCCTGCTGATCGGGGTCGCGGCGACCGTCACGGCTCTTCTCCTCGCGATGATCCTGCGGTCGGCGAGTCCTCTCTACCGCGCCGTGCTGGGCATGATCCTCGGCGGCGGCATTGGGAATATCGCCGACAGGCTGCGATTCGGCGCCGTACGCGACTTTATCGACCTCCACTGGGGCGGATCTCACTGGCCGACGTTCAATATGGCAGATGCTTTCATCACCGTTGGCTTCGTCATCATGCTCATCGCCTGCGACGAGTCCAACGGGCATTTGAAGCCGCGATCCACCCGTTGCGGGAAGAACTGATGTCAGAAGCGGGGATGAATGAGGGAGCGCCACCCATGACAGGCCACTTCCTGTCGATCTACCGACAAGGCTTTGTGAGGGTCGCCGCTTGCTGCCCCCTCTGCAGGATCGCGGAACCGGCGTTCAACCTCGAGGAAACACTGAGGCTCGCCCGCAGAGGGAGTGATGAAGGGGTCGCGCTGATGGTCTTCCCGGAGCTCGGGCTGTCGGGCTATTCGATCGACGACCTCCTCCATCAGCGGGCCCTGCTCGACGAGGTCGAACGACGACTTCTGGAGCTGGTCGCCGAAAGTAGCGATCTCCACCCGGTCCTCCTCGTCGGGGCACCGCTGCGCCGTGAGGGGCGGCTCTACAACTGCGCCATCGCCATTCATCGGGGTCGAATTCTCGGCGTCGTGCCGAAGGGGCACCTGCCCAACTATCGGGAGTTCTACGAGAAGCGTTGGTTCGCCTCCGGGCGGGACGTGCGCGGCGAGATCTGCCTCGGAGGCGAGCCCGTTCCGTTCGGGATGGACCTCCTGTTCCAGGCGGAGGATGTCGACGGCCTGATCTTCCACACCGAGATATGCGAGGATGCCTGGGCGCCCGCCCCGCCCAGCGACTTCGGCGCGCTCGCCGGCGCGCTGATCCTGACGAACCTCTCTGCCAGCAACATCGTGGTGGGCAAGGCAGACACACGGCGACGCCTCTGCGAGGTCCAGTCCGGCCGCTGCTGGGCCGCCTACGTCTACTCGGCGGCTGGACACGGGGAGTCGACAACCGATCTAGCCTGGGATGGCCAGGCCTGCATTTACGAACTCGGGGCCCAACTCGCGGAGACGGAGCGCTTCAGCGCAGAGTCCCAGATGGCCGTCGCGGACATTGACATCGAGCGGCTGCAATTGGAGCGCATGCGGACCGGTACGTTCAACGAGGCGGCAATCGCCAACGGCATGCCGGACCGGCGCTTCCGTCGCGTGTCCTTCGTTCTCCAGCCGCCCGCTGGCGACTTGGGCCTGCGGCGACGCATCGATCGCTTCCCCTTCGTACCTAACGATCCAGCCCGGCTCGATCAGGACTGCTACGAGGCGTTCAACATCCAGGTGACCGGGCTCGCGAAGCGCCTTGAGACGACCGGAATAAGCAAGATCTGCATCGGCGTGTCCGGAGGGTTGGATTCGACCCACGCCCTGATTGTCGCGGCGAAGGCATTTGATCTGCTCGGGCGTGCGCGTACCGACATCCTCGGCTTCACGATGCCCGGCTTCGCCACCAGCAGCAGGACCAGGTCCAACGCGCATTCGCTGATGAGCGGGCTCGGGGTGACGGCCGAGGAAATCGATATCACGCCGCTGGCCAACCAGATGCTTCGCGATCTGCGGCACCCGTTCGCGAGCGGGGAGCCGGTCTACGACACGACCTTCGAGAACGTGCAGGCGGGGATCCGGACCGATCTCCTGTTCAGGGCCGCCAACCAGCGCCAGGGCCTGGTGCTCGGCACCGGCAACATGTCGGAGCTCGCACTCGGCTGGTGCACCTACGGCGTCGGCGACCAGATGAGCCACTACAACGTCAACGGCTCGCTTCCGAAGACCCTCATTCAGCACCTCATCCGGTGGACGGCGTCGAACCGGCTGTTCGACGCCCAAGTGACCGACATCCTGCTCGACGTGCTCGGGACGACTATATCGCCGGAGCTCATCCCGCAGGCATCCGAAGGCCAGTCGCAGAGTACAGAGGAAAAGATCGGCCCCTACGAACTCCACGACTTCTGGATCTACTATCTGACCCGATTTGGGCTGCGCCCCTCCAAGATCGCCTTCCTAGCAATGCACGCTTGGCAGGACGCCTCCGCGGGCAACTGGCCGCCGGGCTTTCCGGAGGACCAGAAGCGCTCCTATGATATACCTGCCATCCGCCACTGGCTCGACGTTTTCCTGCGCCGCTTCTTCGCCAACCAGTTCAAGCGATCCGCCCAGCCGAATGGGCCGAAGGTCACGACTGGCGGCTCGCTGTCGCCGCGCGGCGATTGGCGCGCGCCCTCGGACGCCAACGGCCAGCTCTGGATCGATGAGCTTTGCAACAACGTGCCCGAGGACCTCAACGCGGCGGACGTGTCTCCTCTGACGCAGGAACCACCTGCGGTAGCCGCGGAGGGCAGACCCATTGTCCGATGAAATCCGATACCATACGGCCCGGTGGCTGCGCACCGGCCGTCCGCACCTCGGGGCGCCCGGCGACATCGTCGTCCCGAGCACGGCGAAGAGGCAGCCCGACGTGGGTGCGACGGAGGCGCCGTTGCGGGGCGGCCCCCATCCAGGGCGCGGAGGGGCGGCGACGATCCATCGGCAGGCAAGCTGGAGCGAACGACAATGGCTGAGCATCCGAAGCCTTTGACCATGGCCGCAGAACGGTCGGGAATACGAAGGGAGGGCCGGGTGGGTCTTCCTGATGTGCGCAACGGTCCTGGGTGTCGCCACTTTGTGGCTTCCCGAACAGATTGAGCTGCCACGGGAAACTGCCCCGCGGCTCGCGTTTGCCGCCCGCGAAAGCCTCCTCGTAATGCTGTGGGTCGCCATCGGTGTCGGGATGGTGTCGACCATCCGGCGCTACTCGGCACATGACAATCCCGGCTCCGCCTTCGCTCCTCCAAGCGAGCGGCTGAGGGTGCCGCTCGCATTTCTTCAAAACACGCTTGAGCAGGCGACGATGACGAGCATCGCCTTTCTCGGGCTCTCCACCGTCGATGGCGACGCTCCGCTCGGCTTCATCACCGGCGCCGTAGTCCTGTTCGCGGCAGGACGGATCGAGGTGCGTGGCATGCCACTAAATGCCCAGTGTCGAAACCGGTCCAGCCTGAGCAAATATTCCGGGCGCATTGGCGGAAGCGCTTGACCTTTGGCTGAAAGATACAGTCCTCCGGCGACGCACCACAAACCTCATCAGGTTCGCCAGGTTTGACGCCAACGATACCGCGTCTGTCCCCAACGCGAACAGAGCTCCGACGATCAAATTATGGGCAAGCCAAAATGGAGCCCCCAGGAGGAAGAGCCCCTTCATACGCGTAGTCGATGTCTGCAAGCGCGCCAGACTACCCAGCGAGCTCCCCGTCAATGCCAGCGCAGACGGTATGCCGTGCCATGTCACTACCGAAAGGAAAGACAATATAATGAGGCTGGCTCCGTAGAGTCGCACGACGACATAGCGATCACGCACCGATGCCGAAACGACGAGCTGCGCGCAGGAAATGAGGCACGCGATCGCCGCCGTAGGAGATCCCAACATCAGAAAATACATCGCGAAGGCGGCAGCGCCTGCACTCTGAATTTGGACGACCTTTTTATAGTCGCTGAAAAACGGCCAGCTGATGACGCACAAAAGAGCCATGCAACCGAACGCGGTGGCAATCACGACGGCCCCCGCGCGGTTGTTCCTGTGTTGATCTGCGTGCCGCGCTCAGCTCTGTCTTTTCCCATAGCTGAAGCGTGAAGGAACGAGGTTAATTACGCTTTAATGGCCCTCATGAAATCGACCATTCAAGGCTTCTTTTGGATTGCTGTCACCTCACCCGCACTGCCAACAAGCGTGACATCAAAATCGACCTTGTCGCCGACCTTGGCGGCATCGGTGATCCCAGGCGCTGCCTTGAACGCCATCGTCATCGCCGGCCATTTGGCTTCCGGGATCGGGCCATGGTCGAGCGTGATCGTGCCTGCCGCCTTATCGATCTCCTTCACCGTCCCCTGTCCCTTGGCCTTGATCGCGGATGTCGCGGAGGGCGCCATTGCCATATTCGCCATATCGCCGCTCATCGCCGCATCGGGCGATGCCTGATTGGTCTCGGTCGCGATAGGTGCTTCCGCTTTTTTGCCGCACGCGGCGGTCAGGGCGGCGAGGCCGAGGGCGATAGTCAGTCGTGCATAGTTCATGGTCTTCTCCTTGCATGTTAGGCGGGTTGATGGGTGGGCTTGGTCTTGGTCTTGGGCTTGCGCAGCAGCAGATAGGCGGCGGGCAGAACGAACATGGAGAGCAGCGGCGCGGTCAGCATGCCACCGATCATCGGCGCTGCGATCCGGCTCATGACCTCCGAGCCCGCGCCCGAGCCGAGGAGGATCGGCAGCAGGCCGGCAAGGATCACCGCGACCGTCATTGCCTTGGGGCGGACGCGGAGAAGAGCCCCCTCTCGAACCGCCGTCTCGACCTGGCTCGCATCGGGATCGTGGCCGCGCTCTTCGAGCGCGTTCTTGAGGTAGATCAGCATCACCACGCCGAACTCGGCGGAGACACCGGCGAGGGCAATGAACCCGACCCCGGTCGCAACCGACTGGTTGAAGCCAAGGAGGTACAGCGTCCAGATACCGCCGGTGAGCGCGAACGGCAGCGTGCCCATGATCAGGGCAGCTTCGTCGAAGCGCCCGAAGATCATGTAGAGCAGCACGAAGATGATCAGCAGCGTCGCTGGCACCACCAGCTTGAGCTTGTCGATCGCCCGCTGGAGATATTCGAACTGGCCTGAGTAAGCGATGCTGACGCCCGGCGAGAGTCTGACCTGCTTCGCCACCGCCCTTTGCAGATCGCCGACCACCGAGGCGAGGTCGCGCCCGCGCACATCGACATAGACCCAGGTCGATGGCCGGGCATTCTCGGTCTTGAGCATCGGCGGCCCTTCGGCGATCGATATGTTCGCAACTGTACCGAGCGTGATCTGCTGCCCCGAAGGGGTCAGGACCGGCAGTGTCCGCAGACCCTCCAGGCTGTCGCGCAGTTCGCGCGGATAGCGCACGGTGATCGGATAGCGGGCCAGCCCCTCGACAGTCTCGCCGATCGTCTCGCCGCCGATCGCGCCCGAGACGATCGCCTGCACATCGGTGATGTTGAGCCCGAACCGCGCGGCGGCAGCGCGGTCGATATCGACATCGACATAGCGCCCGCCGGTCAGCCGTTCGGCGAGGGCAGAGGAAACGCCCGGCACGGTCTTGGCGACCGTCTCGACATCATGCGCGATGCGATCGAGCTGGGCGAGATCGGCGCCCGACACCTTGACCCCGATCGGGCTCTTGATGCCGGTCGCCAGCATGTCGATGCGGTTCCTGATCGGCGGCACCCAGACATTGGCGAGGCCGGGCAGCTTCACCGTGCGGTCGAGTTCGTCGACCAGTTTGTCCGGCGTCATTCCGGGACGCCATTGGTCGCGGGGCTTGAACTGGATCGTCGTCTCGAACATCTCCAGCGGCGCCGGATCAGTCGCGGTCTCGGCGCGGCCGGCCTTGCCGAACACGCTCTCGACCTCGGGCACCGTCTTGATCAGCCGGTCGGTCTGCTGGAGCAGTTGCGAGGCCTTGGCCGCAGAGAGGCCGGGCAAGGCCGAGGGCATGTAGAGCAGGTCGCCCTCGTCGAGATTGGGCATAAACTCACCGCCGAGCCGGGTGAGTGGCCAGGCCGTTGTCGCGAAGACCAGCGCAGCGATCACCAGCACCGCCTTCGGCTTTCGCATCGTCCAGTCGATCGCGGGGCGGTAGAGGTTGGTCAGCCAGCGGTTGACCGGATTGGCCTGCTCGGCTGGGATGCGGCCCCGGATCAACCACCCCATCAGGATCGGAACGAGGGTCACCGACAGGATCACGGCGGACGCCATCGCATAGGTCTTGGTGAAGGCGAGCGGCGCGAACAGCCGGCCCTCCTGCGCCTCCAGCGTGAACACCGGAATGAACGACAGCGTGATGATCAGCAGGCTGAAGAACAGGGCCGGGCCGACTTCGGCCGCGGCTTCGGTGACGACGATCCAGCGCATCTCGCCCTCGAGATGCTCGTCCGGATGATCCTGCTCCCAGCGCTCGATCTTCTTGTGGGCATTCTCGATCATCACCACGGCCGCATCGACCATCGCGCCGATGGCGATGGCGATGCCGCCCAGCGACATGATGTTGGCGTTCACGCCCTGAAACCGCATGACGACGAACGCGGCGAGCACGCCCAAGGGCAGGGTCAGGATCGCCACCAGCGCCGAGCGGACGTGCCAGAGGAACAGGCCGCAGACGATCGCGACGACGATGAACTCCTCAATTAGCTTGTGGGTGAGGTTATCGACCGCGCGATCGATCAGTTGCGAGCGGTCATAGACCGTCACGACGTCAACGCCGGGCGGCAGGCTTGCCTTCAGGGCGGCGAGCTTGTCTTTGACCGCTGCGATCGTTTCGCGGGCATTCTTGCCCGAGCGCAGGATCACGACGCCGCCGGCGACGTCGCCTTCGCCGTTCAACTCAGCGCTGCCGCGCCGCATCTCCGGACCGATCTGGATCGTGGCGACGTCGCCTAGCCGGACCGGAACGCCACCGCTTGCTGTCTTCAACGGGATCGCCCGGAAATCGTCGAGCGTCTTCAGATAGCCCGAGGCGCGGACCATATATTCGGCTTCGGCCATCTCCAGCACCGAGCCGCCCGACTCCTGGTTGGCTTGTCTGATCGCCTGGACTGCTTGTTGATGGGTGACGCCGTAGGCAGCGAGCTTCACTGGATCGAGCAGCACCTGATATTGCTTCACCATGCCGCCGATGCTGGCGACCTCGGCGACGCCGGTCACGGTTTTCAGCTCGTAGCGCAGGAACCAGTCCTGAAGCCCGCGGAGCTGCGACAGGTCATGCCGGCCGCTCCGGTCGACCAGCGCATATTCATAGACCCAGCCGACGCCGGTCGCATCGGGACCGAGCGCGCTACGCGCGCTCGCCGGCAATCGTCCCTGCACCTGGTTGAGATATTCGAGCACACGGCTGCGCGCCCAGTAGAGGTCGGTGCCGTCCTCGAAGATCACATAGACGAAGCTGTCGCCGAAGAAGGAGTAGCCGCGCACCGTCTTCGCCCCTGGCACCGACAACATGGTGGTGGTGAGCGGATAGGTGACCTGGTTCTCGACGATCTGCGGTGCCTGGCCCGGGTAGCTGGTGCGGATGATGACCTGCGTGTCGGAGAGATCGGGCAGCGCGTCGATCGCGGTCGATCGCACGGCCCAGACGCCCACGCCGATGAGGGCCAGTACGCCGATCAAGACGAAGAAGCGGTTCCTGACCGACCAGCGGATGAGATGAGCGATCATTGGCCCGCCACCTTGGTCATACGTCGTATCGTTGGCCCCGCGGGAGGCCGGTCGAAGCCGAAGCGAACGCGGTCCCCTGTCTTCAGGCCACGCGGAATCTTCGGATCGGGAAGCTGGAACGTCATCGTCATCGCCGGCCAGCCAATCGCCGGCACGGGCTCGTGGCTCAGCGTCACCGAATTGGCGGTGATCTGTTCGATCTTGCCGACGGTCTCGTAAAGCGTTCCCGTAGCCGCGGGCTTCGCGGCGGCGGTTGGCGTGGCAGCTCCGATTGGCCGCGCTTCGACACCGGACAAACTTGCCTCGGAATCAATCAGGAACTGGCCCGAGGCGACAACCTTCTCACCTTCGGAGAGCCCGGCGAGGATTTCGGTGTCATCGCCGGATTCCCTTCCGATTTGCACCTCTGCGGGTCGGTAGCGGCCCTTGTCGAGGGCCAGCATCACCAAGGTCCGCTTGCCGGTGCGGATCAGCGCTTCGGAGGGCACAAGTAACGCCGGTTGCGTGGCTCCACCGAACGAGACGGTAGCAAACATGCCGGGACGCAGACGTCCTCCGCGATTGGGCAGCTCGATCCGGACAGTAAGGGTGCGGCTGTCGGCCTGAGTCTCGGGCAGGATCGCCGAGACACGGCCCGACAAGGTCTCGCCAGGAAAAGCGGCAAGCGTGGCCTGCACGGTTTGTCCGGGTTTGAGCGGACCGGCGATCGCCTCGGGTACAGCGGCATTGAGCCAGACCGTGCCGAGGCCATTGACCTCCGCGAGCGTCTGGCCTGCCATCATGGTCATGCCCGCCCGCACGTTCAATGTCTTGATGACCCCGCGGGTGGGCGTAGAGATTGTGATGACATTGTGCGGCCGTCCCGCTCGCTCGACCGAGGCGATCGTGCCCGACGACATGCCGAGCAGCATGAGCCGCTGGCGCGCGGCCTGGGTCAGCGCCGCGTTGCCGGTGCGGCGGACCGCAAGGAATTCAGCCTGCGCGCCGCCCCATTCCGGCACCAGTAGGTCGGCAAGAGGTGCCCCTGCCCCGATGATGTCGCCAGGTGCGCGCGCATAGACGCGCTGGACGAAACCTCCAGTGCGTGCCTGGACGACTGCGATATCACGCTGATTGAAATCGATCGTCCCCGTCGCGGTCACGCTACTCGCCAAAGCGCCACGTCGGACCAGGACGGTGCGCAGCCCGAGCGCCTGAGACGCGGAAGGATCTATTGAAATCCCCGGCGCTGCCGAGCCTGCCCCCGCCTCATCTGCATAGCGGGGGATCGTCTGCATCCCCATCGACGAAAGGCCGGGACCGTCATGATGTTCGGCCGGGATCATCGGGTCGTACCAATAGAGAATCTTGCGCGCGGCGGGCTTCGCGCTCTCCGGATCGTGCGAACCTTCCCATTGTTGGGCCACGGTAAAACCGATCCCGCCAGCAGCGAGCGCAAGAAGAGCAGCGGCACCAAGAAGGCGGCTGCGGGTAATTGTAACTTGGCTCATCGCGGTGCGCTCCCGTAAGTAAAGTTCAATCCGGCTCCGTCCGCTGCGACCTTGGCTTCGCGATCAACGGTCGTCAGGGTGGCATCGGCGAGCGCGGCAAAAGCGTCCGCGACGTCAATCAGACTGGCGCGGCCCGCACCATAACTCGCTGTTTCCAACTTCACGCGCTGCTCGGCGAGCGGTTGCAGCGTGCCCTGCGCGCGCATCCACTGCTCATGATGCATGACATGGTCGGCGATATCAGCGTCAAGGTCGGCGGCAAGCGTGCGCCGCGCGGCCTCGCGTTCGGCCAAGACCCGCCCGGCACTGGCCTGGGCCGCCGCGATCCCGGCATTCTGGCGATTGCGGGTGAAGAACGGCAGGCTGACCGTCACGCCGGCCGAGATAAAGTCGCCGAAACGGGGGTCGCGGCGTTGATAGGCCAGGTTGACACCGAAATCAGAGCGCCGACCGGCGTCGGCCACACGCACATCGGCATCCGCCTGGTCGGCCTGGGCATCGATCATCTCGATGGTGGGATGGTGATCAAGGCCGGCACGCAGCTTGGCGGCATCGACCGGGAATTCAGGGATTGGTCCAGCGATCTCAGGCGCGGGATCGCCTGTCCAGCGGGTCAGCGTCGCGCGGGCGCGCGCCACGTTGGAGACCAGTTCGCTGCGGCGATCCTGCATCGCCGCGACCGCCTGCTGACCGGCAAGCGTCTGCGCCGGCCGTGCGTTGCCCGAGGCGACAGCCCCCCGGCGTCGTTCCCACCACGCGCTCGAGCCGGGAGAGAACATCGTCGAGAGCGGCAAGCCGGCGTTCGGCGTAGGCGAGATTGATCCAGGCAAGCGCGGTGCCCACCTCGACGGTGCGCGCCTCGACCGCGGTATCGGCCTCGGCCACCTTGATGTCGCTATCGGCGCGCGCCTGCTGGGCATGGCGCTTGGCGAGGTTGGGAATGTCCTGGGACACGCCGACCCGCGCCATGGTGAAATCGTCGCGATTGGGCTCGAACGCGAGCGGTCCCGAGATCGGGAAGCTTTCGACGCTCACGCCGAGCGTCGGATCAGGCAGAGCTCCGGCCGCGCCGCGCGCGTAACGCGCGGCATCGGCGCCGAGCGCCTTGGCCTTGATCGACGGGGCTTCCTGTCGGGCGCGCTGGAGCGCAGCTTCGAAGGTGAGCGGACCGGCGAATGCAATGCCGGGGATCGCCGCAAGAAGCGGCGCGCAAAGAAACAATCGCATGGAAAACTCCTGATCGGAGGGTCAGGCCGGCATCGCGCAATATGACAGGCATGTCAGTGGCGGCGGGATGGGGGGCATCCCGCCGCCACTGCTGGCCTAGCCGTCTATGCGACCTGTAGCGGCCAGAACCTGTGCTTATACCAACCTGCATTGATCACGACCCACGCGCCCATTTGCGGCGTCCGATTGTCATGATGCGCCATGGCTGATCAACCAGCCTGTTCCAAGCCTCGCAGCAAAGGTCGATGATGTTGTCGTGGGATGTGAAGATGCGGTTGGATAGCCAGTTATCGCGCATGAACTGCCAGATATTTTCTACCGGGTTGAGTTCGGGGCATTTGGGCGGCAGCGGAACGATGCTGATATTATCAGGTACTTCCAGTTTCCCGGTCATGTGCCATCCGGCTTGATCCATCAGCAACACGCCATGGCGCCCGGCTCGATAGCAAGCGATATCTCCGCCAGATGCAGCGACATGGTCTGGGTATTGCAGAATGGGAGAACCAGGCCAGCGCCCTTGCCAAGTTCGGGGCAGATGGCACCGAAGATGTAGGCCGATTTCGTTCGTTGGTCCTTGGGTGCCGAGGGCCGCGTGCCGCGCCTGGCCCAGCGGCGGGTGATCTTGTTTTTCTGGCCGATCCGGGCTTCGTCCTGAAACCAGACCTCTATCGCCGTGCCGCGCGGAAGGGCGACCTTGATCTTTGCCAGCTCGGCTGCAAAGCCCCCTTTTAAAGTCCTCCATCGCATATTCATTCTGCGCATGGTGACGCGGGCGCGCCGTCAGTTTGACATAGCCCAGCTTCTTCAACTCCCGTCCCACGGTCGTTTCCGTCAGGGACACCCCGAACTCATCATGGAGCCACCGCGTCAGGTCGATCAGTCTCCAACGCACAACTCCATGGATCGCCGGGATCGGACCGCTTTCAACGATCTCCGCAAGAGCCTGGCGCTGGGCATCGCTCAACAAAGGGGGCTTGCCCGGTGCCTTACCATTAAGGAGCCCGTCAGGACCTCTATCATTGAACCGCACGACCCAGTCCCGCACGATCTGCAACGTCACTCCGCCGATACGCGCCGCATCGCTGCGGCTCCCGCCATCATAAATTTCCGCCAAAGCCAGAAGCCGACGGCCCTGGTTCGCGCTCTTGGTCACGCGCGCCAGTCGCCTCAAGCTCGCGGCGTCAAAGTCGTTCCGCATTCCGATCGCTGCACCCATGGCCATGCCCTCCAATCGACAGCCATAGAGTCAGAGTTTCGCCGCTTTGGGAATCCCCCCCGTGAGTCAGTATCATCGGAGGTTGGTATCAGACAATTTTGAACAATGCGTCCGGAATGTTCGAAGAAGAAACCCTCGACGACACAGAAGGACCAATGACTGACGTCCAGTCAATTTTCATGCGTCTTTTACCGCAAGATGCATAATTATTATAAGATAGTGAATTATAATGTGAAATTTATATGACGAAAGGAGTTTTCATATATCGTTCTGACTCTGACTATGCCGACGATCCAACCTCGCGCTATCAGTTTCCATCGAAGCTATACCTATCACGAGCCAGAGAACTGGTAGGTGATTGGGTTATTTTTCTTGAATCACGGCGTGGTGGCAAAAGAGGCTATTTTGCGACCGCGAAAATACAAGGTTTGATCGCGGACCCAGACGATCCAGCCAGACATGTCGCCCTGATTGAGCCGGGAAGTTTCCTTGAATTCGACCACCATGTGCCCTTCAGTGACGGCACAGGCCCACTCGAACGAGCGTTGCTGAAACCCGACGGCACCCAATCTGGCGGTAAGCAGTCATCGGTACGCCCAATTTCCGATCAAGATTTCAATCGTATTATCGAACGCGGGCTGTCAGACGGGACTGGCTTCCTTCCGCGAACTGGCGATGTTTCAATCGACGAAATATCAAACCGAGTTCTGGATAATAGAACCCCGTTCATCTATGAAGTAGAACGATCAAGAGTTGATATAGTCACCTCGCGCGCTATACGTGACCGCGCCTTTCGTAGAAACGTTCTTGCCGCATATGACTCGAGATGCGCTTTATCTGGCCTTAAACTAATCAACGGCGGGGGCCGAGCCGAAGTAGAAGCCGCTCATATCAGACCTGTTGAACACGGTGGACCCGATGCCATAGCAAATGGTTTGGCCTTATCGGGAACTGCACATTGGATGTTCGACCGCGGCTTGATCTCGTTAAATGATGACCTTACTATAAAAATTTCTCGCCATGTAAATGATCTTGAGGGCGTTCGAATCTTCCTTCAGTCAAGCCAGAGTGCAACCGCTCCAAGAGTCGCAGCTCATAGACCACATGTTAATTTTCTAAAATGGCATAGAGACAACATATATAAGCATTAGTTTTAATATTGTGCGCTTGCGAATTTTTATACGGTTTCCCAGCAAGATGACTTTATGAAGCGGATCCGCCGAAACGGTGGTGCCCGTGACCTGCTCGCCCCTAAAGGAATCGCAATTCTCTATTCGGAGACCGATCGCGCGCTGATGCACCAACTGGGCTTGCAGTTCGGATTTCGGGAATTTCTATCCGTTCAGGCAAAATCCGACGATCACTATCGCATCCTGAAAGCGGCGGGACATATCGATTAGCGTGCGCCGCTTGCGCGCTGCCCACACAACTCTCAGGGAATCAACCGCGCGGCTCGCAACTCCCGGAACAAGTCGAAAAACGCATCGTCGGTCGGCTGATAGGCCAGAAACCCCATCCGTCGGCTCTTCGACATGTCGGTGACGACTTCGATCGGCCGCCCGAGATCGGCATCGGTATGCCAGGGCGAGGCCAGCCGCGCCAGATCGGGTTCGGCCAGCCCATCGCGCTCCGCAATGCTGCGCCACACCGCCGCATCGTCCGCCATTTGCTGTTCCAGCGGCAGCACGGTGCCGTCGAACGGTGCGGGTTCGAGACCGAACCATTCGGCGATCCGTCCCCACATCCAGCTCCAGCGGAAGACGTCGCCATTGACGATGTTGAAGTCCTGATCGGCCGCCGCCGGGGTCTCCGCCGCCCACAGCAATTGCCGCGCGAGCTGGCGCGCGTCGGTCATGTCGGTCAGCGAGTTCCATTGCGCAGCGGAGCCCGGAAAGCGGAACGGCCGCCCAAGTTCGCGGCACAGCGTCGCATAGACCGCCAGCGTCGTGCCCATGTTCATGGCATTGCCGACGGCCTTGCCGATCACGGTATGCGGGCGGTGCACGCTCCAGGTGAAGCCGTCGCGCGCGGCGGCGGCGAACACTTCGTCTTCCTGCGCATAATAGAAATTGTCGACGTCGAGCCGCCCTTGCTCCTCGCGGAACGGCGTTTGCGGCAGCGCGCCTTTGCCATAGGCCTCGAACGGCCCGAGATAATGTTTGAGCCCGGTGACCAAGGCGACGTGGCGCGACCCGGTGGCACCGCGCAGCGCGTCCAGCAGATGGCGCACCATCGCGGCGTTGACGCGGATGTTTTCGGCCTCGCTATCCTGCCGCAGCCAGGTGGTGATGAACACCGCATCGGGGCGCAAATCGGCCAGCGCCGCTTGCGTCGCGGCGGCATCCTGCAGGTCGGCGGCGACGGGCAGCACACCGTCCTGCTGTGTTGGACGCCGCGCGAGGCCGTGTACGCGCCAGCCATGATCGACCAGCAAGGTCGCCGTCGCGCTGCCGACAATCCCGCTCGCGCCCACTACCAATGCCGTCTTGGTCATCATTGTCTCCGAAAGATTTGGAAACAGGCACGGCAAGCGCGCCCGATGCGGCGTTAGCGCAGCGCGCGCCGCATTGTTCCGTCCGCAATCGTCCGCGCGGTCAGTTCTTCATCCGCCAGCCGGTCTTGAAGATCCACGAGATCACGCCGAGGCATGCGACCAGGAACACCGCCGTCACGCCAAGCTTACGCCGACCGACACATCGCCCTTGTCGAAGAACGCCCAGCGAAAGCCGCTGACCAGATAGACGACCGGGTTGAACAGGCTGACCGTGCGCCACGGCTGCGGCAGCATGTCGATCGAGTAGAACGCCCCGCCGAGGAAGGTGAGCGGGGTGATGAGCAAGGCGGGTACGAACGATAGCTGTTCGAATCCCTTGGCCCACACCCCGATGATGAAGCCGAACAGGCTGAACGCCACGCTGGTCAACACCAGAAAGGCGAGCATCGCAAAGGGGTGGACGATCTGCAGCGGCACGAACAACGCCGCCGTCGCCAGAATGATGAGCCCGAGCACGATAGACTTGGTCGCCGCCGCGCCGACATAGCCGACCACCATCTCCATCGCCGATACGGGCGCGGACAGCAATTCGAACACCGTGCCAGTGAATTTCGGAAAATAGATGCCGATCGAGGCATTGGAGATGCTCTGCGTCAGCAGCGACAGCATGACGAGGCCGGGCACGATGAAGCTGCCATAACCGACGCCGCCGACGGTGCTGATCTTGGAGCCGATCGCGCCGCCGAACACGACGAAATAGAGCGAGGTGGTGATGACCGGGGTGACCAGGCTCTGCCACAACGTGCGCAGCGCGCGCGCCATCTCGAAGCGGTAGATTGCCCAGATGCCGTGGAGGTTGATCGCGGGAGCCTTGCTTGCGGCAGCGCTCAAATTGCTCACGCGCCTACCCTCCCCACAACCGTTCGTGCTGGGCTTGTCGAAGCATTCCCCGCAACGACCGTCGCGCTGGTGGCGAGCGGTGCTTCGACAGGCTCAGCAAGACCGGAAAGAAGGTGTGTTTGGTCGCTCATGCCGCGTCCTTCCGCTCGACGAGATCGACGAAAATGTCCTCGAGCGAGCTCTTATGCGTTTCGAGATCGCTATAGCCGATGCCAAGCTCACCCAGCCTGGCGAGCAGGATCGGAATATGCTCGTTTTCGGAATCGAAAGTGTAGACCAGCGTCTTGCCCTCGTCGTCGAGCGCGACCGACCAGCCATCCAGCCCGGACGGCAACGACACCATCGGCGTTTGCAGCGTGATCGCCATACGGCGCTTGCCGAGCTTCTTCATCAGCGCGGCCTTGTCCTCGACCAGGATGATACGGCCCTTGTCGATCACGCCGACCCGGTCGGCCATTTCCTCGGCCTCTTCGATATAATGCGTGGTCAGGATGATCGTGGTGCCCTTGGCGCGCAGGCGGTGGACGAGCTTCCACATGTCACGGCGCAAAGCGACGTCGACCCCGGCGGTAGGTTCGTCGAGGAACAGGATGTCGGGTTCGTGGCTCAGCGCCTTGGCGATCAGCACGCGCCGCTTCATGCCGCCCGACAGCTCGCGGATTTTGGCGTCGCGCTTGTCCCATAGCGACAAGTCGCGCAGCACTTGCTCGATATAGGCATTGTCGGGCGCGCGACCGAACAGGCGACGGCTGAACTTGACGGTGGCGAGCACCGTCTCGAACATGTCGACCGACAATTCCTGCGGCACCAGCCCGATCGCGCGGCGCGCGCTGCGGAAATCCTTCTGCGCGTCATGCCCCAGCACGGTAACCGTGCCGGTGGAGGGCGTGACGATGCCGCAGATGATCGAGATCAGCGTCGTCTTGCCCGCACCATTGGGCCCGAGCAGCGCGAAGATTTCGCCACGCCGAATATCGAGATTGACTGGCTCGAGCGCGCGCTGGCCCGAGGCATAGACCTTCGAGACCCCGGCAACCGATAAAACAACGTCCATGAAGCCCCCGTTCCTGCGCGCTAGGTAGGGGGCCGGTTGCGCTGCAACAAGCGGTCGGCGGTTATTTCCCCGCGCGCGCCTCGGCGACCGCTTTCTGCAATTCCTCCAGCGGCAAGGCCGAGGACACGACCTTGCTGCCGATCACCCAGCTTGGCGTGCCCGTCAGCCCAAGCGCGCGCGCGATCGTTTGATTTTGCGCGATTTCGGCGTCCGCCTTGGGGGCAAAGGCCGCCGCGCGCGCCTGATCGACGCCAGCGGCCTTCGCCGCCGCCGCGATCGTCTGCGCCGACACTTGCCCACCGGCATAGAGCGCATCGTGGAATTGCTGGAACTTGCCCTGGTCGGCGGCCGCCAGGCTCATCCGCGCGGCATCGACGCTGCTTTGCGCGAGGATCGGGAATTCGCGGTAAACGATGCGAATCTTGGGATCGCTCTTGAGCAACGCCGCAATTGCGGGCAGGCTCGCCCGGCAATAGCCGCAATTATAATCGAAATATTCGACCAGGGTGACATCGCCCGCCGGATTGCCCGCCCAGGCGCTGCCGAACGGTTTGAGGATCGCGTCGCGGTTGCTGGCGATGGTGTCGGCATGGGCGCGGTCGCGCAGCCGGTCGAGCGCTTCGGGAATGATTTCGGGATGCGCCAGGACATAGTCATGCACCACGCCCTCGACGCGCGCGCGATCTCCGTCGGCAGCGGGCACCACCCGTTCGATTCCGGCAAACGCCGCCGCGCCAAGGAGCGCCGCGATCAGCGCGGTCGCAAAAACAGTCCAGCTCAGGCGCATCAGCGTCGCTTCTTATATTTCTTGGGGTTGTCGTCCATCTCGTTCTGCGCCGAGAGGGCAATGTCCTGCGCGCGGATCCAGTCGACGCTATTGGGCGGCAACCCCTGCATCGCGCCGCGCGCGCTATAGGCGGCCGTCCGGTGATCGCCGGTCAGGCTCGCTTGCTCGGCGGTGGCGAGCAGCGCGCGCGGCTGATCGCCCGAGGCCTCATACGCCGTGCCCAATTGATACCAGGCGAAGGGATTGTCGTCGTCGCGCGCCACCGCCTGGCGCAGCACCTTGATCGCCTCGGGATAATTGGCCCTGTCCTCGGTCGCGATCAGCGCATGGCCGAAGGTGGTCGCGATCAGCGGGGCGTTGCGCGATAGGTCGGTTGCCTCGCGCAACGGGGCCAGCGCCTGTCTGGGCTTGCCCGCTTCGAGCAGGATCTGCCCCTGAATTTCCAGGAAATAGGGGTCGTGCGGATCCGCCTTCAGCAATGCCGCTGCCTCCGCGTCGGCCTTTTCGGGATAGCCCGCTTTATGCCAGGCGTAAGCGCGCGCATAATGGGCGTACACACTCTGGTCTTGCTCGGGATAGACGTTCAGCGTGGTCTTGGGGTCGGCGACATAGCCAAGCAATTTGGCCTTCACGCGCTTGAAACGATCGTCCAGCGCAAGGTCGGGCTTGGCGTTGTAGAAGGGCGACGACGTCACGTCCGCCGTCAAGTTGGCGATGCGCTCGCCCGACAAGGGGTGGCTCTGCGCGAACGGATCGATGTTCTTCAACCCATAGGCATATTCTTCATTGGCCAGCTTCTTGAAGAAGCTCAGCATCCCCTTGCCGCTGATGCCCGATTCCCGCAGGAATTTTGCCCCCGTCGCATCGGCGGTCGATTCCTGCACGCGCGAGAAGGCCAGGAATTTTCCTTCGGCGGCAGTGGTGCCTGCCGACAGAATGCCCGCCCCCGCCTCGGGCGCACCCGCCGCGATCGCCGCGATGCCGAGCACCATGCTGAGGATCGAAATGCCCATTGCAGGACGCGCGCCCGCATCGATCAATACGACATGGCCATCGGCGACATGGCCCAGTTCATGCGCAATCACGCCCTGCACTTGATTGGCGTTGTCCGCCGCCTGGATCAGCCCGGAATTGACGTAAATTGTTTGACCGCCGGCGGTGAAGGCGTTGATCGAATCGTCGTTGATCAGCACGACCCGCACATTGTTGGGCGACAGGCCCGCCGCCAGGATCAGCGGGCGCGACATGTCGTTGAACATCGCTTCGGTTTCGGCATCGCGCAGGATCGACTGCGCCGCAGCCGGTTGGGCCCAGATCAGGAGGGAGGCCGCGAGTCCCGCGAAGAGCCGCTTCATGCCCGACCTATCGCCGAGTTTTCCGGCCGGGGCAACCGGCCTTGCGGTGCGGTGAAAGGGCGGAGCGGTAAGGCAAACCAACCGGCCCCTCGCCCACAGGCGAGGGGCCGGTCGTTGGTCACGCCCCGAAGGTACGCTGCCACCAGCCACGACGCGGGCTGCCGGCTTCGCCCGGATCGGGATCGATCGCGCGCGGTGCCGCGTCGCTCGCTGCCGCCGCAGACGAAGCCTCGTCCTGCGGTGCATCGGGTGCCGGAGCAGCAGGCTCCGCCACTGGTGCGACGCTCTGCGCTACCGGGGCTTCTTCTACCGGGGGAGTTTCCACTTCAACCGCTTCCACGGCTGCGGCCTTGGCCTTGCGGGTACGCTTTGCCTTTGGCTTGGGGGTGTCCTCCACCGGAGCTTCCACGACGGGTGCGGCTTCCGCCGGTTCGGCCGCCTCAACCGCCTTGGCCTTGGCACGCCGGGCGCGCTTCGGTTTCGCGGCCGGTTCGACCTCGCTTGCAGCTTCGACAGCCGGTTCGGCTTCCACCACCGCTTCGGCTACCGGAGCCGCCTTTGGCGCGGCATCGCGCGCACGCGGACGACGACGTCCCTTCTTCGGGGCCTCAACCTCGGGCTCGGCTTCCGCTTCGACCGCGACCGGCTCGGCTTCGACCAGCGCAGCGTCGACTACGGGAGCCTCGCCATCAGCGGCTTCGACAACCGCCTGCTCGCCGTCGCTGCGACGACCGCCACGGCGACCGCGACGGCCACGACGGCGACGACCGCCTTCGCTGCCTTCTCCCTCTTCCGACGACACTGCGGCCGGGGTCTCGGCGTCTTCGCGCTCGGCATCCTGCTCCGACGCGTCCTCGTCACCACCGCCGTCGACGACGGCTTCGCCCTCGGCGGCACCCTCACCCTCAGGCCGGTTGCGACCGCGACGGCCGCGACGGCGCCGACGGCGACGCGAGCCACCGTCTTCTTCGCTACGCTCGGGCCGTTCGCCGCGCTCGCGCGGTTCGCGGGCAGCGCGCGGCTGCTCCTCTTCCTCGACCTCGTCCTCGATTTCGTCTTCGATCTCGTCCTCGACGAAATCTTCCTCGATCTCCTGGATCGGCGCTTCGAAGCGCGGCGTGTAAGCAGGCGGCGGGCCGGACACTTCGACCGACATGCGCGCGCCTTCCTGCTCACCGTCGGGCGCGACTTCGATCATCACGCCATAGCGTTCCTCGATCTCGGCCAGTTCCGCGCGCTTGCGGTTCAGCAGATAGAAGGCCGCTTCCTGGCTGGCGCGCAGCAGCAGCTGCGATCCGCGCCCTGTGCGGCTTCATCTTCCAGCAGGCGCAATGCCGACAGACCCGAAGAGGAGGCGGTGCGGACGAAGCCGGTTCCCTCGCAATGCGGGCATGGCCGGGTCGACGCTTCGAGCACGCCGGTGCGCAAACGCTGGCGGCTCATTTCCATCAGGCCGAAGGACGAAATGCGACCGATCTGGATGCGCGCGCGATCGTTCTTGAGCGCTTCCTTCATCGCCTTCTCGACCTTGCGGACGTTCGAGCCGTTGTCCATGTCGATAAAATCGATCACGACCAGCCCGGCCATGTCGCGCAAGCGCAACTGGCGCGCGATTTCGGCGGCGGCCTCGAGATTGGTCGCGGTCGCGGTTTGCTCGATCGAATGTTCGCGCGTCGACCGTCCCGAGTTGATGTCGATCGACACCAAGGCTTCGGTCGGGTTGATGACGAGATACCCGCCCGATTTGAGCTGCACCACCGGGTGGTACATCGCCGACAATTGCTCCTCGACGCCCGCACGCTGGAACAGCGGCACGGGATCGCTGTAATGCTTCACCTTGCGCGCATGGCTCGGCATCAGCAGCTTCATGAAGTCCTTGGCGTGGCGATAGCCTTCCTCGCCCTCGACGATCACTTCGTCGATGTCGCGATTGTAGATGTCGCGGATCGCGCGCTTCATCAGGTCGCTGTCGCCATAGACCAAAGCGGGGGCCGAGGAGGACAGCGTCGTCTCGCGAATCCCGTCCCACAGCCGCGCCAGATAATCGAAGTCGCGCTTGATCTCGACGCGGGTGCGCTGCAGCCCGGCAGTGCGCACGATGCAGCCCATCGAGGGGGGGAGCTTCATGTCGGCCATGATCGACTTGAGCCGCTTGCGGTCGCCAGCGTTCGAAATCTTGCGGCTGATCCCGCCGCCATGCGACGTATTGGGCATCAACACGCAATAGCGGCCAGCAAGCGACAGATACGTCGTCAGCGCCGCGCCCTTATTGCCGCGCTCTTCCTTGACGACCTGGACGAGCAGCACCTGGCGGCGGCGGATGACGTCCTGGATCTTGTAGCGATGCCGCAAATTGGTGCGGCGCTCGCGCAGATCGTCGGCGGCATCGTCCGATGCGGTGCGCTTGCGACGACGGCCACGCCCCTCGCCACCGCGGCTTTCACCCTCGGCGACGACTTCTACGTCGGGTTCGGCACCGCCATCATCCTCGAAACGCTCGATCGAGGCATCGTCGGCGGCCGAATCGCGTTCGAAGCCGTCGTCTTCATGCTCGTCGTCGTGAAGATCGTCCTCGGCCTCCTGCTGGGCGCGCAACGCGGCTTCTTCCGCCGCATGCTCGGCCTCTTCGCGCAACAGCGCGTCGCGGTCTTCCTTGGGGATCTGGTAATAATCGGGGTGGATTTCGCTGAACGCCAAAAAGCCGTGGCGATTGCCGCCGTAATCGATGAACGCCGCCTGCAGCGACGGCTCAACGCGCGTCACCTTGGCCAGATAGATATTGCCTTTGAGCTGCTTGCGCTCGGCGGATTCGAAATCAAACTCTTCGATTCGGTTTCCCTTGACGACAGCAACGCGGGTTTCCTCCCGGTGCCGTGCGTCGATCAGCATACGCGTGGTCATGTATTATTCTCCGGTCGCGCGGCGCAGAGCCAAAGGGCGCTGGGCGCCGTGGCGCTGGCCGCGCGCGATCAATGAAAGTGGCCGATCCGGCGAGAGTATCGCCTGGCTCGATCACATGGTGGTTTACGAAAACTGCCTCTGCTCGCCCTGCACGCCCCGCCTTCCGGCCTTGGGCATTCCGCGCGCTCGCGATCCCGCCGGTGGAAACCGGGCGGTGCGAGGGGCGGAATACATACATCATGCGAACGTCAACCTGGATAAGCCGCGCCCAAGGAACATGAGGGGCGGCCAGATGGCCCTCGCCGCGGTCGATACTAGGCCGCGATCAGGAACTGTTTGATGCCTAGCACCCCCGCTCGCGCGCAGCAACCGGCACGTTTTTTGCCGCCCGACCGGCAATTCTATGCCTACGACCATATTAACCGCACCCCGAAAGGCTGTTTTGTCGTCTCCGGCCTAGTCCAGACGAATGAGCGCGACCTCCCGCCCTTTGGCAGCCCCTTTTCGCTTTACCGCGCCGCAGTCGCGACGGCATTACGGACGCGTGTCGTTCGTTTTCGCCTTGCTGGCCTGCTGGTTCGTCGGCGCTCCCGGTTGGGCGGCGTCGGTCGAGCGCGTCGAGGTCCAGCACGACCGGATCGTCGTGCGGTTCGATCAGCCGATCGCCGATGCGTCGAGCTTCGTGCTGGCCGCACCGCACCGGATCGCGCTTGATCTGCAGGGCGCGACCCCCGGCGGCAAGATCGCCGCGGGCGGGCCGGTATCGAGCGTGCGCCAGGGCGCGCACGGTGCCAACGGCACGCGCGTCGTGTTCGACCTTGCACGCCCGGCCCTCGTCACCGAAGGCGTGTTCGGCCGCGACGGACGCGAACTGACACTCGAACTGCAGACCGTCGACGATGCGACCTTTGCGCGCGCGGCGGGGGAACGGCGGCTGCATTTCCTGCCGCCGTTCAACATGGGGATCGTGCAAGCCCCCGCAACCTATGCGGTATCGGTGCCGATCCCGCCTGCGCCGCGCACGCCCGGATTGCCGCGCATCTATGGCGACGATGACAGCCGTCCGCTGGTGGTGATCGACGCCGGACACGGCGGAGTCGATCCCGGCGCGATTTCGCCCATCGACGGTCGCCGCGAGAAGGACGTGACCCTGAAGATCGCCAAGGCGATCCGCGACGAGCTGGTCAAATCGGGCCGGGTCCGTGTGGCGCTGACGCGTGAGGACGACCGTTTCCTCGTGCTGCAGGAACGCTATGGCATTGCCCGCAAATTGCGCGGCGACCTGTTCATCTCGATCCATTGCGACAGCGTCGGTTCCGGCAGCGCCAGCGGGGCATCGGTCTACACCCTGTCCGAAGTCGCGTCCGACAAGGAATCGGCCAAGCTGGCGGCGCGCGAGAACAAGGCCGACGTCATCGCCGGTGTCAATCTCGCGGCCACGTCCGCCGACATCTCCTCGATCCTGATCGACCTCACCCAGCGCGAGACGATGAACTCCTCGGCCAATTTCGCGCGACTGCTCGGCCGCGAGGCGCAGCCGCTGATCCCGGTGAAACCCAATTTCCACCGCATGGCCTCGCTGATGGTGCTGAAAGCGCCCGACATGCCCTCGATCCTGTTCGAGACCGGCTATATCTCCAACCCGCGCGACGCCGACTTTATCGACAGCGCCGACGGCCGCCGCAAGATCGCGCAGAGCATCGAACGCGCGGTCGAGGTGCACTTCGCACGGCGGATGGCGTCGAACTGACCTTTCACGGCCTCGCACCGCGCGCAGTTAAGGCGGCTGGCAACGCGCGGGAAAGTTGCTAGAGCCTGACACCCATATGGCCGCTTCTGATTCCACCGTGAATTTCCGCATCCGCCGCGACATTGGCGGCTTCCGGGGATACCTTCGAAATGCCTGGGGCCGGTGGTGGGTCAAGGCGCTCGCCGCATTGGGCGTGCTGTTCGTCATCGGCTATACGGTGTTTTACTTCCTGTTCGCCGCCGATCTGCCTTCGGTCGACAAATTGCGCACCTATGAGCCGCCACTGCCGACCAATGTGCGCGGCGTCGATGGTACGCCGATCCACAGCTATGCGCGCGAACGCCGGGTCGAACTCAGTTACGACGAATATCCGCCGCTTCTGGTCCGCGCGTTTCTGGCCGCCGAGGACAAAACCTTTTTCGAACATCACGGCGTCGATTATCTCGGCATCGCCAGCGCGGCGATCAACAATCTGACCAGCCACAAGCGCCCGGCCGGCGCATCGACCATTACGCAGCAAGTCGCCAAGAACCTGCTGATCGGCAACGAGACCAGCTACAGCCGCAAGATCAAGGAAGCGATCCTCGCGTACCGGATCGAGGACACGCTGACCAAGAAGCAGATTCTGGAACTGTATCTCAACCAGATCGCGCTCGGTCGCAACGCGTTCGGCGTCGAGGCCGCGAGCTACGCCTATTTCGGCAAGGATCTGAACCAGCTCGATCTCGCGCAAATGGCGTATCTGGCGATCCTGCCCAAGGGCCCGTCCAATTACGACCCCGTCCGCCACGCCGACCGCGCGCTCGTCCGTCGGGCTTATGTGCTGCGCGAAATGCTCAAGAATGGCTTCATCACCCAGGCGCAGCATGACGAAGCCATGGCCGAACCGCTCGGCACCGTGCCGCGCCAGACGCCCAAGACCGAAACTGCGGGCAGCGGCTATTTCGTCGAGGAAGTCCGCCGCCAGTTGAAGGACAAGTTCGGCGAGGACGAAAAGGACGGGCCGTACAGCATCTATGCCGGTGGCCTGTGGGTGCGCACCTCGCTCGACAACCGGCTGCAGGACTATGCGCAGACCGCACTGCGTGAGGGCTTGCTGCGCTTCGATCATGGCCGCGGCTGGTCCGGACCGATCGACCATAAGGACATTGTGGGCGACACCTGGCAGACAACGCTGCTCAACACCAATATCGGGCTCGATTACGACAATTGGCGCGCGGCGATCGTGACTGCCGTCGGCGCAAGCGAGGCGACGATCGGCTTTTCCGACGGCAGCACCGGCGTCTTGCCCCGAGACGCCGCGCAAATGCCGGTGCGGGGCGAGGGCGGCACCGCTTTCGCCGCGCTGAAACCCGGCGACATTATCGCGGTTGCGCCGGAAGGTGGGGCGTTTGCTTTGCGCTCGGTGCCCAAAATCTCGGGCGCGTTCGTGGTCGAGGAACCGCAGACCGGGCGCGTGCTGGCCATGCAGGGCGGGTTCGATTTCCGGGCGCAGGCCTTCAATCGCGCGACGCAGGCGATGCGGCAGCCGGGATCGACGATCAAGCCGATCGTCTATGCTGCGGCGCTGGAGGGCGGGATGACCCCTGCCTCGATCATCGTCGACGGCCCGTTCTGCGTCTATCAGGGCGCGCGGCTGGGCCAGAAGTGCTTCAAGAATTTCGGCAATGTCGGCGGGTCGGGCGCGCATACCATGCGCTGGGGCGTCGAGCAGTCGCGCAACCTGATGACGGTGCGCGCCGCCGCCACGACGGGGATGCCGCGGATCGTGTCGCTGATGGACCGGATCGGCGTCGGCAAATACGAACCGTATCTGTCCTATTCGCTCGGCGCAGGGGTGACGACCGTGTCGCGCATGGTCAACGCTTACGCCATCCTCGCCAATCAGGGCCGCTCGCACCCCGCGACGCTGATCGATTTCGTGCAGGACCGCCACGGCAAGGTGATCCTCCCCGAAAACTGGCACCCGTGCGACCGCTGCAACGCGCCCGACTGGAACGGCAAGCCGATGCCGCGCCCGGTCTCGCGCGGCAAGCAGATCGTCGATGCGATGAGCGCGTATCAGATGGTCCATATCGCCGAGGGCGTCATCCAGCGCGGCACTGCCACCGTGCTGCGCGACCTCGACCGGCCGATGTTCGGCAAGACCGGCACCAATACCGGGCCAACCGACGTATGGTTCATCGGCGGCACCCCGCAAATGATCGGCGGCCTGTATATCGGCTACGACCAGCCGCATTCGCTGGGCGGCGCGGCGCAGGGCGGCACGCTCGCCGCGCCGATCTTCAAGGCGTTCGCGGTCAAGGCCTATGAGGGGCTGCCCAAAATTCCGTTCCGCGCGCCCGCCGGCATCCGCATGGTCCGCATCGACCGCGCGAGCGGCAAGCCTGTGTTCGGCACCTGGCCGACCGACGATCCCAAGGCGTCGGTCATCTGGGAAGCCTTCAAACCCGAAAGCGAGCCACGCCGCGTCGTCCACCGCGACGTGATCGTTCCCGACCCGGCCGCTGCGGCCGCCGCCGCTGCCGCCAAAGCACGCGCCGACGCCCAGGCACCGAAGGACACGCGCCGCGACAGCGATTTCCTGCAACGACAGGGCGGTATTTACTAGCGGCGCGCCAACCTCATATACGGCAGGCACGCTATCGTTTTCCCGCCAACGGGAAGAACGACACGATATTTTTCTGGAAGGTTCTCCCATGCGCGCTGAAGCGCAGGCTCATATCGACTCGATCAAGGACGCGCTCGCGCTGCTCCGCCGGTTCCTCGACTGGGACCGCGCGCTGCGTCGGCTCGATGAACTCAACGCGCGCGTTGAGGATCAAACTTTGTGGAACGACCCCAAGGCGGCGCAGGCGGTTATGCGGGAGCGGCGCCGTCTCGATGAGGCGATCACCGCAACGCGCGCGATCGAAAGCGAGCTCAACGATACGGCAGAGTTGATCGAAATGGCCGAGGCCGAGGGCGATACCGAGATGGAGACCGACGGCCTCGCCGCGCTCGCCGATCTCGCGCGCCGCGCCGAACAGGACAAGATCAAGGCGCTGCTGGCGGGCGAAGCCGATGGCAACGACACCTATATCGAGGTCAATGCCGGGGCGGGCGGCACCGAGAGCCAGGACTGGGCCGGGATGCTCAGCCGCATGTATTCGCGCTGGGGCGAACGCCACGGCCTGAAGGTCGAACTGATCGACCAGCATTCGGGCGAGCAGGCCGGAATCAAGTCGGCGACGCTGCTGCTGAAAGGCGAGAACGCCTACGGCTATGCCAAGACCGAAAGCGGTGTCCACCGCCTGGTGCGCATCAGCCCGTATGACAGCGCCGCCCGCCGCCACACCTCGTTTGCCAGCGTTTGGGTCTATCCGGTGGTCGATGACAATATCGAGGTCGACTATAACGAAAGCGACCTGCGCATCGACACCTATCGCGCGTCGGGCGCTGGCGGGCAGCACATCAACACCACCGATTCGGCGGTGCGCATCACCCACATCCCGACCGGCATCGTCGTGCAGTGTCAGAACCAGCGCAGCCAGCACAAGAACAAGGCCGAAGCCTATAACCAGCTCCGCGCGCGATTGTACGAGCGCGAACTGGCGATCCGCGAAGCCGCGGCCAATGCGGAGAATGCGGGCAAGACCGATATCGGCTGGGGCCACCAGATCCGCTCTTACGTGCTGCAGCCATACCAGATGGTGAAGGATCTGCGCACCGGCGTGACCTCGTCGAGCCCGTCCGATGTGCTCGATGGCGATCTCGATGCGTTCATGGCCGCCGCGCTATCGCAGCGCGTCACGGGCGAGACGGTCGAGGTGGAGGACGTGGACTAGTGCACTTTCACGGTGCCCGCGCGCTGACCTTGGTGGCCGTGCTGCTGCTCGCCGCGTGCGACGGCGGCACGCCGCGCGTGCCCGATCATACGCAGGAGGCAGGCCCCTTCCCCGCCGCCGACCGCCCGGTCGCCAAGATCAGCTCGCCACGCTGGTCGACCGAGGAGGATCGCGACCGGCTGAACGAAGCCGGCGAGGTAATGACCAAGGCCGGAATCAAGCCCGGTATGACCGTCGCCGACATCGGCGCCGGCGAGGGCTATTACACGATCCGCGCCGCCAACCGCGTCGGCAAGACCGGGCGCGTGCTGGCCGAGGACATCGTAGCCGAGGTGCGCGATACGCTGGCGCTGCGCGTGTCGCGCGAGCGGCTGGAGAATGTCAGCGTGCGTCTCGGCGCGCCCGCCGATCCGCGGCTGCCCGATGCCAGCTTCGATCGCGTGCTGATGGTGCATATGTACCATGAAATCGCGCAACCCTATGAGTTCCTGTGGCGGATGCGCCCCTCGCTAAAGCGGGACGGGCTGGTCATCGTCGTCGATGCCAACCGCCTGACGCAAAACCACGGGACGCCGCCCGCGCTGCTCAAATGCGAATTTGCGGCGGTCGGCTACACCCAGGTCGCACGCTACGACATGCCCTCCGCGGGCGGGTATCTCGCCGCGTTCCGGGCGGAGGGGCCTCGCCCCGAACCGGCAGCGATCAAACCCTGCCGGATGACCTGATCCGCCGTTATGCCAGCCGACTTCGCGCTACCGCATCACCCGGCAGCGCGCTACACCGACCTAATGCAAAACCCGCTCGACCGGATCGAAAAGACGCTGCAACAGCGAACGACACGATGAACCAACTTGCGGGTATGAAGGCGTGAACATGCGGCACCCCGAACACCAATATCTCGACTTGCTTCAGCAGATTCTCGACCATGGCGACCAGCGCGTCGACCGGACCGGGGTCGGGACGCGCTCGCTGTTCGGCGCGATGATCCGGTTCGATCTTTCCGACGGAAGCGTGCCGATCCTCACCACCAAACGCGTCTACTGGAAGACGGCGGTGAAGGAGATGCTGTGGTTCCTGACCGGGGACACCAGCCTGCAGTCGCTGCTGCGCGAGAATGTGAAGATATGGACCGATTGGCCGCTCGCGCAGTACCGGCGCTCCACCGGACACGACATTTCTCAAACCGAGTTTGAGCAGCGTGTACTGAACGACGATGCCTTTGCCGCGCAATGGGGAGACCTGGGCCCGATTTACGGGAAGCAATGGCGCCGTTGGCAAGGCGCGGACGGGCGCGTGCATGATCAGATCGCCAGCCTTGTCGAGACGCTGAAGCACAATCCGGCCAGCCGCAGGATGCTGTTTCATGCCTGGAACGTGGCGGAGCTCGATCAGATGGCGTTGCCGCCGTGCCACATGGTCTATCAATTTCACGTAACCTCCGACGGGCGGCTGAACTGCGGCCTCTACCAAAGGTCGTGCGACCTGTTGCTGGGGGCCGCCTTCAATTTCACGGGTGCCGCCGCGCTGCAGCTGATGCTTGCCCAACAGGCCGATCTCCGCCCGGGAGAGCTCGTCTGGATGGGCGGTGACGTCCATCTGTATCTGAACCATCTGGATCAGGCGCGCGAACAGATATCCCGCGATCCGCGCCCGTTCCCGACCATGCGCCTCCTCCGCAAACCCGCTGATATCGACAGCTATCGGATCGAGGATTTTCAGGTCGAAGGGTATATGCCGCACGGTCCGATCAAGGCCGACGTCGCGGTGTGATGGAGCGCGCTTAGTTCGAGTATCTGCCGCTTTTCGGGCGCTCCAAAATCGAGTGCCATCGCGACGAACCCCGGCGGTCGCCACCGCCCTCCCTACAAAAAGCAGAACCGGCACAGGGGAATGCCCCCGGGTTATCCTCTGACGCGGTCGCAGTGTCCGGCACGCGCTCGCTGCGGCCGCTCACCCTCCACGCGCCCCATGCCGGATGCAGCCGCGTCAAGTGGGAAGGGCTGCCCTGCGATCTCCGACTGGACCAGATCTTTAATTCACTCTGTAGAGAATGAGTGTTGATTCGGATCGAAAACTGGGGCATCCAGACCCCATCGCGCCGGAGAGCGTGTGTGGGTGAGGATGGGGAGGTTTATGAAGAGCTTTGCATTGTTGCTAAGCGCATCGGCGTTAGCATTCACATCGGGAAGTGCGGCGATCGCCCAGACCGCCACCACGCAGACGGGCGACGTCCAGCCAGCGGCGGCGACCGACAGCAGCCAGGACATCGTCGTCACCGCGCTCCGTCGCAACGACAAGCTATCGCAGACTCCAATCGCGGCTTCGGTCCTGAGCGGCAGCGACCTCGCCAACAAGGGCGTCGTCAACATCGACGCACTGCAGTTCGCGGTGCCGAGCGTGGTCGTCAACAATTTCGGGCAGGGCCTCGAGTTCAATGTGCGCGGCATCGGCAAGGCCGAGCACAATTCGCAAACCACCACCGGCGTCATCACCTATCGCGACGGCGTGCCCACCTTCCCTGGCTATTTCCAGGAAGAGCCGTATTTCGACATCGCCAATATCCAGATCCTGCGCGGGCCGCAGGGGACGTCGGTTGGCCAAAACGCAACGGGCGGCGCGGTCTTCGCCAACACCAACGATCCGATCATCGGCGGCGGTACGCACGGTTATTTCGCCGCGAGCTACGGCAACTATAACGACCTGAGCGGACAGGGGGCGGTCAACCTGCCGATCAGCGACACCTTTGCCGCGCGCGTCGCCTTTTCGGGCGAACGGCGCGACGGGTTCTACCACATCACCGGGCCGGGCGGGGCACCCTATACCGGCAATAACGGCAGCGTACGCTCGATCGCAGGGCGGATAAGCTTCCTGTGGAAACCGACCGATCGACTGTCGATCCTGTCCAAGACCGATCTCGATTATCTCGACATGGGGGCCTATCCGGCCGACCCCTTCACCAATCGCTTCAAGACGCTGACGCTGGCCGGCGGCACCGTCGCCAATCCCAACTACCGCGACCTGTTCGACATCACCGCCAACATGCCGCAGGAAGCACGCGACAAGTTCGTCCGCACCGTGCTCAAGATCGACTATGAATTCGTCGGCGGCATCAAATTCCGCTCGATCACCGGCTTCCAGAACGGCAACACGCTATACCGCGCAGATCTCGACGGAACCAATGCGACCGCCAACGTCGCCGCCACGCCAACCGCGCCGGCACAGAAGAATTACATCTTCTTCGACACCACCACCGAGACGCAGTTCAGCCAGGAATTCAACCTCATCTCACCCGATAACCAGCGCCTGACCTGGCTGATCGGTGCCTTCGGGCTGTGGAACACCTATTTCTGGCTGCCGCCCTACCAGTTCGTGATCGACGCTCCGGCGGCGGGGCAGCCGCTCGGCACGACCGCCGCGCAATACACGCTGCAGGGGCGTAACCCTGAGCGCTCGCTCGCGGTGTTCGGGCAAGTCGGCTTCAAGATCACCCCACGGCTGACGCTGGATCTCGGCGGACGCTACACCGCCAGCCAGTCGACCAATCATGTCGACATCAACCAGAACGGGCTACGGCTCCGCGACGACCAGCACATCACATCGGACAATTTCTCGTACAAGGCGTCGCTCGGCTGGGTGATCGACCGCAACAACTATCTCTACGGCTTCGTCGCGACCGGCTTCCGCCCGGGCGGAATCAACGTGCCGGTCGGCTCGGGCCTCGCCACCCCGCCCTTCCAACCCGAAAAGGTGCGCTCGTACGAAGCGGCTGGAAGGCCAATTTCGCAGGCGGCCGCATCCACACGACGATCGACGGATTCTACAACGATTACCAGAATTTCCAGGTGATCGTCGGCTATCCGACGCTACCGGTGTTCGGTTTCGAGATCAACGTGCCGGGCACGACCAAGATCTACGGGTTCGAGGCCGAGGCCGATCTGAAGGCGGGCAACTTTACCTTCGACGCCGGGATCAACGTCCTGCACAGCGAGCTGGCGCAGTTTTACGCGCTCGACACGCGCACCGGCGGGTCGTTTGCGCCGTGTTCGCCAACCACCGGACCCGCCACTGCAACCTGCCTTAACCTCAAGGGGCGCGAGCAGACCTATGCGCCCAACCTCACCTTCAATCTCGGTGCGTCGTACGAGCATCGTTTCGCCAACGGCGACACGCTCACTCCGCGCGTCAATTTCGGGCATATCGCGGCGCAATGGGCGACGCTGTTCGAGAACGCCGCGCAGGGCGACCGGCTCGACGCGCGCAACATTCTCGGCGCGCAGGTGGCATGGCAGCACAAGACCTGGACGGTAACGGCTTACGGCACCAATTTGACCGATCAACACTATGTTGCAGCGCTCAACAGCGGGCTCGATTTCGCCGGACCGCCGCGTCAGTATGGCGTCAAGGTACTGAAAACCTTCTGACGCAACGGCGGCCACCGCCCGCGCGGGCGGTGGCCGTTGCCCATCCCGCCAACCACGAAGGCATCATGCAAAGCTACGGCCTGACAGTCGACAAATTCCTGGATCATGCCGCAAAGTGGTTTGGCACGCGCGAAGTGGTGGAAGCCGATGCCGGGCGCGTGTCGCGCCGGACCGGCTACGCCGATCTGCGCGCGCGCAGCAACCGCATGTCGGGCGCGCTGGCCTCGCTCGGCTTGCGGTTCGGCGACCGCATCGCCACGCTCGCGTGGAACACCCAGGCACATTTTGAGGTCTATTACGCAGCGATGGGCGCGGGGCTGGTGTGCCATACGCTCAATCCGCGGCTGACCGTACAGCACCTTGCCACGATGATCGAGGAAGCCGAGGACCGGGTCCTTGTCGTTGCAGCGGATCTGCTGCCGCTGTCACGGGCATTGCTGCAGTTGTGCCCGGCGATCGAACACGTCGTGGCAATCGACGCTGCGCTGCTGCCGGGCGAGACGCTCGGCGACCATCGGGCACAGCTGTGGGACTATGAACGTCTCCTCGACCAACATGGTGCCGCGAGCGCATGGGGGGACTTTGACGAGAACGTTGCGGCCGGGCTGTGCTATACTTCCGGCACGACCGGGCGGCCGAAGGGCGTCCTCTACACGCATCGCTCCAACTACCTCCACACGCTGCGCACCCTCCAGGCAGATTCGATCGCGCTAACCGCGCAGGATGTGCTGCTGCTCGGCGTGCCGATGTTTCATGCCAATGGCTGGGGGCTACCGTTTGCCGCGCCTGCGGCGGGCACCAAGCTGGTCTTGCCCGGACGAGCGATCGACGGAGCGAGCCTGGCGACCCTGATGCGCGACGAGGGCGTGACAATCGCGGTCGGGGTGCAGACCGTCTGGCTCGGGCTTGTCGACCATCTCGAACGCACCGGTGGCGAGTTACCCGATCTCAAGCGCATTCTGATCGGCGGCTCGAATTGTCCCGATGCGCTGATCAATCGCATCGAGCAGCGGCTCGGGGTCTATGTCCAGACGAGTTGGGGAATGACCGAACTGTCGCCGACCGGGACGATCGCGCCGCCCTATCCCACCGGGCAAGGCCGCGGTGCATCGGGGCGACCGCCGCTTGGGGTCGATCTCAAATTGACCGATGCCGATGGTGCGGCCCTTCCTTCGCAGCGCGAGGCGATGGGACATCTCAAGGTCCGCGGCGCAAGCGTTCTCGACCGCTATTTTCGAGCCGAGAGCGACGCGTTGGACGAAGAGGGATTTTTCGATACCGGCGACCTGGCGATGATCGACGCCGACGGCAACCTCACCATCTGCGGGCGTGCCAAGGATCTGATCAAGTCGGGCGGCGAATGGATCAACCCGACCGAGATTGAGGCGATTGTCGGCGGACATCCGGCCGTGCGTCACGTTGCAGTGATCGCGCGACCTGACGCCAGATGGGGCGAGCGTCCGCTGCTGGTTGTCGAAACTGCCGACGCGAGCGGAACCCCCGACAGCCTGATCGGAATGTTGCGCGGCAAGGTCGCCGATTTCTGGATCCCCGACCAGGTCGCCGAGGTCGAGGCGATGCCGCTCGCCGCAACGGGCAAGATCGACAAGCTCCGGCTAAGCGCGGACTTTGCTGCGGGGCAGATCAGCACGACTCACGTCGGGCGGTAATTTCCCCCTTTCACCCGCCCTCCGGCGCATCTCCCATTTGGCGCTGCTCACCGTCAGGGGCACCCCGCCCCTGCGGCCGGCAGCTTCGGTGCGGCCAGCCCGACATTCCAGTTCCAGCCAATCGTGCCCGTCGCTTTGCGGCGGCACATCACGGTCTCGTTGAACGCGTACATACCCGGCATCGGTTTCGCCTCGGCGCGCGGCACGTCGGCGACGTGGAGATAGGCTTGGCCGGTGCCAAAGGGTTGCCATATCGGCCCGTTCGCGGCCACGGGTCGGCCGTCACGCGTGAAGCTTGTCCAGTAATCGAGCAATGCGTCGGACACGGCGCGCTCTGCCGGTGTCTCCGGCACGCGCGGCCAGCGTGGCGGGGTGCGGTCGAAGGTGCCGAATACGAACGGCAATTCGCTCGCATGAAAGGCGTGGAGCCCGGCTTGATCTGCAGCGGGATAGCCGTGATCGAACAGATAGAGATAAGCCGGCTGGCCGAGCGCAGTCTGCATCCGCGCGAGCCGCTCGGCAGTCCAGCCATAGAGCGCATCGCGAGTCGTCGCCAGGATACTCTCCTTATAGGTGGCGGCCGGGTACAAGGTGAGGAACGTGTCGGCGAGATCGCCATAGCGCTCCCGGATGCCCTTCTCATAGTCGGCGGCGGTCGCAGGGGCTTTGGGCGCGAGCACCGTCAGCGAGCGGATCTCGCCCTGGTTGAAGCCAGCGAGCACGGGAACGGGTGCCTGCTTCCCTGCAGCGAACGTTGAGACCATCTGCTCGGGCAGCACCAGTCCGTCGACGGTTCCCCAGGGGCCGTATCCCATTGCAGCGGCGCTGTTGGTCAGCGTCTGCGCGTCCATTCCGCGTAGTGTCGCAAGATCGGGTGCCTGCAGCGCGGCAGCAAGCAGCTCCCCTGCCCCTTCGGCCGAAGGCGCACCGTAAACCGCCTTCTTGAGCTGCGGCATCGAGATCATATAGCCGCTTTCGACGATCGCTCGCGCGAACAACCCCCGCGCGAGGGGCGATTCGAGCAGGTACATCGCACTCAGCCCACCTGCGGATTCGCCCGCGATCGTAACCTTGGCGGGATCGCCACCGAACGCAGCGATATTGGCACGCACCCATTTGAGCGCTGCGATCTGGTCAAGCAGTCCGTAATTGCCCGAGACGTGAGCGACCGATTCGTGGCTGAGCGCGGGATGCGCCAGCCAGCCGAGCACGCCGAGACGATAGTTGATCGACACCACGATCACCCCGCGCTCGGCCATCCGCTTGCCATCATAGAGCGGCTCGCGCCCTGACCCGGCCACCAATGCGCCGCCATGGATCCAGAAAAACACGGGCGCATCGCTGGCGTTAGCGGGGGCCCAAATATTAAGCGTCAGACAATCTTCACTGACGGGCATTGGGTCGCCGCTGTAGATGGACGCAGTCTTCGCCTGTGGCTGGACACAGGCTGGGCCGAAAGCACCGGCAGCGCGCACGCCGCTCCACCGCGGCAGCGGCACAGGGGGGTGCCAGCGCAGCGCCTGCACCGGCGGAGCGGCATAGGGGATGCCCTTGAACACCTGAACCCCGTCCTCCACGACGCCCTGCAGCTTCCCGGCAGGCGCGGTGACGATCGGGGTGGAAGGGGCTTGCGCCGCAGACGCGGTGGCACCGGCCACGCCGAGCAGCGCGAGCGAATGGATCAGCAGCTTCATGCTATGTCCTTTCTGGGTAGGCTGCCACGCACACGCAACACGCGGGCGAGCCACAGGAACAGGGCGATTGCGACGAGATAGGCGGGCGCGAGGGTGTAGAGCGCCGCCTGCAATCCATGCGCGGAGCCGTGTGCGGTAAACCAGTCGCTCGCCGCGCCAACATAGGTAGGACCGAGCCCCAGCCCGATGAAATTCATCACCAGCAACAACAGTGCTCCGGACAGCACGCGTTGGTCGGGGCGCACCTCTTCCTGCACCAGTGCGACCGCAGCCGAGAGGTAGAAATAGTTGAGCAGCATCACCACAGTCAGCAGCACCAACGCCACTGGCCAGCCCGGTGCCCAGAGGAACGCGACATAGAAGGGCAATGCGATCGCCAGCGAAACAGCCGGCCCGATCGCATAGACTTTGCGCGAGCGCGGCAGCAGGCGATCGATCACGCGCCCGGAGGCCAGCATGCCGCCGCCCATGCCGATCGCCACTGCGATGGCGTACCACAGCGCGACCTCCCCCAGTGTCATGCCCTTTTCGCGGATCAGGAACAGCACCGCGAAGTTGCCAAGACCATAAGTGACAAACTGCGTTGCCCCGCTCCCGATGGAGACAAGCAGCAGCACCGGGTTGGCAAAGAACGCACCGACCGTTCCCCAGAACGGCACCGTGACATGCCCCCCGGGCAGCGCATCGTCGAGCGCCCCCCCGCGTCGCTCGCGGATCAGCAACCGCACAGCGATCGCGGTGACAATGCCGATCGCGCCGATCGCGATAAACGCATCGCGCCAATCAAACGCTGCAGCGACCGACGCACCGAATGCGATGCCGATCGCCGCGCCGATCGGTGGACCGAGGTTATAGATGCTGAGCGCCGTCGCGCGCCGTCCCTTTGGAAAGGTGTCGGTAATTATCGCATAAGACGGCGGCACTCCGCCGGCCTCGCCGAATCCCACTGTCATGCGCGCCAACACCAGCTGCGGGAAGGTCACCGCCAACCCACAGGCAATCGTAGCACCGCTCCAGATTGCGCAGGCCAGCGACACCACGGTGACGCGGTTGGTGCGGTCCGCGAACCAACCGACGGGGATCGCAATGAAGCAATAGAAAAGAGCGAAATACAAACCGCCGAGCAATCCAAGCTGGCCGTCGGTGATCTGCAGCGAATCCTGGATCGGCTTGGCAAGGATTCCGATCAACTGCCGATCGAGGAAGTTCAGGACATAGACAAAGGTCAGCACGAACAGGACCAATCCGCGCCTGAACGCCCCGCCCGGCCAACCGATCGCCCGCGTCGCGGCATCCGAGGCCGGAACTTCCATAAACCCTCTCCGTCGACGTGTTTTCGTCGTTGTCGCGATGATGCGGATGAGCGGCTCTCCTGTCAATAAGTCACTCTCTCGTGTGTGAATGATCAACAAGCGGCGATCGCTGCTTGACGCTCGCGTCGGGAGTCGGGAAGGACATTGTCGTGACCCAGGATATACCCGTACAGCGTCGCCCGCGCCGGGCCGAGCAACGCGCCGAAACGATGGAGTTGATCCTCGATACGGCCGAAGAGCTATTCTCCAAACACGGCCTGCACGGCGTGACACTGAAGGAGGTCGCCAAGCGAGTCGGCGTCCATCACACGCTGCTCAATTATTATTTCGCCGACAAGAAGGCGTTGTTCGACGCAGTATTCGCGCGCCGTGCGGTGGTAACCAGCGAACGCCGGATGAAGGCGCTTGACGATTACGAGTCCGCCGCCGCGGGCAAGCCGACCGTCGAGGGCGCGCTGCGCGCATTTCTGGATACCGATCTCGACCTCTATATCGATGGCGGCGAGGGCTGGCGTAACTATGCGAAACTCGGCGCGCAGGTCGCCAACACGCCGGAATGGGGGGCCGAGCTGATGGACACGCATTTCGACCCGGTCGTTCTGCGGCTGATCGGACTGCTCAAGCAAGCGCTCCCCGAGTGCGAGGAAAGCAAGATTTTCTGGGGTTATCATTTCGTCACCGGCGCGCTGATGCTGACGCTCGCGCGCACCGGGCGGATCGACAAGCTATCGGGTGGCATCAGCCGGTCGGACGACTTTGTGTCGGTAAAGGAGTATATGGCGACCTTTATGGCTGGTGGCTTTCTCGCGATCTGCACACCGCAGCCGACCGCCATCACCACTTAGAAATCTACACTCCGGCGACGGATCAAAGCCCGCCTGGAACGTCGTCGGTCCGGCTCGGCGCAGTGGGAAAGGTCGGCAATGTCCGATCTTTCAACGCCCGCTTGTGGTCACCTGTTCGAGCGACGCTGCCATTCTCGATGAACACCCTCTCACCGCGCTTTTGTGCCGAAGCGCGAAAGAGGGCGTGGGCCGTATCAAAGCGCGCAATCATTACGCCGCATGTGAAATAATATACAGATTTCGCCTGACGATCTGGGCGAACCCGCACGCGTGATTTCATTTGGCATCTTGAACAGGGAGCGATCATCGCCCTCGGCGTATATCGCAATCCTACCTTAATGCAGAACGCCGGTTATCGATCAGGGGCATCACCATCTAAAAACACGATCGATCTCCAGGACACGCAAGCATCTGTCCTGAAGCAATTTCTTTATTATTACATATTACAAAAATCAGCTAAGATCTTCTCAAAGTAAGCGATTCGCGGGCGGGGGGAAATAATGGGGCAGTTTCGGACTGAGCGGGGGCGATTTCGTGCCTTCGCCGGATGCATGCGATCTGCACTTGGTACCTTTGCTCATCGCAATCGCATGCGCGAACTCGGCCGACGACGCGCCGCAGGGCATCCAAGCCGCCCTTTAATCGCGCTTTTTGCTTTTATGTTCGCCTTGATGCCCGCTTTTGCGGCGGCGGCTACATCGAAGGGCTGCGCCGACATCAACACCGGCCAGTATAATCGCACCTTTTCGATTCCATCGGCCAGCAATGGTTCACAGATACAAGATCAGGATATTACTTTTGGAGCTTATGCATCAACGTTAAGCGATTTCTATTTTAATAATGGAGATGTAGTTCAATTTACATTGACATCTCGCGTCGGGACAGGATATTTTTCCGCATTTGAATATGACGATACTGGATCCATTGTTCGCAGCGTCCTCAATCAAACAGGAAATTCTGCGACTTTCACAATCGGATCCAACAATTTATTCAGATATTATAATTACGCGCTTTCCAATTTTACATATACCGCAGGGGGAAGCGCCAACAACGACGCGACTGCCGCGCACTCCAACTCTTCGGCATTTTTAACCCTAACCTGTACCCCAGCGAGCGCGGGACCGACCGTAACGGCCGTTAGCCCGACCAGCGGCCCCGCTGCCGGCGGCACGGCGGTCACCATCACCGGCACCGGCTTTACCGGGGCTACCGCCGTCAAGTTCGGTGCGACCTCTGCAACCGGCATCACCGTTGTCAGCGCGACCAGCATCACCGCAACCGCTCCCGCTGGCAGCGGCACCGTCGACGTGACCGTGACTACCCCTGGCGGCACCAGCGCCACCTCGGCGAGTGACCGGTTCAGCTATGTCGCGGCCCCCGCCGTCACCGCGATCTCGCCCAGCTCGGGCCCGGCGAGCGGCGGTACCTCGGTCACCATCACCGGCACCGGCTTTACCGGGGCTACCGCCGTCAAGTTCGGTGCGACCTCTGCAACCGGCATCACCGTTGTCAGCGCGACCAGCATCACTGCAACCGCTCCGGCTGGCAGCGGCACCGTCGACGTGACCGTGACCACCCCTGGCGGCACCAGCGCGACCTCGGCCAGCGACCAGTTCAGCTATGTCGCGGCCCCCGCCATCACCGCCATCTCGCCCAGCTCGGGCCCGGCGAGCGGTGGTACCTCGGTCACCATCACCGGCACCGGCTTTACCGGCGCGACCGCAGTGACCTTCGGCGCGACCGCCGCCGCCAGCTTCACCGTCAACAGCGCGACCAGCATCACCGCCACCGCCCCTGCAGGCACCGGCACCGTCGACGTGCGCGTCACCACTACCGGCGGCACCAGCGCGACCTCGGCCGCCGACCAGTTCAGCTATATCGGGGCCCCCAGCGTTGCCGCGAAGAGCGCGAGCGTCGCTTATGACACCGCGACGCCGATCGATCTCACCGCTTCGGTCAGCGGTGTGCATAGCAGCCTCACCGTCAGCACCGCGCCCGCACACGGTACCACCAGCATTGCTGGCGACGTGATCACCTACACCCCGACCAGCGGCTATTATGGCAGCGATAGCTTCGCCTATACCGCCACGGGGCCGGGCGGCACCTCGGCCGCTGCCACCGTGACGCTGACCGTCGCGACACCTGCCGCCCCAACCGTTGCCGCCAAGAGCGCCAGCGTTGGCTATAACACCGCCACCCCGATCGACCTGACCGCCTCGGTCAGCGGTGTGCACTCAAGCCTCACCGTCAGCTCAGCGCCTGCGCACGGCACCACCAGCATTGCTGGCGATGTCATCACCTACACCCCGACCACCGGCTATTATGGCAGCGACAGCTTCGCCTATACCGCCACGGGGCCCGGCGGCACCTCGGCCGCTGCCACCGTCACGCTCACCGTCGCCACGCCTGCGCTTGCGATCACGCAAACCAGCTTGCCGGCGGGCCAGCAGGACGTCGCGTATAGCGTATCGCTGACGGCGTCTGGCGGAACGGCACCCTATACCTTTGCGGTGACGGGCGGCGCGCTGCCATCTGGCCTTGCCCTCGCAACGAACGGAACACTCGCCGGAACGCCCACCGCAAACGGATCGTTCAGCGTGACGATCACCGCTTCGGACAGCTCCACCGGCGACGGGCCGAGCCGGGTCAGCCAGACCTTCAGCTTGCAGATCGCGTTGCCCGCGCCGCCCGTCGTCCGCGACACCTCCGTCGCCGTTACGCAGACCGTCACCAACAATCAGCCAGCCTCGATCGACCTCAGCACTTTGATTTCGGGCAACGTCACCGACGTGACGATCGCTACGCCCCCGCAGCACGGCACCGTGGTGATCCAGCGGACCGGTACAAGCTTCACCGGCGTGTCGATCGCCAACCCCCTGCAACCAGGCGCGGTGGGGCTCGAGCGGAGCGCTGCCGTTGCCACCCCGACCCTGCCCCTGGGCGCGACCGTCGCAGCCCCCCGCTTTGTCGCGGTCTACACCCCGACCCCCGGTTACCAGGGACCTGATCGCTTCACGTTCACAGCGGTCGGGCCCGGCGGCAGCTCGACCTTCGCGACGGTGGACATCACGGTGAAGGGGACCGCACCGGTCGCCGCGAATCTGGTAACGACGACCGACCAGAATCAGCCGGTCACGGTCGATATTTCGAGCGGTGCTGTCGGCGGACCGTTCACGCAAGCCGCCATCGTCAGTGTGTCGCCAGCCGACTCCGCGACGGCGACCCTCATCGCCGACGGCACGGCCTCCGCGCGGACCTATCGCTTGCAGATCCAGCCCAGCCCCCGCTTCAGCGGAACGACGGTCGTGACCTATACGATCGGCAACACGTTCGGGATGTCGGCGGCGGCCACCGTCACCGTCACCGTGAAGGGTCGCCCCGACCCCTCGGCCGACCCGGTCGTGCGCGGGTTGATCGATGCGCAAGACACCGCGACCCGCGATTTCGCCCGGGCGCAAATCGAGAACTTCGGTCGCCGCAACGAACAGCTCCATGGCGGCGGTGGCAGCACCGGCAACAACCCGATCGGGATCACACTCGGCAGCAGTGATGGCGGCACCTTCCGGCGCCCCGGCCGGTTCGACGGGATCGCCCCCGAAACCGCGCTCAAGATGGAACATGCCAATGAAGTGATGGGAGCCGAAGGCCTGCGCGTTTCCTCAACCGGGACTCTGCAGCCGGGTGCCTCGCCAACGGGCGTGACGGGCGCGATGGGATTACGGACCCCAACCGGTTCCCGCAGTGGCATGGCGACCGGCTCTGCGACGTCCGCCAGCACCGCAGCCGCTGTCGGAGCGGTGGCCGACGAGAGTGGCGACACCGGACCGCGCAAGATCGGGTCGATCGCGATCTGGAGCGGCGGCGCGATCAGTGTCGGGACGCGCGACGCGACGACGCGCCGCACCAAGCTGTCGATCTCGAGCTCGGGCTTGAGCGCGGGTGCCGACCTGAAACTGTCGGACGATCTCACGGTCGGCGCGGGCGGCGGCGGCGGCGAAGAGCGCACGCGGGTCGGCACCGCCGATGCCGGCCATCTGACCGCCGACACCTGGGTCGGGGCCGCTTATGGCAGCTTCAGGCCCACGCCTGGTGCCTTTATCGACGGGGTTTTGGGATATGGCGATCTCTCGTTCAACACACGGCGCGCGGCGCTTGGCGGGTCGCTGGCCGTCGGTCACCGCAACGGGTCGATGCTGTTCGGATCGTTGAGCGCGGGAATCGACCAAAGCACCGGGCGGCTCAGCTATTCGCTCTACGGACGCGCCGAGTATCTCAACGCCAAGCTCAGGGCCTATGCCGAGACCGGAGCCGGGGTCTACAGCCTGACCTTCGATCCTCGCACGCTCGAATCGTTGACCAGCGTTGCCGGCGGCCGGGCGACCCTGCACCTTGGTGCCTTTGCGCCCCGTGCCCGGTTCGAATGGCGTCACGAGTTCAATCAAGCCAGTCCGCAGTTGCTGGACTATGCCGATCTCGGGGGCCCATCGCAGTACAGCATCACCAATAACGACTGGCTGCGGGACGAGGTCCAGTTCGAAATCGGGCTGGGAATCAACCCCGGCGACGGCTGGACCACCGGAATCGACTTGGGTGGAAGGGGCGGCCCCGGCTCGCGATCGATGACGGTGCGCGTATCGGCGACAAAGAAGTTCTAAGCCGCGATCGGCACCGATCCGACGCGCGCTAGATCTTCCCTCGCCATCAGCGGCGCGGCGCGGCATGAGGGGCGGATGATCACGCTCTATCTCGCGCGCGCCGACAATGGCGTCATCGGTGCCGAGGGTGCCTTGCCCTGGCACCTCCCGGCCGATCTCAAGCGTTTCAAGGCGCTGACGATGGGCACGCCGATGGTGATGGGGCGCAAGACCTTCGAGAGCTTCCCGGCCCCCCTGCCCGGTCGTCGCCATATCGTGCTGACCCGCGATCGCGACTGGTCCGCGCCGGGTGCCGAGGTGGCCTATTCGGTCGACGCTGCATTGGCGTTGGCGGGCGACGGGGACGTCGCGGTAATCGGCGGGGCCGAAATCTTCGCGCTGTTTACCCCTTTGGCGGACCGGGTCGAACTGACCGAGGTTCACTTGATGCCCGCAGGCGACGCGATCGTTCCGGCGTTTGCGGGCTGGCACGAAACCGCGCGCGAAGACCATCCCGCCGAGGGCACGCGCCCGGCCTATAGCTTCGTGACGCTGGACCGGCCCTAATCGCCATCTGCGGGCTTGCTCCCGCCGCCAGCGCGCAGCATATCAAGCGCTGGATCGGACACGGCAAAGGCGTCGATACAAGTCCGGCATGACGGGGAGCGACTTCGATGCGCAGGATCTTGCTGGCCGTACTGGGCCTGGTGCTGGTTGCCGCGCTTGCCTTTTTCACGCTCGCCCCCGGCATCGTCGAACGGTCGATGAACCAGGTGGTCGCGATCCCGCTCAAAATCACGCCGCGCGCCCGCGCGCTGCACGCGACCCTGCAAATCGCCGACATGCACGCCGACACGTTGCTGTGGCAGCGTAGCCTGCTCGACCGGTCGGAGCGCGGGCAAATCGATCTGCCACGCCTGCTGGCTGGCAATTATACGCTGCAAGTGTTCTCCTCGGTGACCAAGACGCCCAAGGGCCAGAATTACGACGCGAACCCGTCCGATACCGACAATATCACCGCGCTCGCCATCGCCGATCTGCAGCCCCCGCGCACCTGGGGATCGCTGCTGCAACGCTCGCTGTGGCACGCACAAAAGCTGGATCGCTACGCGGCTGCGTCAAACGGTCAGTTGCGGGTGATCCGCTCACCTGCCGATCTCGACCGGCTGCTGGCGGATCGCGCGGGCGGGAAAAAGGTGGTCGGCGGGATGCTCTCGATCGAGGGCCTGCAAGATCTTGAGGGCAAGCTGGCCAATCTCGATGTCCTGTATCGCGCCGGTTTCCGTATGGCGGGGCTCGCGCACTTCTTCGACAATGAAGTGGCGGGGTCGATGCACGGCGAGGCCAAAGCCGGGCTTACCCCGCTCGGTCGGCAGGTGGTGCGACGGATGGAGGCGCTCGGCATGGTCGTCGACGTCGCGCATTCCAGCCACGCGACGATTGCCGAAGTGCTGGCGATGGCACAGCGCCCGGTCGTCGCCAGCCATGGCGGCGTGCAGGCGACCTGCAAGGTCAACCGCAACCTGACCGATGACGAGATTCGCGGCATCGCCCGCACCGGCGGCGTGATCGGGATCGGCTATTGGGATGCGGCGATCTGCTCGACACAGCCCGCCGCCGCCGCTGCTGCGATTGCGCATGTGCGCGATGTGGCGGGGATCGATCATGTCGGGCTGGGATCGGACTTCGACGGCGCGGTGACCACGGGCTTTGACGCCAGCCAGTTGGCCGCCGTGACGCAGGCACTGATCGATCACGGCTTCAGCGACGGCGACATCGCCAAGGTGATGGGCGGCAATGTCCTGCGCGTCCTCAAGGCCGGGATCGCCCCTAGCGCAGCCGCAAACCGGGCCGTATAGCGCGCTCATGCAGCGGCTCGACGGCGGCTCGGTGGTTCCCGCAGCCTTGCGCGCGGGGATCGTCGCGCTTGGCAATTTCGATGGATTTCACCTTGGCCACCAGGCGGTGGTCGGTCGCGCGGTGGAACGCGCGCGCGCGGAGGGTCGCCCGGCGCTGGTCGCCACTTTCGATCCGCATCCCGTACGCCATTTCCGTCCCGACACCGCCCCGTTCCGCCTGACCACGCTCGACCAGCGCGAGCGGCTGTTCGCCGAAGCCGGGGCCGATGCGATGATCGTCTTCCAGTTCGATACGGCACTCGCCGCGCTGAGTGCGGTGGAGTTCGTCGGCGACCGGCTGCTCGACACGATCGGCATCGGCGGAGTCGTAACGGGCGAGGACTTCACCTTCGGCAAGGCCAAGAGCGGCACGGTCGCGGTGCTGGCCGATCTCGGCCGCAAGAACGGCTTTTCGGTCGATACCGTCGGCCCGGTCATGCTCGACGGAGAACCCGTCTCCTCGAGCCGAATCCGCGCGCTGCTGGAGGCGGGGGACCCACGTGGCGCGGCACGGCTGCTGACGCGCCCGTTCGCGGTGGCGGGCACGGTGCAGCATGGCGACAAGCTCGGCCGTACGATCGGCTATCCCACCGCCAATCTCGATATGGGCAGCTATTTGCGCCCGGCTTATGGCATCTATGCCGTGCGCGGGCGCTTGCCCGACGGGCGCGTGCTCGATGGCGCAGCCAATCTCGCATTCGCCCGAGTTTCGATCCCCCCAAGGAATTGCTCGAGCCGTTCTTCTTCGATTTTTCCGAAAATCTCTATGGCCAGACGATCGAGGTCGCCTTGATCGAGTATCTGCGGCCCGAAGCGAAATTCGACACGCTCGACGCGCTCACGGCGCAAATGGAACAGGATTGCGCGCGGGCGAAGGTCATCCTGGCCGAGGAGCCGCGATAAGCGCCGACACCGCAAAAGGGGCCGACATTGCTGCCGACCCCCCTGTCGCCTCATCCGAATGCGCTGGACACTGCCCGGGAAGGAAGCGTCCGCGCCATTCAGTCTTGGCGGCTCGCCTCGACCGCGCCCAGAGGACATCGACCGACGCGTTTCGGCGATCTTCGGCCCATCGCCCTCTCCCCGTGAAAGAAGGGGCGCGCGGACCGTCCGTCACCTACATCCTGCCCCTTCGTCGCGGAACGACCGGGCCAGGATATATTTGGAAGGGCGTCTCGTAATCGCCGGTGAAGCGCCTTGCCTGCGCAAAGCGACGCCGCACGATCCTTGCCATCCTTCCGCTGCTGACCGATCGCAGGTTTCCGAGCGGCACCATACCATCTCTCGCAGCATAAGTAGCTGATGTTTCTTCGGTTTCCCGCTTCTTCATCCGCTGCTTACAATCCAGATGCTGTCATGGGCCGCGAGTCGCGCCAAGCCCTGAAATGACCAGGCCACCCTGTGAATACTGTGGATAACGGGGATAATATCGCGCGCGTAAAGCAGGCTGCCTTCGCCCTACATTTACCTGAACACACGGTTATTTCAGGTTCATGAAACTTAAGTACAATCGAGATCGTTACGTTAGCGAGATTGATTCAAAGCAAGTCGCACCTCATGGGAGAAAATCATATGCGTACCTTCATCCTCGCGCTCAGCGCTGCCGCCGTCGCGATTCCTGCCACCATGGTCGTCCCGACCACGCAGGCCGAGGCACGCCGCCACCATTATCAGCCGCGTGAATATCAGGGCCGCGACGGGCGTCGCTATTGCCGCCATTCCGATGGGACCACCGGTCTGATCGTCGGCGGCGTCGGCGGCGCGCTGCTGGGCAATTCGGTCGCTGGCCATGGCGACAAGACCTTGGGCACCGTGCTCGGCGGCGTCGCTGGTGCCTTCGGCGGACGGGCGATTGATCGTGCCAGCACGGCGGACCGTCGCTGCAACTAAGCAACGTCACACGATGACCCTATATCAGGCGCGGACCAGCAACGGTCCGCGCCTTTTTATTGGAGAATGAGCATGACGACACGCAGCGGATCGGCCAGCTATGACGGTTTTGGCAAGGACGGCAAAGGCCATGTCTCCACGCAATCGGGCGTCCTGTCGGACACGCAATATGGCTTCAGCAGCCGTTTCGAAGACGGCATCGGCACAAACCCCGAGGAATTGATCGCTGCGGCGCATGCGAGTTGCTTCACCATGGCACTCAGCTTCGCGCTGGCCGGTGCCGGTTTCAGCGCCGGCAAGCTGGAGACGACCGCGAAGGTGACGCTCGACAAGGATGGCGACGGTTTCTCCATCACCAAATCCGCGCTCGACCTGAAGGCGACCATCGCCGACATTTCGCCCGAGCAATTCGAGGCAATTGCCGCCGGTGCCAAGGCGAATTGCCCGGTGTCGAAAGTTCTCAATGCCGAAATCACGCTAACCCACTCTCTCAACGCGTAATTACGGCAAGAAATTCGACGACGGTCTTTCCTTGCGGGGGCGTGAACGCAGTGTAGTTTTGCGTTCACGCAACCTCGTGCGTGCCGGTGTGTTCTGTCCATGATCCAACACGGATTACCGCAAGGAGCATTTTGCATGCGCACGTTTTTTCTCGCCGCCGCCATGGCCGCGACCGCCCTGTCCGCGCTTCCCGCCACCGCGCAGGACTATCGCGGCGACCGCCAGGACCAGCGCGGCGATCGACCCGATCAACGCGCCGACCCGCGTAATGACGGTCGCGATCACCGCGATGAGGGGCGCGACCGTCGCGATGACGGCCGTGATCGCGGCGACCACCGTCGTGACGACCGTCGGGCCAACTGGCAGCAATATCGCAGCTATGATTACAATCGCTACGAGCCGGGCCAGCGCACCTATTATGCCGACCGTTATTATCGCGATGGCCGCTATTACCAGCCGCGCCGTCTCGGCCGGAACGACCGCATCTATCGCGGCAGCGACAACCGTTATTATTGCCGTCGCAGCGATGGCACCACCGGGCTGATCATCGGCGGCCTGACCGGCGGCCTGCTCGGCAATAGCCTGGCGGGTGGCGGTTCGCGCACGCTCGGCACCTTGCTCGGCGGCGGTGCGGGCGCGCTGCTCGGCCAGTCGATCGATCGCGGCAAGGTCATCTGCCGCTAAAGCCTCTTTGGCGACAAAACGAACGGCCCGGCGCGCCCGCGTCGGGCGTTTGCCGTTACAGCAAGCCACCACCAAGGATCAGGCGAACCACCGCAACGACGATAACGAAAATATTGAAGTTACGGCCACTCTTATGCCCCGATAAAACACCGATGGCCGCGCCGACCACCGCGATCGGCAGCGCGAGATAATTGGCGATTCCGAAAAACGGCACCAGCCCGACCAACGCCACCGGCAGCGCCAACAGGCCCACCAGAATCGAGAAGAGATTGACGACAAAGCCCATGCGCGGATCATGACGCCCCCCGCTGCCGCGCGCAACCGACGATGGCACCGCGCCGCTATGCCCAACGATTTTTTAACCGAACCCGGTGCAAAAGCGGAGACCGATATTGGAGCTTTCGATCGATGGTCCGCATCCGCCTCCGCATCCTGAGCGCCGTGGCTTTGCCGCTCGCTCTGCTGGCGTGCGGCAAGCGCGATGACGACCGCAATCTCGATTCGCTCGATAACGAACTGGTCGAGGCGGGCTCGGGCAACGCCAATGTCAGCGACCCGGCGATGACCGCGGCGCTGCACGACCAGATCATGGTCGATCCCGCGCTCACCCAACATGCCAATGCGGACAGCGTCCGACCACCGGCACAGCCGTATTCGGGCGGCGTACCGCCAACCGGCATCGCACAGCCGCCGGGCAGAACCCCCGGATCCGCCGGAGCCTCCACCAGCGAAACGATCAAATCCGCCCCAGCGCCGAGCAAGGATTGCCCCGGCTGCACCGCCGCCCGCGAATCACTGACGTTGGGCGCGCTCGCCGCGCGCCAGACGAACCGCCGCACCAGCGCCTGCGCTGGCGCACTGCGCTATTCGGCGAGCTGGGCCGATCGCCTCCCCGCCGATGTCCCGCTGTACCCCGGCGCGCGCGTGACCGAGGCCGCCGGCGCGAACACCGGTGCGTGCGCGCTGCGCGCGGTCAGCTTCTCGACCAATGCGCGGCTGCAAACCGTGGTCGATTGGTATTATACCCGCGTCACCAACACCGGCTTCACCGCCGAACATCAGTCGGACGGGACCCAGCATACGCTGGGCGGCACGCGCGACCGGGATGGCGGGGCCTATGTGCTGTTCCTCACGCCGCGCCGCGATGGCGGCACCGATGTCGATCTGATCGCCAATAACGGCAATTAAGCTGGGTTTCGACGGCGCGATACCCACGCCGCTCGGCCACAAAACCACCCCCTGCGCGGCGGCGTTGGGGAAAAGGTTCATTTTTGTGTCAATTCGCGCTAACGCACCCTCATGTATCATCTTATCCTCGTCATGGCGGGCGGCGCGCTCGGTTCGGCCGCGCGCTTACTCGTCGGGCGCGCCACGCTCGCCGGGTTCGGCCCCAATTTCCCTTATGGCACGCTGACGGTCAATCTGGTCGGCGGGCTGGCGATGGGGGTGCTCGCCGGTATTCTTGCGCGCCACCCAAACAGCGAGGCGTGGCGCTTGCTGCTCGGCGTCGGCGTGCTCGGCGGTTTCACCACCTTCTCGTCCTTCTCGCTCGATACCATCGCGCTGATCGAGCGCGGTAGTATCGGAACGGCGCTCGGCTATGTGCTCGTCTCGGTAATCGGGTCGATTCTCGCCGTGTTCGTCGGCCTCACCGCCGTGCGGGTGGCGGCATGAGCGACGGCCCCACCAAAGCAACCTCCGATGTCCGCCAGTTCACTGTTGGCGTGGACGATGACGGCATCCGGCTCGACCGCTGGTTCAAGCGGCATTTGCCCGACACCAGCTACACCACGGTCGCGAAATGGGCGCGCACCGGCCAACTCCGCGTCGATGGCGCGCGCGCCAAGCCCGGCGATCACGTCGCCACCGGTCAAGCGATCCGGGTACCGCCCGCCGAACCGGTCCGGGTCGATGCCCCGGTCAAGCGCGAACGACCGCCGCTCAGCGATGACGAGATCACCTTTGCGCGAGAGATGGTCATTCATCGCGATGCCCAGGCGATCGTGCTCAACAAGCCGCCCGGCCTCGCCACGCAAGGCGGCACCAAGACGATCGAGCATGTCGACGGCCTGCTCGATGCCTTGCAGGATGACATGGAGGGCCGCCCAAAGCTGGTCCACCGGCTCGACAAGGACACGTCCGGCGCGTTGCTGATCGCCCGCACCGCGCGCGCCGCCGCCTATTTCTCCAAATCCTTCTCCTCGCGCACCGCCCGGAAAACCTATTGGGCGCTGGTCGTCGGCGTGCCGTCGATCGAGGACGGGATGATCGAACTGCCAATCGCCAAGCAGCCCGGTTCTGGCGGCGAGAAGATGCATGTCGATGAGAAAGAAGGCAGCCCGGCGCGCACGCGCTACCGCGTGATCGAAATGGCGGGCACCACCACCGCCTGGCTCGAGCTGATCCCCTATACCGGCCGCACGCACCAGTTGCGCGTACATCTGGCAGCGATCGGCCATCCCATTGTCGGCGACGGCAAATATGGCGGGCAGGCGGCGTTTCTCACCGGCAATATCTCGCGCAAAATGCACCTGCATTCCAGGCGGATTCGCATCGATCACCCAGATGGCGGCGCGATCGACGTCCAGGCCGAATTGCCGACGCACTTCGCCGAAAGCCTCAAGCAATTGGGCTTTGACGAGATGCTGGGCAACACCATGCCGCTCGAATCGCCACCCCCGCCAAGCCGCGCGGTCAAGAAGCAGCAGGCGCGCCAGCACGCCAAAACCGTCCGCAAGGACCGCAAGGGCGAACGGCGGCGGCGGGGCGCGGCATCGTGATGCTTGCGCGCGGTCCAAGCTGCTGATGCATCCCGACTCCGCTTTCCGCTGGGAAGACCGCGACGCCATGCGGGCGCTGGTGTCCGAACTCGGCTTCGGCGCGCTGTTCGCGGCCACGCCCGATGGCCCGCGCGTTGTCCATCTTCCCGTCGTCTGGCAGGGCGAGACCACGCTCGCCTTCCACGTCGCGCGCGGCAACGGCATCGCGCGGCATCTCGACGGAGCGACCGGCCTGTTCACCGTACAGGGCCCGGACGCTATATCAGCCCGGACTGGTATGGCCTCGACGCCAATCAGGTGCCAACCTGGAACTACGTTACGGTCGAACTGGAAGGTCGCATCGCGCGGATGGACCAGCAGGGATTGGTCGCCCAGCTCGATCAGGTATCGGCGCTGCAGGAAGCGCGCCTTGCCCCCAAGGCCCCGTGGACGCGTGCGAAAATGGACCCGAGCGTGTTCGAACGCATGACACGCGGGATCATCGGCTTCACGTTGGAGGTGCAAGGCTGGCGCGGCACCCGCAAGCTTGGCCAGAACAAGCCCGTCGCGGCGCGGCTGGCCGCTGCAGACGGAGTCGAGAATGCCGGACGACGCGCCATTGCCCATTGGATGCGCAGCGCATGAACCGTCTTGCCCTCTTCGATTGCGACGGCACGCTGGTCGACAGCCAGGACAATATCTGTCGGTCGGTCGAAGAAGCCTTTGCCGGGGCAAAACTCGTCCCGCCGGAACGTTCCGCGATTCGCCGGATCGTCGGGCTGAGCCTCGTTGAAGCGATGCGGCAGTTGCTGCCCGAAGGCGAGAATGCGCTGCACCAAAGCCTTGCCGCCGACTATAAGGCCGCGTTCTTCAAGATGCGCGCGGCGGGCGCGATGACCGAGGAGCCGCTGTACGACGGGATCGTCGAGGTGCTGGACCTGTTACGCGCCGATGGCTGGACGCTGGGCGTCGCTACCGGCAAATCCGATCGTGGCCTTGCCCATATCCTCGCGCATCACGGCATTGCCGATCGATTCGTGACGCTGCAGACCGCCGATCGTCATCCCTCAAAACCACACCCGTCCATGATTGAGACAGCCATGGCCGATTCGGGCGCAATCCCTGAAACAACGGTGATGATCGGCGATACGAGCTATGACATTGTCATGGCGCGCGCGGCGGGGGCACGTGCGCTTGGCGTCGCCTGGGGCTATCACCCTGTGGACGAGCTGACGGCTGCGGGCGCGCATGCCATCGCATCGACGGTGGCGGCGCTGCCCCGGCTAGTAACCTTTCAGGAGACGCAACGGTGACCGATCCCGATGCGACCTTCCGCAATCGTTATCTCGCGATCACCGCGACCCGCATCGCGGGATCGGCGGGGGCCTTGCTCGGCTTGGTGCTGATCGCGCGGGCCGATGCTCCGCTACCCAAGATCATCGGCACCGCGCTGGTGCTGTCGGCGCTTCTCATGATCGCCATCGTCCCGCGCGCGCTGGCCAAACGCTGGCGTTCCCCGCCGGCCGAATAGAGGCTCTAGTCAAAGCGGCTGCGTTCGATACGGCGCGAAGCCGCGCTATGGAGAACACCATGAAGCGGTTCTGGACCGACGTAACGCTCGATGACACTCGCATCGTCCACCTTGACGGGAAGCCGGTACGCACCCCGGGGCGCGTGCCGCTGGCGGTGCCGACCCAGACACTCGCAGAAGCGATCGCCGCCGAGTGGCGCGCGGTGGAGGGGGAGATCGATCCGCGCACGATGCCGCTGACCGGCCTCGCCAATGCGGCAATCGACCGGGTCGCCCCCCGATCCTGCGCTGTTCGCGCGCGGCCTCGCCAGTTACGCCGAGAGCGACCTGCTCTGTTACCGTGCCGAGTCGCCCGACGATCTCGTCGCCCGCCAGGCACAAATATGGGATCCGCTGCTCGACTGGGCGCGCGGACGCTATGACGTGCAGATCGAGGTCGCCACCGGCATCCTCCACCGCGCGCAACCCGCCGCCACGCTTACGCGACTGGGGACCGCCATTGCCGCACGCGACGCGTTCGCGCTCGCCGCCCTTTCGCCGATCGTCACCATTGGCGGATCGCTGATCGCGGCGCTGGCACTGGCCGAAGGCGCGGCAAGCGCCGAACAGGTGTGGGACGCTGTTACGCTCGATGAAGAGTATCAGGCGGAACGCTGGGGCCGCGATCCTCTAGCGGCAGCGGGGATAGAAGCGCGACGTCGCGATTTCGACGCCGGCGTCCGCTTCCTAGCGCTCGGGCAAGCGGCGGATGAAGCCGATCATCCCACGCTGGCGTGAGCGCTTGAGCCGCTCGGCGGTGAGGATCGTCTGCACGCAGTCATAGCAATCGTCGAGATCGTCATTGACCAGCACGTAATCATAGCCGTCCCAGTGGCTGACTTCGGCGAGTGCGCGGTCCATGCGCCGGTCGATCACTTCCTGCGTATCGGTCGCGCGCTTTTCCAACCGCTCGCGCAGCGTTTTCAGGCCCGGCGGCAGGATGAACACCCGCACCACATCGCCACCCGCCAATTGGAAAAGCTGCTGCGCACCCTGCCAGTCGATGTCGAACAGAATGTCCTGACCGTGCTCGAGATCCTTGAACACGGTGTCGCGCGGCGTACCATAGCGTTCGTCGAACACGCGCGCCCATTCGAGGAACTGGTCGTCCTCCGCCATCGCGCGGAAGGTTTCCTTGTCGACGAAGTGATAGTCCTTGCCCTCGACCTCCCCCTTGCGCGGCGCGCGGGTGGTGTAAGACACTGACATTTTGAGCTTATTGCGCTCTTCCTTCAACAGCCGGTTGGCAATCGTCGATTTGCCCGCCCCGGACGGAGAGGACAACACGAACATCAGCCCGCGGCGTTTGAAGTTCTTGGGTTGAGAAGCGCGATGGTCGACCATGCGCGCCTTTGGCGCGGGCATGGCCGTCCCGTCAAGGCATGGCGTCGCCGATCAGCGTTCGGCGGTGCTCGCGCCGAACACCTGATCCTTCACTTTGCCGATCCCGCGCAGCACCAGCCAGCCAGTGGCGAAGGTCAAAGCCAGCGGGATCATGGCCTTCACGACGTTGGCGGCAATCGCGCCTTCGATCGCACCGTCCACGCTGCTGTCGTCGCCGCTGGCGCCATCAATCGCACTGCCGATGGCCGCACCAATCAGGGTCGTGAAACTCATTGATCGTCTCCCATTCGCCGCTTGAGCGCGCGAAAGGCGATATGGTTCCTGCCCCAAACCCCGCGAAGCGGAACACATGTCCTCCACAAATCGCGCACCCGCGCTACATCCCACCCACTCTCTGCGCCTCTGCGTCCTCCGCGCCTCTGCGCGAACAAAAATGAAGAATGATTCGCGCAGAGCGCAGAGGACGCGGAGCAGAAGGAGAGAGAGAATGCCTGCGGCGCTTTAGACCATGGTTTCGGGGCGGACTAAGCGATCGAACGTCTCGGCGTCGACCAGTCCGAGCGCCAGCCCCGCTTCCTTGAGCGTCAGGCCTTCATGGTGCGCGTGCTTGGCGATCTTGGCGGCATTGTCATAGCCGATTTCCGGCGCAAGCGCCGTCACCAGCATCAGCGAACGCTCGACCAGTTCGGCGATCCGCGCGCGATTCGGTTCGATCCCCTCGACGCAGCGTTCGGCGAAGCTCGCCATGCCGACGCTCAGCAAATCGATCGAGCGCAGCAGCGCCGCGCCGATCATGGGCTTGAATACATTCAGTTCGAGATGCCCCTGCAGCCCCCCGATCGTGATCGCCTGATGATTGCCGATCACTTGTGCCGCCACCATCGTCAGCATCTCGCACTGCGTCGGGTTGACCTTGCCCGGCATGATCGAGCTGCCCGGCTCATTCTCCGGCAAATGCAATTCGCCCAGCCCAGAACGCGGCCCTGAACCCAGCAAGCGAATGTCGTTGGCGATCTTGGTCAGCGCCACCGCCAGCGTGTTGAGCGTGCCGGACACGTGCACGATCGGATCGTTCGACGCGAGCGCCTCGAACTTGTTGGGCATGGTTTCAAAGGCAAGGCCGGTAATCTCCGCCACCTCTGCCGCAAACGCCTCGGCGAACCCGGCCGGGGCGTTGAGCCCGGTGCCCACCGCCGTGCCGCCCTGCGCGAGCAACAGCATATTGTGGGTGATCGCCGGTTCGATGCGGTGATAGCAACGATACAATTGCACCGCGTACCCCGAGAATTCCTGCCCCAGCGTCAGCGGCGTCGCATCCTGCAAATGCGTGCGACCGATCTTGACGATGTCGTGCCACGCCTCCGACTTGGCCTTTACCGCGCGGTTGAGCCGGTCGAGCGCGGGCAACAACCGCTGCGTCGCCGCGATTGCCGCCGCAATGTGCAAAGCGGTCGGGAAGCTGTCATTCGAGGACTGGCTTTTATTAACGTGATCGTTGGGGTGGACCGGCACCTTGCCGCCGCGCGTGCCGGTGAGCAGCTCATTGGCGCGCCCGGCGATCACTTCGTTGACGTTCATGTTGGATTGCGTGCCGCTGCCCGTCTGCCAGATGACCAACGGGACTGATCGTCGAATTTGCCCGCCACCACTTCCGCCGCCGCCGTCTCGATCGCGTCGGCGATCTCGGCGGGCAGGCCATGCTGGCGGTTCACCCGTGCCGCCGCCTGTTTGACGATGGCGAGCGCGTGGATGATCGCGATCGGCATGCGCTCGGTCGCGGGAAAGGGGAAATTCTCGATCGAACGCTGTGTCTGCGCGCCCCAATAAGCGCTGGCCGGGACTTCGATGGGCCCAAGCGAATCGGTTTCGGTGCGGGTATTCTGAACCATGCCAACTCCGTCATGCCGGCTTGTCCCGGCATCCACCGGGCTGCAAAGCCGATCGGTTGCGATGTGCGGCACGGTGGACCCCGGGACAAGCCCGGGGTGACGAAAAGGGTCGTATAAAGAGTCGTTTATACGGCCAGCTTACTTCTTCCGCTTGAAATCCACCGCGACGACGTTGGATCCATCCTCGACCGGCTTGATCGTCGGGCCGTCATTCTCCGCTTCGTCATGCGGCTCGGGGCCCTCGGGGCCTTCCGCCGCCTGAAAGCGCAATTCGAAACTGACCGCCGGATCATGAAAGAGGGTAATCGCCGAATAGGGAATCACCAGCTTGGACGGCACCTGGTTGAAGCTAAGGCCGATCGAAAACTTGGTGTCGTCTACCAGCAGATCCCAATAGCGGTTCTGCATCACGATCGTCATTTCATCGGGAAAGCGCTCGATCAGGCGTTGCGGAATGTCCACGCCCGGTGCCTGCGTCTTGAAGGTGATGTAGAAGTGATGCTCGCCCGGCAGGCCGCCATTGCTGGCGACCGACCCCAGCACCCTCCCAACCACGGCACGCAACGCCTCCTGGACGATTTCGTCATAGGGAATCAGACTATCGGGAAGGCCATCGCTCATGCGCCCTTGGGTAGCGGGCTTTGCGTCGTCGTCAAGATTGGGGAGTCAACATAGGCAGCAAGATTGCATGCGGTCGCAAGCGCGTTATGGGGAAAGCATGCGTACCGCCACGATCAGCCGCCACACCAGCGAGACGTCGATCGACGTCACCATCAACCTCGATGGCACGGGAGCCTATACGGTCTCCACCGGCATCGGCTTCTTCGATCATATGCTCGAACAGCTCAGCCGCCATTCGCTGATCGACATGCATATCAAGACGGTGGGCGATCTGCATATCGACCAGCATCACACGGTCGAGGATACCGGCCTTGCGATCGGCGAAGCCGTGCTGAAGGCGCTGGGCGAAAAGCGCGGCATCCGCCGCTATGCCGATGCGCTGTCGCCGATGGATGAGACGCTCACGCGCGTCGCGATCGATATTTCGGGTCGGCCCTATCTGGTGTGGAAGACCGCCTTCTCGCAGAAGAAGCTGGGCGAGATGGACACCGAAATGTTCGAACATTTCTTCCATTCCTTCGCGCAGACCGCGGGCATCACGCTGCACATCGAGACGCTGTACGCACCAACAACCACCATATCGCCGAAGCCGCGTTCAAGGGCGTCGCGCGGGCGTTGCGCGAAGCGGTCGAGCTCGACCAGCGCAAGGCAGGCGTGATCCCCAGCACCAAGGGGACGTTGTGACGCTCCCCTCCCGCTTGCGGGAGGGGCTGGGGGGAGGG
>NZ_JSBN01000020.1 GCF_000797515.1 Sphingomonas sp. Ant H11
AAGGCGCGGGTCGCCACCGGCCCGGGCGACGCCGGTGCAGTGGCAGGCGTTGCGGCAAGGGGCGTGGCGGTCGCCGAAGCGAGCGCGAGCAGCGAGACCAGTCGCATCAACGCGCCAGCAACACGGCACCGAGGCCGGCACCGCCCAGGGCGCAGCCCATACAAAAATCAGCGACGGTACCATCATCCCGCGCTTGACCGGCCCAGATCCGGTTTGGAGGTTCGGCGTGGCGACCACGTCGCCGGCGCGCAAGGGTGCCCCGGTCGACGCTGTGGCTGCCGCTGCCGCCGTTGCGTCGCGGCTGGCAACCACGCGGACGCGACTTGGTCGCTGATCATGACTCATGGTGATACGCCTCTTCCTTTATTGTTCTATTATAGAGGGAGCGTGTCGCCCGCAGTCGTCGCGGTGACACGCTCCGGAGACATCATGCGCCAACGTTTCGCCCGAGCCATTGCCGCACTGCCAATCGTGATCGCCAGCACCGGCGCGTCCGGCGGCGCGAGCGAGCCCGCCCACGCGGCACCGCAATATGTCGCACTCGACCCCTTCGTCGTACCGATCGTGGACTCGGATCGCTTGACCGGCAATTTGCGGCTCAAGCTCGTCCTCGACGCCGGAGATGCAGCCACTGCCGAGAAGATGAAGCTGCGCCTGCCGATATTGCGCCAGGCCGCGATGGGCGGCGCGATCGACTTTGCGCGCTTGCATGCGTCGCCTTTCTTGCCGGTCAATGCGGAACTGTTGGAAGGGAATTTGACAGCCGCCATGGCTGGCCCCGATCTCGGCCACGCGCGGGTGCTGATCACGGAGGTGTCGGCGACGAACGGCTGACCGGTTGCGCGGCGCGCACCGGCCCCTTTGTAACACCGGCAGCCGGCTTCTTCCCCGCATTTGCATTGCGGCGCGCCAAGGCCATGCTCAAATTGGCGGCCCCTTGCGGCGTCATGCTCGCCAAGATCAGCGCGGTCGAACGATCCCGCATTTTTTGTGCCACCTGCATCTGCACATCCATTTCGAGTTGTTCGAAAACAACTGCGGCACGGGCAGGCTTCATCGCCTGATAGATCCGCGCCAGATTGTCATATTGCGGTGCGCTCGGCGCGGCCGCGTCAGCGACGGCGGGCTTTGCGGCGGTCGCCGCCTCCTGTCGCGCGGCCATATCAGCTTTCAACCGCGCCTCCGCCGCGCGCGCGGCCTGTTCGCGCATGTCCAGCGCGCGGTTGCGCTTCTTGGTCGCGGCGTCGCGCGCGCAAGATCGCCCTGGATGGCGCTGCCCAAACGCGTCGGTTGCGGCTGATCCGCCAATGCTGGCAGCGCGGCGGTAACACCGTTGGCAAAGATCGACAGCCCGGCGCCATGGCGGTCATCACGAGCAATGAGGGGCGACCCATCAGGCGTCCGCCCCAATATAGGCCGCCAGAGTACGTTCGGCATGGGCGCGCTGGTTGGCGGCAGACGTTGCCTCTACGATCCTGTCGGCGGCAGCGTCGGCGATCTCGATGATGATCCGCAATTCATCGCTCAGCTTGCGGGCATCTTCCGAGCAGCGTCCATTGGCGGCAATGCCATGCGACAGCATCGTCTTCATTTCCGACAGCACGGTCTTCGCGCGCTCGGTCGAAGCGTCCAGTGCCGCCACAACGTCGGACAGCGGCGCATTGCGCATCGCCTTCAGGCTGCGCATCATCCGCACGCTCTGGATCAGGACCGCCGCACAGAACAGCGCGGTGGCGATATTGGTACAGGCGACGAAATTCATCATGCGCACTCCTGATACGGGCTTCGGGATATAGCGGTGATAAGGCGGACGGCCATCTTGCCGCTGCGCTGCCCGATCTGGGCGCGCCCGAGCGGAACGCCACCGCATCGCAGTTCCAGCGGCGTGTCCGGGCTCTGCGACAGATTGACGACATCCCCTACCGCAAGGCCACGCAATTTATCGAGGGACATCGCCGCTTCGCCGAGCACGACATCGAGCGAGATGTCGGTCTTGCTGATTTCGGAGACCATATGCTCTTCCCAAATATGGTCGCGCCCGCTCTTCTCGCCCATAAAGCGCTGCAACAACTTTTCGCGCACCGGCTCGAGCGTGGCATAGGGGAGCAGCATCGAGAATTTGCCGCCACGACCGTCCATGTCGACCCGGAAGGTCGCCACCGCGCAGATATTACTGTTTCCTGCGATGGCCGCGAAGCGCGGGTTGGTCTCGATCCGCTCCAAACCCATGGTGATTGGCTCGATCGGTGCGAAGGCTTCCGAAAAGTCGGCAAGCGCCAGATCCAGCATACGCGACACCAGCTTGGTCTCGATCGTGGTGAAGGCGCGGCCGTCGATCAATACCGGCGCACTGCCCCCGCGACCGCCGAGCAGGGCATCGACGACGGCGTAGATCAGGCCGGACTCGACCGTGACGAGCCCGTAATTCTCCCATTCGTGAATGTGGAAGACACCAATCATGGCAGGCAATGCAACGCGCCCTACGAACTCGCCAAAGCGCGTCGAAGTAACCTCCTCCAGACTGACCTCGATCGCGTCAGAGGTCAGATTGCGCATCGAGCTGGAAAAGGCGCGCACCACACGGTCGCACACCACCTCCAGCATCGGCAGCCGTTCATGCGCGATAACCCGCGATTCCAGTACCGCGCGCAGGCCCTTCTTGGCCTCTTGCGGGACACCGATATCGCCGAACATCGCATCGATGGCGGCTTGATCGAAAGTGCCGTCGCCCAATACCGCCCCACCCATGGGGACATCGGGAAGGTCGAATTCCTCGAAATCGTCGCTCATTGCTGCACCAGGTCTTCGATCAGCACGTCCTTGACCGATCCTTCCCCAAGCGCGCCGGTCGTGCGCACCAGCAGTTCCTCCTTCACGCGAAACACCGCTGCCGAACCGGCAAGGTCCTCCGGGCGCAATTCCCGCAGGAACGGCTGATACGCGTCGAGCACCAGCGGCAGGCCTGCCTTGATCGCGTCATCCTTCATCGTGCCGGGCACGAGCATGACGTGCACCTTCAGAAAGCGGGCCGCGCCGTCCGGCGAGCGGATGTTGACGACCATTGCCGGAATATCGACAAACTTTACGCCTTCTTCTCCACCGCCGTGCTTGGCCGCCTCGGCTTTGGCCGCCTCAGCTTTGGCTGCCTCCGCTTTCGGGTCGCTCTTGCCCCCCAACAGGAAGAAGGCCGCACCACCGCCTGCCAGCAGCAGCAAGACGATTGCCGCAACGATGATCAGCAGCTTCTTCTTGCCCGCCTTGGGCGCTGCGGGGGCCGCCCCCTCCTCGCCTTCTTCGCTCGTTGTGACGTTCGGTTCCGACAAGGCCCTAATCCCCATGATTGTTTCGCCGCGCGGTCAACCCGCTGGGCAATTCCATCCTATTATAGGATCAATGGGCGGCAATTTCTGCCTAGTGGTCCAGATCGACAAAGATTTTGAAAGCAACCGCTGATGGATGTCTCTTCCTATGTGCTGCTAAGCCACGAGCAGGCGTTGCGACGTCGGCTCGACGTTGCGGCGAACAACATGGCCAACATCTCGACCGTGGGCTTCAAGCGCGAACAGCCGGTATTCCACGATTATGTCGAGCATGCCGACCAGGCGGTGACCGAAGACGCGAAAACAACCGCATTCGTGCTGGATTACGGCGCAACGCACGACACTACGGCAGGTGCGTTTCAGGCCACGGGCAATCCGCTCGACGTAATGATCGACGGCCCAGGATATCTTGCGGTCGAAGCCCCGGGTGGGGCGACCGCTTACACCCGCGCGGGGCTAATCCATGTGCTGCCGTCGGGCGATTTGGGCACGATCAGCGGGCAGCGACTGCTCGGCGAAGGCGGCAAGCCGATCAATATTCCCCTAGAAGATGCCGGCAACCTTTCGGTTGCGGCCGATGGCACCGTGTCGGGAAAGACCGGCCAGCTTGGACGCATCGCGGTTACCGTCTTCCCCAGCGAAGCCGGCGTAACCCCGCGCGGGGACGGGCTGATGACCGCGACCGGCGGGCGCGAACTTCCGGCAGCCGAAACCAAGTTGCGCAGCGGTGGCGTCGAAGGATCGAATGTCCAACCGATCAGCGAAACCGCCGACATGGTCGAGATTTTGCGCGCGTACCAATCCAGCCAGCAAATGTCCCAGAGCATGACCGACATGCGCCGCAAGGCGATCGATCAACTCGGCAAGATCGGCTGATCCCCCACCCCACTTCCTTGAGTGAAAGGCCCATATCATGCGCTCTCTTTCGATCGCCGCGACTGGCATGCTCGCGCAACAGACCAACGTCGACGTGATTTCAAACAACATCGCCAACATGAACACGGCCGCTTTCAAACGGCAGCGCGCAGAGTTTCAGGACTTGCTGTATCAGGAGGTTTCGCGTCCGGGCTCGGCCTCCGGCGGCGCAGATGCGAAGATCCCGTCCGGCATTCAGATCGGCGCGGGTGTCAAAACAGGCGGCGTCTACCGGATCCTCGAACAGGGCGCGTTGACGCAGACCAGCAATCCGCAGGACGTGGCGATCCAGGGCAAGGGCTATTTCCAAGTCACGCTTCCCTCGGGCGAAACGGGTTATACGCGCGATGGCAGCTTCCAGATTTCCGACCAGGGCGAGCTGGTGACGCAGGATGGCTATGCCGTTCAGCCCGGCATCACGCTCCCGCAGGGTGCCGTGGATTTCAATATTTCCAAGACCGGCGAGGTTCAGGTCACCCTGTCGGGCAACCCCACCCCGCAAACGATCGGCCAAATTCAGCTTGCGTCCTTCATCAACGAATCCGGACTGGAGGCGAAGGGCGGCAACCTGTTCCTGGAAACCAATGCGTCCGGCAAGCCCACCGCCGCCAACCCTGGTGAGCCGGGTTTTGGTACGCTGAGCCAGGGTTTCATCGAAGCCTCGAACGTCAATCCCGTCTCGGAAATCACCGCGCTCATCAGTGCCCAGCGTGCCTATGAGATGAACAGTCGCGTGGTGAAGACGGCTGATGAAATGCTCTCCACTACGGCGCAGATGCGATGAGCACGCCCCTCGGTCGCGCGGCACTCTTTGCGCTGCTGGCGTCTGCGCCGGCCATCGCCTGGGCGCAGCCGCCCGAGGCGGTCCGGGTCGCAGTGCTCGACCATCCGATCGCGCGCGGCGACGTGCTGGCCCTGGCCGACTTTACCGAGGATCAGCGTCCTGCGGCACAGGCACGCATGGCGCTGCCGCCGCGCGATTGTGCCGGGCTCGAAGCGCGTCGCGCGCTTCCTTCGGGATCCATCGTCATGGCGTCCGACCTGATGCCGCAGCAGCTCGTTCGTCGCGGGGAGCCCGTGATGATCCGCGTGGTCAGCGGTGGCCTGACGATTTCCGCCAGCGGGCGTGCGCTTGCCAGCGGGGCGAAGGGCGAGATGGTGCGTGTCGTCACCAACACCACCAGCCGAACCCTCGACGGCATCGTCGACGGCACCGGTTCGGTCCGCATCGTCGCACCTTGAAGAACGACCCGATCCGCCTTCCACCTTCGGCCGAACCGAAAGAACCGCTATGAAAAAGACTCTTGCGCTGCTTCTCCTCGCCAGCACCCTCGCCGGATGCGGCATACCCGGTCGCCTGGCCAGTGTTGGCAAGGCACCGAAGCTCAGCCCCGCCGGTGCCGACGATGGCCCGGCGCTGGAGCCCTCGCTCTCGGCCCCGTCCGATCGGCGCGGCCAGGCCCGCGCGGCCACGACCCCGCCGCCGGCACCCAATGCGTCGCTCTTTCGCACTGGCGCGGGTGCGTTCTTCCACGACCAGCGCGCCTCGCAAAAGGGCGACATCCTGACCATCCGCATCAACATCGCGGACAAAGCGGACTTGGGCAACGCAACGACCCGCACCCGCGGCGGTACCGAAACCAGCGGCATCAGCGCCTTGTTGGGGCTACAGAACCCGCTGACCAAAATTCTGCCCGGGCAAGTCGACCCGTCGAAGCTGGTCGATACCAAATCCACCTCAGGCTATAACGGTGCCGGCACGGTTGCGCGATCCGAAACGATCAACATGACGATGGCGGCGATCGTCACCGATGTGATGCCCAACGGCAACCTGATGATCCGCGGGCGCCAGGAAGTGCGGGTCAATTTCGAAATGCGCGAGTTGATCGTAACCGGCATCGTCCGGCCGCAAGACATTGGTCGCGACAACAGCATTCCGCACACCCAGATCGCCGAAGCGCGCATCATCTATGGCGGCAAGGGTCAGTTGACCGACGCGCAACAGGCACGTTGGGGCCAGCAGATTTATGACGCGCTGTTCCCTTTCTGATATCCCTAATATTTTGTTTTATTTCTGATGCTTCCATCGCCGATTGGCTCGTTTTCCCGCGCGCGGGAAGGCGGGCCAATTGCGTCGCGATGACCATGGCCGCGCCTTCATCTTTTGGTAACCTTCAATAAATTGCCATTCGATTTTGGTAATCCAATAACTTTCCCAAAATGGAGAGGTGAGCGGCATTTCTCGCCGAACATCGCCGGGGTGGCGTCTAGCCCCAGGCCGCAGAATGCGGCTCTCAATCCTAGAAGGAAATTGCAATGAGCTTTTCGGTAAACACCAACGTCGGCGCAATGACGGCTCTCCAGAGCCTGAGTGCGACCGGCAAGTCCCTCGCGACGACCCAAACCCGCATCACGACCGGCCTGTCGGTTTCTTCGACCAAGGACGATTCGGCTTCGTACACGATCGCCCAGGGCCTTCGTGGTGACGTGGGTAGCCTGAAGTCGGTCAGCTCCTCGCTCAGCCGCGCCAAGAGCGTTGTTGACGTGGCAACTGCCGGCGCCGAGCAGATCTCGGATCTGGTCAACCAGATGAAGGCAAAGGCAACGACCGCCAGCGACACCGGCCTTGATGCCGCCAGCCTGTCCGCCAACGCGAAGGATTTCACCGCGTTGAAGGATCAGATTGCCACGGTTATCTCGTCCTCGTCGTTCAACGGTACGAACCTCCTGTCGAGCGTTTCGGCGGGCACCGTCAAGGCACTGCAGTCGACCGATACGACCGCAGCCACCCTCGACGTCGCCAACCAGGACTTCGAAACAGGCGTCACGACGGCGATTGGTGCCACCTTCACGACCGCTGCGGGCGCGAAGACCATGGTAACGACGCTCAACACCGTGTCCGACACGATCAACGCAAGCCTCAGCACGCTGGGTTCGGCTTCGCGCAAGATCGACAGCCAGATGACCTTCGTCAGCAAGCTGTCGGACACGATCACGACGGGCATCGGCAATCTCGTCGATGCGGATCTGGCCAAGGAGTCTGCAAATCTGCAGGCACTGCAGGTCAAGCAGCAGCTCGGTGTGCAGGCGCTTTCGATCGCCAACCAGGCACCGCAGGCGATTACGTCGCTGTTCCGTTAAGAGAGATCAGCGGCCGCGTATCTGGTCGCTGCACTGGGGTCGACGCGGGAAACCACGTCGGCCCCTTTTCTTTTTTACCCTGCGTTTCATCGGTCGCGGCGACCGAATGCGGGCGCGATCCCCGCTATAATGGAACAAGGATAACAGGAGTTTGAGCATTGTCGCTGCGCATTAGAGAGATAGCCGACGGGCTGGGCAGCAGGCTCCGTGTCACGGCCGAAGATCGCCATTCCGGCAGCCTGGTCATTCTGGAACGGGGCGACCTGAGCAACGGCACGCGTGCGCTGCTCGATCGCTATGGTGCCGAAGTGTTGCGCGCCTTTTTTGATGGCCGCACGCCTGTCCCTGTCGGGTGGGCTTCCCGACGAAATCGTCGGCGGCCCGTTTGCGACGCAATTCCGGCTGGTGGTCGACCCCGTCGTCAATCTGGCCCTGACTCAGGACGGGGGTCTCGTCGCCCTCGATATCCCGGCGTCCTTGTGGGACCGGCTGTATGCCGAGCTTTGCCTGATTTCGGCCCATACCAGCGAAGGGCTGCGCGCGCCCGCGCGATCGCCGCGCTACAATTAGCGTCGCGCGGCGGTTAGGCGGCACGCTGGTTTCGTATTTCACGATCGATCGCTAAGACTGCGGCCATGCTCCGCGCGTTCCTCCTCGCGATTGGCCAGCTTGGCGACCGCGCCTTTGCCGCCGTCTTCCTGAAATCCCTCGCGGTGACCCTGGCGCTGCTCACGGCGGCGGGAGGCGGGCTGTGGTATGGTGCAACCCGGCTGGCCGCATGGCTCGGCTGGGAGACGCATATGGGGGGGCTGCTCGGCGCACTTGCATTGCTCGCCGCGTTCGGGCTTGGCTGGCTGCTGTTTCGTGTGATCGCAATTGGCGTGATGGGCGTGTTTGCCGACGACATCGTGATTGCGGTGGAGGCCAAACACTATCCCAGCGCCCTTGCCACCGCGCGCACCGTGCCGCTAATGCGCGGTATCGCGCTTGGCGTGCGGTCGGCGCTGCGGGCGATCCTGATCAACATCGCGCTGGCCCCGATCTATCTCGCATTGCTCGCCACCGGACTGGGCACCTGGCTGCTGTTCTTCCTGGTCAATGGGTGGCTGCTTGGTCAGGATCTCGGCACCATGGTCGCCGCGCGCCACATTCCCGATGCGATGATGCGAGACTGGCGCAAGACCGGCGCGGTCGATCGTTTCGCGTTGGGGGTTGCGGGCACCGCCCTGTTCATGGTTCCCGTGCTCAACCTGTTCGCGCCGATCCTTGGCGCGGCGATGGCCACCCATCTGTTCCATGCGGGGCGAAACACATGAAGCTTCTTGGCGCTTTGACGGCGGGGCTGCTTGTCGCAGGCTGCGCGACCACTGGGGCACCAGCGCCCAGCACGGTGCGCCCGCCGCTCATCCCGATCCCGACTGGAACGGCCGGGCTTGACCATGTGCTGGGGACCAACGCCGCCAATCTGACGCGGATGTTCGGGGCCCCGGTCGCCGATACCCGCGAAGGCACCGCGCGCAAGCTGCAATTCGGCAATGCGACCTGCGTGCTCGACACCTATCTCTATCCCAAGGGCACTGCCGAGCCTGTCGTCACCTATCTCGACGCGCGCCAGAACGACGGATCGCCGATCGACCGCGCGAGCTGCGTCGGGGCGTTGCAGGCGGGACGACGGAAGTAGCGCGCGCCTAAGCCAGCCGCGCCAGCGCCCATCCCGCAGCTTCCGCCACCACGGCATTGGGATCATCAAGCAGCCGCGCGACCGGCGCGCGTAGCGTAGCATCGCCGCTATTGCCCGCCGCGATCAGGCAATTGCGCATCATCCGGTCGCGGCCGATGCGCTTGATCGGCGAGCCGGAAAACACCTGGCGGAACGCCGCGTCGTCAAGCGCAAGCAGATCCGCCAGCGCCGGTGCCGCCAGTTCGGCACGCGGCCGAAAGGCGCGGTTGGCATGCGCGGCCTCGGCAAACTTGTTCCACGGGCACACCGCGAGACAATCATCGCAGCCATAGATGCGGTTGCCGATGCTCTCGCGAAATTCGTGCGGGATCGGCCCGGCATGTTCGATCGTGAGGTAGGAAATGCAGCGGCGCGCGTCGAGCCGGTACGGTGCGGGAAAGGCATCGGTCGGGCAGGCGCGCTGGCACGCGTCGCACGAGCCGCAGCGGTCGCGCTCCTGCGCCTCCTCCGCACCGAATTCCGCCACCTCCAACGTCGTGTAGATCGCCCCCAGAAACAGCCAGCTTCCCTCGTGGCGGCTCACCAGATTGGTGTGCTTGCCCTGCCAACCGAGCCCTGCCGCCGCCGCCAGCGGTTTTTCCATGACCGGCGCGGTATCGACGAACACCTTGACGTCGATGCCCGGCACCTCCCCCACCAGCCAGCGTGCGAGCGCTTTCAGCGCGCGTTTGACGACGTCGTGATAATCGCCGCCCTGCGCATAGGTCGAAATCCGCCCGATGCCACCTTGCCCGGCCAGCGCCAGCGGATCGCGCGCGGGGGGCGTAGCTCATCCCCAGCGCAATGACGCTGCGCACCTCGGGCCACAGGCCAGCGGGGGATTCGCGGTGATCGGCACGCGCCTCCATCCAGATCATCTCGCCGTGCCGCCCCTCGGCCAGCCACTGCCGCAGCCGCGCCGCCGTCTCGGGCGCGGCATCGGCGGAGGCGACACCGCAAGCGGCGAACCCACATTCGGACGCCTTCGCCACCAGGCGGGCATGGAGTGACTTGTCGAACTGCACCACCACCCGCTACCACGGGCACTGCCCAACAGGGAATTGGGCTGGAACAGGGAATTGGTGTTGGGGCAGGAATTCGCGGTCCGCGCATCGGGCCTGGTCAAGCGCTTCGGCGACCGGCGCGTCGTCGACGGGGTCGATATCGCGGTGCCAACGGGTACGATCTACGGCGTGCTCGGCCCCAATGGTGCGGGCAAAACCACCACGCTGCGGATGCTGCTCGGCATTATCGAGCCAGATGGCGGGACGCGCACGCTGCTCGGCCATGATCGCCCGCGCGACGCCAGCGACCGCGTCGGCTATCTGCCCGAGGAACGCGGCCTGTATCCCGCGATGCGCGCCAAGGATGCGATCGCCTTCATGGGCGCGTTGCGCGGGCTCGATCTCAAGACCGGGCGCAAGCGCGCGGTGGCGCTGCTCGAAGCCAACGGACTTGGCCATGCGGTCGACACCAAAATCCGCAAATTGTCGAAGGGCATGGCGCAGCTCGTGCAATTGCTGGGTGCTGTCGTGCACCAGCCCGATCTGCTGGTGCTCGACGAACCCTTTTCCGGGCTCGACCCGGTCAACCAGGAACGGCTGGAGGCGCTGATCCTCGCCGAGCGCGATCGCGGGGCAACAGTGCTGTTTTCCACGCATGTGATGGCCCATGCCGAGCGGCTATGCGACCGGCTCGCGATCATCGCGGGCGGCAAGCGCCGCTTCGAGGGCACCGTTGCCGAAGCGCGCGGACTGCTGCCAATGCGTGCGCATTACGTGCCCGAACGCGACGATGCCGCCATCGCCGCGCATCTGCCGCAAGACGCCATGCATGATGGGCAAGGATGGCATTTCGAAGTGCCAGATGGCGGGGTCGAGCAAGCGCTCAGTCGGCTGATCGGCGCGGGCCACGGCATTGCCGGGCTCTCGATCGAACGCCCCGGCCTGCATGATGCGTTCGTCCGCATTGTCGGCAAAGCCGCCCTGGAGCAAGGCCAATGAGCAAGCTGCCGCGCATCATCCGCCAGACCTTCACCATCGCCCGGCGGGACTTTGTGGCGACGGTGTTCACCCCCACCTTCCTGCTGTTCCTGCTCTCGCCCTTGTTCACGATCGGCTTCGGCCTGGTCGGCGGGATGGGCGCGTCGAGCGTGGCCAGCGGATCGACCGACAAGACCCGCATCGTCGCGATCGTCGCCCCCGCACAGCAGGCGGCGATGCGCGCCGCCGACGCACGGCTGCGCGCGATGTTCCCGCGCGGGGATCGTCCCGCCACGCTGACGCTGGAAAATCCGACGGCGACCCGCAGGCACAGCGCGCGCGGCCTTCACCGTGCGCAAGGGGGCGGATGTCTCCGCCGCCTTGTTCGGCGATCTTGCCCACCCGACGATCCTCTACGATGGCCAGGGGCGCGGCGATGCGCGCTATATGGCGGCGCTGGCCGAGGCGACGCTGCGCACCAATCCTGCGCAGACCGCGCCGCTCAGCACCGCGACGCTGACCTCGATCGCGCGCATCGCGCCGACCGAGGGCGGGCACAAGCAGGCGGCGTTCATCGCCGTTATCGGCATCTTTTTCCTGACGCTGCTGCTCGCGGGCCAGGCAGTCGGCACGATGATGGAGGAACGCAGCAACAAGGTGATCGAGGTGCTCGCCGCTGCCGTGCCGCTGGAAGCGGTGTTCTTCGGCAAGCTGCTCGGCATGTTCGGGTCGGCGCTGCTGTTCGTCGCCTTCTGGGCGACTTTGGTCAGCCAGGTCGGTGGCATCCTGCCCGCGCAATATGCCGGCGCGATCGGCCAGATCGGCCCGGCGGTGGGCGTGCCGATGTTCTTCCTGCTGTTCTTCGCCTATTTTGCAATGGCCTATCTGCTGCTCGGTGCGGTGTTCCTCGGCGCGGGCGCGCAAGCCTCGACCCCGCGCGAATTGCAGATGCTGTCGCTGCCGATCACCATCATCCAGGTCGCGATGTTCGGGCTCGCGCTAAAGGCAATCGGCGCACCCGAGGCTGCAACGACGCGCTTTATCGAGCTGTTTCCGCTGAGCTCGCCTTACGCAATGGCGGCGCGCGCGGCCGACAAGCCCGACCTGTGGCCACACGCCGCCGCGCTTGGCTGGCAGGCTTTGTGGGTGGCGATCGCGATCACGATCGGCGCGCGTGCATTCCGGCGCGGCGTCCTCAAATCGGGTAGCGGAGGACCGCTGTTCCGACGGCGAAACCCTGTTGACATGAGTGTCAGTTAGGGCTTTTCTCTCTCCATAAAAAGACAGGAGAGTGATGATGGCGACTCTGGCACCCGAAGCACCCGTGCGCGCGGTCGATCCGCTCGATGTCAGCCGTCCCGAACTCTATCGCGACGACGTTTGGCAAGCACCGTTCCGCGAGTTGCGCGCGACATCGCCGGTCCACCGCGTCGAGCATTCGGACTTCGGCCCCTATTGGTCGGTTTCCACCTACAAGCCGATCATCACGGTCGAATCGCTGCCCGATCTGTATTCGTCGCAGGCCGGCGGCATTACGCTCGCCGACTTCATCGAAAATAACCCGACCGACGTGCGGATGCCGATGTTCATTGCGATGGACCGTCCGAAACATACCGGGCAGCGCCGCACCGTCGCCCCTGCCTTCACGCCTTCCGAAATGGTGCGGATGAGCGACAATATCCGCACGCGCACGTCCGAAATTCTCGACTCGCTCGACTGGAATACGCCGTTCGACTGGGTCGATACCGTTTCGGTGGAGCTGACCACGCAGATGCTGGCGATCCTGTTCGATTTTCCGTGGGAGGAACGCCGCAAGCTGACCTTCTGGTCGGACTGGGCGGGCGACATCGAGCTCGCCAAGAATGACGAACTGCGCCTCGAACGGCTGAAGCACATGTATGAATGCGGTGCCTATTTTCAGAATTTGTGGAACGCCAAGGTCGGCAAGGATCCGACCCCCGATCTCATTTCGATGATGATCCATTCCGACGCGATGGCCGAGATGGATCAGATGGAGTTTCTCGGAAACCTGATCCTGCTGATCGTTGGCGGCAACGACACCACCCGCAACACCATGAGCGCGGTCGCCTACGGTCTCGACCAATTCCCCGACCAGCGCGCGAAGCTCGAGGCCGACCCATCGCTGATCCACAATGCCGTGCAGGAAGTGATCCGCTGGCAAACGCCGCTCGCGCATATGCGCCGCACCGCCACCGCCGATACCGAATTGGAGGGGCAACAGATCAAGGCCGGCGACAAATTGGCCTTGTGGTATCTGTCGGCCAATCGTGACGAGAGCGTGTTCGAGAATGCCGACCAAATCATCGTCGATCGTGCGAATGCGCGTCGGCACTTGGCGTTCGGGCACGGCATCCATCGCTGCGTTGGCGCACGCCTCGCCGAATTGCAGGTTTCGGTGTTGCTGGAAGAGATGGCCAAGCGGCGGATGCGCGTAAACGTGCTCGGCGAGCCCGAGCGCGTTGCCGCCTGTTTCGTCCATGGCTATCGCAAGTTGCCGGTCGAGATCAGCCGGTACTGACCGCGCGGACGCGTGGACGTTGCCCCGCGGCCCAGCCGAACCAGGCGACCGCAGCGCCCGCGACCAGGCCGGTGAGCAGTAACGGTGCCACCGGCAACAGCGCGAGCGAGCGATAGGCCGCGTCCCAGCCATAAGTCGCGCCGAGCGTGTCGAACACTATCGTCTGTACCAGCAGCACCGCACCAGCGACCGCAAAGGGTTTGCCGTGGCGCGGCGCGCTGACATAGAGCCATGCGGTCAGGGCGAGCGCCACCACGCTCGACAGGCGCACCGACCAGGCGAACAGCGCGAAATCGTGCGGGCCGTGAATGACCAACCCCGGCACGAACCCAGCGAATACCCGGCCGACAATCGGCATGATCAGCGGCAGAGGCGTCGCGAGCAGATACCGCGCGTGCAACTGCACTCGGCCGCGTTCGGCCAGCGCGTGGTAATAGAGATAGCCCAGCAGCAGCGTCGAAATGAGATCCATCGTCGCGAGCCGTGCGCCATAAATCTGGTAGAAGGGGTCACCTGCGGCGGTTGCGGCGGCCATGCTCCAGATCACCCCCGCGCTGCCGGCGAAAAACACCGGAAAGAGCACGAGGCTCGCCATCCCTCCACGGCGATGCAGCGCCATCTGCCGCGCATGCGCCGACCAGCTTTGCACGCCGAGCAGGATCAGCCACAAGGTCGCGCTGATGCCGTGGAGATGAAAGCCCCAGGGTGCCTTTGCCAATATCGAAAAATAGCCCGGCCAAAAGCCGAGTACGGTCAACGCGAGCAGGGCGGCGAGCCAATACGGCGCGTAGCGGAACGGCATCGGTTTTCCCCCGCATGCCCCCGCATGCCGACCGGAGGATGCAGATCGGCATCTGCCGAGTCAAACCATCATTGCTCAGTTCGGCTTGGCGATCGCTTCCGCTACCACCGGCTCGCCCGCGCCTGAGCAATCGCCATTTTCTCGCGCGATTGCCGCTGGCTTCTTGCGGCCCATCGTCCAGTTGGCCTGCATCCGCACGCGTGGATTGGGCGCGCACCAGATTTCACCGGTCTCGTTGATCGCGGTGACCCAGATGAGGTTATGCTCCTGGCCGTAATCGATCACGGCGAAGGCGTAGCCTGCGCCCTTGTCGAGGACATGCACCGGAAGCGGCGGATCGAGTTGCTGCATCGTCATATGCCAAAAGCGCGCGAGATTGCAGGCGGTTCCGGGCGCAGTGCATCCATCGGGGGAAAGCTGCGTAACTATTGTGTCGCCGCGCACGTATAGCCACATGACGCCCGAAAAGAGGACCCTATCGATGCCCGCCCTGATGCCCCACCGCCGCCAATTCCTCAGCCTCGCAGGTACCGGTGCTGCCGCGATTGCTCTATTCGGTTGCAAGGGAGCCACGGCGAGCGCGCCCGAGCAGTTCGAAGTGGTGCTGAGCGATGCCGCGTGGCGGAAGAAGCTCTCGCCCGCCGCTTATGTCGTGCTGCGCCACGAAAGCACCGAGACGCCCTTTACCAGCCCGCTCAACAGCGAACATCGTGCGGGGGTGTTCTCTTGCGCGGGATGTGCCCTCCCCGCTTTCTCGTCGAAAACCAAGTTTGATAGCGGCACGGGCTGGCCGAGCTTCTGGGCACCGCTGCCCAATGCCGTGCGCACCCGCGCCGACGGTTCGCTCGGTTTCACGCGGACGGAGGTGCATTGCCGACGCTGCGGCGGCCATCTTGGCCATGTGTTCGATGATGGCCCGCAACCGACGGGCAAGCGCTATTGCATGAACGGCGTGGCGCTGAGCTTTACCCTCGGCAAAGCGTAACGCCGGGCCGCAGCGCGGCGGGTTGGCGGCTTAGAAGCGCGCCGCCCCCTGGCTGAGCGAGGCCAGGATGATCGGGGCCTTGGCGGTGCTGTCGATTGCGTCGTCGCCCTGGTCGTTCAGGGGCGCATGTTCGGCATAGATGAAGCCCTTGGTCGGATAGGCCGAGGTGCCAAGGCCACCCTGCGGGCCGTACCAGACCTTAACCCGCGTCCAGTCGCCCTTTTCCGAAATGTCGATCGCGCGGACATCGCGCTCGACACCGCCGCGACGCGACCAATTGGCGTGGGTCAACAGGACTTCGCGATCGCTGACCACTTCGCTGACCATAGCAACATGGCCGAGGCGCATGTGGCTGGTCGAGGCAAAAGCGAGCACGGCACCGACCTTGGGGGCATGGCCGCGCGCATAGCGACCGGCGGCCTGGCCCCACCAGGTGTTGGCATTGCCGCGGATCTCGATGCCAGAAATCATCCGTGCATAAGGCGCGCACTGCCAGAACTGGGCCATCGCTGGGGTCGCCGTCATCAGGGCGCAAGATACCACCAGCGCAAAACGCGCTGTCAAAGTCCGGATTGTCATGTGACCCCCTCAGGTCGCGATGAATTCGTTGAGTGTCTCAAAGCAGTTCATAGCGGGGTTGGAAACCCCGCCACGCGGCGAACGGAACCATTTCCGACGAAGTGAGTTTGTCGCACGATGGGTGGCTTTTCGCCGCTGCCGAAACAGTGCTTTTGGATGATGCCCGCTCGCCAACGGACCAGCACTCGGCTAAGAATCGGCCATGAACCGCAGCATCCTGGTGATCGCCCTGCTCTTGACCGCTTGCTCGCGGGAAGGCGCGTTCAGCAACGATCCGTCGCTTTATCAGAGCAATACCACGACCCTCACCCCAGGCGTGCAGGCCGTGCGTGTCGGTGACGGCGGCCCGGCCTATCCGGCCTGCGCCAGTTCCGGCGTGGTCGTGAACGTGTCGCCCGAAGGCGAGGCCTATCTGCCGCTCCGCGCCGCCCCCTTTGCCGAGGCGCAGGAAGTCGCCCGGCTTGGCGAGGGCGCGAAGCTGTTCCTGTGTCAGCGCTCGCTCGACCAACGCTGGCAGGGCGTGGTGGTCGCGCCGACCGATTCCCCGCAACTGGATTGCGGGGTAGCGGCCACGCTGGCCAATGCGCGCCCCTATGCGGGGCCATGCAAATCGGGCTGGGTGTTGAGCAGCTTCGTCCGACCCGTAGCGGGTTAACCCCGCGCCGCCGAAACCAGCCGCGCATCATGGTCCGCGCGCCCGAACGGAAAACGCGCATAGCAAAGCCCCGCCATCCCGTAAAAGGCGAGCTCCAGTGCGATAAACACGATTGTCAGCCGGTCGAGCGTCTCAGCCGGCACCATCCCGGGGCGCGCGCCTTGCGGAAACTGCGCAAACGCGAGGATTGCGCCGGCCAGGAAGATGCCGAGCCCGCCGACCAGCTTTTGCACGAAAAACCCACCGGCAAAGAACACGCCTTCGGATCGTTTGCGGTGCGCACTTCGGATTCCTCGACCACGTCCGACAGCATTGCCGCGCCCAGGATAAAAGCTGAAACACCGCACGCGGTGTTGGCCGCAAAGATCGTCAGCAACACCGGCAGCAGCAGTGGTGAGCCCGGCTCTGGAAACCAGCCCGCCAGCCGCAGCACATAAGGGGTCACCAGCAGCACGGCGGCACCAAATGACGCGATCATGCCGATGCGCGGCTTGTCGCCGCCCCTGGTCAGCGCGGGGGCCAGGAAGAACGCCCCTACTGCCCCGATCATCAGCGCGAGCGACAGCCAATTGAAATCGCGGCCCGCAAATTGCCAGACGAACTGATACATATACGTTGATAGCGCGAACGACACGCCTTGCGCGGTATAGGCGAACACCCCCGCCGCCATCAGGATCAGAAAGCCGCGATTGCGGACGGTCCGGAGAAAATCGGCAAAATGCTCGGCCAGCGTTTCCTGCGATTTCGGGATTTGCGGTAGCAGCGGAATTTCATGGTGTAGCCCGATCGACGACACCACGATCGATACTGCCATCACCACCGCCGCCAGCGTCGCCATGCCGGCATAGCCATTGCGGTTGAGAATCCCCACCGGATGCGTCGCGTCGGGCACCAGGAACACGCCATAGGCCAGCGCCAGCATCGCCAACCCGCCTCCCCAGCCGAACAGATAGCGATAAGAGAACATCCGGGTGCGCTCGTCATAGTCCGAACTGAGTTCGGGCCCGAGTGCCGAGGACGGAATCTCGAACGCCGACAAGGCGATCCGCACCAACAGCGCACTGCCAAATACATAGAAGCCAAGCGCCGCGTGCGACCAATGCGGCGGGTTCCACAATAACAGCCAGCCAATCGCCACCGGCAGTGCCGAGGCATACATCCACGGATGCCGCCGCCCCCAGCGCCCTCGCGTATGATCCGACAGATAGCCGACCAGCGGATCGACAAACGCCTCGACCACCAACGCCGCCATGATCGCCACGCCCACCAGTCCGGCGGGCAAGCCGATCACCTGATTGTAGAACAGCAGCAGGAAGGTCGCGAAGCCACTGTCCTTCACCCCATAAGCGATCGAACCGAGCCCGAACGACCAACGGCTACGCGCGCCGAGGCGTCGCGCCGCCGGGATCGCGAGCGGCGGGGTCACGCGGTAAACGCCTCAAGGCTGGAAAAGAGCGACGGCGTCTTCGGGTCCCAACTGTGACGCGGGCCGATCGTCATGCCGCCATCGACGACGATATGCGTACCGGTCACGAAAGCTGCGTCCGCGCTGGCCAGATAGGCGACGGCGGCGGCGATGTCGTCGGCGGTGCCCGCGCGCTGCAAGGGCTGCGCGTGCGCTGCGACCTGTTCGATCATGCCATTGGCCATCACGCGCTTTTCGCCCGAAATGCCGAGTGCCGAGGTGAAGATGTTGGTGGTGATGAAGCCCGGGCACACCGCGTTGACGCGGATGTTATGCTGCGACAGGTCGGCGGCGGCAAGCGTCGTCAAATGCAACACGCCAGCTTTTGCGACCGAATACGCGGTCGGTGCTGCGCCGGTCTGGAGTGCTGCGATCGACGACGTGTTGACGATCGCCCCGCCCTTGCCGCGCGCGATCATCAGCGGGGCGGCATAGCGGATGCCCATCGCGACCGAGCGCAGCAACAGGCTTTGCGTGCGATCCCAATCCTCGGGCGAAATCGCGTCGATCGTCTCGCGCGCGCCGCCCGCCCCGGCATTGTTGAACAGCACATCGATGCCCCCGGCATCGTCCGCCGCCTGTAGCAGGGCGGCGATATCGGCGACCTCGGTCACGTCGGTGCGGAGAAAATGGATGCGCCCGTTGGAGGTTTCGGCAAGGTCCTGCCCGCCGGCGACATCGACATCGCCGATCCACACTTCCGCCCCTTCGCGCACCAGCCGCAGCGCGGTAGCACGTCCAATTCCTGAGGCTCCGCCGGTGACGACGGCGCGCTTGCCCGCAAAACGCATCTCACTCTCCTGTGTTTTTGTCACCTTAGTACGGGTCATGGGCCGGTCAATCCGTGCTGTCGTGGTATTTTTGGAATTTCGGGTTTGGTGCGGCCTTGCGACGATCCCGGCATTTCCCTACCACTGCCGCCAAGCCCCGTTTCGCAATGATGGCGCAGAGAAGAGAGATCATGGCACTCGACCCCGAAACTTTCGACGCGCTGATCGAAACCGTGCGGCGCTTCGTCGCGGAGCGGCTCCGGCCGCTGGAGGGCGCGGTCGAGGACGCCGACGCGATCCCCGCCGACATCGTCCGCGAAATGCGCGACATGGGCCTGTTCGGGCTGTCGATCGCCGAAGACTATGGTGGCCTTGGCCTGACCATGCTGGAAGAAGCCAAGGTCGCGATCGAGCTTGGCCGCACCACCCCCGCCTTCCGCTCGACCTTCGGCACCAATGTCGGGATCGGCTCGCAAGGGTTGGTGATGGCGGGCAATGCCGCGCAAAAGGATACGTGGCTGCCGCGCATCGCAAGCGGCGAGATCATCACCAGCTTTGCGCTGACCGAACCCGATGTCGGCTCCGATTCGGGTGCGGTGAAGACGCGGGCGACCTTCGACGGCCAGTCCTATCGGCTGAGCGGCACCAAGCGCTACATCACCAATGCCGACAAGGCCGATCTGTTCACGGTAATGGCGCGGACTGGCGACGATCCCGGCGCGCGTGGCGTGTCGGCGTTTCTGGTGCCGCGCGCGCTGGCTGGCGTCAGCGTCGGCGAGCCTGAAAAGAAGATGGGGCAAAAGGGCGCGAAGGTCGCGACGTGCATTTCGACGACGTCGTGGTGCCGGTGGAGAACCGGCTCGGGGCCGAGGGCGAAGGCTTCAAGATCGCGATGCGCGTGCTCGATCGCGGGCGGCTGCACATTTCGGCGGTGTGCGTCGGGGTGGCCGAGCGGCTGATCGCGGATTGCGTGGCCTATGCAACCGAGCGCAAGCAGTTCGGCAAGCCGATTGCCGAGCATCAACTCATCCAGGCCATGATCGCCGACAGCAAGACCGAAGCGCTCGCCGCGCGCGCGCTGGTGCTGGAGACGGCGGCGGGCAAGGATGCGGGCAAGGACGTCGTCATGGAATCGGCGGCGGCCAAATATTATGCGAGCGAGATGGTCGGGCGTGTAGCGGACCGCGCGGTGCAGATCTTTGGCGGGGCGGGCTATATCGCCGATTACGGGATCGAACGGCTGTACCGCGACGTGCGGCTGTTCCGTATTTACGAAGGCACCAGCCAGATCCAGCAACTCATCATCGCACGCGAAACGATCAAGCGCGGGGGGTAACCACTCTCCCTCTCCCCGCAGGCGGGGAGAGGGCAAGCGAGCGAAGCGACGCGCGGGAGAGGGGCAGTGCG
>NZ_JSBN01000200.1 GCF_000797515.1 Sphingomonas sp. Ant H11
GCCGGCCGACCCACCCCCGGCCCCTCCCCTTTCAGGGAGGGGAGGCAGGAAGCGCGCGTCGTTTCTCTACGAGAAGGAAGAGAGCATGAAATGGTTCGGCTGGAAGGCAGCCGGGCGCGAGGAATCGCGTCCGGCGCTGGAGTTTCGGCGTGCGCGCTTTGCCGAGGGGGCGGCGATCGGAGCGCTCCCGCAAAGTTATGCGGAACGGGTGCGGGCGCTGTATCTGCGCAATGCGATTGCGCAGCGCGCGGTGCGGCTGGTTGCCGATGGTGTGGGCGACGCACCGCTGACGGGGACGCCCGAAACCATCGCGCTGGTACAGGCACGATCGGGCGGGCAGGCGCTGACCGCGACGCTGGCGGCGCATCTGCTGCTGCACGGCAATGCCTATGTGCAGATGCTGACCGACGCGGCGGGCGATGTGGTCGAGCTGTTCGCGCTGCGCCCCGAGCGGGTGACGGTCGAGCCGGATGCGGGCGGGTGGCCGATCGCCTATCGCTATAGCGTGGGCGATCGATCGGTGCGGCTATCGGCGGAGGAGCCCCGGCCCGAAATCGTGCAGATCAAGGCGTTCCATCCGCTCGACGATCATTATGGCCTGGGGTGTCTCGGCGGGGCGGCGAGCGCGATCGCGCTGCACAATGCAGCGGCGGCATGGAATGCCGGGCTGCTCGACAATGCCGCGCGACCGTCTGGCGCGCTGATCTACGATCCGGGCGATGGCTCGACCTTGTCGCGCGAGCAATTCGCCCGGTTGCGCGAGGAAATGGAGGCGAGCTTTGCCGGCGCGCGCAATGCTGGGCGGCCGATGCTGCTGGAAGGCGGCCTTACATGGCAGGCGCTGAGCCTGACGCCCGCCGACATGGACTTTGTCGGCATGAAAGCGGCGGCGGCGCGCGAGATCGCCACCGCTTTCGGGGTGCCGCCGATGCTGCTCGGCCTGCCGGGCGACGCGACCTATGCCAATTACAAGGAGGCCAATCGCGCATTGTGGCGATCGACGATCCTGCCGCTGGCGGGAACGATCCTGGCCGGGCTGACGCAGGGGCTGCGCGGATGGGTGCCCGAGGCGGCGCTGTCGGTCGATCTCGACCGGGTGACCGCGCTGGCCGAGGACCGCGAACGCTTGTGGAGCCAGGTGGGCGCGGCGGATTTCCTGTCGCGTGACGAGAAACGCGCGATGGTGGGGTTGGGGCCCGGCGCGGTGGAGGTGGCGCCGTGAGCGGCGCGGTGCTGGCGCAGTTAATGGCGCAAGGCGCCGGCGAAGGCGCGGATTTGACCACGCTGCGCGCCATTGCCGAGGAAGCGGGCGAACTGGCGGCGTCGCGCGCGATGGCGCGACTGGGGCTGGACGATGCGGCGGCGGCCAAGGACATGGCCGAATTGCGCGAATTGCTGGGGGCATGGCGCGATGCCAAAAGATCGGTGTGGAAAGCGGCGCTCGCCTGGGTGGCGCGGATTGCGGGCGCGCTGTTGCTGACGGGGCTGGCGGCGAAATTCGGCTTTTGGGATTGGGTTAAGTGACGGGGGCGCGCTCCTCCCCTCCTGAGGGAGGGGGG
>NZ_JSBN01000201.1 GCF_000797515.1 Sphingomonas sp. Ant H11
CTGCGCGGGTTGGCGCGGGCGAGCAGCGCGCGCACCAATCTCACCGATTTTCCGGGCGAACTGGTCGAGGGCGACGCGCGCGATGCCGCTGCGATGGCGCGGGCGATGGCGGGTGTGGCGCACCTCTATCACGTCGCTGCCGACTACCGGATCTGGGCCCCCGACCCCGAGGAGATTGTCCGCAACAACCTCGCCAGCACGCGCACGGTGATGGAAGCGGCGCTGGCCGCCGGGGTCGAACGAATCGTCTATACCAGCAGCGTGGCGACGCTGCGGCCCGACCACGGCAAACCGTCCGACGAAACGCGCCCGGCGACGCCCGAACAGGCCGTCGGTGCCTATAAGCGCAGCAAGGTGGTGGCAGAGCGACTGGTCGAGGCGATGGTCGCGCAGCAGGGGTTGCCTGCGGTGATCGTCAATCCCTCGACCCCGATCGGCCCGCGCGATGCGCGACCGACGCCGACCGGCCGAATTATCGTCGAGGCCGCCTCGGGCCGAATGCCCGCGTTCGTCGAGAGCGGGCTCAACCTCGTCCATGTCGATGACGTGGCCGAGGGCCATATCGCGGCGATGACGCGCGGGCGGATCGGCGAGCGTTATGTGCTGGGCGGGCAGGACGTCTCGCTGCGCCAGATGCTGGCGGACGTCGCGGCGATCGTCGGGCGCAAGGCACCGACGGTGCAAATCCCGAGAGCGCCGCTTTTTCCGCTGGCCTGGGTGAATGAACAGATCGCGCGGGTGACGGGCAAGGAGCCGTTCCTGACGCTGGACGCGCTGCGCATGGCCGCACACGACATGTATTATTCGAGTGCGAAGGCGGAGGCCGAACTCGGGTACCACGCGCGGCCCTATCGTGCGGCGCTGGAGGATGCGGTCGCATGGTTCCGGCAAGCGGGGATGCTCGCGTGATCGCGCTCGGGATTGCCACGTTATCCCTGCTGATCTGGATCGGGCTGGCGCTCGGTCGTGACGGCTTCTGGCTGACGCGGGAGCGGGATGATCGTGTTCCTCCCCTCCCGGACCTTCCTCCCCTCCTGAAAGGGAGGGGCGGGGGTGGGTCGGCCTAAGGCAGGCGTCG
>NZ_JSBN01000202.1 GCF_000797515.1 Sphingomonas sp. Ant H11
GCGGGTGGTGGGGAGGGGTCTGGCGGCTTTTCGGAAGATTACCGATTAGTCGGACGGGGGGCTATGCGCGCAGGTCAGATCGTGCGCATGGCTATCAATGGGTCGAATATGGATGGGGGTAAGGAGTTCGATTCAGTTCGTCGGTGACGAATAAGCTACCACTGGTATCTTTGAAAAATCTCATGAAGAAAATTATTGGCGACTTGGTGTGCCTTGTCACGAAATAAATCGTGTTTTGATGCGTAGAGTATGTTCCGTCATAGGACCCAAAACCAGTCACTTTCTCAAAGCGCGCGTTCCGTTCTATTATGAGAGGACCAGCGTCTACTGAACCTTCACAATCACGAATATAGTGACCTAACACCATATTTCGCAAATCGGACGCAGTTAAGGCTATGTAGTTATTGTCAGGAGGGTTGGGCATCGCACCCGCTAACGATAGCGACGCGATCAAGGCAAATGCGGCTCGGATGCACTGGGAAGGCATGACGCGAGAGTGGAGAACTGCGTGAACGTCCGCAATAGGGACGCCAACAAGAGCGGCTAAGTGGCAGATATTGGGCGAGAGCGGACAATCGCCCTTGCTCACTCCTCCCGCTTCACCCCATCCAGCCCGCGTTCCAGCCGCCCGGCGTCCACTGCCGCCGCCTCGCGTTCAGCTTTGCTCCGCCCGAAGGCGGCGCGGTTGATGGTGGCGGTGGCTTCTGCCGCTTTGCGGGTGTGCGCCTTGCGGGCGCGGCGGAGGTTGATGACCTCCGCCATCTTTATGCGCGGACGTCCTTGGCGATGGCGTCGAGCAGGCCGTTGACGAAACCCGCCTCGCGCTTGTCGAAGAAAGCGTGCGCTACATCGACATATTCGGTGATGACGGTGCCGACCGGCACGTCCGCGCGCGCCAGCAATTCATAGGTGCCCGCCCGCAGGATCGCGCGCATCGCCTTGTCGAGCCGGGCGAGGTTCCAGCCCTTGGCAAGCTTTCCGGCAATGGCGGTGTCGATCTCGCCGAGGCGCGCCTCGGTGCCCTTTACGACATCGTCGAAGAAACCGACTTCGGCCTCGGCATATTCGGCATCCTCGATCGTCGCGCCGAGGCGGTGATTGTGGAATTCGCTCAGCAACTGCGCGATCGGCGTTGCTTCCATATCATGCTGATACAGCGCCTGGACGGCGGCGAGACGGGCGGCGGCGCGTGCTTTGGAGCGGGCGGCGGTACGGGGGGTGGCGTGGGAAGACATTGCGCGGCCTTTAAGCGAAAAAGCGGGGAACGGGAAGTTGGGTGTTTTTGGGGGGCACCGGACCAGCCGCGCAGACCGTCACCCCGGGCTTGTCCCGGGGTCCACGGTCGTCCGTGACGATCGTTTGCCGACTATGCGGCGCGGTGGACCGCGGGACGAGCCCGGGGTGACGGTGAGGTTATTTCAGCCGTAGCGCCACCGATCTTGCGTGGGCGGGGAGGCCTTCGGCTTCGGCGAGCGCGACCGCCGCCGGGCCGATCGCCGCCAGACCCTTGGGGTCCAAGTGCAGGAAGCTGGTGCGCTTCATGAAATCGAGCACCGACAGGCCGCTGGCGAAGCGGGCGCGGCGGCCGGTGGGGAGGACGTGGTTGGGGCCGGCGACATAATCGCCGATCGCTTCCGGCGTGTGGCGGCCGAGGAACACCGATCCGGCATGGCGGACGCGGTCGAACAGCGGCTGCGGATCGTCGCACGCCAGTTCGAGATGTTCGGGCGCGAGGCGGTCGACCAGTGGCAGCGCTTCGTCGAGGTCGCGCACCAGGATGATCGCGCCGTTCGCGTCCCATGCCGCGCGCGCGACCTTGGATGTTGCGAGCGTGGCGATCTGGGCGTCGACCTCGGCCGCGACGGCATCGGCAAAGGCGGCGTCATCGGTGAACAGGATCGACTGGCTGGTCGGGTCATGCTCGCTCTGGCTGAGCAGGTCGGCGGCGATCCAGTCGGCGCGGTTCGCCCCATCGGCGACGACGACGATTTCCGAGGGACCCGCCACCATGTCGATGCCGACCACGCCGTAGAGTTGGCGCTTGGCCTCGGCGACCCAGGCGTTGCCGGGGCCGGTGATGACGTCGACCGGCGCGATGCGGTCGGTGCCATAAGCAAGCGCGGCGACGGCTTGCGCGCCGCCGATGCGCCACACTTCATCGACGCCGGCAATGTGCGCGGCGGCGAGCACCAGCGGGTTGATCTCGCCATCGGGGGTGGGGGGTGACCATGACGACGCGATCGACGCCCGCGACCTTGGCGGGGATGGCGTTCATCAGCACCGAGCTGGGATACGCCGCGCGCCGCCGGGAATGTAGATCCCGGCATTTTCGATCGCATTCCAGCGCGCACCGGTGCGGATGCCGTGCGCGTCGGTCAGGTCGCTGCCCTGCGGCTTCTGCTTCTCGTGATAGGTGGCGATGCGCTCCGCCGCGAGATCGAGCGCGGCGCGCAGATCGGGGGCGAGGCCGTCATAGGCGGCGCGCCATTCTTCGCGGTCGATCTGCCAGCCGGTGGCGTCGAGATCGTGGCGGTCGAAGCTTTGGGTGTAGGCGCGCACCGCCGCGTCGCCTTCGTCACGGACGCGCGCGATGATGGCGGTTACGTCGCGCGCGACATCGGCATCGGCTTCGCGGCGGGCGTTGACCAAAGCGGTGAAGTCTGCGGCGAAGGTGGGGGATGTGGTGGTGAGGCGGATCATTGGTTGGTCACCCTCACCCTTCCCACGCGGCTTTGCGCGCGGGCCCCTTCCCTCTCCCATTGGGAGAGGGAGGGAGGAGCGAAGCGACGGAAGGGTGAGGGTGACAAGTGTTCACGCCGCCACCTCCTGCGCAACCGCCCGGCGGAACGCCTCGACCAGCGGCACCACTTGCCCGCGCGTCTTGAACGCGGCGCGGTTGACGATCAGGCGGCTGGTCACCTCGCAAATCACTTCGACCTCGACCAGGCCGTTTTTCCTTCAACGTGCGGCCCGACGACACCAGATCGACGATGCGCGGGG
>NZ_JSBN01000203.1 GCF_000797515.1 Sphingomonas sp. Ant H11
TGCAGCGTTCGTGGCGGTGGGTGGTGGCAGTCCCTCCCCCCAGCCCCTCCCGCAAGCGGGAGGGGAGCAGACGCCCCCAGCGCTTCCTGCCACGTATCGACCAGCTTCAAGTTGGTCGCGCCATGGTCCTTCAGCAGCCCCGCCAAGCGCTCGCGCGCGCCCGTCGAATAGCTCGCCAGCACCGCCTTGCGCCCGTCGCGCGCCAGCCCGCGCAAATGGTGGACGACGGCTTCGTAGACGTTCGCGCCATTGGCGCGTTCGGCACCGAAATCGCGCGGCCCGTCGACGCCGAAATCGATTACGCTCGCGCTTTCGGGTTCGTGGAAGGCGGTGATTCGGTGCGCGGGCGCTTCCTCCAACCGCTCGGCAAAGTCCTTGGCGGTCAGATACAGGCTGTCGACGGGGAGCGGGCGATAGCTGCCGGGATCGCTCGACTGCGCCTTCACGCGGTTGGCGTGATAGTCGGTGATCGCTTCGAAGCGTTGTTCTGCGGCTGCGACCGATCCGGCATCGCGCAGGATCACCGCGCCGTCGCCCAAATGATCGAACAGCGTGGCGAGCTTTTCCTCGAACAGCGGGAGCCAATGCTCCATCCCCGCCAAGCGCCGCCCGTCGCTGATCGCCTGATAGAGCGGGTCGCCGGTCGCGGTCGCGCCGAAGCGTTCGCGGTAGCGCGCGCGGAAGCGCTTGACGCTGTCCTCGTCGATCAGCGTTTCGGAGGCGGGGAGCAGCACAAAGCCCTCGACGCGCCCGGTGGTGCGCTGGTCGGCGGGGTCGAAGGTGCGGACGCTTTCGATCTCGTCGCCGAAGAAATCGAGCCGGAGCGCCTGTTCCTCGCCGCTCGGGAACAGATCGACCAGGCCGCCGCGCACGGCAAATTCTCCAGCATCAGCAACGGTTTCGACGCGGACATAGCCATTGGCTTGCAAGAGCGCGGCGAGCCGGTCGCGCCCAATCCGTTCCTTGGGCGCAAGCCGCGCGACCAATTGGCGGATGCGGAACGGCGTGAGCGTGCGCTGCGCCACCGCATTGACGGTGGTGAGCAGCAATTGCGGGCCCTTGGGCGGCTGTTGCAGGCGGTAGAGCGTCGCCATGCGCTCGGCCATGACGCGCAGGGTGGGAGAGGCGCGGTCATAGGGCAGGCAGTCCCACGCCGGGAAGGTCAGCACTTCGAGATCGGGGGCGAAGGTGGGGGCGGTCGCCGCGATCGCGCGCATCGCCGCTTCGTCCGGCGCGACAAACACCGCGCGCGTCTTGGCGGCGCGGGCGAGATCGGCGAGCAGCCACGGCTCGAACCCGGTCGGCACGCCTGCCAGCGTGAGTGGGGTCTTGGCGGTGAGGATTTGCGACAGGTTGGGCATTCTTGTTTCCCTCTCCCCGCTTGCGGGGCGTCGGCGGCCGGTCATGCCCCCGGCATGACCTAAACAGTGCGGGGCACTGTTTACCGCCAACGGGCAAGCGAGCGAAGCGAAGCGCGGGAGAGGGGCAGTCATGGAA
>NZ_JSBN01000204.1 GCF_000797515.1 Sphingomonas sp. Ant H11
CCATCCACCAGCACCCGGTCCGCCAGGATCAACGCCTCGGCCATGTCATGCGTCACCATGATCGTGGTCAGGCCCAACCGATCGTGAAGCGCGCGCACCGCTGTGCCGAGTTGGTCGCGCGTCACCGGATCGAGCGCGCCGAACGGTTCGTCGAGCAACAACAGCCCCGGCGCGGTCGCAACGCGCGCGCCACGCCGACGCGCTGCCGTTGCCCGCCCGACAGCGCATCGGGCATCCGCACGGCGAAAGCCTGCGGCAAATCGACCAGATCGAGCAATGCCGCCACGCGCGCGGCAGTGTCGCGCCCGCCCGCCAGCCGCAGCCCTATCGCGACATTCTCGCCCACCGTCATATGCGGGAACAGCCCGATATTCTGGAAGACATAGCCGATCCGCCGGCGCAGCGCGGGTGCCGCACCCTCGGCAACATCCGTCCCGTCGATCCGCACAAGCCCCGCGCTCGGCACGATCAAGCGGTTGATCATCTTTAGCAGCGTCGATTTGCCGGAGCCCGAACTCCCGACCAACGCGACGAAAGCGCCGCCCGCAATTTCCAGCGAGACATCGTCCACCGCGACCGCGCCGCCACGGTAGCGCTTCGTCACCGCGTCGAAGGCAACGCTTGGGCCTGTACTGTGAGAATCCGGCATCGACGCGGACACTGGGGGAGGATACCGTTCGCGTCAAAGGGGAGAGGGATCATGACCCAACAAAAGGCAATCTTCATCACCGGCGGCGGCTCGGGCATCGGCCAGGCGACCGCGCGGCTGTTTGCCGAGCGCGGCTGGCGCGTTGGCCTCGCCGACGTCAACACGACGGGCTTGCGCGAAACCGCAGCAATGCTGCCGGCCGGCATGGCCGAAACCTATCAAATGGACGTGCGCGACCGCGCCGCCTGGGTCGCCAGCCTCGATGCGTTTACCGCGACCACCGGCGGGCGGCTCGACGTGCTGTTCAACAATGCCGGAATCGGCACTGGCGGGGCGATCATCGACATGTCGTTCGACGATCTCGACCGCGTCGTGGCGATCAATCTAGTCGGCGTGCTCAACGGTGCCAAGATCGGCTATGCTTATCTCGCGCGCACGCAGGGTTCCTGTCTGCTCAACACCGCCTCCGCCTCGGCGATCTATGGCACGTCGGGGCTACCCGTTTATTCGGCGACCAAATTCGGGGTGCGCGCGTTAACCGAGGCGCTCGACGGCGAATGGTATGGGGCGGGCGTCAAGGTACGCGATCTGGTGCCAAGCTTCATCGACACGCCTTTGCTGGCAGCGCCAGCGGGCAGCACCAATTATTCGATCAAACAGGTCGTTACCAATGCCGGACTCGAACTGACCGGGGTCGATGCCGTGGCGCAAGCCGCGTGGGATGCGGTGCACGGCGACAAGGTCCACACCTATGTCGGCAAGACCGCCGACCGCATGGCCTTTGCCGCCCGCTGGCTCCCCGGCCGCCTGCGCAAGATGATGCGCCGCAGCCTCGTGGCCTCAGCCCACTAAACTGTCGATCGCCTCCGCCAGCGCCACGTCCTTGTGCGACAGCCCACCTGCATCGTGCGTGGTCAACAGCACATCGACGCGGTTCCACACATTGTACCATTCGGGGTGATGATCGGCCTTTTCCGCCAGCAAGGCGACGCGCGTCATAAAGGCGAACGCCTCGCTGAAATCGGCGAAGGTGAAGGTGCGGGTGATCGCGTCGCGTGCTTCGTCGAAATCCCATTCGTCGAGCGTGTCGAGCGCCTCGGCCCGTTCGTCATCGCCCAGTGGTTCAACGCGCACCGCTTGCTCTCCTGCTGGCGCACCGTGCGCCTTCGCCGTAAGGCATAGCCGATGGTGCAGGCCGATCAACCTCCGGGCCCGTCTTTTGGCTCCGCCGCCGTTGTCGACGGGCGAGGCACGAACGCCGCTCTCGCCTTCCGCGACGTCACCTGCGTGCGCGGCGGGCGCGTGTTGTTCGAACGCCTGTCCTTTGCGGTGCCACCGGGCGGCGCGGCGCTGGTCACCGGCCCCAACGGCATCGGCAAATCGAGCTTGATCCGCGTCGCCGCCGGGCTGTTGCGGCCCGCCAACGGCGAGATTGCGGGAGCGGCAACGCGCACGCTGATGGCCGAAGCCGCCGCGCTCGATGCCGCGCGCCCTCTGCGCGAGGCGCTCGGCTTTTGGGCGGCGCTGGATGCCGACCCAGACGACCCGTACGGACGCGTCGCCCACGCCCTCCATGCGGTCGGCCTGTCGCATATCGCCGACGTGCCGGTGCGGCTGCTCTCCACCGGCCAGCGCCGCCGCGCCGCGCTCGCCCGCGTCGTGGCGAGCGGTGCGATGGTGTGGCTACTCGACGAACCCGCCAACGGTCTCGACGTGGCGAGCGTGACGGTGCTCGAACACTTGATCGCGGCGCACCGGGGGCGCGGCGGCGCGGTGCTGGTCGCGACGCATTTGCCGATCGCCTTGCCCGACGCACAGACGATCTCGCTGCTATGACCGGGCTCGGCGCACTCATCACTCGCGACGTGCGGATCGCCTGGGCCAGTGCGGGGTGGTCAATGCGCTCGCTTTCTTCCTGCTCGTCACCATCCTGTTTCCCTTCGCGGTCGGGCCCGACACGGCGTTGCTGGCGCGGATCGGCGGCGGCGTGATCTGGGCGGCGGCGTTGCTCGCGGCGCTGATGCCGGTCGAACGGCTGGTCGGCCCCGATGCCGAAAGCGGCGTGCTCGATCAGTTGAGCGTGCGCGGCTTTTCGATGCCGACGGTGGCGGCCGCAAAAATCGCCGCGCATTGGATCGGCTTCGGCCCGCCGCTGATGCTCGCCACGGTGGTTGCGGCGGGGTTGCTCGGCTTGTCGGCGCAGACGCTCGGCGCGGTCGAGCTCGGGCTGCTGATCGGCACGCCG
>NZ_JSBN01000205.1 GCF_000797515.1 Sphingomonas sp. Ant H11
GGCGCGTGGCAGCGTGCGCATCGGGCCAGTATAGCCGCTCTGCGTCGCCGTCCGTCGCGTGATGCCCATATTGGTTTCGCCGCCGGGATCGGCCGGGTGATCGACATAGCCGCCCTCGATCGCGATGACGCCGGAGATCATCGCGACGATGACCGCCGCAAACTTCGCTTTGCCGACCGGCTGCCGGGAGGCGGCATCATTTGCCATCGGTCGGCACCTTGCGCGTGATGCGCGCGACGGCGATCGCGACCAGCAGCAGGATCGGGAACGATCCGGTCACCCACGACGGGAGCAGCGCGCGCAGATCCTGTGGCATCGCGTTCCAAATCTCTGTGGCGGTGCCGGGAAAGGCCTGCACGAACGCCTCGATCAGCGCGCCGATCGCGGCCAGGCGGATCGAGGTGAAGGTATAGGCACGATGCCAGTCATCGATGAGACGCGCGCACAGCCAGGCGCGCCACTTTGCGAGCAGCGTCATCGGATTTCCTTTCGAAGGTCGGGGCGTGAGGGTTAGGGCGTGCTGGCCATCGCCGCCTGCAATTCGCGCCGCAGCAGAGGCGGTCCATAGGTCAGCAGGATTGTCTCAAGCTGGACGATGCGGTTGTTGAGGCCCGCGATCTCGAGCCGGTGCTTTTCCTCGGTCTCGTCACGCTCTTTTTCGAGCTGCTTGATCCTCGCATCGCCGAAGACGCGCCAGATAAACGTGCCGACCGTCATCAGGGCCGCAGTGGCAAACGTCGCCCCCGCGCCAAAGGCAAGCGCCAGCGCCCCGCCCTGCGGGCCGGTGTAATCGATATCGTGCATGTCTGGCTCCGAAAGATTGGTGAGCGGGCAGTACGGGTGGATCGCCGCCATGGGGTGGGCAGGCTGACGGATGCCCGGCTATACAGTGGCCAGCGATTTACCCGGGTGGAGCCCTCACGTCAGCTGGAGCTCGTCGATGTAGCCGCCACCCGCCATCGTCGCGCCGATCAGCGTGATCACGATTGCGGCTGGTGCCCACCAGTCTTTCCATGTCGGAGCACGCGGCACTTGTGCGCTCACGCGGGCACTATCTCAAACCGCTCGGTCGGCGGTACCGTCGTATCGTCCCATAGCTGCGGATGAACCGGGGGAACTCGGATCGTTGAAATCCTTCTGGAGGTAGGCCCTCGCACCCCCTTCGGAGGAGAAAGAGAGCCCGCGCTCGGGACTTCGGCGCAACATTTCCACCATCCCAGTAGAGGTTGTCGCTAGTGTCAGCATCGGTGACGCATATCTTGAACATTATGCCACTCCTGATCCGGTGATCTTGAGCCAGATGCCCGATGTTGCACCGGTGTCCTTCTGCTGGAAGCCAAGCGCTCCGCTAACAA
>NZ_JSBN01000206.1 GCF_000797515.1 Sphingomonas sp. Ant H11
TTTAAAAAGCTCTCCCCTCCCGATCCCCCGGATCGGAAGCGCGGATAGACCACCGCCCCCAACCGGTGTCTGTCCGGCGCTACTTTTATGCATCATGCGCCTCCCGCTCATCGCCGCGCACCAGTCACGGTGGCGGGAGAAGGTGTCAGCTTGGCATCGGCGGATCGCAAACGAGCGGGGGCAGAAATTGTCGGTCACAACACCCGGACGGTTGCGCGCCGGTCAATGGGCCGGATGGTCCGTTTCATGCCCGGTTTTGCCGGGCGATGCGGTGGACGCTGTGCCCCATTCGCGTCGGAAACGGGATGTGTTGCGATCGTTCAAGTAAAGCAACACCGTGCAATACGCCCCCACAGGGGTCGTGCACTCCTCCGGCCATGACACAGCCACCGCCAGAACGTCCCCGTTCATCGCCACGCCGGGTTTCTCGGCCAGCGCTCACTTGCGCGGAGTAGCATTATGGACACGCTAATCCTGTCGCGGCTCCAGTTCGCGTTCACCATGGGATATCACATTCTGTGGCCGGCCTTCACGATCGGCCTTGCCTGGTTCATCGTGTTCCTCGGTGCAGCGTGGCTGCGCACCCGCAATCCCGTATGGCAGGAACTACAACGCTTCTGGATCAAGGTCTTTTCGCTGGCTTTCGGCATGGGCGTCGTCACCGGGGTCGTGATTTCATACCAGCTCGGGCTCAACTGGTCCGCCTATGCCCGCGCAACCGCCAACGTGATCGGGCCGTTGTTCGTGCTGGAGGTGCTGACGGCCTTCTTTCTTGAAGCCGGTTTTGTCGGAATCATGCTCTTCGGCCGGGAAAGGGTGGGCGACAAAATCCATTTTGCCGCGTGCCTGATCGTCGCGACGGGAACCGTGATTTCCGCCTTCTGGATCATTTCCGCCAATAGCTGGATGCAGACCCCCCAGGCCTTCACCACCACCGCCGACGGACGCTTCATCGCCACCGACTTCTGGGGCGTCATCTTCACCCCATCGATGCCCTATCGCTTTGCGCATATGGTGACGGCAAGCTTCGTCACTGGCGCGTTCGTCGTGGCGGGGGTCTCGGCGTTCTGGCTGTGGCGCGGACGCCCGGGCGACCAGAGCGCTGCGCGCGCGGCGTTTTCGGCATCGCTCTGGCTCGCCGCGATCCTGGTGCCGCTGCAACTGGAAATTGGCGACCAGCATGGCCAGAATACCCGCCAATATCAGCCTATCAAATTGGCGGCGATCGAGGCTCGCTGGGACACGGCGTCCCGCGTCCCGCTCACGCTTATCGCCTGGCCGAACGAGAAGCAGGAGCGTAACGACTATGCGCTGGATATCCCTGTGCTCGGCAGCATCGTCCTGACGCATTCGCTCGACGGCCAGGTCCAGGGCCTCAAGAGCGTGCCCGCGATCGACCGCCCGCCGGTGGTGCCGGTATTCTTTGCCTTCCGGATCATGGTCGGGTGCGGCATCCTGTTGCTCGCCATCGCCATGACGGGGCTTTTCCTGCGCTGGCGTCGACGCCTGTACGACACACGCTGGTATCAGTTTGCCTGCATGGCGAGTGTGCCGCTGGGCTTCGTCGCGACGCTCGCGGGATGGACGATCACCGAGGTCGGTCGCCAGCCGTGGGTTGTGTATGGCCACCTCCGCACCGCGCACGCCGTATCGCCGCTTGCCGGTGGGGCAGTCGCCAGTTCGCTCGGGGTCGCCTTGATCCTCTACAACCTGCTGTTGCTGGGCTTCTTCTTTTATGCCGGGCAAATGGTCTTCCGCGGCCCGTCGAACCTCGCACCAACGCCGCCGGTCGGCCGCCCCGCAGGAGCCCAAGGCCTGCCAGACGCGACGTCAAGGACCAAGCCATGATCGATTATCCCGTCCTGTTCGCCCTGTTCGCTGCGCTCGCGATCGGTTTGTACGTCACGCTGGATGGTTTCGATCTGGGCGTGGGGATCCTGTTCCCCTTCGCCCCAGCGACCGCCACGCGCGACGCCATGATGCGCTCGCTTGCGCCGATGTGGGACGGCAATGAAACCTGGCTGGTGCTCGGGGGCATGGTGCTCCTCGCCGGCTTCCCCGGTGCCTTTGCCATTCTTCTACCCGCCTTCTACGTCCCGCTCGCGCTCATGCTGCTGGGGCTGGTCCTCCGCGGCGTCGCGTTCGAGTTCCGATCACAGGGCGGCCCGCTCGAGCTCGGCTGGACGATGGCTTTCTCGGGTGGATCGGCACTGGCCGGATTTTGCCAAGGTGCCATTCTGGGCGCGTTCATCACCGGCGACATTGCCGTGGCAAACGGTCAATTTGCGGGGAGTCCGTTCGACTGGCTGCAACTGTTCTCGGTCGCCACCGGTCTGGGCATGGTCGCGTTCTACGCCCTGCTTGGGGCAGGATGGCTGATCTGGCGAACCGATGGCAACACCCAGATCTTCGCGCGCGAGATTGCGCGGGTCGGCCTGCTGGCGACCGGCGCGGCGATTGCCTTGGTCAGTCTTTGGACGCCGCTTGCATTGCCTTCTGTCTGGGCGCGCTGGTTCACGCTCCCCGGGACAGTGTATCTCGCGCCGCTTCCGATCCTTGCGGCGCTTGCCTGGCTTACGGCGTGGAGGTCCTTGTGGAGCAAACGCGAATGGCTGCCGTTCGCGGCCACGATCGTGCTGCTTCTGACCGCGCTCGCCGGTCTTGGGATCAGCATCTGGCCTGCAGCCATTCCCGGCGTCATGACGATCTGGCAGGCCGCTTCGGTGCATCGCACGCAGGTCATCGTCGCAGGTGCCATTGTGGTGATCCTGCCGGTCATTCTCGCTTATGTCGGATTCAGCTACTGGGTGTTTCGCGGCAAAATCGGGGCGTCGACGGCTGGTCAGCCGCGCTATTGAGCGCGGTCGGTCGGCGAAGCGCGTTGCCCAGCCACGGCGGCATGGCCGGGCTACTTCATACCTCCGTATAAAAGTTCCCTATCTCTCCGCATGCTAGCCAAGTCCAGAGGTTGCGCGGCACCGCCCGCGACCCGGACGATAAACCAGACCGGAGACTGGCGACATGCTGCTGAATTCTGTCGAGCAATCCAAGCCTGTATCTGCGGCTGCCCTCATTCGCGGCGCGCAGGTTGCCCTGGAGACCGATCTCGACGCCGCGCGAGAATGCCTTCGCCTGCTGGACGAGATGCTGCATACCGCACCGGACGGCGGCGTTTCGCGCCCGCCCGAAACGCCGCCGGCTGCAGGCACCATTCGCGGCGGCCTGGCGGCCTGGCAAATCCGGGTGGTGACCAACCATATCGATCGCAATCTCGACCGGACGATCGGTATCGGCGAACTGGCGGCGCTCGCCAGGCTGAGCAAGGGGCATTTCTGCCGTGCGTTCAAAGTCAGCCTGGGAGAGACCGCGCGGACCTACATCACGCGTCGTCGGATCGCCCAAGCGCAAATGCTGATGGTAACGACGTCGGAAACGCTGAGCGCGATCGCAAATGCCTGCGGGCTGGCCGACCAGGCCCATCTCACGCGACTGTTCCGGCGATTTGTGGATCAGACGCCGCTCGTCTGGCGTCGCAAGTGGCAGCGGGCAAGCTAGAAGGCCCGACTGGCGCGTCGGCAAAACCGCCGATCCACTTAAACATCGATCGAGCTGGGACGGGCGCCTGACCAGCTCGACAATTGGCGGCGGGGCTCGATGGTATCGAGCCCCGCGTCTTAGGAATTACCAGCCGTAGCCACGACCGAAGCCCCAACCGAACCCGCCCCCAGGACCCCCAGGCACCCCAGTTCCACGCCGGATCGCTATATTCCTCAGCAGTCATCTGCTGCTCGTCGGCGAGATTCTTCGCCTGCATCGTCTTCACATACGCGCCATAAGCCTGCTGCGTGCCGACATAGAGGCAGTTGCAGGACTTGGGATCGGCATAGACATACTTGACGGTGTCGCCCTTGACGTTGCGAACGAACTTGTTCGCGGGCAAGCGAGCCAGCATCGCCTGACGTTCGGGCGTGTTCGCCGGCTTATCGATGAAGCCCGCTGCGGAAAGATCGTTTTCCTTGTGCGCGATCGCCTCCTTGGTGGTCACGCACCCCGACAGCGTAGCGACGAGGACTGCCGCCAGGACGGGTGCGGCGGCCACACTGGAAAACCGAGACGTGATCATAACGATAATCTCCTTAGAGCGGAAACGCCGCATGGCGCTTCGCGAGGACCCGAGCCGACTGGTTCGAGAAAGCTGTTCAGCTTCCGCTCAGGGATGCCGCAAAACCCTTGGCCGCTGAATTATACGTTGGGTTTAGCCGCGGCTTAATGCTGCGAAAACAAACGCTTCCCCTACCGCCTCGCTGTGATCGGCGGGTTGTCGATCCGGGCCTTTCAGGGTCTCAAGGCGCGACCGCAGAGCCTCCCACCGGGGCCGACCATCCGCCACCCAGACTGCGGTACAGGACGACGATCGCCCGCAACCGTGCGGCCCGCAGATCAACCACCGACAGACGCGCGCTCAACAAACTCCGTTCGGCGTCGAGCTGATCGAGATAGGGCGCGTATCCGGCACGGTAGCGGTTGACCGCCAACGCCCTTGCGGTCGCGAGCGCGGCGCGTTGCTGCTCGGCTGCGGCCAGTTGCTGTGCGAGACGCTGGTTGCTTTCCATCGCGTTTTTCAACCTCCGCAAACGCCGTCAGCGCCGCCTTGCGATAAGCGAAGGCGGCCTGATCCCGCGTTGCGGCTGCGATGGATTGTCGTGCGCGCAAGGCACCGCCTTCGAACAGCGGCGCAAGGATCGATCCGCCAAGCGAAAACAGACTGACCGGGTTGGGAAGAATATTCGATGCCACCGCGCCGCCCGAGGCCGATAGCTGGATGCGGGGCAAAAATGATGCGCGGGCGACATCGAGCTGACGATCGGCCGCTACCACGCGGTCTTCCGCCTCAGCGATATCGGGACGCTGCCGCAAGACCTGTGCGGGAAGCGAGACGGGCACCCGCACCGCGACCAAACCGTCAATGGCGGCACCCGGCGCAATCGCGCCCGGCGCTTTGCCCAACAGCAGGCTAAGACCGTTCTCCTGCCGGGTGATCGCCGATCGCGTGGCCGGCACGAGTTGCGCCGCGACCTGATACTCCGCCTCGGCCTGAGCGAGATCGAGCGCAGGCGAATAACCGGCGGCGGCACGATGACGAATCAGCTCAAGTTCCTGGGCACGGGTTGCGAGCGTGTCTTGCGCAATCGCGAGCTGCGCCTCTAGCGCGCGCAACCCGATATAGCCTTCGACCACCTGCGCCGCGACCGCCAGCCGGACCGTGTCGCGCGCGGCCTGGCTCGCCAGCAGGTCCGCCCGCGCGGCCCCGCGAGCCTCCGCCAACCTTCCAAAAAGGTCGAGCTCATATGATCCAGTCACCGACGCCGTGCCATCGACCTGGTCCAAGCCGACCCCGAAAGCGTTGAGGCTGCGACCATAGCCACCTTGACCGCCAACGCCGATCGCGGGCCTTGCCGCACTCGCGACAAGGCGGAACTGTGCCCGCGCCTGCGCAACCCGCGATGCAGCGACCATGACGTCGACGTTGTTGCGCAGCGCTTCACCCACCAATGCGTTTAGCGCGGGGTCTCCGAAACTTTTCCCACCAGTCGTTTTGGATCGCCTGGATCGCCCCCGCGCCTCCATCGACCCGCCACGCCGTGGGCGCGACGACCGCTGCCGATTGGGGGATGGACGGTCGAGGCCCGGCGCACCCCGCAAGCAGCAGCACCGCGCCCGCCGCGCTGGCTCGACGCATCATCGCCGCTCGTCCGTTTCGACGCGCGTTTCGACCGACATGCCCGGACGAAGCCGATCGAGCAGCGCCTGGCCCGGATCGGCCATGATCATCACGCCGATCCGCTGCGGAATCTTGACGAAATTCCCGGTGGCATTGTCCGGCTTCAAAACGGCAAATTCCCAGCCGCTCGCGGGGGCAATGCGCACGACGCGGCCAAGCATTCGATGGCCGCCCAGCGCATCGACGGTAAAGCTGGCGCGCTGGCCGACCGCCATGTGATAGGTCTGCGCCTCTTTATATTGCGCGATCACCCAACGATCGGGCGGGACGAGCTGCATCAACTCTGTTCCATTGGTGACAAACTGGCCGAGCCGAACGTGCACTTCGCCGATTTGCCCCGGCTCGGGCGCGCGGATCACGGTGTGCAGCAAATCGATCTCGGCAAGGTGCAATTGCGCCCGCGCCGCCTCGACCTGTGCCGACAGCCCGCGTTTGCCGACATCGACCGTGCGCAAATCCTGCCGCGCAATATCTTCACTGGCGATTGCTTCGCGCAGATGCGCTTCCGCCTGTGTCAGGGCGGCCGAGGCGCTGTCGCGCTCGCGCACGGAAATCGACCCGTCGCCGACAAGCTCGGTCGCGCGAGCCATATCGGCCTTGGCCTTGCGCAATTGCGCCTCTGCACCGGCGATCGTTGCCGACTGGCCGACCACCCCCGCCGCACGGGCCGCGCGCGCCTGTTGACTGTTCGCAAGGGCCGCGATTTGGGCATCGAGGTTGGCGCGCGCCTGCTCGAAGCGCGCGCGGTAGATACCGTCGTCGATCAGGACCAGAATCTGGCCGCGCTCGACGCGCTCATAGTCTCGCACCAGCACCCGTGCGACATAGCCGCTGACTTGCGGCGCGATCACGCTTGTGCGGCCGCGGACCAGGGCATTGTCGGTCCGCTGATCGGCACCCGCAAACGGACCTATGCCCCAAAGCTGGAGAATCCCCGAGATGGCGATCAGCAGCATTGCCACCAGTGCGGCCATGACGAGAAAGGATCTTTTGGGCGGCTCCCAAACGGTTGGTGCCGCCGATGCCGCTTCAGGGGCAGCCGCCCCGGACGACACTGCGGGGGAAGTCTCACGGTCGCTCATTCGTTACCCCTCAGGTGGCGTGCGCCTGCAAAAAGTCGAAAACGGCTGTTGACGAGGGTGCTCAGCAACAGCAGCGTGGTGGCCAAGGCGATCCAGGTGACAGCCCAGCATGAATCGTTGAACGCCAGCACATTGGCCTGATCCTGCAAAGCGGAGCCAAGCAGCGCGTTCGCTTCGCCCTGCCGATGCGCCGGATCGATCACGACGCGGGCGATACCCTCGGCATTTTGCGCCAGGCGCGATATGACACCGGGGTCACCCAGCGAAACGCTTTCTGCGATCGCTTCGGCGTGGAGGCGCGCGCGCGCGGTCTGCAACGTACCAAGAAACGCCACCCCGATCAGCCCACCCACATTCTGCGTGGTGCTGAACAGCACGACGAAGCTGACCAGATGCGTGGGCCCTTTGAGGGTCACACGCCGCAACCCATCCAGCAAGGCCGGCCCCAGAAACAGCGCAGCGCCGAAGCCCAGCAATGACTGGCTGAGCAGTAGCTGCGTTGGCCTGGTTTCGCTGGTGGATGCGGTGTCGAGCCATGCCCCGAGCGCGATCACCAGCGCCGCCACCAGCATAAGCTCGGTGAAGCGTTCGGGCTTTGCGAGGACGGCGGCCGCGATCGTGCCGGCGACCATCGCGAAGAGAACGAACAGAAACAGCGTGTGCAGTTGGTCACTGGTCAGCCCGCCAAGCGTCAGCAGGCCGATCGCGCTGTACGTCTGTTCGGCCAGCGCGACGCGAAAGACGAGCGCGATCAGCGCAAACCGGAGGATATCGACGGTGGCGAACCACCGCACCCAAAGAAGGGGCCGCGCCCGGCGTGCCTCTATCAACAGCGCAAGACCCAGCAACGGGAGGGCAATGGCCAGCGCCCAACCGAGCCACGGGGCGTCGGTCCACCACAGAAACCGCCCTTCCGCCAGCACGGTGCAGATCAGGAGCATTGCCGGAATCGTCAGCCCGACCGTCGCTGCGTCGAGCGGCTCGAACACCTTTGCCCGCTCCGTCGGGGGCAACGGCATGAGCACCAGCATCGTCAACGCGGCCAACCCCATCGTCGCGACGATGACGTGCAGGCCGTACCAATCGTTCAGCGCGATGATGTCGATCGGGAAGAGCCGCGCGATCGGAATGGCAAGCGGTGGCAAGCCGAACCCAATGACAAGCGCCATCGGTCGATAGCGCAGCGGAAACACTTGAAACAGATTGTAGAGGGTGAGCGAGGTCAGCCCGCCCGCGGCTATCCCGCTGACCGCTTGCGCCACCACCTCCATGCCGAAGCTGGGCCATAGCATTTGCAGGCACTGACCGCCGATCAGCACCACCAGCACCGTATGCATGGTCGCCGGGATGCCGAATTGCGTCCGCGCCTTTACGAGCAGCAGGTTCGCGGTGGCGTTGAAAGCGACATATACGGCGAGCAGGAGGCTGCCCTCGCTTGCATAGAGCCCGACATTCCCGGAAATCCACAACAGGTTGACGCTGACCAGGCCGTTGGACAGGCCGGCGGTCATCGCCATGACGAGCGCGGAAAGCGCATAGAGGCAGCGATTCAACGTCGTTTGGCGCGGGGCGTACGGCGCTCCGGGGAAAACCGGCCGCTCCTCGGGCTGGAAGCGATACGGTAGGACGCTGCCGCTCATCGCCGCGTAACGATGCGGCACTGCATAACGGGGTGTTCGACGGTCATGAACGGGCACCTCCGTGGGATCGAAGCCACGCGGACGTTTGCCCGCCTCGCTCCGATCCCGGCAATTCATACCTTGGTTGGTCCGGGCTTACCGGTCAGGCGATGCTCACCCGTTTGACAGCGGCACGATGCCGCGCGTGCCTTGCGGGAATTTCGCCAGGACCGATGGGTCGATGTTCAAATGCTGGCTCACCAGCGCCGGGGGCAAGTGGCTCAGCCAATTCGCCAACGACACTTCCTCATAATGGTCGGAGCGGAACACCTCGACGAACTGGAGCACATCGTCGCCGGTATTTTCGACATAGTGACCAAGATTGCGCCGCACGACCCCGACGTCACCCGCACGGAAATCGTTGGTCGTAGCCTTGGGGCCGGTGTTGAACACCGTCATCCGCGCACTGCCGCGCAGATAATATTGCCATTCGTCGGCATTGGGGTGCCAGTGCATTTCGCGCATCCCGCCGGGCTCGACCGTGACCAGTGCCGTTGCGACGTTGGTCGCGATTTTGAAGTTGCTGCTGTCGGCGATCTGGATCGACCCACCGCTGTTATTGAGGATCTTCGGCGATTTTCCGAGGCGGAAGATCACCGGCTCGGTTCCCTCGACGACCTTTGCCGCCGCCTTGTCCGCGGCAAGATCACCCGGTTCGTCGGCCTGGAAGATCCACAAATTGTGCAAGGGGATATTTGCGAAAGTTTCCACCGGCATGCCGAAATTCTTGGCCAGAATGTCGGGCGGAGTGTGCGCGAACCAGTCGGTAATCAGCAGCGTATTGCTTTCGGACTGGGCACCATCGTCGAACGCGATGACGAACTCGGCACCATCGGGCCCGAGACCCTGCAAAGAGTGGGGCAGGCCCGGCGGGAAATACCACAGGTCGCCAGCCTCGACATCCTCGACGCTCGGCCGGCCGTGGCGATCGAGCGTCGTCACGCGGCAACGTCCGCGCGTCATGATCGCCCATTCTGCGGTCTGATGCCAATGCAGCTCGCGCACGCCGCCCGGCGCAAGGTACATGTTGACGCCCGAAATCTCGTCGGAAATCGAGAAATCGGCCTGGGTCAGTTCGCGCGCCCACCCGCCCTTTTGCTGGCGTCGCGGCGAGATGTTGAACGATGACCAGAAAAACGGCTGGGTGCTGATATCGGTCGCCGGAGCGTCCATCTGCGATGGAAACTGGCTTTCGATCACCGGGTTACGCGGTCCGCCCATCGTGTTGCTACGCGGATCGTCCCGCGTGTTGATGGTGCCTTCGGCCGGCTCATCGGGGTTGCCGAAGGTTGGCACTTCGTGGTGCGGAGCGGAACTTGCACTGTGGGTGTCGGTCATGACTCATCCTTGCAAAGGGGGATTGGGCGGCCGGTGCATTGGGGCCGCCCGTCGCCAAGATGCGCCACCCAGCGCGCCGTGCCAGTCATACGAAGGTTGGGTCAGACATCCGGAGCTGCCGCCCCACACCAAGGTCTGGGCTAGACCAACGTATGATTCAGGGACAGCGGCCCGGCGCGGCATCTCATGCGGACACAAGTGGGAGAAGTACCATGACTCTGTTCGTTCGACTGATCACTGCCGCAGCCGTCTCGGTTGGAATGCTTGGTGCCAGTGGTGCCATGGCGCAAAAAATGACCAATGAGGGCCTGCCCCCCTCGGATCCGATCATGCAGGAAGCGGAATGGGACGCGCCGCGCAACACCTTCTTCCTGAACGGCGAACGCGATGTGGAATTGATCCGTTTCAAACGCGTCCACGACATCGAGATTTGCGCCGGAAAGCCCGACCCCAACGCAATTGGAGCCGCCCGCCACGGCTACCCGATCCAGGTTTCTTGGGATGCCGAGGTCGGTGTGATTGCGCCCGGCAACTGCCTGACCTTCGACGCCATGCGGGTGAAGGTGAAACCGGCCAGCGCAATACCGCAAAAATGTTGATCTTGTCGGCACCGTGAAGGTCCTTCGCTAACCGGCGCGCCGTCGCCGGATCAAGCCGATGCTGGCGGTCGTCGACACAAGTGGCAGGAGCGGTGTTGCCGCCGGCCAGTACAGTGCGATCCCGACCGCCAGCAAGCACCCGCAGGCAAGGCCAGCAACACCAGCCAGCGCGGGCTGCTCCATGGTGCCTTGCCATCGACGATGTCTCCGACAAGGTCCGTCAGCGTCCCCCGTAGCGTAGGTCGTCGTCGCACCGTGCGGCACGCCGTCGCGCTTCGCCGCGACCGTCTGCAGCGCCATCGCCGCCGCCGACAGCGTGATCAGCCCGAACACCGCCAATCCCGTATGCGGCCCGAACCACCACCATAACGCCACCGCGGCAAGGCACAGGGCGGAGGCAATAAGCGCGACCAGCGACGCATCGTTGCCGCGCGCGCGGGTCATGCGGAAACCCGCGGCCAGCGCCAGCGCAAACGCCCCGATTGCGGTCAGCGCCCCGGCCAACACCGTCTCATATCCCGGTCGCGTGAACACCGTGGCCAACACCGCGTTTCCGGTCATGTTGGCGGTGAAGATTCCCCCCCAGCGCCAGATAGGCGAAGCCGTCGGCCGCGCCCGTGCTGAACGACAGAAGGGGAAGCACAAGCGCTTGATCGCGGATTGGCTGGATCGGGGGTTGCGGGATGACGGACATGTGGCTGGCTCCTTGCAATGGAGCGCAGGCTACGAAGCGCGCGGAAACGCCGCCATCATACCTAGGCGTGCAAACCTTCGTATAGATTGGAGCGCGGACCCCGGGGACATAATTGCCAACCCGACCAGGCGAAGCCGGTATCGGCGTATCCGGGAGACATCGCATGAGATACCTCGCCATGACGGCATCCTTGGGCATGGTGCTTGGCGGCTGCGCGCCACCGTCCAAGCCCGTGGGTTGCCCAGATCCGGCGGCCGTGGCACCAGCCTCCATTGGCGGTGCGAGCTACGTCGCGGGACTGACCGGCCGACTTTCCGGCCCCGACCGCGAGAATGTCATCGCAGAGGCAATCGCGGAGATTCATCGCGCCGACCCCGGCATGAGCGCGGACGCCATCACCAACGTCCTGATCGCCGCCGACTGTCCGGTGGCCGCCGCCAAGCCTGACCACACCGAATCCGCCGACCGCCAGCGCATCGGGCAATTCCGCGCGCAGGTGGACCAGTTGCTGGGAAGCTAACCCGCGCGCGCGCTATCGTGGTCCGAGGGTGTTTCCTGAGTGACGGGCAGCCGCACGGTGAAGGTCGCGCCGCCATCGGCATTGTTCGCCGCCACCAGCGTGCCACCATGCTGCTCGATGATCGAACGGCAAATGGACAACCCCATGCCGAGCCCGGTCACTTTGGTCGTGAAAAAGGGTGCGAACAGTGCTTCGGGGTTCCCAGCAATGCCAACGCCGCGATCCCGTATCGCAAGGACGATCGTTTCGGCGTCATGCCACACCTCGAGCGACAGAATGCGCTGGTCGGCGGGGGTGGCGATCATGGCTTGATCTGCGTTGAGCAGCAGGTTCATCAGCACTTGCTGGATCTGGACGCGATCCCCGTATATCGGTGGCAGCCCGTCCAGGCCACTCAGGTGCAGGGCGACGCCATGTGCCTGCAATTCGCGGCGCAACAGGTCCAGCGTCGCGTCGACCAACGGGCCGAGGATCACCCGTTCGCGCTTGGGATCGGCGCGGCGGGCGAGGTCGCGGATTCGCGTAATCACGTCGGCGGCGCGGGTGGCGGTGGTGGCAATGTTGCCTAGACAATCCGCGACCTCGGCCGCGTCCGGTGCCTCGCGCGCGAGCCAGCGCTTGCCCGAATTGGCAAAGGTGAGGATCGCTGCCAGCGGTTGATTGACCTCATGCGCGATCGAAGCCGCCAGTTGCCCGAGCGTCGTGATCCGCGACACATGCGTAAGTTCGGCCTGCGACTGGGCCAGTTTCGCCTGGGCGCGGTTGCGTTCGGTCATGTCCAGCGCCATCACCAGAACACGGCTCCACCCGTCGCCGCCGGGCGGAAGTGTCACCCGCAAGACGACGTCGACCGTCGTTCCGGCTGCTGTACGAAAGCGTGTTTCCTCGTCGATCACCGGATCTCCCCGCAGGAGCGCAGAAACGATGCGGCCAAGTGTGGCTTCGGCAGCGGGCGTGTAATAGGCCACGAGGGTCCCGCCGATAAGCGCCGCGCGGTCGGTCAGTCCAAAGAGGCGTGCCGCGGCGTCGTTGGCATCGCGTAGGACGGCGGTTTGCCCGACGCGGGAAATCATCGCCGCATCAGGTTCTTGCCCCCGGCGCAGCACGCTATGCGCGGCCGACCAGTCGGTCTCCCAGATGGCAATGCCCGCAGCGCTGAAGATCGTCCGATAGCGCGCTTCCGAGCGCAGTCTGTCCTGCACCGCCGCCTGGTTGCGCAGACACAACCAGGCCGTCACCGCGATCGCGACCAGACTGACCGCGAGGCGCATCGCAGGCGAGCCAAAAGGCTCACCGCCGTGGCTGACGACATACGCACCCGCAGCGAGCAGGGCCCCAAGACCGCTGGTCGCAAGGACGAGTTGGCGATCGTGGTTGCGCGCCACCATCAGGACGACGAGTGTGTAAAGAACCGCTACAGCGCCTTGCAGGGGGCTGAGCGCGTCCAACGCGAATATCGCCAGCGCAACTGCAAGCGCGGCCGCGCCATTGAGCCGTCGCCTGAGCGCTCTCCCTTCCAGCATCGCGGCCCCCTCGCCCCCCTTGATCTGCCCAGCCGCGGGCGCGCGGGGCCGGATATAGCTGGCCGATCAAACCGTGCGGCGCAACCGGCATAAGCAAGCGGCCGATTTCCCGCGACGAAATTTCCCATGTGGATTGTTGGTGCGCGTGCGTCTGACAGGTGATGTTTCCATCCGAACACGCGGAGATCGATTTTGTATCTTAGCCAGACCATCCAACGCGCTATCGAGAGTGGCGCGATCCGTGAAGGAGCTACGGTGGAGGCAACCCCACTTATCCGCATTTACGAGACGTTGGTCGGGATCGGCACTGTCGCGCGGACCTGCGACCACCTGCTGCGGCAACCGGAGCCGGATCTGGCCGAACTGCGCCTGCTGGTGGCGAATCTCATCGCCGCATCGAACGACGCGATCACAATCATCCGGGACTGAGGATTTTAACGGCGGTAGCGCAACTCGATCCGCGCGGGATCGATCCGTACCACGCGCACTGGCAGGATTTCAGCCACCGTCGTGGCGAAGCGCAGCGGATCGTGAAGTCGGAAGCGTCCCGATACGCGCAGCGCAGCCACCCGCGGATCGACGATCACCAACTTGACCTCACTGCCCGCGTTTAACTGTTCGATCGCTTCGGCGAGCGTCGCATTGTCGAATTCCGCCAAGCCCTGACGCCACAGTGCTTCCGCGCCCGGTGCCAATAAGGACACCCGATCCGGCTTGCCGGCATTTGCGACGAACGCCTGACCGGGACGCAGCACCGTCGCGCTGCCACCGCCCTCGATGCGGACACCGCCCTCGAACAAGGCAACTCTCAGCGAACTGGGCGCGACACCGACCTCGAAGCGTGTCCCGACATCGATGATCGTCCGTCCGCGCGCCGCCACGCTAAACGGATGCGCGCTATCGTGCCGTACGTCGAACAAGGCACGCCCCCGGTCGAGAGAAACCCGACGCCCGTTGCCGAACGCCACGCGCGCGCGACTGTCGACGTCAAGCGTCATGCGCGACCCATCGGGCAGCACAATTGCCTTCACCGCTCCACCACTCGCGACCAAAATGTCCCCCCGCGTCACGCATGTCGGCGACGACAGGAGGCTTGGCCGGTCGGGGAAGCAGCAGCGCAGCACCGCCAATCACCGCGACCGCTGCCGCCGCCCCGGCCACCCAACGCCACGGCGGTGTGGTGGCGTTCCACGGCCCTGCGGCCAGCGCTGCGGCGCGCAAATCTTCGAACACCGCATCATCTGCTGCATCGAACGCTGACCATGCGTCTTCCAGCTTCCCCCAGGCGGCGGCATTGGCATCGTCCTCGAGCCAGCTTGCGAACAGTCCGGCCTCAACCGGTGCCCCGCTATCCTGTTGGACCTTCCACAATGCGGCCGCATCCGTCGGCGACAGTCCGCGCAGGAGCGCACGAGTAACACGCACCGTCACTGCGCCTCTCCCAATCGCGCAAGGCGCTCGGTCGCGCGCAGCATATGCTTTTCGACCGCGCTGACCGACACGCCCAGTTGCGCGGCGATGTCGCGATAGGCCATTCCCTCCAGGCGGCGCAAAATGAAGACGGTTCGCGTACGATCCGGCATCTGCGCCACGGCGGCCATCACCGCCTTGAGCGCCTCGCGGCCCGCGACGATCCGATCCGGGCCAAGTTCCGCGCCACCTCCTCGATCGGGATCGAACTCGATATGCGCATCATGCTTGCGAACGGTGCGTCGACGTCCGCGATCGGCCAGAACGCTGGCCGCGACCTGAAAAACATAACCCCGCAAATTCTCGATGCCGTCCTCGCCGCCGCGGGTGGACAGACGCAGAAAGACCTCCTGAACCAGATCCTGAACATCATCCTGTTCGGCCACACGGCGACGAAAATAGCCGATCAGCGGGTCGCGCAAGGCCTCAAGCGCAAGGCCACGCGCGTCATTCGCCGGAGAGTTTTTGCGATCGGGCACGCCATACCTGTGCGGCATCAGGGCGCAAAGTACCACCCCCCGCAATGGCACCGGATCGCGCCGGAGAGATAGGGCAAACGCAGTCATTGGACAAAAGACGCGCATTCCCCGAAAAGCCACACCGCTTTTTTTCGGCGTTCAGATTGCCAGTGCGAGCGTGAACTCGAAACGCCGCCGCCGGGGGTCGCCATAGCCGCTATAACCGCCTTCCTGACTGACCACGGTGGCGGGGCGATGATCCAGCAGGTCCTCAATACCAAAGCGGAGATCGAGCGTCCGCCCGCGCGCCGCGCCCGGATCGAAAGGAATGCGATACGCGACCGCCAAGTCGAGGGTCACGCTCGCCGGAATGCGCGAGCTGCCCTGCCGGGCGGTGAGCCGTGGGTTCAGGGTGGTGGTAAGGGCCGATCCCTGCTCAACGCTGTAAGCGCCGTAATATTGTGCGGCCAGACCCAGCTCCAGCCGCCCCTTAGTCCAGTTTAGCCCGGCATTTCCGCGGAGGGCCAGCGCGCCGTCGATCCGATTGGTCAAATTTTGGAGGGGATAGCCGTTGGCCAGATAATGCCGGTAAAGCGGCTGCCAGGTCCCGGCGAGGAAGACGCCGATATCGCCATGACGGGCACTCCGAAAGGGCAGGTCGATCCGCGCATCGACCGCATCGATCGTGGTCCATCCCACCGTGGTGTAGCTCGTATCGATCTGCGTCACTGCCCCGGCGGTATAGCCCTTCGCCGCGTCCTCCGCGGTTAACGGCAGCCGTGTCACACGGCCGGGATAGCGATCCTCGTAGTACAAGATGACGAGCGCACTCCCAACGGGCCCACCGGCCTCACGGCTGCGGCGAATGTGCGAATAGTCGACCGAAAGCTTGGTCCCGCTCTCGCCAAACGGGTTGGCGACGAACCCGGCCGAAAGCGTCGCGGCGCGCTCGGGCACCAACGGATCCTTGAACACGATCAGTGTGTAGGCCGGTGGGGCGATGATTTGATTGCCGCGTTTCGGATCGATCGCGGCTCCCTGTGCAGAACCCCCGGCAAGTTGCTGCAGCGGTGGAGACGTTTCGCCGGTCGCGAGGCTGGCGCGTAGCAACAGCCTGGACAGCGGGCGCACCTTAACGCCAGCGGTAAAGACCATCACCGGCCGTTCGCTGCCGCGATAGCGCTCATACAGGATTTGGGGGTCGTCTTTCGGGTCGGGCGAGGCATTGACGCGCGTGGCGTCGATGCGGGCTGCGACTTGCACTTCAAGCCCCCGCAACGGTGCAAAACGCGCTTGGTCCGAGACCAGGGGAGCGCGCACTTCGACATAAGCGGAGCGCACACGCTCGGAATATCCCCGGAGCGTGTTGGACAGCGGTAGCCCGAACACCTGGTTCACATAGGTGGTCGGTGCCACGCGCTCGTATCGCTGCTCCGCCAATATCGTCGCGAACAGCGCCCCACCCGGCAAAGCCATGACAGGCCCGCTCAACCGCACCGACAGGTCGCTCATCCGGTTGGTTTGAACCGAGGATACAAAGACGGGAACGGCATTGCTCGCCAGTGCGGCCTGCAATGCTGTGCTGTCGCCAAGCGGATTGATCGCGTCGGGGCTTGGCGATGCAAAGCCGGCCAATTGCAACAAGGCCGTCAGGTTCATCGTCTCCCCGCTCTGCCGCAATTCCTGTCGCGCCGAACCGAGGCTGAGATCGAGATTTGCTTTCCACCCGGCCGGCAGGCCCACGACAGCGCCGACGCTTCCCCGGGTCGTGACGATCCGCTGGCGCGTGGCGCTGTAATACGCGTAGAACGGCAAGCTGAGATCGATGTCCTGCTGGAACGGATTGTTCGGATCCGTCGCGCTCATCTGCACAAAGGCACCATAGGTTGTGCCGCTGACGGCCCCCTTGTCGACCAGCCGAATGAAATCGCCGTAAATTTCAATACCGCCGAACTGATGGCGGATAGTGGCGAGGATGGAACTTGTCTCCTGCGCGACGGTCAGGCTGCGTAGCCTGCCCTCTTCGCTGCTCGACGGCGTGGTGTCGAGCCGACCGGCATTGGCGAGCAGCAGCGCCGCAGTCTGCGCGGCAGAACGGCCGTTCCCGGGCGGCAGGGTGGTGATGAAGCTGCCCAGCGCACCGCCGCCATATTCGGGCTTGAAGGTCAACGGCACGCGCCCGGAACCCGCGATGTTGACCGAATCGGAAACGGGCAGATCGCCATATTCATAGGCTGCGCCAGCGGTGGCGAGGATGCGATCATTCGCTCTCTGCGCGAAGTCCCGGTCCCCAATGTGCAGGGCGCTGCTGCTTGCGCGGCTGAAGGAGACCATAACATCGGTTGCCCCGTGATCGGGGGTGAAGCCGATCCGCGCATCGACCCGGCCTTGCGGGGCGTCCCCACGCTGCGTCACACCACTGGTCACGGTCAACGCGGCTCCGCGATAATCGCGGCGCAGCACCAGGTTGATCACCCCGGCGATCGCACCTGGACCGTAGATACCGCCCGCAGTCGACGTCGCAATTTCTGCACGCTCGATGCTTTCCGGCGACACCGCGTTGACGTCGGACTGGACGAATGTCAGCGTTCGGCCCGGCAATCGCGGCATCGCGCGTCCATCTACCAGGACCAGCGTCTCGTCCGCGCCCAACCCGCGCAAATTGACCGTGGACTGCGGCGACGCCTGCCCCGAGATCGGCGAGTGCATGAACGAGACGCCTCGCGCATCCGCCGACATGCGCTTTCCGATCAGTTCCTCCACCGTCGACGCGTGGGCGCTGCGGATATCGGCGCGCGTCAAGACCTGATACGGCTGGACATCGTTGGTGAAGCGCCGGATGTCGGCATTCTGCGTACGCCTGCCAACCACCACGATCTCCGGAACGGGTGCCGTCGCCGCTTCGGTCTCGCTCTCGGTCGCCTTGACGACGATGTACCCGCCGCCGTTCGTACGCCGCTCGACGAAACCGGTTCCATCGAGCACCGCTTTCAGCGCGTCGTCGATACGATATTTGCCCGACACCGCAGGCGCGCCGGTCGTGCCGATTGCGGCATCGGAAAAAAGCAGCTCAACTTGGTACAGGCGCGCCAGCGTCTGCAGCGCGGCGCGCAACGGCTGGGCCGGCAGGCGGACCTCTTTCACGGGCCGGGGCGACGCGCACGTCATCCCCGGCGTCGCAACAGCGGCGCAAAGGGCAACGATGCCGAAGAGATTCAGATGCCCCATTTTACCCCATTGCCGAACCCGGCTTCACCTTTCTCCCACAAAAGGGAAACACGCTCGACCCGCCACGCCAAGAGAATCGTCGCCGCACACTATTGGTGTGCGCGCGCCGCCGCTCTCCCCACAAGCACGGCGACCAGGCATGCGATCCCACCGACCCCCAGCCCCCAGCGCGGATCGATCGAGTCGATCAGCCCGATGATCGACGCCCCGATCGGGGTCGATCGACGAACGCGGTCGACCACAAGGCGGTCACCCGCCCGCGATATTGTGGCGCGGCTGCCAACTGAATCGTCGCATTGCCCGTCGTGATGAAGGTAATGCTCGCCAGTCCGACGACAAACAGCAGAACGACCGCAATCGTTTGCGTGGGTGCGCACGCTGTCGCAAGCATCGCCGCCCCGTAAAGGGATGCCGCCCGAACCAGCCGCGGCAGACCAAGCTCCGGTCGCAGCATGCAATAGATGCCGCCCACCACCGAGCCCGCGCCGAAGGCACCGAGCAGCCAGCTATAGCTTGCCGCGCCGCCCGCAAGCGACACCTTTGCGAACAGCGGTAGACTAACCTCGAATTCGTAGGTGAACGTACCGATCAATGCCATCATCGCGACCGGCCCGAGAATTTCGGGGACGGTCAGGGCATAGCGAAAACCTTCGAGCAGTTGCCCGGGGGCCGGCGTCACGCGCTGAACCGGATGCAGCGCGGACCGTTGCATCGCCAGCAACGCGGCGAGCACGGCAGCGAAGCTGATCGCGTTGACCAGAAAGCACCAACCGATCCCGACGGTGGTGATCAACAGCGCGGCAACGAGCGGTCCGACCGCGCGACCGACATTGACCATCGTGCTGTTGATGGTGACCGCGTTGCGGATCAGCGGCTTGCCGACCATTTCCGGGATAAAGGCCTGGCGCGCCGGATTGTCGAGCGCGGACAGGCATCCAAACAGAAGCGCGACCACGAACACGACGGTCATGTCGATCCGGTGCGTCAGCACCAAACCCGCCTGAAGCAGCGACAGCGACGCAAGCAGCGACGCGGTCGCCACCAGCAAGCGGCGCTTGCTCATCCGGTCGACCAGCAAGCCCGCATAGGGCGTCAGCAGCAGCACCGGGAGATACCGCGCGGCCGTAGCAAATCCCACTGCGGTCGCCGAGTTGGTCAGTTGCAGCACAAGGATCGCCTGGGCCACGGTCTCGGTCCAGGAGCCGATCAGGCTGATGCCCTGGCCAATGGCGAAATGTCGAAAATTGCGCACCGACAGGGCGGCGAGCGGACCAATCGGGCGGTCCTCCTCCGACGGTGGCGAATTCCGTGGCGCGACCCTACCGTCCGCGCCGACCACGACCAGGCTTGCGTCGCTCACGCCGACCAGGCGTCCAGCGGTCGCCCATATTGGACGATCGCGCAGTCGACCGGCAGTCGGCCGTGCCGATGCCGTTCCGTGCGGGGGTGCGGGCCATTGCCATTACCCCTCGGGCCCGAGTGCAGTCAGGATCGTCGCAGGATCGAGCGGCATGTCGCGCAGGCGCAGCCCCGTTGCATCCGCCAGCGCATTGGCGAGCGCCGCCGATGTCGGCCCCTGTGCCGTTTCGCCGGCACCGAGGAACGGCTGACCGGGTCGATCGAGCACGACCACATCGATCGAGCCGGGTACGTCTTCGAAACGCAGGATCGGATAGGTGCCCCAGTCGAAACTGGTGCGGCGCGATTGGTCATAGGTCACGGCCTCGCGCGTTGCCCAGCTGATCGACTGGATGATCCCGCCTTCGACCTGGTTGGCAATACCGTCGGGACTGCCCGGCTGACCGGCATCGACGGCGGCGACGACGCGGTGGACGATGATGCGGCCGCTCTCCCGCACCAATTCGATTTCCATCGCAATCGCGCAATAGGCACCGATATTCTTGTAGCGCGCAAACGCCATTCCACACCCGCGACGTCCATCGCCCTTGCGCCGAGACCGCCAGCCAAAACGTTCGGCAGCCGCAGCGATGACCGCGCGCGCGCGCGGATCTTCCATATGCGCCAAGCGGAAATCGAGCGGGTCGACGTGCGCGACAAGCGCAAGTTCGTCGAGCATGCTCTCGATCGAAAAGACGTTGAGATGCGCACCCAACGACCGCAGCGCCGAAACGCGCAGCGGCATTTGCGGCACGAAATGATAGATTACGTGCATGTTGCGGAAGCGGTAAAGCGGGTTGGCATTGCGATCGCCATCGCCCTCCGGCATCGGAATTGGCGCGGGAACCTGCGGCGCGAAAGGCGGCACGATTTGTTGCGCGACGGCATAGCCGCCGGGCTGGACCGGCCGATTGTTGTGCGCATTGCTCCACACGTCATACTGCCACGAACTGATCTTGCGGTCGGCACCGAGCGATGCCCGTACCTTGGTGATCATCCCGCAGCCATTCGGCTCCCAGCCAAACTCCTGCTCGCGCATCCACTGCAACCGGATCGGCCGCCCCGGCAGGGCCATCGCGATCAGGGCAGCTTCGGCGGCGACGTCGTCGGCACCATTCTGGCCGTAACACCCGGCCGAAGGGCTGTGAATGCAGCGAACCTGCTCGGGCTTGAGGCCGACCAGCCCGGCAACCGCGCGATGGACGTCGAACACACCCTGGCTGTGCGACCAGATCGTCAGCGCTTTCTCGCCCTTGTCCTCGCGGAGCCACGCGACCGCGCATGACGGCCCGATCGAGCCGTGGCTGATCCACGGGCGGCTATACGATGCGGTGATCATGTGTTCCGTCGGCGATGTGGCGTCATGCGTATCGAGGACGACGATCTCGCGTGACGGCAGGCCGAGCAAGGTCTGCACCCCGTCGACCACGGGTAGCGGTGGCATCGTCCGGACGTAATTGGCCCGCTGCGCCACCCGCATAGCGGTGATTGCTTGCCACTCGCTGGTCGCGACGACCGCGAGAAAGGTGCCATTCTCGACCACGGCGACAACGCCCGGCATCCGGCGCACCGCCGCCAGATCGGGCGTGACGAGGTTGGTGCCATAGCTTGGGCCGCGCATCACCCTTGCATGCAACATGCCGGGCAGCCGCAAATCCTGGACGTAAGCGGCACCGCCGGTCAGCTTGGCGGGGATATCGACGCGTGGATAATTTTTCCCGAGCGTCCGATAGCTCGCGGGGTTGCGCAAGGGCGCGTTCGGGATCGCCTCGACATGTAGCGACACTTTCGCCGCGATCGCCCCATAGGCCAACCGCCGCCCATCGGGAGCGACGACATGGCCGTCTCCCGACGTCGTAAGCTGGTCGACCGGCAAGCTCCAAAGCTGCGCCGCTTGACGAGTCAAAATCATGCGGACGTTCGCGCCTGCATTCAGCAGCGCAGTGCCCCCGTCCATCATCGAATGGCTGCCGGCGGTGAGCCCTTCATCGGGGGTGCGGGCCGTGTCCGCAGTGATGAAGTCGATTTGCGCGGGCCGCAGATCGAGTTCCTCGGCGACGACTTGAAGCAACGCTGTCCGGATGCCCTGCCCCAACTCGGCCTTGCCCGAAAACACCGTGGTCCTCCCGTCAGACGCGATATGGATCCAGCTGTCGAGCTCGGGCGCGATCTTCAGGTCGCCCGGAAGGTCGGGCCGGAGCACCTGGGGGCCGCCGCCGCCTTCACCGCCCCCCGCCAGCGCGAGGCTGCGCGATGCGAAACTGAAGGCGACCAGCAACCCGCCGCCTGCAAGCACGTCGCGACGCGAAGGACGCAAAGGAAGAATTGTACTCATGCCGTATGTCCATCGCGCGGAAGCCCCGCGACGCGGCGAATAGCGCGCAAGATGCGCATGTGCGTTCCGCAGCGACAGAGGTTGGTCTGCATGTGACGGCGGATCTCCGCCTCGTCAGGATGAGGATTGGCATCGAGCAGCGCCTGCGCGCGCATGATCATGCCAGCGATGCAATAGCCGCACTGCGCCGCCTGTTCCTCGGCAAACGCGCGTTGCAACGGACCGGGATGGTCGATCGTGCCCAGCCCCTCCACCGTCCGCACCGCCCGCCCGGCCGCGACTGCGACGGGGGTCACGCAGGAGAAGATCGCCTTGCCATCGAGCTGGACCGTGCACGCACCGCACTGGCCAAGTCCGCAGCCATATTTCGCGCCATCGAGCGCCAATTCGCCCCGCAATACATAAAGCAATGGCGTCGCCGGATCGACCTCCACCTTATGGGTGACGCCGTTGACGGTAAGCGAAATCGTCATTGCGCGGTGCCTTCCTTGCGGGCGCTCTTCACGCGTTTCTCGAGGTCGGCCCACGCCGGCTCGTCCGTATAGCGGGCGCGGGCATAGGCCAGCGTCTGCGCCACTTCGGCATTGCTCAGACTGTCGGCAAAGCTCGGCATTTTGGGGCCGCGGTCGGCGACAGGCGGGGCGATCCCCTGCAACACAGCCTGGATCGCACTGGTCGGATCGGCGTCGCGCAGGCTGGTTGCCAGCGCGAGCGACGGCCGCCCCTGCCCCATCATCGGTGCACCGGGTCCATGACAGCCGGCACAAGCCCCCGCAAAAAGGACGGCACCGGCCGGATTGGTGCCCGCCGCACGGTCGGGCGCGTCGATCGATCGCGCAACGGCGGCGTTGTCCCGTCGTCCCCCGGCCATTTTCGAGGCGATATAGGTGGCGATGGCGCGGACATCGCCCTCGGGCACCTGCGCCAGATCGGCCACGACCGGCCCCATCGGCCCGGCCGCCGCGCTATGTTGCGGCGAGATACCGGTACGAAGATAGGTGAACAGCGCGTCCTTCGTCCATACGATGGCAGCAGGGTTACGCGCATCGAGCGCGGGCGCGCGCCAGCCCTCCGCAACGCCGCCGGCATAGGCCCGCGAACGCTCCTCGGCCCCGGCGAGGTTACGTGGCGTATGGCAAGCCCCGCAATGGCCGAGGCTTTCGGCCAGATAGGCACCGCGATTCCATTCGGCCGATTGCGTGGGATCACCTTTACCGGCCCCTTGTGCAGAAAAAGCAGCTTCCATCCCGCCAGCAACGGGCGGAATCCGAGCGGCGGGATCAGCTTGTTCGGCGGTGCCGGGGCCACCACCGGGTCGCGCGTCATCAGATACGCATAAAGCGCATCAAGGTCGCGATCGGTGGTGTGGGTGAAATGCTCATAGGGCAAGGCCGGGTAGAGATGGCTCCCGTCACGCGCCACGCCGTCTTTCAACGCCCGACGAAAGGCCGCCGCCGACCAATTGCCAATGCCAGTGGCGGGATCGGGCGTAAGATTGTCGGAATACAGCGTGCCGAACGGGGTCGGCAGTGCACGGCCACCGGCGAACGGCCGTCCGCCATCCGCGGTGTGACACACCGCGCAATCCCCGATTCTGGCCAGAATTGCGCCGCGCGCGATCTCGGTCTGCGCGAAACTTGCGCGTGGAGGAACGGCAATCGGCGCGATTGCTGGCCGCCAACTCGCGGCCAGCGCGCCCAGAACGCCAATCAATCCCAAGACCGCGACGATCAGGAGATTGCGTCGGGTGATCAGACGCCGAGCATTAGCCACGGGACGACACCGCATTCAATCTGGTGGTCACTGCCTCAATCCGCAGGCGCTTGTGTCGCAGCGACATAACGGTCTCCCAGCGGTGTTATGCGACGTCCAGCCTAAGTGCGTCGCGCCTGCTTGGGCGATATCAGGCCGCCCGGTCGATCATCCTTTCGTATGGGATTGCCAGACTTGGGTTTGCTGGCAGAATCGCACGCGCCTGCATAAGCAGGTGTACCGCGCGGTAGCGCGGGGACAGCCGCGCAAGCCCAAAGGGCGATACGGCCGCGCTTCGAGCGATATTACGGCGACACTCGCGCCGGGTCTGACTTCGGGCGCGCGCACGACGCGACATCTTGGAAGGGGGGCGAGTGTCACAAGGCGAGCAGGCAGGCGGCGAAGCGCCAGGCTATCTGGCACCGACCGTGATGATTGTCGACGATGACACAATGGTGCGGGGAGCAATGGATTCCCTGTTTCGCTCGATCGGTCTGCAAACCCTGCTGTTCGATTCCGCGCAAGCGTTGCTCGATCATCCCCTCCCCGCAGGTCCTTCATGTCTGGTGGTGGATGTCCGTTTGCCCCGGATGAGCGGCATGGAAATCCAGGCCAAGCTCGCCGAACGCGGCGACCGCGCGCCCATCATTTTTATGAGTGGCCATGGTGATATCGCGATGAGCGTCCGCGCGATGAAGGCCGGTGCCGTCGATTTTCTCGCCAAGCCGTTCCGTGATCAGGACATCATAGACGCCGTGCTCGCCGCACTCGACCGTGATCGCGATCGCTTGGCAACCGAGGGCGCGCTGGAGGCCGCAAGCAGGCGGCACGCTGCACTGACGCGCCGCGAGACAGAAGTGATGGCGCTGGTGGTCGCGGGCCTGATGAACAAACAGATCGCGTCCGAACTGGGCATCAGTGAAATCACAGTAAAGATGCATCGTGGCACCATGATGAAAAAGATGGGCGTTCGCACCGTCGCCGATCTCGTGCGGATCGCAGCGATTGTGAATCGCCGCCCCCCGTGATTCCCAGACCTCTGTATGATGTTCTGATGCGATTTTACGGTGTAGAGAGCGAACGACGCACAGGGCTGCGATCAGGAGCGTCAATGGACCCGGAAGCACGGACTGTGGCAATCGTCGAGGACGACGATTTAGTCCGCTCCGCAACCGTTAGCCTGGTGCGCTCGCTTGGGCTTCAAGTCGCGCCTTACAGGTCGGCGCTCGAGTTCCTCGACGCTCCACCCGAATCGCTTGGCTGCATCCTTTCGGATTTTCATATGCCTGGCATGTCCGGCCTTGAATTTCACGAGACCCTTCGCGCGCGCGGAGACCGCATTCCCTTCATCCTGATCACCGCCTATCCGACCGAGCAAATCCGGGAGCGTGCAAACGAGGGGGGCATCCTTTGCCTCCTCGAAAAGCCTGGAACGACGGAAAGTCTAGTCGCATGCCTGAGCCAGATTTTCGGCCCCCTTGGCTGACCGCGCGCGGGACACGCATCCGCTGCAAACAAAAGTTCCTGCGCGCCCACCCTTTCGAGGGTATCGGGCGACGCCCACGGACCACTAATGTAGCCAGATTGGGGACACTATAAGGACGTCGACCGTGACAAAGTACCGTCCGGCAAGCGCGCTTGAGGGTCGCATCGCTTCAGGCTGGAGCTTGGTAATCAGTGCAGCGCTGACCGCTGCCATTTTCGCAGCCGATACGATTTTCATCATATCACCTGCTTTGTCCGTCCTTTACATTCTGCCGCTGCTCATCCTTGGCAATAGCGGAGCGCGGGCGCTGGTTGCGCACTTTGCGGCGATCTGCATCGGTCTCGCCATAACCGCCTTTGTCCTGGGCCTGCCGCTCAGCTTCGGGCCGATGGCCTTGCCGAACCTCGCAATCGGGATCATCGCGATTTCGGTAACAGCCCGACAACTCATTCGGTCCGAACGCCTGCAACGGCAGTTGGCGGCCGACGAGCGACGCTATCGCGGTGTCTTTAACAGCATGGCGGTCGCCATTTGGGAGTGCGACTTGCGGCCAATTGAAACGGCCGTTTCCGATTTGCAGGCGCGCGGTGTGCGCAATATACGCCAGCACCTCGCCCATCACTCCGACCTTGTCGCGACCTGCGCCGGAGGGTCTTGATCACCGACGTCAACGATACCGCGCTGCGAATGATCGGCGTGCCGGACAAGCAAGCGTTTCTGCGGCAACTCGACGACTTCCTCGTCGACAGCGACGAGGCGTTCATTTCCTGCATCACCGCGATCTCCGAGCAGCAGCCGTTGTTTCAAACCCAAACCCGCGTGCGAACCGCCAAGGGGGAGGAACTGGATGTCTTGATGGCCTTTGGTCTCGAGGGCAGTTCACCGCTCGAGCGCGTGGTCGTCAGCCTGTTCAACATGACCGAGCAGAACCGCCTCGCTCGCCTCATCGCCGAAAATAAGGAGCAGCTTGCCCGCGCCCAGCAGAGCGCGGCACTTGGCCAGATGTCCGCCTCGATCGCACACGAGATTGAGCAACCGCTTACCGCGATTCAAACAAGCCTCGACGCCGCAACGCGGTGGCTCCGGCGCGACCCGATCGCGGTCGGCGAAGTCAACGCCTCGATCCAGACCGGGCTGCACGCAACACAGCGCGCGATGGACGTCATCCGCCGCATCCGCGCCTTGATCATTGGTAATACCGAAACCGAATCCAGTGCCCTGGAAATCGATGCGCTTGTCGAAGAGGCAACGACGCTGATCGAGACCGATATCATCAACAGCGGAACGCGGGTGGTGCATGTGTTGAATGCCCGCACGGTGCTCCACGCCGATCGTATCCTGTTGCAGCAGGTGGTGGTCAATCTCGTTCGAAACGCAGTGCAGGCCATGGCCCAAACGCCCCCGGACGAGCGCCGAATTTTGATCGAAACGATGGTCGTTGAGGACGTTGTCCGCCTGAAAATTACCGATTGCGGCCCCGGCTGGCCCCCGGAAATTCTGGCCGAGGCTTTTGCGGCATTCCGCTCGACCAAACCCGGCGGGATGGGCATTGGCCTTTCTGTCTGTCGTACGATCATCGAGGCCCATGGTGGATCGATCAGCTTGCGCGACGCCGAAACGGGCGGCGCTACGGTCGAAATTATGTTGCCTGCGAGCCAGCCTGCGGCGAACGCGGCATCGCTCAGCAGCGATTTGCGGATGCAGATCCGCAAGAACGTAGCAAGCGCGCGCTGAAGGACAAAGGACACGCGACCCTGGCATCATTTGCGCCTTTGCGCGGTCGCCAACGAAAGGATGGTGCCGATCGACGGGGCAGGTTCGCCCTGGCCAGCGTCACGCGGTGCGCCACCCCGGATGACCTCCGGCGGCCCCCTTGCGCGCGCTCATCATACAAAGGTCTGGCACCCGCACCTGCATGGATAGCTGGCGAGCAAGCTTTTTCGGACTAGGCCATGGACTGCGGGCATTTCCCGCTCGGCTAACGGTCCATTGGTGGGAAAAATCATGATAGACGCAACCGCTACACAGGCCGTCGGACCGATCTGCGTCCTTGATGACGACAGCGACGTGCGCGCGGCCATGGATAGCCTGCTGCGGTCAGTCGGATTTACGGTGCTCACCTTCGAAACGCCCGACCAATATCTGACATGCAGCCGCGCGGACGAGGCGGCCTGTCTGCTGCTGGACGTCCGCCTTAACGGTTTGAACGGGCTCGATTTCCAGCAAGAGCTTCTCGACCGTCATATCCATGTCCCGATCATTCTGATGACCGGGCACGGCGACATTCAGATGACAGTGCGCGGGATGAAAGCCGGGGCGGTCAATTTCCTGACGAAGCCATGCAATGACGACGACATACTCGCCGCCATCGCCGAGGCCGTCGCCCTCAACCAGGCCCGTCGGGCGGCTCATGGCAGGGACGACCACACCCGCCGATTGTATAATGGTCTGACCCCGCGCGAACGGGAGGTCATGAGCCTGGTAACTGCGGGCCTTTTTGAACAAGCAGGTCGCGGGACGACTGAACGTCAGCGAAATTACGGTTAAGATCCACCGGGGCAACATGATGCGCAAGATGCATGCCCAATCGCTGGCCGACCTGGTACGGATGGCGGAAACGCTGGGCGTGCGCGAAGTGACTGCAGCGCGGTTTGCCGCATATGGTTGACGAACACGGCACCTCCGCTTGTACCCGCTCAGGCCATCGGTGGGCGAGCGCGTGGCGAAGTTGTGCGCGAGTTCCGCCTAGTGTCTGCAATTTCGACAGGGCATAGCACGGTTGTGACGGATATATCGCCCATCAGAGTTCTGGTCGCGGACGACCATTCGTTTCTCCGCGAGGGCATTCGCGCGGTTATCGAGACCCAGCCCGGCCTCGTTGTCGTGGCGGAAGCGTCGAACGGATATGAGGCGATCAACCAATATCGCGAGCATCTTCCCGACGTCGTTCTCATGGATCTACAGATGCCCAAGTTGAACGGCGTCGATGCCATTGCCGGAATTCGCCAGGAATGGCCGGACGCACGGATTGTGGTTCTCACCACCAGTGCGGGCGACGCCCAGGCGCTTCGCGCGTTGCGCGCAGGCGCGGCTGGCTACCTGCTCAAAAACAGCCTTCGCAACGAACTGATCGATACGATCAAGTCCGTTCGGCGCGGTGGAAAACATCTGGACCCGCAGGTTGCGGCGGGGATGTCGCTCCAAGTCGCTGGAGACGCTCTGAGTGAAAGGGAGACCACCGTGCTGTCGCTGGCCGCGAACGGCAACTCCAATCGCCAGATCGCCAACCGGCTAGGGCTCACCGAAGTGACGGTAAAAAGCTATATGAAAACGATCTTTTTGAAGCTCTCCGCTTCGGACAGGACCCACGCCGTCACGATCGCGGCAAAACGCGGCATTATCGAACTTTAAATCGGCGGAGCCGAACGGGAGCGCATATCCGGTTCGCGCGCCCGGTCGGTGCCGTATTAATCCGCCGCCACGACATGCGTGCTCGGTGCCGGACGTCGCGTCATCCAGATCACGCCGATCATAACCAGCGCCATCCAGCCACAGATCCAGAACAATTCCAGCGAGGAGAGCAGGTAGGACTGGTTGACGATTTGGCGCATCACCGAGCCAGCCGCCTGCTGCTGGGTCATGCCGGCGGCTTGCAACTGATCGGTGATGTGCCGGTACGTCGGCGAATAGTCGGTACCGACCTCGGTCAGCCGAGTCTGATGGAGCGCTTCGCGGCGATCCCAATAGGTGGTGATGATCGACGCCGCGAAACTGCCCGCAGTGATACGCGCAAAGTTGGAAATTCCGCTCGCCGACGGCACGCGCTCGCCCGGCAATCCGTCGAACGACAGCGTGACCAACGGCACGAAGAACATGCTCATCGCCAGCCCCTGCAATAGCAGCGGGAACATAAGCGTCCAGAAGCTCGCATCGGGGGTATATTGCGAACGCAGGAAATAGGATCCCGCAAAAGCGAGGAACGCCATCGTCGCGAGCCAGCGCGTATCGATCTTGAGCCGCCCGACGAACGGCGTCGCGATGACCGCGACGATGCCGCTCGGTGCCGCGACAAACCCAGCCCAGGTCGCAGTGTAGCCCATCTGCTCCTGCAGCCAGAGCGGCAGCAGCAGGTTGTTGGCGAAGAACAGCGCATAGCCGAGGCACAGCGCCAGCGTTCCGAACGCGAAATTGCGCCGTCGGAACAAGCTGAGATCGACCGCCGGATTGCCATCCGTGATCTCCCAAATGACCCAGGCCACAAAGCCGACCAGCGCGCATACCGTCAGCACGACGATCAGCGGGTTGTTGAACCAGTCGCGATCCTTGCCGAGATCGAGCATCGTTTGCAGGCTGAACACCCAGAAGGCGAGCAGCATCAGCCCGACCGTGTCGATCGGCAGCTTGCGCGTCGGCGTCTCGCGGGTCGAGAGCGAGCGCCACGAGATCAGCGCGCAAACGATCCCGACGGGGACGTTGATCAAGAAGATCCAGCCCCAATGGTAATTGTCCGAAATGTACCCGCCCAGCACCGGCCCCAGCACGGGCGCGGTCAGCGTCGTCATTGACCAGATGCTGAGCGCGGTACCGCGCTTATGGGCGGGGAAGATCGCGATCAGCAGCGCCTGGCTGCCCGGGATCATCGGCCCAGACACGGCTCCCTGCAGGATGCGAAAGCCGATCAGCGAAGGCAGATCCCACGCCAGACCGCACAGGAGCGAGGCGATCGTGAACAACACGACCGAGGCGGTGAACGTGCGTACCACGCCAAAGCGCTGCATCAGCCAGCCGGTAAGGGGCACCGTGACGCCATTGGCGACCGCGAAGGAGGTGATCACCCACGTCCCGTTATCGGTCGACACGCCAAGATTGCCCGCAATCGTCGGCAGCGACACGTTGGCGATCGTGCCGTCGAGCACCTGCATGAACGTGCCGAGCGCCAGCGCCAGCGACGTGATCGCCAGCGTCGCGCCGCGCAGCGGGACCGCCCCCGCGCCGGCGGTTGCGCTCACCGGTCGCGTCCGAGATTCTGCGCGATGATCCGGCGAATCTGCGCATCGACCTCTGGACCACCGTCAAGGCTTTGCTGCACGCCCCCCCGCCGGCGCCGCGCTGCCAGCGACCATCGGCCCGGACAGGTTGCTCGTCGCAACCACGGCATTGACCGAGAGCCCGATCCTGAGCGGATGCGCACGCAATTCGGCGGGATCCAGCGCGATGCGCACCGGCACACGCTGCACGATCTTGATCCAGTTGCCGGAGGCATTTTGCGGCGGCAGCAGCGAGAAAGCGTTGCCGCTGCCCGCACCGAGGCCAAGCACCTTGCCGTGGAAGATCACACCCTTGCCATACACATCGGCGGTGACCGTAACGGGCTGCCCGACCCGGAGATGCTGGAGCTGCGTCTCGCGGAAATTGGCGTCCACCCACACGCTGTCGAGCGGCACCACCGCCATCAGCGGGGTGCCCGCCGCTACGCGCTGGCCGAGCTGGACGGTGCGCTGTGCCACGATCCCCGTGACGGGCGCGACGATCTTCATATGGCTGGCGTCGATCGCCGCACGCCGCATGTCGGCGATCGCTGCCAGCACTTGTGGGTTGTTGGCGATATCGGTGCCGGCGATCGTGCTGGCGGCCTGCGCTTGCTTGGCGCGGGCCAGGGCAAGCGCCGCGCGAGCGGTCGTCACCGCATCCGCCGCATGCGCCAGTTCTTCCCCGGAGACCGCCCCATCGCGCGCGGCACCCTGGCGGCGCGTATAGTCATTCTGCGCGCGCGACAGATCGGCCTCGGCTTGCCCGATTTCGGCACCGGCTTCGTCGACTTGCGCGTAGCCCGCCCGCACCGCGCGGACGGCACGCCCGAGCGCCGCCTCGGCAGCGTCCATCTGGACAGCGGTGGTTGCAGGATCGAGATCGATCAACGGCTGACCGCGCTTGACCGACTGGGTATTGTCGGCGTGCAGCGCCAGCACCGTGCCACCGTCGCGCGCAGTGACCGCAACGACATTGCCCGCGACATAGGCATCATCGGTTGCCTCGGTCGCCGGCGCGGTGAAGACGCTGAGCGCGTATAGCGCGAGCCCGACCAGCACGATCAGCGCGAGTACGGCAAAACCGATCCGCCGCGTGCGCGAACGGCGGGCAATCGCGGGGTCGACAGGCGCGGGCGCAGGTTCGGCGGCGATCGGTTCAGGGCCAACGATCGGATCGACAGATTCGGCCGTTTCGGCCTGGCGCTTCCAGTCGGCGGGGGTCTGGTCGTTCATGAGGGCATGTCCGCATGGGCCGCAGCAAGCGGCGGGGAGGATTGAAACCCACCGCCGAGTGCGGCGATGAGCTGGATGCGATGCGTGAGGGCGTCGGACTGGAGCGAGACCAAGGCTTGCTCGGCTTCGAGCAAGCGGAAACCCGCATCGATCGTGTCGAGTTGCGACCCGAGTCCGGTGGAGACGCGGACCTGGTTGAGCCGGACCGTCTCGCGCAAGCCCGCCACAACGCGCCGCTGTTCAGCGGTGTCCTGGTCGGACGCGCGGACATGCGTCAACGCATCGGCCGAATCGCGCACCGCGCCGAGCACGGCGTCGTCATAAGCGGCAACCGCTTCGTCGAGTGCCGCCGTCGCGCCGCGATACTGCGCCTTTAGCTTGCCGCCCTCAAAGATGGGCACGTGGATCGCCGGGCCCGCGCCATAGGTGCGCGCGCCCAGATCGAAGAAGCTGCCAAGGCCAAGTGCAGCAAAACCCGCCAGCGCCTGGATGCTGACATTGGGCAGGAAGTCCGCGCGCGCCACCCGCCGTCCAGCCGCGGCGGAGTCGATCCGCGCTTGTCCGGCGAGAAGATCAGGACGCCGCCCGAGCAGATCGGCGGGGAGCGTCTCGGGCACGACCGGTGGGGTGTCGAAGGCGAGCTTGGGGCTGGCGATCTGCGGGTAGAAATCGGCCCCCCGCCCGACCAGCGCAGCGATCGCATGGACCAGCAACTCCCGCTGCGAAACCGCCCGCGTGCGCGCTTGCTCGGCCTCGGCGAGCAGCGTTTCCGCTTGCCGCAATTCGAACTGGCTGGCGAGCTTGTTGTGGATCCGCGAATTGACGAAGCCCAACGCCTGCCGCCGTGTCGCGACGAAACTGTCGGCGACGCCGATCAACCGCTCGGCCCGCGCCAGGCCGATATAGGCCTGCGCAATCGAGGTCGACACCATCAGCCGGGCTGCGGCGGCATCGAGCGCTGCGGCAGCGACATCGGCACGCGCACCGACCACCAACGCACGCTGACGCCCAAACAGATCGAGGTTCCAGTTGAGGTTCGCCTGCACCGTCGACATCGGATAGGCATTGCCCGCGTAAGGCGGCGGATACAGCGAACGTTCGGGAAAAACGTTGGTAGAGCGACTGGCCGTCAACGGTGACCTGCGGCAACTGGTCGGCGCGCCGCACTCCCAGCGTCGCCTCCGCGCTTCGCGCCCGCGCCAGCGCGCGGTCGAGCGTCGGATTGGCGGCAAGCCCCATCGCGACCAGCGAGTCGAGCTGCGGGTCCTGGAACACGGTCCACCAATCGGGCGCAATCGTCGCACCTTGCGCCGAAAGACCGAGGGTAGCGGCCTGAAGCTGCGCGACCTGCGGCGCATCGTGGGGGACCGCAGCGCACGACGCAAGCAGCAGCGCGCCGAGCGACGCCAGGCCAGTTGCGCGCTTCATGCTTCGCGCTCCACCGGCGGCAGATCGCCCGCAACACGTTCGGCTGCGGCAAGCAGCTTGACCAACATCGCGACCATGTCCGCAGCTTCCTGCTGCGAATAATCGGCGACCACTTCGTTCCACGCATTGACGATAAGCGGCTGCAACGCGAACACCTTCTCGCGGCCGGCAGGCGTTACCATCAGCCGGACGACGCGGCGGTCGGCATCGCCACGATCGCGCTCGAGCAGGCTGCGTGCCTCCAGCACATCGATCAGCCGCGTCGCCGCGCCGGTCGTGATGCCCAATTCGCGCGCCAATTGCCCGGGATTGCCGACAATGCCTTCGGCCACCGTCCGCAACGCGATCCACTGCTGATAGCTCAGATCATGGTCACCAAGCTTGGATTCGACGAACGCCGACATGACCTTGTCAAGGCGACGCAGCATCCGGCCCGGTGCCCGGCTTGCGGCGCAATCGTCCACACTGAAAACGGCCATTGCTTCACCTTCATTATCTGCCCGTGCAGATATATAGCAGGAAGGGGATTACAAGGAATAAGTTGTCGCGCTGGCACAAATGCCCGCATCCCGGCTGCGGCGTGACGACGGGCGCGAGGGGAAAAAACGCCTCACGGGATGGACGGTCGCGAACACCTCCAGCGCCTGGGCGCGGTCCGCCCCCATCCCGCCTTTACAACGCTATCCAAAATCTTTCGCGCCGGGCGCGCGGAATAAGTCAATGCCAGACAATCCATTTGTGCCCCGACATAGCAAGTAGAGATGTGGATATGGATGTTCGCCAACCTGGAGTATCGCGGCCGCGCGTCACCGTGCCTGGCTTCGGCCCCGTATCGCCCCCTCCGCACACCCCCCATCGCCAGCAGGGCGGCTTCGCTCGCCTGATCCCCGCACGCGTTCGAGGACTCGATCGATGAAGCTCAATCCCGGCCTCCTTGCCCTTGCCGTCGGCGCTTTCGGAATCGGCGTCACCGAATTTGCCCCCATGGGGCTTTTGCCCGTCATCGCGAATGATCTTCGCGTGTCGATACCGACCGCCGGGTTATTGATCAGCGCTTATGCATTGGGCGTGGTAATCGGCGCGCCGCTGATGACGTTGACGACGGGCCGTGTGCCACGGCGGACATTGCTGATCGCACTGGCCGGTATCTTCACCCTTGGCAATTTGCTGGCGGCAGTATCGACCGGGTACGCCATGCTGATGGCCGCACGGGTGCTGACCTCATTCAATCACGGCGCATTCTTCGGTGTCGGCTCGGTCGTCGCCGCAAGTCTCGTGCCGGCCGAGCGCCGCGCCGGAGCGGTCGCGGCGATGTTCATGGGGCTCACGATCGCCAACATCGTCGGCGTGCCGCTCGCGACCTGGGCGGGCGATCATCTCGGGTGGCGCACATCCTTCTGGGGGATTACCGCGCTGGGTGTCACGACAATGGCCGCATTGCGGCTCACCCTGCCGGTATTGCCTGCCCCCAAGGACGCCAATGCCATGGCCGAGCTACGCGTCTTGACGCGCGGACCGGTGCTTGCCGCACTTGCCCTGACCGTGGTCGGGGCGAGCGCGATGTTCACCGTCTTCACCTACATCACGCCGATCCTGCGCCAAATGACGCACGCGTCGCTCGGCTTCGTTACCGCGATGCTGGTGACGTACGGCGTGGGGCTGACCATCGGTAACTGGCTCGGCGGCCGCTTTGCCGATCGCTCGGTCGATCGGACGCTGATCGTAACGCTGGCGTCGCTGACGGTGATCCTGGTCGCTTTTGCGATGCTGATGTCGTTTGCGGTGCCGACTGCAATTCTCGTCTTTCTATGGGGCATTGCGAGCTTCGCTCTGATCCCGCCCCTGCAGATCCGGGTGATGCATGCCGCCTCGGACGCTCCCAACCTCGCCTCGGCGATGAACATCGGCGCGTTCAACCTGGGCAACGCGATCGGCGCAGCGGCGGGCGGCGGGGTCATTGCGGCCGGTATCGGCTATCCCGCCGTGGCGCTTACCGGTGCCGTTGCCTCTGCACTTGGCTTGGTCGCCGTGATCGTCAGCGTCCGGCGGGCGACGGCAACCCGTGCGCCTTTAGTGCAGACGATATCCGAGGCGGTATCGTCCTGACAATCTAGCGCGTTAACACAACCATCCGCGTAGCCCGCGCAGGCGTTGCCAATATTGCTGCGCCCGGGGTCGGTCGGAGCTTGCCGTCCACCCCTCCCCCGGCCCGACACCGGAGGGGCAGATGACAAAAGCAAAACTTGGCAAAGGCCAAGATCGGCAGCGTTGTATATCCTACTACTTTGATAGAGTTTTAGGATATACGTTCTGGAGCGGGATTTTACATCTCCATGCCAATGCCCCTTACCCCCGGAACCGTGGAGGCGCGCCACGGCTTCGACTGGCCTACCGCGTTGGTGGCGGGGACGATCTATGGTGCCTGGAGCGCCCTCACTCTCTGGCATGACGCGTTGCCATTGCCCGTTCTGTTGCTGTTGGGCGGCTGGATCGTGGCATGGCACGGCTCGCTCCAGCACGAAACGATTCACGGGCATCCGACCTCTATCCCCGCGATCAATCAGGCAATCGGCTTCGTGCCATTGAGCCTGTGGCTCCCCTATGCATGCTATCGGCGAAGCCACATCGCGCATCACGCCAGCCCCGCAATCACCGACCCGCTCGCAGACCCTGAATCGCGCTATGTCGATCGACATCGGGGCGTTGCCTGGTTGGCGGCACGGCTGCAGTCGACCTTGTTCGGACACATGCTGATCGGGCCGCCGATTGCGATCGTGCGGTTCCTGATCGACGAGGGACGCCGAGCCGCGTTGGATCCGGGCGCAGTGTTGCGCGACTGGGTGCCACATCTGGGGGCGGTCATGCTCTTGCTGGCGTGGCTCGACTGGGTCGGTCTCGGTCTTGCGAGCTATTGTGCGTGTTTCGTCTATCCCGGCATGGCGCTCACCGCGTTGCGCAGCCACGCCGAGCACCGCGCGGACCTGACCACACCCAGCCGGGCGGCAACTGTCGAGCGTGGCGGTCTTTTGGCGTTGCTTTTCCTAAACAACAATCTGCACGCAGCGCATCACGCGCGGCCCGGCCTCGCCTGGTATCGCCTGCCCGCCTATCACCGCCGGAACCGCAGCCAGCTGATCCCGCCGGGCGCGGTCGTCTATGATGGTTATGGCCAGATCCTGCGCCGCTTCGCGCTCCGTTCGCACGACGCGCCGCTCCACCCCACCCATCGCACGTCCGTATGAAGCAGCGCGTCGCCTCGCTCGGCATGTACGATCATGGGCCGCAGCAAGCCACAAACGATCGCCTGTGGAACGAGATTGCCCGCATTCTGGGCGCGCGCGGGATCAAAGGGGTACCGCGCCACCTCGATCGCAGCCGCACCGTCCAAACGCTATGGCATGATCCTGATCTGTTATTCGGCCAGATTTGCGGATTTCCGCTGATTTCCGATCCGTCGCTGAAGCTGCGCGTCCTTGCGACCCCGGTCTATGATACCCCGGCCTCCGGCCTCGGTTTGCACCGCAGCTTCCTGGTCGCCCGCCACGACGACGCGCCGACGCTCCCGGCCTATCGTGGTCGCGCCGCCGCGATCAACGGCACGGACTCCAACACCGGCATGAATCTGTTTCGCGCGATCGTCGCGCCGCTGGCCGATGGCGGCCGCTTCTTCGGCACCGTTCTCCAGACCGGATCGCATCGGGAGAGTGTCGCAGCGATCGTGCGCGGCGATGCCGACATCGCCGCCATCGACAGCGTCACCTTTGCTGCGGTGAAACGCGATAGCCCGGAGCAAATCGACGCGTTGCGTATCCTCGCCACCACTGCGGAAAGCGCCACGCCGCCCTTCGTCACGTCGCGCACCACCCCGATCGAAGCGGTCGCCGCGCTGCGCCTTGCACTCGCGCAGGTCGTCGCCGATCCCGGCCTCGCCGCTGCGCGCGACGCACTCTTCCTGCGCGATATCATCACCGGCGGCACCGAACGCTATGCGCCACTGCGCTCGCTTGAGATCGAAGCGGTGGTGGCCGGCTATCCCGAATTGCTCTGATCAAAGGATCTCTCGATGCGACACACCGTCCCGTTCCTGGCCGCCCTGCTTGCCGCCACCCCCCATCGCCGCGCAGACCATCGTGTTCGATCCGCATCTCGACCTGCCCAAGACGGCCGCGACGCCGGGCTGGAACGGCCTGAACGACCCGAGTTCCCAGTTCGACCTCGCACGCGCGCAAAGCGGCGGGTTGACCGCTGCCGCAATTGCCCTGTTCGTGGCACAGGGGCCGCGCGACCCCGCGTCGCTGGCAACCGCGCAGCGCGACGCGATCGCACGCGACGCGGCAATCCACGCCATCGCCGATGGCAACCCGACGCGCGCCGCGCTGGCCCGCTCGCCCGCCGACGTTCGACGCATCGTCGCCGGGCACCGCTTCGCCGTGGTCGAGAGCCTGCTCAATGCGTGGCCGGCGGGCGACGACCTCGACGCATTCGATCGCTGGTATGCGCGCGGCGTGCGGATCGTCGGTTTCGTCCACGCCGGGCACAATCAGTTTGCGGATTCCTCGCGCCTGCCTTGCAGTTGGGCGACAGAACGGCTGAGCATGGCGGGCTGTCGCCGCTCGGGCGGCAGGCGGTGCAGCGGCTCAACGATCTGGGCGTTCTGATCGACGTCTCGCAATTGTCGGACGCGGCGTTCGATCAGGTGCTGGCACTAAGCCGCGCACCGGTGATCGCCAGCCATTCGGACGTGCGTGCGCTTGTCGATACATCGCGCAACTTGAGCGATGCGCAGCTCGATGCGTTGAAAGCCAAGGGTGGCGTAATCGCGATCAATGCGTTCAGCGCCTATCTACATGCGCGCAGCCCGCAAACGACGGAAGCCGTCGCCAAGCTGCGCGCCGGATATGGGCTTTCCGAAAGCGGGAGCACGGTGCTCTCGCCCGAGCAGCAGGCGGACTATGACCGCCGCTACCACGAGATCGTCGGTGCCGAGCCCAGAGCGACGTTGCGCGAGTTGATCGACGCAGTGGATTATGCGGTCAAGCGCATCGGCATCGACCATGTCGCCTTGTCGTCGGACTTCAATCACGGCGGCGGCGTAACCGGATGGTCCGATGTCGGAGAGACGGCAAACGTCACTGCCGCGCTGAGACAGCGTGGCTACACCCCGGCGCAGATCGACCAGCTCTGGGGCGGCAATGTGCTGCGCGTCTGGCAAGCTGCGATCGATGCACGCAATCCTCGCTATCGGCTCGCGGCGAGCGGCTGATCCGCCGGGTCAGGGGCGATTTGCCTGCACCCGAACGTCCGATCACGCCGAAAATCTCACCGCGTTCGATCTACGGCGAGACGCCGTCCAACGCGGTGCCGGCGTTGCCGGGAAAGACGTCCATCAGTTCGATCACGGCGCCATCACCTGTGCCGCAAAGCGCTCCATTTCCTCGGCCTGCGGGCTCATCTGCAACAACAGCAAATCGAGGCCTGCCGCCTCATATTCAGCGATGCGTTCGCGCAATTGTTCGGGCGTGCCGACCAAATTGGGGCGCAGGCCGCGATTGGACACCGAATATTCCTGAATCTTCAATTCGCGCTCAAGCTGCGTGCCCGACAGCCACTGATCGAAATTGGCATAGCCGGCGGGCAGATCGGTCACCGTGGTGATCCGCTCCAACTCGCGTTTCGCCTCGGCCTCGCTATCTCGGACGATCGCATAGGCGGCCATGCCGTAGCGCATCGGTGCGCCACCGACCGCTTCGCGCCGCGCGGCCATGTCGGCGATCTTGGGCGCAATCGCAGTGACCGGATCGCCATGCATCACATAGGCATCGCACTGACGCGCGATCATCGCCTTGGCTTTCTCGCTTTCCCCACCGGCATAGACCGTTGGCCGCTTGGCGGGCTTGGGCGCGCAGATCGCGTCCCGGGTGCGGTAGAATTGCCCGTCGAAGCTGAACCGGTCCTGCGTCCACAGCCCTTCGACCACGTCGAGCCACTCGGAGGTGCGCGCATACCGATCGTCATGCTCGTCAAACTGCAGGCCATATTGCCGCGCTTCATCCGCCCACCAGGAGGAAACGACGTTCAGCGCCAGACGCCCGCCAGCAATTTGGTCAATATTTGCGGCGGCTTTGGCGAATAGCGCGGGATGGTGAAAGTTGGGACGCACCGCGACCATCAGCTCGATGCTCTGGGTAACTGCGGCGAGCGCCGCTGCGGTTGACCAGGCATCGAGCGCGGGCTGATCGATACCTTTGATATCGTTCAGATTGAGCTCGGCGATCAGCGTGAGGTCATAGCCGAGGAGTTCGGCCCGCTGGGTCAGGCGTCGGGTATAATCCCAACTCGCGTCCATGCCCTCGTCGGCGACGTTGCGCAGCCAGCCGCCGAACACCGGCGTCCAATATCCATAACGCATCAGCCTTTCGTCCCTTCGATGACCTGCACCAGATAGTCGACCAAGCGGTCGTGCGGATCCCAACCGAGGATGTCGAGCGGCTTCGCGACGAAATTGGACAGCGCATTAATATCATAAAAGCGCGGCGTGCCGTCGCGATCGTCGATCATCACCTCAATCCCGCCGACGTCGAGATCGACCGCGCGCGCGATCCGCTCCGCCGCGTCGCGCAAACCGGGGGCCGGGTCGGCCGAAACCATCGGGATCGGCGCGCCCGGAATTTGGCATGCGTCGGCCGGGCACAAATCGAACACTCCGCCCCCCGCGATATCAAGGGCATAGAGATAGCGGCGGTCCAGCGTTTCGATCCGCGTGACCGTACCATCCCGCGCGGGCACGAAATCCTGGACGAGCAGAACCCCGTCGATGCTCGTCGGCAACAATCCATCCACGATCGCCGCGCGCAATTGATCGAGCGTATCGTACCGCGCAATCCCCGCGCCCGAGCCCCCGATATTGGCCTTTACGACGAGCGGGAAAGCGAGCGAAGCGGCCGCCGCCTCGACGTCGCTGACGCGGTGAACAATGCGCGTTTCGGGAATGGCGAGCCCCAGCCCGGCGATCAGCGAAAGCTGGCGTGCCTTGGACGAATCGATTGCCAGCACATCCGGCCCGTTAACGATCCGCGCACCGGCGCGGTGCCAGTGGTCAAGCAGCGCCGCCGCATAAAAGATGGGATGTTCGTCGCTGCGCAAAAAGCTGGACATTGCGATACGGTTGAACACCACATGCCCCGGAACGCGGCGATCGCCGGGGTCGAAATGCCCATCGGGCTTGAGGGTGACATAGTCGATTCCGCGCCGATCAAGCGCGTCGAACAGCGGCGTGAACCAGGCGGGGTGTTCGTACAGCAGGGCAAGGTCTGTCATGGCAACTCTGACGGTCTCGGTTCTGAAGGCGTGGAAAAGCCGCGCCTGCCACGACCGCGACGGTACCGCCACCGATGATCGCTATCGCCCGGCCAAGCGGCGGTTTACGGTCTCACCACCTCACTCACCACGAAAGAAGCTGTTCTTGGCTGCGCTAAGGGTTTCGCTGCGTTGCAATCCCTATCCTTTTGAAGGACATTAAGCGCAAGCCTTTTCACCGGCCGCACGGAACAACGCATCCGCATGAATCGAACGTCCCTCGCGCTCCTTCCCCAGCATCAGGCGCTCTTTCGAAAGTCCGGCAATGGATTTTGCGTCTGCCGCGATGCCCGCCCCTTCCCCCCCGATCCGGACCGAACCTGCACCCGAACCTAAGGGTCGGACAGTCCGCAAGCGTCCACCCTTAGTGTCGCAAGGGAGAGTTACATGATCTGAGCTGCTGCCGGTCCCATGGACACCAAGTTAGGCTACATGAGCCTGCTTCTCGAAGTCCATGGGGCTGAGATAGCCCAAGGTCGAGTGCCTGCGCGTGGGATTGTAGAAGCGTTCGATGTAATCGAACACGTCCTGCCTTGCCTGATTGCGCGTGCGGTAGGTTTTGCGCGCGATCCGTTCGGTCTTCAGCGAGGAGAAGAAGCTCTCCATCGCCGCGTTGTCCCAGACGTTGCCGGACCGGCTCATCGAGCAGGTGACGCCATTGTCGGCCATCAGTCGCTGGAACTGCTCGCTGGTATATTGGCTGCCCTGGTCGGAGTGATGCAGCAGCGCATCGGGCTTGCCGCGCCGCCAGATCGCCATGACCAGCGCATCGGTGACGAGCTGCGCCGTCATCGTGTCGCTCATCGACCAGCCGACCACCCGCCGCGAGAACAGATCGATCACTGCGGCCGCGTACAGCCATCCTTCGGCGGTCCAGATGTAGGTGAAGTCGGCCACCCACTTCTGGTTCGGCGCGTCGGCGCTGAACTGCCGATCGAGCACGTTGCCCGCGATGACCGAGCGTTCGCCATGATCCTTGGGCAGACCGCGGCGCCTAGGCCGCGCCATCAGGCCGTGCATCCGCATCAGCCGTTCGACACGATGCAGGCCGCATGAAAGGCCTTCGGCCAAGAGATCGTGCCAGACGCGACGCGCGCCATAGGTTCGGTAGCTGGAGATGAAGCTGGCGCGGATCTTCCCTGCATACGCTTCGTCGCTCAGCGACCGGGCGCTTGGCGCGCGTACGAGCCAGGCGTGGAAACCACTGCGCGAGACATCGAGCGCCCCGCAAAGCCACGACACCGGCCAGATCCCTCGATGCTTTGCGATGAACCCGAACTTCATATCGAGTCCCTGGCAAAGTAGGCCGCGGCTTTTTTTTTTTTTTTTAGGATGTCACGTTCGGCCTTCATCCGGGCCAACTCGCGGCGTAGCCGCTCAATCTCCTGCTGCTCGGGCTTCATCTGACCGTTGCCCGGAAACGCCGACTGGGGATCAGCTTCCGCTTCGCGGACCCATTTGCGCAGCACGTTCTCGTGCAGGTCCAGATCGCGCGCGGCCTGCGCTACCGCCACGCCGCGATCTCGGACCAACTTCACCGCCTCGAGCTTGAACTCTCGGCTGAACTTCCGTCGTTGCATCTACACCCTCCGGTTCCGAAAACACCTTATCTTGGTGTCCACGAAACCGGCAGCAGCTCAGCCTGGCCATGCGGAACGATGCCTTCACGGACGCCGAACTCGTGCTGCTGCGCGCGCGCAACTGGAACATCGGCGACATCGTCAACCAGCAGATCGTCTGGCGGCCCTGAGATTGCGTCGCGGACCGTTGCCTGTCCGCCCCCTCACTCCGGCGGAGCGGAGTGGCCGAGCTCAATCGCCTTTTTGCGCTGGGCTGAAGTCAGCGCTTTCCAGATACGATGGATGTTGCGCCGGGGCATTGCCCCAAGATCGGTAACATAGCTCGACTTATCGAGCCGCACCTTGAAGAACGTGGGGTCGTGATCGATCGCGTTGGCTTGCAATCGCCAGAACACGACATTCGCGAATTTTGGCGTCAGCGATTTATGAAGCCTGTAGTAAGTGAGCGCATTCGAAAGGAGGCTCTGTTGCAAAGATTGGCGGCAGTCAGAGGTAGGCTGTCGCTCTGCGCCGATCAGGCGGCTGCTGCGAAATGGTGGTTGAGCATGCCCATGGCCTCCGTCAGCGCCGAGGGCCCAATGCCAAAAGCTCTCTCCACAAGGCGCACCTCGCCCTGATGCCGGGCTGCAGGCACCAGGGGCGAGCCTGTCCTTTGCGCAGGGCTCGCATGACTTCGAATCCCTTGATCGTGGCATAGGCCGTGGGGATCGATTTGAAACCGCGCACCGGCTTGATCAGTATCTTGAGCTTTCCGTGATCGGCCTCGATCACGTTATTGAGATACTTCACCTGCCGGTGGGCCGTCTCCCGGTCCAGCTTTCCTTCGCGCTTCAATTCGGTGATCGCTGCACCATAGCTCGGCGCTTTGTCGGTATTGAGCGTGGCAGGCTTTTCCCAGTGCTTCAGGCCTCGCAGGGCCTTGCCCAGGAACCGCTTCGCTGCCTTGGCGCTGCGGGTCGGCGACAGGTAGAAATCGATCGTGTCGCCCCGCTTGTCGACTGCCCGGTACAGGTAGGTCCACTTGCCCCGCACCTTGACGTAGGTTTCATCCAGGCGCCAGCTCGGATCAAAGCCACGCCGCCAGAACCAGCGCAGCCGCTTCTCCATCTCCGGGGCGTAGCACTGGACCCAGCGATAGATCGTCGTATGGTCGACCGAAATGCCGCGTTCCGCCAGCATTTCCTCAAGGTCGCGATAGCTGATCGGATAGCGACAATACCAGCGCACCGCCCACAGGATCACATCACCCTGGAAATGGCGCCACTTGAAATCCGTCATCGTTCCGTCCGTCCAATCTCCGCCAAGCATGCTCAAGCTTCACGATTTTTGCAACAGAGCCCGCGCGAGTAATGCCATGCAGTAGGGCGTTTGAGAGGTCCCGCGTAATCAGAATGCCATCCTTGGTGATGATGTGGAAATTCGCTGAACCTGACTCCGTTATGAGGCCATCCTCCACGAAAAGCACATCATCATAGCCTTCGCGCAACGCCTCCATCTTGGCCATTGACGAGTAGAGAAGCTGTACCGTTTTGATCTGCCGGTGAGCCCATCGCCCATCAGGTGCTGTCTTCATTGTGATGCCACGTTCCCAGCCAGGGTTAGCCAGGATGGTGCGCGGCTGCGTGAACATCACGATCGTCGGACGGAGGCCATCGGTGTAGATAAAATTGCGGTCTTCCGCGCCACGGGAAATCTGCAAATAGACTAAGCCATGCGTAATGCCATTCCGGCGCGCGATCTCCTGGTGCAAAGCCAAGAGTTCACCTTCCGCGACCGGCATCGGAATTCCGAGCGTTTCGAGCGAGCGTTTCAGTCGATCGGTGTGGCCCTTGAAATCGATCAACTTGCCGTCAGCAACGGCAGTTACCTCATATATCGCATCCGCAAAAGAAATCCGCGATCGAAGATCGAGATCGTTGCTGCCGTCTCGTCCAGCCATTGGCCGTTGACGAACACTGTCCTGCCCATTGTGCGCGTTCCTGTCATTTCGTTGGAAAAAAAATTGTGGGGCAGTCGCGGTTAGCCAATTGCCTTTTGCAGCTCCGGTAGGACCTCAAAGAGATCCCCCGACAAGGCCGTAGTCCGCTACTTGGAAGATCGGCGCCTCCTCGTCCTTGTTGATCGCGACGATCACCTTCGAGTCCTTCATGCCGGCAAGGTGCTGGATCGCGCCGGAAATACCGCAAGCGATGTAGAGCTGCGGAGCGACGACCT